>NZ_JAUEXY010000005.1:0-424183 GCF_032489375.1 Bradyrhizobium sp. SZCCHNR1098
GGAGACAACACAGCAGTGATCGAATAGTGTCAGGGATCAGCCCGGTCCAAAATGTCAGGGATCAACCCGGTCGGTCACCGGGGACCCCCACCCCCAACCCCTCCCCGCAAGGGGGAGGGGAGATGAGGTCGCAGCGCCGTCACCGCAGAACGCATGCACGGAGCACGGGGCGAGCGCTGCAATCGACGCTACTTGAGACTACCCCACCAGCGCCTGCACCAGCCCACTCTCCGGATCCGCCAGCTCGTCGATCACGTCGAAATGGTGCCGGTCCGGCGCCTCGACATAGGCAGTGGAGGCCCCGAGCCCGGTCCAGATGTTGGCGAGCAGCTGGGCCTGGCGGCGGAATTCGTTGCGCTCCGCGCCGCCGACCCAGGCGGTGACACGCGCAGCATCGACCGGCACCAGCAGCGCCGGGCTCTCGCGCGGCGCGGTGGCGTCATCGATATGAAGCGTGTCGTTCATCGCGGTCCGCTGCAGCGGGCGCAGATCGTGCAGGCCGGAGAGCGAAACAACGTTGCTGATCCGTGCCTGCCGCTCCGGCGGCAGCGGCGCGCCGCGGCAAATCATGCGGCTGACGAGATGGCCGCCGGCGGAATGCCCGGTCAGCGCCACCGGCCCCGCGACCTCGTCCATCGCCCGCGCGATCGCCTGCGCCACGTCGGCCGAAATATCGGCGATGCCGACCTCGGGACAGAGCCGGTAGGACGGCATCGCCACGGCATGGCCGCGCGCGATGGAGCCTTGCGCGAGATGCGACCAGAAGCTCTTGTCGAGCCGCATCCAGTAGCCGCCATGCACGAACACGACGAGGCCCTTCGGCTTGCCCTCGGGCAGGAACAGATCGAGGCGCTGCCGGTCATGCGCGCCATAGGCGATGTCGAGCCTGGCGCGGCCTTGCCCCGCCATTTCGGTACGATACGCTTCCGCCGGCGCGACCCACAGGCCGGGCCAACGCTCGCCACCGGCGATGTTAGGGCCGTTGGCGTAGGCATTGTCCCAGTCCTTGACGGCATAGAGCATGAAAATCTCCTGTCGAATGATCAGTGCGCGGCCTCACAGCCCGGTGCGCAGGTTCCAGAGCTCGGGGAACAGCACGATCTCCAGCATCTTGCGCAAGTAATTGACGCCGCTGGTGCCACCGGTGCCGGTCTTGAAGCCGATGATGCGCTCCACCGTGGTGACGTGGTTGAAGCGCCAGCGGCGGAAATAGTCCTCGAAGTCGACCAGCTTCTCGGCGAGCTCATACAATTCCCAATGCCGCTGCGGATCGCGGTAGACGCTGGTCCAGGCCGCCGCCACCTCCGGGCTTTCGCTGCGCGTGCCGCGCCAGTCAGTGCGCTGCCCGTCGGCGCCGATGAAGAAGCCGCGCCGCGCCAGCAGCCGCAGCGCTTCGTCGTAGAGGCTCGGCTTCGCCAGGATCGCTTCCAGCTCGGCGGTCAGCTCGGGGTGATGCGCATGCGGGCGCAGCATCGCCAGATTGCGGTTGCCGAGCAGGAATTCGATCGAGCGATACTGGAACGACTGGAAGCCCGAGGACTCGCCGAGCTTGTCGCGGAACAGCGTGTATTCGCTCGGGGTCATCGTGCGCAGCACGTCCCACGCACCGTTGAGCTGCTCGAAGATGCGCGACACCCGCGTCAGCATCTTGAATGCCGGCTGCACGTCATCCCTGGCGATCGCCGCCATCGCGGCCTTGATCTCGTGGATCGCAAGCTTCATCCACAATTCGGAGGTCTGGTGCTGGATGATGAACAGCAGTTCGTCATGGGCCGAGGACAGCGGCGCCTGGGCGTTGAGCAGGCGATCCAGCATCAGATAGTCGCCATAGGACATCCGTCCCTTGAAATTCATCCGCGCACCTTCGGTGGCGGGATCGTAGGGACCGTTGCTCACGTCACGAGTTCCTTCTGGCGATATTCGGGTCTGTCCCACAGTTTATTGTCGAGGACCTCCGCGAGGAGGTCGACCGCGCCGCGCACCTCGGCCTCGCCGAGATAGAGCGGCGTGAAGCCGAAGCGCAGGGCATCCGGCGCGCGGAAGTCGCCGATCACGCCGCGCGCGATGAGCGCCCGCATGATCGCATAGCCGTCGGGATGGCGGAACGACACCTGGCTGCCGCGCCGCGACGGATCGCGCGGCGACGCCAGCGTCAGTGAGGGGCAGCGCGTCTCGACCTCGGCGATGAACAATTCCGACAGCGCGATCGAAGCCGCGCGCACGTCCTGCATTGACACGCCATCCCAGGCGTCGAGCGCGGCATCGAGCGCGGCGAGCGCGATGATCGGCGGCGTGCCGATGCGCATGCGTTCGATGCCGCCGCCGGGACGATAATCAAGATCGAAGGCGAACGGCGCCTCGTGCCCCATCCAACCGGACAACGCCGGCGGCGCGATGTCTGCGTAACGCGGCGCGACATAGATGAAGGCCGGCGCACCGGGCCCGCCATTGAGATATTTGTAGGTGCAGCCGACCGCGAAGTCGGCCTCGGCGCTGGCGAGGTCGACCGGCACCGCGCCGGCGGAATGCGCGAGGTCCCACACCGTGAGCGCGCCAGCCGCGTGCGCCTTCTTCGTCAGCGCGGCCATGTCGTGCATGCGGCCGGTGCGGTAATCCACCTCGGTCAGCATCAGCACGGCGACGCTGTCGTCGATCGCCGCCTCCACCTGCTCGGGCTCGACCACCTTCAAGGTGGCGCGGTCGCCGAGCATGCGGACGAGACCCTGCGCCATGTAGAGATCGGACGGGAAATTGCCGCTGTCGGATAAGATGACCCGGCGGCCCGGATTGAGCGACAGAGCCGCGGCGAGCGCCTGATACACCTTGATCGAGAGCGTATCGCCCATCACGACCGTGCCGGGCGCGGCCCCGATCAGCCGCGCGATGCGATCGCCGACGCGGCGCGGCTGCACCATCCATCCCGCACTATTCCAGCCGCGGATCAACTCCTGCCCCCACTCCGCCTCGATCATGCTGTTGACGCGCGCCGGCACCGCTGACGGCAGCGCGCCGAGCGAGTTGCCGTCGAGATAGATGACACCTTCAGGGATCGTGAAGAGCGCTCGAGTCCTGGAAAAATCGGTCATGCTGCCCCTGTGTGGTTCGCCGCCCTGCATGCATGATTCGCGCCGGGGCGGACCAGATCAAGCCGGCCCCGCCGCGGCCGGCACCGCGCGCGCTGCATGGCTCGGCGTCGCGACGTCGTGAAATGCCCGACACATTGCGGCCGAGTGATCGCCGCCAGCGCGCGATATTGCCCCGCCACGGAAGGCTTGTCACCGGCGCTGCATGGCGCATGATGACATCATCTCATTGCCGATGGAGGACACGACATGCGCATTCTGATGCCGCTCGTCCTGTTGATCTCGCTGCTGACCCAGCCCGTCGCGGCCGACGAGACCAGCGCCGCGCAGAGCGTCATTCGCGCCCAGGAGCAGGCCTTGGCGCGCGACGACGGCGCCGCGGCCTATGCCCAGGCGGCGCCGGAGGTCCAGGCGCTGTTTCCGAGCGTCGAGATCTTCATGGCGATGGTCAAGAGCGGCTACCCGCCGGTCTACCGTCATCGCAGCTTCGAGTTCGGCGCCGCGCAGGTCGAGGACGGCAGCATCGCGCAGCGCGTCCACATCGTCGATGCCGAAGGCGAGGCCTGGGAGGCGCTCTACACGCTGCAGACCCAGCCCGACGGCAGCCTCAAGATCACCGGCTGCTCGCTGTTGAAGACGGGCCAATCGGTCTAGCGCGGTGCGGCTACGTCACGCCGAACCGCTTCTTGAACTGCTCGACATTGATGAGGCCGCGGCCGTGACGGCCATCGCCGATCTTCACCTCGCCATGATAGGCCTCGACCGAGAAGCGGATGACGCGGCGCTCGACCTCGATCACCTCGGCGACGGTGCGGATGGTGGCGCCGACCGGCGACGCCGCGAGATGGCGGACATTGACCTCGGTGCCGACCGTGACCCAGCCCGGCGGCAGCACCGGGTTGATGGCATCGCCCGACGTCATCTCCATCTCCAAGATCATCATCGGCGTCGCATAGACCATCGGCATGTGCGGCACGAAATGCCCGACGGTGCGCTCCGGCGGCACGACGAGCAAACGCTCGGCGCGCATGCCCGGCTTGATGAACTCACGTGCGTCCATGGCTGCTCCAAACTCCGCTGTCGTCCCGGACAAGCGCGCGCCGATCCGGGATCCATACGCCGTGGCGGTCGTGATGGGCAAAGGGCCAATGACCAGCGTGCCTCGAACCGCTCCCTGGGGGTATGGGTCCCGGCGTTCGCCGGGACGACGGCGGTGATCGTCGAGACAGATGTCATAGCCTCGCTTTCGCCAGGACGACGGCCAACTACTTCTTCTGCTCGGCCAGGCGCTCGACGAAGGTCTTGCCGCCCTTCATCTTGTGCGTCAGCGGCGCCTCGTTGATCTGGATCACCACCGCTTCCGGATCGACGCCAAGATGCGTCACCAGGGCCTTGGTGATGTCGCGCATCATGTTGGCCTTCTGCTCGTCGGTGCGGCCGGCGGCCATGCTCACGGTGATCTCGGGCATTCGTTGCTCCCTGTTAGTTATCTCAGCCGCGTCATTGCCGGGCTTGCCCCGGCAATCCATCTCTTGAAATCTGCGGCCATCGTTTGAAGGATGGATACGCGGGTCAAGCCCGCGTATGACGAATCCCCTACCCCCAGCTCACGTCATGGCGCGCGAGCACCTCGCGGACGCCGGCAACGAGCTCGTCCTCCTTGCAGGAGAACTGGGCGGGGCGGCTCTCGCGCCATTCCTGGTTGGAGGCGATCGCGGCGGCCGCCTTGGCGCCCTCGATCAGGTCCTTGATCTGCACCTCGCCGCGCGCCTTCTCGTCACTGCCCTGGATAATGACGCAGGGCGCGTTGCGGCGGTCGGCATATTTGAGCTGGTTGCCCATGTTCTTCGGGTTGCCGAGATAAAGCTCGGCGCGGATGCCGTGATTGCGCAAGGTCGACACCATCTTCTGATAGTCGGCGACGCGGTCGCGGTCGAACACGGTGACGACGACGGGGCCGAAGGCGGGGCGCGTATCGAGCTTGCCGAGCAGGGTCAGCGCGGCCTGCAAACGAGAAACGCCGATCGAGAATCCGGTCGCCGGCACCGGTTCGCCGCGGAAGCGCGAGACGAGACCGTCATAACGGCCACCGCCGCCGACCGAGCCGAAGCGCACGGGACGGCCCTTCTCGTCCTTGGTCTCGAGCAGGAGCTCAACTTCGTAAACAGGGCCGGTGTAGTATTCGAGGCCGCGGACGACGGACGGTTCAACCCGAACGCGGCTATAGCCATAGCCGGCCGTGCTGCACAGCTTGGCGATCTCGGTGAGCTCGTTGATCCCTTCGGCATAGGCCGGCGAGGACATGAACAACGTCTGCTGAGCTACGCTCTCCAAAACCTGAGCGTTGAACTGCAAATCCTGTTCCTCGCTTTGGATTTGCGGCTCCGCGACCTTCATCTCAAAGAAGGCCAGCAAGGAGTCGATCTGGCTTTCAGTCAGACCCGCGCCCTTAGTGAAATCGCCCTTACCGACTTCACCGCCATCCCAGCGGCCCTCGCCGAGCAGCTTCTTTATTTCAGACACCGGAAACTTGTCGGCCTTGTCGATCGCTCTGAGTACGGTGAGCCGACGCCCTACGTGCTCCTCGCCACCAACGCCGATCGCCTCCATCACACCGTCGAGCACCTTCCGGTTATTCACCTTCACCACATACGAGCCACGCGGAATCCCGAGCGCCTCCATCGTGTCGGCCGCCATCATGCACATCTCGGCGTCCGCCGCCGGCGATGCGGAGCCGACCGTGTCGGCGTCGAACTGCATGAACTGGCGGAAGCGGCCCGGGCCGGGCTTCTCGTTGCGGAAGACGTAGCCCGAGCGGTAGCTGCGATAGGGCAGCACCAGGCCATCGGTGCCGTAGCGTTCACCGACGTAGCGCGCCAGCGGCGCGGTCAGGTCGTATCGCAGCGAGATCCACTGCTCGTCATCGTCCTGGAACGAGAACACGCCCTCGTTCGGACGGTCCTGGTCGGGCAGGAATTTGCCGAGCGCATCGGTGTATTCGAATGCCGGCGTCTCCACCGGCTCGAAGCCGTAGCGCTCATAGACGGCGCGGATCTTCTCGACCATCTCGCGCGTGGCGGCTATCGCCGCGGGGCCGCGATCCTCGAGCCCGCGCGGCAGCCGCGCCTTCAGCTTCTGGGGTTTCTTCGGTTTGTCGGACATGGGGACCGGAACGTAGGGTGGGCCAAGCGCAGCGGGCCCACCATGGCTGATAAACGCCGAAGTGGTGGGCACGGTCCGCTACGCGGCCCTTTGCCCACCCTACGGGATGGAATGCGTTGCTTGGTTGGTAGCAGCCGGGGCGCGGTGCGGCAACCCGCGGGCCGGTCAGGTGCTGGCGCGTGGCACCGTTTCCAGCATTTCAGTAAGAGCCAAGCTTGCGCCGCGCATTCAGTGCGCCCCTCCCCCGCTTGCGGGGGAGGGTTGGGGTGGGGGCGCCCCAACGGTGGTCTTTACGGGGCTTCCCCCTCCCCAGCCCTCCCCCGCAAGCGGGGGAGGGAGCAAACCGTCATCGCGGCTAGACTGTGCCCAGAACCTGCAAGCGCTAGGGAGGCATGCCCCTACTTCACGTCCCGAATCCACTGATGCGGATCGGGGCTGCGGCCGTACTGGATGTCGACCAGCCGCTTGCGCAGGCCCATGGCGACCGGGCCGGCCTCGCCGCCGTTGATCAGGACGTCGCCGCTCGCCGAGCACACCTTGCCGATCGGCGAGATCACCGCGGCAGTGCCGCAGGCGAACGCTTCCTTCAGCTTGCCGCTCTTGGCATCCGCCCGCCACTGGTCGATCGCATACGCCTCCTCGCGCACCTCGCGGCCGGCATCGCGCGCCAGCTTGATGATGGAATCGCGGGTGATGCCGGGCAGGATGGTGCCGAGCGGCGGCGTCGACAGCGAGCCGTCGTCGAACACGAAGAACACGTTCATGCCGCCGAGCTCCTCGACGTAGCGGCGCTCGATCGCATCGAGGAACACGACCTGGTCGCAGCCATGCTGGATCGCCTCGGCCTGCGCCTTGAGGCTCGCGGCATAATTGCCGCCGCATTTGACGCCGCCGGTGCCGCCGACCGCGGCGCGGGTGTAGCTCTCCGAGACCCAGATCGAGACCGGCGCAGGGCCGCTCTTGAAATAGGAGCCGACCGGCGAGGCGATGACTGCGAAGATGTATTCCGCCGACGGCTTCACGCCGAGGAACACCTCGTTGGCGATCATGAACGGGCGCAGATAGAGGCTGCCCTCGCCGCCCGGGATCCAGGCGCGATCGATGCGGACGAGCTGCTCGACCGCCTCGATGAAGACCGCCTCGGGCAGTTGCGCCATCGCCATGCGCTCGGCCGAGTTCCAGAACCGCTTCGCGTTGGCATCGGGGCGGAACAGGTTCACGCCGCCGTCGTCACGCTTGTAGGCCTTCAGGCCCTCGAAGATCTCCTGCGCGTAATGCAGGACGGCCGCGGCCGGATCGAGCGGGAAGTTGGCGCGGGATTCGACGCGCGCACTGTGCCAGCCCTTGTCCTGGCTGTACTGGACCACGGCCATGTGATCGGTGAACACCCGGCCGAAGCCCGGGTTGGCGAGCTTGGCAGCACGCTCCTGGTCGGAGGTCGGGTTCGTCGTCGGCTTGATGTCGAATGTCAAAGTCATGTCCTTGCTTCCCCCGCTTGATCGCCGTTCGCGAGTTCTGGCGCCGACCCGTCCGATCGGGCCAGTCGGCTTCTTGAATTCCGGACCTGCCGCGACCGGCTTTTCAGCCGGTCACCGGGCAAGCGTGCCACCACAGGACATGCTTTTGCGCCCGGCGGAAGTCCAGTATGGTTTGCCGAAATGCCGCTCGACATCACACGGTTGTTCAATACGTCGCCCAAGGATGCCCGTCGGGGTTGCCTACGGCCCGTTCGGACACGCCTGGAGACCCATCGCCCGCCGATGAAACGATCTAAAATTTCGCAGCGGACGATTGTTTTGTAACATTGAACCGCAGAAACGTCAATATGGCTGACATAAATTTCTCGTCTCCGACGTTGAGCCCCGAGCTGCGGGCGGCTGAGCCCTCCGCGGCTGCCGGCGGCGAGCCGCTGCGCTGGGACATCATCGAGCTCTTGTTCTTCGCCTACCGCGACTTCGTCGGCGATGCCGACCATGAGCTGGAGGCATTCGGCTTCGGCCGCGCGCATCACCGCGTGATGCATTTCGTCACACGCTATCCCGGCCTGAAGGTCGCCGATCTGCTCGATGTTCTGCGCATCACCAAGCAGTCGCTCGGACGCGTGCTCAAGCAGCTGCTCGACGAAGGCTACATCGTGCAGAAGACCGGCAACAACGATCGGCGCCAGCGCCTTCTTTTCGCCACGCCGAAGGGCGAGGCGCTGGTCGCCAAGCTGGCCGGGCTGCAGACGCGGCGCATCGATCGCGCGCTGGAGCAGATCGGACCGGCCGGCGCCGAGAAGGTCCGGCAGTTCCTGCGCGCGATGATCGATCGCGACGATCCGGACAAGGTGCTGGAAGCCATCTTCAAGACGCCTGTCGCCGCTGCCAAGGAGTGACCGTGACGATCGCCGCCATCGCCCCGCATCATCAGCAGACGCCGGCCGACGACGCGCCGCATCTCTTGCTCGTCGACGACGACCGCCGCATCCGCGACCTGCTGTCGCGCTTCCTGCGCGGCGAAGGCTATCGCGTCACCACGGCGGCGAGCGCAAGCGATGCCCGCGCCAAGCTCACCGGGCTGCATTTCGATCTCCTGATCCTCGACGTGATGATGCCCGGCGAAAGCGGCTTCGACCTCGCCCGCTTCATCCGCACGCAATCCTCGGTGCCGATCGTGATGCTGACCGCACGGGCCGAGCCGGAGAGCCGCATCGAGGGACTGCAGCTCGGCGCCGACGACTACGTCGCAAAACCTTTTGAACCGCGAGAGCTCGCGCTGCGCATCGGCAACATCCTCAAGCGCGCCGCGCCGCCGCCGGCCGAGGAGGTCGTCGAGCAGATCGCGTTCGGGCCGTTCGTCTATCATCTGGCGCGCGGCGAGCTGAAGCAGGGCGAGGAGATCGTCCACCTCACCGACCGCGAGCGCGAGATGCTGCGCATCCTCGCCAATGCCCGCGGCGAGACCGTGCCGCGCGGCGCGCTCACCGGCAACGGCACCGTCAACGAGCGCGCCGTCGACGTCCAGATCAACCGCCTGCGCCGCAAGCTCGAGAGCGATCCGGCCAATCCGCTGTTCCTGCAGGCCGTGCGCGGCATCGGCTATCGGCTGATGACGTCGGGTTGAGATGAGCGGTTGATATGCCCGGCCATTCCGACCACGTTGCCTTGAAAGCATCTGAGCTAGCTTCCTCACCGCAAGACCTGAAACGACCTGGCATCTCCGCGTCATTGCGAGCGAAGCGAAGCAATCCAGAGTCCCGCGACGATTCTGGATTGCTTCGTCGCGGAGCCTGCCCTCGGGCTCGCCGCGGGCGAGACCCGGGGACTCCTCGCAACGACGGAAACGGCGCGCGTTAGGATTATCATGAGCACGCTCGACACCGGCCTCACCCTGATCCGCACCGCGTCGCGGCGGGTGTCGCGCGCCAACAGCGTGGTGGGCAACGCGTTCAAGGGCTGGATGCCGACCGGCCTCTATGCCCGCGCGCTGCTGATCATGATCGTGCCGATGGTGATCCTGCAGACGGTGGTCGCGGGCGTGTTCATGGAGCGGCACTGGAACACGGTGACGCGACGCCTCTCCGCCGCAGTTGTGCAGGACGTCGCCGCGCTGATCGACATCTACAAGGGCTATCCGCAGGACAAGGACCGCACCATGCTGCGCCGGATCGCGCAGCAGCGGCTCAACCTCGTGGTCGACTTCCTCCCCGCCGGCGACATGCCGCCGCCGGGCCCGAAGCCGTTCTTCAACCTGCTCGACCAGTCGCTGTCGAGCCAGATCGGCCGCCAGATCAGCCGTCCGTTCTGGATCGACACCGTCGGCCGCTCCAATCTGGTCGAGATCCGCATCGCGCTCGATGACGCCGTGATGCGCGTGTTCGCGCAGCGTGGCGCGGCCTACGCGTCGAACACCGATATCTTCCTGTTCTGGATGGTCGGCACCTCCTCGATCCTGCTGATCGTCTCGGTGCTGTTCCTGCGCAACCAGATCAAGCCGATCCTGCGCCTCGCAGATGCCGCCGAGAGCTTCGGCAAGGGCCGCGAGGTGCCGAACTTCCGGCCGCGCGGCGCGCGCGAGGTGCGGCGCGCGGCACACGCCTTCCTGGAGATGAAGGCGCGCATCGAGCGCACGCTGGAGCAGCGCACCGCGATGCTGGCGGGTGTCAGCCACGACCTGCGCACCATCCTGACGCGCTTCAAGCTGGAGCTGGCGCTGCTCGGCGACAGTCCCGAGATCGACGCCATGCGCAAGGACGTCGACGAGATGTCGCACATGCTGGAGGATTATCTGGCGTTCGCACGCGGCGACAATGGCGAGATCGCGCAGCCGACCGACATCTCCAACGCGCTCGAGGAGCTGCGCGGCGACGCCGAGCGCAACGGCCATTCCGCCACGGTCTCGTTCCACGGCCTGCCTGTGGTCACCGTGAAGCCGCAGGCGCTGAAGCGCTGCCTCGGCAATCTCGTCTCCAACGCCGCCCGCCATGCCGATGCGATCGCCATCACCGGCCATCGCGACCACCGCTACCTCACCATCACCGTCGACGATGACGGCCCGGGCATCCCGGCCGACATGCGCGAGGAGGTGTTCAAGCCGTTCCTGCGCCTCGACGACGCGCGCAACCAGGACGAGGGCGGCACCGGCCTCGGCCTCGCCATCGCCCGCGACATCGCCCGCTCCCATGGCGGCGACATCACCCTCGGCGACAGCCCGATGGGCGGACTGCGCGCGAGCGTGCGCATTCCGGTGTAGCGCGCCGCATAGCTCATTCCTGCGCGACCACGGCGTCGAGCCACGCGCAGTTCAGTGCCGGAACGCGAGGATCCGGCACGCGAACGCCGCGTGCAGCCGCGGACAGCCGCATATCGCGCAGGCGCTTGCGCTGCTCATCCGGCAGGTACAATCGCTCGTGCCCCCACAATGACGGACCGTCAAAGGTCTCATGCGGCTGCCAGGTCGCGGGATCGATCACCCGGCCGCCCCAGCCATATTCGATGAAGAAGCCGGAGGGCGTGTTGACATAGAATGAGGTCATGTGGTCGTTGGTGTGACGGCCCAGCGTGTAGGCCACGCGCCCGTCGTCGAGCTGTGCCAGGTCGTAGCCCTGGCCGACGTCGTCGAGACTACCTAGTTCCACCATGAAGTGATGCAGTGTGCGGCGACCGGAGCCGACCATCGCGAAGCTGTGGTGGCGGCCGTTGACGTGGAAGAAATAGAGCTTGTACGGCGTCAGGCCGAAGTCGGACACCTTGAAGCCGAGCAGGTCGCGATAGAACCGCAGCAGCGGCTCGACGTCCTCGACGTTGAGCACGACGTGTCCCATGCCGAGCGGCCCGGTGCGAAAGCCGGAGATCGGACGTCCCGGCCTGAAGGGATCCGAGGCGACAGCTGCACCCCAGAACACCTCGATCGTGTTGCCGGCGGGATCCTGAAAGCAGATCAGCTCGGTGACATGACGCTCGTCGGCCAGTGCCTGCGAACCGCGGGCCACCTTCACGCCGTTGTCGTCGAGACGGCTCGCGAGGCGCGCGAGCGCAGCGGCGTCGCCGACCTCCCAGCCCATGACGGCGAGCCCGCCATCGCCGCTGCCATCGACGATCAGCCGCTGCTTGCGATCATCCATCCGATAGGCCTGCACGCTGGCCGCGCGATCCACGCGCTGCATCCCGAGGAGCTCGGTCGCCATGCGTCCCCACTGCTCCGCTTGGGACGACTTGATGCCGATGTAACCGAGCGCCGTTATTTCCATCTTGTTTTCTCCCGAAAGGTGCGGGCGGAATTTCGTATCAGCTCCGCGCGGTCCTGCAGTAGACTGCCGCCCCTGCATCCGGCTCGCGTTCTCAAGACGGTATCGGCGGACGGAAACGAAGAACAGGGAGGATTTTCCAAGTGTCCAAGCAACGGACGCGATCTCCGCAAGCCCGTCCTGCGGAGGGTGTCCGCGCCTTCAAGCGGGGGCTCGACGTGCTGCGCGCGGTCAATCGGTCCGGGGGCATTCGCGCCGGCGACGTGGCGCGCCAGCTCGATCTGCCGCGGCCCACGGTCTATCGGTTGCTCGAAACACTCGAGGAACTCGGCTATGTCGCGCGCAGCGCCAGCGACGACCGCTTCCGGGTGACGCGCCACGCATTGAGCCTCGGCGACGGCTATGATCCCGGCATCTTCATCTGCCAGGTCGCCGCGCCCTATCTCGCCGAGCTCAGCCGCAGCCTGATCTGGCCGGTCGATCTGTCGACTTATGAGAACGGCGCGATGGTCATCCAGGAGACTACGCATGCGCGCAGCCCGCTCTCGATCGATCGCAGCATGATCGGCAAGCGCCTGCCGATGCTGCAGACCTCGGCCGGCCGGGCCTATCTGGCCGCTTGCCCGCCCGCAGAGCGGGACATCATCATCAACCACCTGCGACGCATCGAGAATGCGGAGGACGTTTCCTTCCTGGCGCCCGAGCGGCTGCAGCGCATGATGACGGAAACGTCTCAGCGCGGCTATGCGATCCGCAACGAGGGCGAATTCAATCCGAAGACGTCGTCGATCGCGGTGCCGATCGTGCGGGGCGACGTCGTGTTCGGCTGCATTTCGATCATCTGGATCCGCTCCGCCATGACCCTCGAGGAGGCTGTCGCTCAGTACGCGGGCCCATTGCGCGACGCCGCGGCCGCGATCCCCGTCCAGGCCTGAGCGTCCGCTGCGCGGACAGTTTGCGACCGCGCCTTGAAGGTGCGAGGCGGTTGCGGAACAGATGCAGCCATGAGCAACATGGCTGCACATTCCGGAAGCTTCGACGTCGTCATCGTCGGTCGCGGGCCCGTCGGCTCGACGCTCGCCAACCTGCTCGGCCTGTGCGGCATCCGCACCCTGATCCTGGAGCGCGAAGCCAAGGCTTATCATTTGCCGCGCGCGGTGCATTTCGACGACGAATGCATGCGCGTGTTCCAGACTATCGGCCTTGCCGACGCCATCCTGCCCCACCTTACATTGAGTCCCGGCATGCGCTTCGTCGATGCCGAGGGACGGCTGCTGCTCGACTGGCCGCGCACCCGCGAGCCGACCTCGATGGGCTGGAATCTGAGCTACCGATTCCACCAGCCCGATCTCGAAAACGTGCTCAACAAGGGACTCGCGCGCTGGCCTCATGTCGAGCTGCGCACGCGCTGTGACGTCTTCGCGCTCGAGCAGGACCACAACGGTGCGCGCGTTCGCTATGAAGACCTCGGTACCGGCCGGCTCGTCGACATCTCCTGCGCCTATGTCATCGGCTGCGACGGTGCACGTTCGCTGGTGCGCCGCTTCATCGGCTCGGCGCTGGACGATCTCGGCTTTCACGAGCGCTGGCTCGTCTGCGACGTGCTGCTGAGGCAGGAGCGGCCCGATCTCGGCGACTTCAGCGTCCAGCACTGCAACCCGCAGCGTCCCGCAACCTATATTCGCGGCACCGGCAACCGGCGCCGGTGGGAGATCACGGTTCGTCCTGACGAGGACGCGGTCGAGATCACCCAACCGGCTCGCGTGTGGGAGCTGCTCTCACCCTGGCTCCGGCCAGCAGAGGCCGAGATCGAACGCGCCGCCGTCTACACATTCCACTCCGCGGTCGCCAAGCAATGGCGTGCCGGACGGCTCTTGCTCGCAGGTGATTCCGCGCACCAGACCCCGCCTTTCCTCGGTCAGGGCATGTGTGCCGGCATTCGCGACGCGGCCAACCTCGCATGGAAGCTGGCCCATGTGATTGCCCGCAAGGCAAGGCCTGATCTCCTCGACACCTATCAGAGCGAGCGCGCGCCCCACGTGCGCGAATTCATCGAGCTCGCGATCCGGCTGGGCGGACTCATCAACACCAGGGCGGTCGAGGCGGCGCTCGCGACCGGCACGGCACAGGGCGACGGCCAGCTCAAGCTCGACGTGCAGAAGCCAGTGCTCGGCCCGGGCCTCGCCGGCGGCGATCGAAGCATGACGGGAAAGCTGGCGCCGCAATTCCGCACCCGCGATCTCGGCCGCAGCGACGACCGCGTCGGCTATCGCTTCGCGCTGCTGTGCCGGTCTGGACTCGGTGCCGCGGTGATCGAGCAGCATCATGCCGGCTTGGCGGCGGCTGACGTCGCCATCATTTCCGGCGAGGAGGCTAGCGGCCTCGACGGTTGGCTCGATGAGCACGGCTTCGCCGCCGTGCTGATGCGCCCGGACCGCTACATCCTGGGTGCCGTGCAGAGGAGTGAGGATCTCGCCGCGCTGTTGTCCGGCCTCGCCGTCCTCGCGCCGCGGCCGAGCGCCGCCTGATCGTTTCCGTTTTGCTGAGAGGGTTCACGTATGAAGCTGGTTTCCTTTGTGATCGACGGGCGTCCCGGATACGGCGCGGTGAAGGGAGACGGTGTCGTCGACCTCGGCCGGCGGCTGCCGGCGAAGAGCCTGCGCGCGCTGATCGAGGCGGATGCGCTCGGTCAAGTCGCCGCGCTGCTCACCTCCGAACAGCCCGACTATCCGCTCGATGCGATCACCTTCGCGCCCGTCATCCCCGATCCCGGCAAGATCATCTGCGTTGGCCTGAACTATCGCGACCACGTCGCCGAGACCGGGCGGGCCGTCACCGAGAAACCTGCGCTGTTTGCGCGCTTTCCCACCAGCCAAGTCGGCCATCTGCAGCCGGTCATTCGCCCTGGTGTCTCCGAACATTTCGACTACGAGGGCGAGCTTGCGCTCGTGATCGGGAAAGCCGGCCGGCACATCCGGCGCCAGGACGCGCTCGCGCACATCGCCGGCTATTCCTGCTACAATGAAGGCAGCATCCGCGACTGGCAGCGCCATACATCGCAATTCCTGTCGGGCAAGACCTTCGACCGGTCTGGCGCGTTCGGCCCCTGGCTGGTCACGGCTGATGAAATTCCCGACCCGTCGAAACTGACGCTGCAGACCCGCCTCAATGGCGAGACCGTGCAGCGGACCACCACGGATCTCCTCATCACCGATGTCCCCGATCTGATCGTCTATTGCTCGACGATCATGACCTTGCTGCCGGGGGACGTGATCGTCACCGGCACGCCGGGAGGCGTCGGCTTCAAGCGCACCCCGCCTCTGTTCATGAAGCCCGGCGATACGGTCGAGGTCGACATCTCGGGCATCGGCGTGCTGCGCAATCCCGTGGCTGCCGAACCGGCAGCCTGACGTCTCCGCCTCGCGGAGAACCGCGAGGCGCACCAATCAAACACGACAAAAAACCAAATCTTCAAATCCGGGGAGGATCATCATGTCGCGCTGTCTCAGATCCAGCATCGCTGGGCTGCTGCTGCTTGCAGGCTCATCCGCGCAGGCCGAAATCAAGGGGAGTGCCATCCGTATCGGTGTGCTCACCGACATGACCGGCATCTTCGCGACCGCGATGGGGCCCGGCTCCGTGGAAGCGGCCCGGATAGCCGCTGAGGAATTTGGCGGCAAGATCAGCGGCAGGTCGATCGAAATCCTTCAGGCCGACCATCAGAACAAGCCGGATATCGCGGTCGCGATCGCCCGGCGCTGGTTCGAGCAGGACGGTGTGCAGGCGATCGCCGACGGCGGCAGCTCCGGCGCGGCCCTTGGCGTCCAGGAGCTGGTGCGTAGCAACGGCAAGATCTTTCTCATCTCGGGGGCCGGCGCCAACCAGCTGACCGACGAAGCTTGCGCCCCGACCTCGGTGCAATGGACGCACGACGCCTATTCGACCGCGACCGCAGTCGTCTCGGGCATCATGCAGACCAGCAAGGAGCCGTGGTTCTTCATCACCGGCGACTACGCGTTCGGCCATTCGGTCGAGGCGACCGCGCGCGCCCGCATCGCCGAGCTCGGCGGCAAGGTCGCCGGCAGCGTCAAGGCGCAGCTCGGCACGCCGGACTACGGGTCCTTCCTGCTGCAGGCCCAGGCCTCCGGCGCCAAGATCCTGGCGCTCAACGTTGCCGGCGACAATGCCACAGCCATCAAGCAGGCCGAGGAGTTCGGGCTTGCGGCCCAGGGCATGAAGATCGTGCCGATGTCGTTCCAGAACGTGGACATTGAAGCCATCGGCCTCAAGGCGACGCAGGGCGATCTCATCGTCACCAGCTTCTTCGAGGATGCCTCCCCCGCCGCGCGCCGCTTCTCCGACGCGTTCTACGCGCGCCGGAAGGCGATGCCGTCACAGATACAGGCCGGGGTCTATTCGGCCGTGCGGCACTATCTGCAGGCGGTGAAGGATGCCGACAGCGACGACGGCGCAAGCGTGATGGCGAGGATGAAGGCGACGCCGGTCTCGGACGCCTATGCGGACCACGGCCAGATCCGCGACGACCAGCGCATGGTGCACGACCTGTATCTGGTCCAGGTCAAGACTCCCGCCGAATCGAAGGGCCCCTGGGACTTCGTCAAGCTGGTGACGAAGATCGCCCCCGATCAGGCATTTCGCCCGCTCGACCGCAGCAAGTGCAGCCTGGTCGGTAAGTGAGCACATGAGCGACCAAGCATGATTCCGGACGATCAGCGCGCCGTCATCATCACCGCCGCGGGCGGCCCGGAGGTCCTGTCGGAGCGACAGGACTGGCCGGTCCCGCGCCTCGGACCAGACGATGTGCTGATCGAGGTCGCAGCCGCCGGCATCAACCGTCATGACTGCAACCAGCGCACTGCCGGGCCGTCGCGGGAGCCCAATCCCATACCGGGATTGGAAGCCTCGGGGCGCATCGTGGCCTGCGGCGCCAACGTTTCCCCGGAGCGGCTGGGTAAAGCGGTGATCGCACTGACCGACGGCGGCTCATACGCGCAATACGTCGCCACCGATCAGCATCTTGCACTGGACTTGCCGAGCGGCCTCGACTTGATCCAAGGCGCCGCCCTGCCCGAGGCGCTGTTCACGACCTGGTTCAATTTCTTCGAGCTGATGCGCATGGCGCCCGGCGAGACCGCCTTGATTCATGGCGGCAGCAGCGGCGTCGGCACGATCGCGATCCAGCTCCTGCGCGCGCTGGGTCATCCCGTCATTGCCACCGCCGGCACCGCAGAGAAGCGCGCCGCGGCGCTCAGGCTCGGCTGCAGCGCCGTGTTCGACTACGCCGATCCCGATCTCGCAGAGCAGATCCGCGCGGCGACGGGGACGCGCGGTGTCGACTGCATCCTCGACACCTCCGCAGGCGCTCACATCGCGCAGGACCTTGCGGCGCTCGCAACGGGCGGACGGATCGCCCTGCTCTCAGCCGGACATGGGAACGAGTTGGCGGTGCCGCTGCGCGGCCTGATGGCGCGCCGGGCCAGCATCACCGGCGCATTCCTGCGGTCGACGGCACTGGACCTCAAACGACGCATCGCGGCCGACCTGCGGCAACGCGTCGGGCCCCTTCTCGGGACGGCCATTCGGCCGCACATCGACAGCATCTATCGCTTGTCCGAGGCGGCCGATGCGCACACCCGCATGGAGACGAGCCGACATATCGGGAAGATCGTGCTTTGCGTCCGCGAATGAGCGACGATCCATGTCTCTGCGCTCGTGCCGCCAAACGCAACGGCCGCCCGCCTACTGCTTGGCACCCGGAATGAGGTTCTTCAGCTTGTTCATGTCCTTGATGTTCATCTTCATGCCACCGGGCATGACGATGTCGCCGGGCTTCTGGTCGGGCTTGCAGGCGCCGAGCCACTTCGCCTCGATGGTCATCGCGGTCTCCTTGGCGGCGCCGGCGGCACCGCCCTGGATGCGCGAGGTGGTCTTCACCGTGTAGGCTGAGTTGAAGTCACCGGTGATGTCGGCATGCGAGGTCGTGTTCATGCCGCCGAAGCTGCAGACGGCATCACTGACATAGCCGGTTGCGGTCTTCTGGATGTCCTGCTTGGAGCAGACCTGCTGCGCCATCGGCGAGGCCATGTTGTTCATGTCCCTGTCGGTGGTCTCGTCGGTGCAGTGCTGCATGGTCATCTCCGGCAGCTGGCCGCCGGACCTGACCATCTTCAATTCCCACAGGCCCGCCTTGCGCACCGGCAGGTCCACGGCACGGGCCTCGTGACTCGCGGTCACGCTGAGGAGACAGCAGGCCAGAAGGCCGATGGCAGTGCGTGTGCAGGTCATGTGTTCCGTTCCGGCTCGTTGCGCGATGTCGGAGCGAATGCCGCCAAAAGATGGCAATTAGGAGAACGTTAGTACAGCGTCCGCAGCGGCCGTTGCGCCGAGCCATAGGGCACCCAGCGGCAGGCGAACGAGACGTAGCCGCCATAGCGCGCATCGACGGCGCGGAACTTCGCGACCTTGCCGTAGGAGGCGCAATGATCGACCGCGAGCTGGCGCGCATCCGTGCTCTGGGCCAGCTGATAGGAGATGATGCCGCCGGTGTCGTTGCCCTTGAAGGGCGGCACCACGTCGGCCAGAGCCGGCGCGGCGGCCAGCAGCATCCCGACGGCCGCGAGGCCTGCAGTCTTCACGAGTCCGGCCTTCAGCGTCCGCATTGCATTCTCCTTGAGCTGGCCTGCCATCCTAAAGGTCCTGTGCGGTCAAGAAAAGAACACCAGCCTCGCGTTAACAGGACTAATCGTGGAGTGTTGCCGCGTTGCACTTGACCTCCTGTGGCCGCCGCGGCACGGTCCACGCTCCCGGATCAGCCTTGCGGACGGCCCATGCGCGACTTCAGCTCACCTTTCAAGATGTTCGGCGCCGCCTGTGGCGCGCTGCTTGCCGCCATCGTCGCCACCGCCCCGGCTCAGGCCGCCAATCCGCTCGAGATGAACTTCTGGCTGTCCGGCCCGAAATATGAAGGCCGGGTCGCGCCTTGCGAGGCGGCCATTCCGACCATCGTCTCGCGATTCCAGGACAAGGAAAGCACCTTCTGGAATTCCTCGCTGACGATCACCGGCGTCGCCAATGTCCATGAGATCGCCTTCCGCCCCTGGCAGTCCGACAACATTCCGCGCCGCTTCTGCACCGGCAGCGTGATGATCAGCGACGGCAAGGCGCGCACCGTCAACTTCTCGATCATCGAGGATGGCGGCTTCGCCGGTTATGACCAGGGCGTCGAGTTCTGCGTCGTCGGCCTCGATCGCAACTGGGCCTTCAATCCGGCCTGCCGCGCCGCCAAGCCCTGATTCGACTTTGTCGGACCATCGGCCGCTCGCGCGGGCGGCCGGCTGACGAATGGCTGCCTCGGGGCGGCCATTTTTGTTCTTGAAATGTTCCCGCGTGCTGCTAGGCTCCTGGCATTGTCCGGGGAGTACGTCATGTTCGATTGCCTGCGCCGACCTGCCGTCCTGTTGTCCATAACGATCGCCTGCTTTGCCCTCTTGGTGGGTGTGCTCGCGGCTGGCTCCGCCGAGGCGCAGGACCGTCGCCAGAACGCGCCGGGCGCGTTCGACTTCTACGTTCTCTCGCTATCCTGGTCGCCCTCGTACTGTGCCGAAGCCGAGGAGCGAGGCGGCCGCGGCAACCGGTCCCAGCAGTGCGGCGGCCGGCCCTACTCGTTCGTCGTGCACGGGCTGTGGCCGCAATACGAGAACGGCTACCCCGAATATTGCGAGCAGCCGGCGCCGCGCCTGCCGCGCAACATCATGACCTCGATGCTCGACCTGATGCCGGCGCCGGGCCTGATCTACAACGAGTGGGACAAGCACGGCACCTGCGCCGGCCTGTCCGCGAAGGCCTACTTCGAAATCATCCGCAAGGCCCGCGCCGCCATCAAGATCCCGCCGGAATTCCTCGATCTTACGGAGGCCAAGACGGTGGCGCCGGGGGCGGTCGAGGAGGCCTTCATCAAGGCCAACCCCAAGCTCACGACATCGGGCATTGCCGTCACCTGCAACCGCACCAGGCTGAGCGAGGTCCGGATCTGCCTGTCGAAGGATCTGGAGTTTCGCAACTGCGACGAGATCGACCGCCAGGCCTGCCGGCGCGACGAGGTCAACATGCCGCCGGTCCGCGGCGGCTAGCGACGGCCGAATTGGGCGACCGCAGTGCGTCGGCCTGCGGCGCCTCTCGGCGCGGCGCTGATCCGATGCTCCTGGATCCATCCGGCGCATCGACGGGGTACCCTTTTGACGCGGAACGGCGTAACTCGTGCCGCATGAACTACCGACACGCCTTTCACGCCGGCGGCTTTGCCGACGTCATCAAGCACATCGTGCTGACGCGCATCCTGGTCTACCTCCAGGAGAAGCCCGCTGCGTTCCGGGTGATCGACACCCATGCCGGCGCTGGCCTGTACGATCTCACCGGCGACGAGGCCATCCGCAGTGGCGAGTTCCTCACCGGCATCGCTCGCGTGCTGCAGGCGCGCTTCTCCGAGCAGGCCTATGCACTCTTGTCGCCCTATCTCGACATCATCAGATCGTTCAATCCGAAGGCCGAGCTGGTTGCCTATCCCGGCTCGCCGCTGATCGCCCGGGCGCTGCTGCGGCCGCAGGACCGCATGACCCTTTGCGAGCTCGCACCGATCCCTCGCAAACAGCTGATCGATCAGTTGCGCCGCGACACCCAGGCCCGCGTCGTCGATCTCGACGGCTGGGTCGCCCTGCCCGCCTTCGTGCCGCCGAACGAGCGCCGGGGCGTGGTGCTGATCGATCCGGCGTTCGAGGCCAAGGATGAGTTCGAGCGGCTCGCCGATCGCTTTGCTGCGGCCTTCGCAAAGTGGACCACCGGTATCTACGTGCTGTGGTATCCCGCCAAGAGCCGGCGCGCGACGGAAGAGCTGACCGATCGCGTCGCGGCGCTCGCGGCCGCGGCCAAGCCGCCGGGCAAGGTGCTGCGGATCGAGTTCAGTGTTGCGCCGCAGATCGAAGGCGAGGCGCTGACCTCGACCGGGCTGCTGATCGTCAACCCGCCCTGGACATTGCATGACGAGTTGAAGCTCATCCTGCAGGAACTGCAGAAGCCGCTCGGCCAGGGCGGCGCGGCGCGCTTCCGGATCGAATTCCCCAAAGCTTGAAACGGCGACTGGTCGAAAAGCCGTAGTCAATCGGCGCGGAACCGTATTATTGTGTCTGATTGTAAGACTGGCTTTACGTTCCGCTTCCGCGAATGGTTGCGGCGGGGTGATCAAGGCCTAACAAGATCCAGACGATCCGGCGTGGCGAGCGCTGGGCGTTAAGGTGGCCAACGCTTTCCGATCAAAGTGATGTCCGGTCGGACGCTGCGCAGAGCGCGCAGTGGAGGAAGCATTGCGGGGGAGGAGTTTCCCGATGGCCATGACTGGGACGGTCAAGTTCTTCAATGGTGAGCGCGGCTACGGCTTCATCAAGCCGGACGACGGTGGACGCGACGTGTTCGTGCACATCACGGCGGTGGAGCGCGCGGGCCTGAAGGATCTGACCGAGGGACAACGGATCAGCTTCGAGGTCGAGCCGGACAAGAAGGGCAAGGGCCCGAAGGCGGTGAACCTGGTCCTGTCGTCTTAGGGCGAGCCCACCAGGCAACGGTTCACGCACCAGCGTGAGACTGCAGCCGCGGGCGCCTCGACGGCATCTCATTCGTTCGTTTGGAAGCTGCCGGCAGCGCCGCCGGCTCGCGTGCACAGCATTGCCGGCTCGTACGTGCAGGCCGCGCGCGATGCGCGCATGCCTCCAGATTGCACGGAGCGCTACGACAAAAGGGACTCCGACAAAAAAATCCCAGCCGCGCGAGCGGCCGGGAGGTTGTCGTTGGACGTTTCTTCTTCCTATTCCCTGGTTGCCATCAGAAGTGGAAGTTGATGCCTGCGCGCACAATTCCAAACCGATAGTCGTTCTTCGCCCCCGTGATCACGAAATTGCTGCTGTCGAGATCGACGTAGAGATACTCGATCTTGGCGGTCCAGTTCTGCGCCAGGCCGAACTCGGTGCCGGCGCCGAGCGTCCAGCCCACCGTGGTGTGCGATTCCGAAAGACCGAAGGTCTCGGCGCGCAGGCCGCCAAAGGCGAGGCCGCCGGTGCCGTAGAACAGGATGTTGTTGAAGGCGTAGCCGGCGCGGCCGCGCAATGTGCCGAACCACGGGTTCGAGAACTTCCACGGCGCGAAGGTGTCGTTGGCGCCGGTCAGGTTGATGTCGCCCTCGGCGCCGAACACCCATGGGCCGTTCTGCCAATTGTATCCCGCGGTCAGGCCGCCGGTGAGACCGGACGGCTTGGTCGGGTTGTTGCCGACGGTGCCCCATTCGTAGCCCAGCGTGCCGCCGAGATAGGGGCCGGCCCAGCTATAGGCGTTGAGGGGCTGGTTCACGGTATAGGGCGCGCCGCGCCCATAGCCGAGATCGGCCGCCTGCGCCGAGACCGATCCGAGAGCCGCCGCGCCAAAGCCCGCCGCGGCGGCAGCACCGACCAAGAACCTGTTCATCGCTCACTCCACGCAACTCGCCGTCACCACCCGGAGCATGCGCCGCGCGACTGTGCTGCGCGGGCCGACGTGGTTACGGAACTCTCGCTTCTTTCGTGAGCTTTTATCGAGAGTTTTAGGTTAAGCCGTTGTTAAGCCGGGTTACCCGGCCATTAACGTGCTTAACGAAGCGTTACCGCCCTGCCCTGTGCATGGCGCCATCGCAAGCTGGCGAGGCGGCGCGGCAGCGCTTAATTTGTTGGACATGACCACCCACAGCTCCGACCCATCCAAGGCGCCGACGCCCCCGAGCCGGCGTGGCGCCTCTGCCGACCTGCCCCCCGAGGCCATCGACACGCCCGACCTCGATCCCGCCGCCCCAGCTGCGGACGAGGACGATGACGGCCGGCTGCCGGAGCTGGCCGAGGAGAGCCTGGAGGCGGTCGGCGAGGGCCCGCTGGCGATCGGCCATGCCGCGATCGAGAACGCGGTGCGGCTGGCGCCGACCTCGCCCGGCGTCTACCGCATGCTCAACGCAGCCCATGACGTGCTCTATGTCGGCAAGGCCAAGAACGTCAAAAAGCGGCTGTCGTCCTACGCCCGCGCCAACGCGCCGCTGCCGGCGCGCATCCTGCGCATGATCGCCGCCACCGTGACTGTCGAGATCGTCTCCACCACCACGGAGACCGAGGCGCTGCTGCTCGAAGCCAACCTGATCAAGCAGCTCAAGCCGCGCTTCAACGTGCAGCTGCGCGACGACAAGTCGTTCCCCTACATCCTGATCACCGGCGACCATTGGGCGCCGCAGATCCTCAAGCACCGCGGCGCGCAGTCGCGACCCGGGCGTTATTTCGGTCCGTTCGCCTCGGCCGGCGCCGTCAACCGCACCATCACGGCGCTGCAGCGCGCCTTCCTGATCCGCTCCTGCACCGATTCGTTCTTCGAGAGCCGCACCCGCCCCTGCCTGTTGCACCAGATCCGCCGCTGCGCCGGGCCCTGCACCCAGGAGATCGACTTCCCCGGCTACACCGAGCTCGTGCGCGAGGCGACCGACTTCCTGTCCGGACGCAGCCAGGCGGTGAAGGCGCTGCTGGCGACCGAAATGGAGAAGGCGTCTGGCGAGCTCGAATTCGAGACTGCCGCTGTCTATCGCGACCGCCTCGCGGCGCTGTCGGCGATCTCCTCGCAGCAGGGCATCAACCCGCGCACCGTCGAGGAAGCCGACGTGTTCGCCATCCACCAGGAGGGCGGCTATTCCTGCGTCGAGGTGTTCTTCTTCCGCACCGGCCAGAACTGGGGCAACCGCGCCTACTTCCCGCGCGCGGAGAAGAGCTATCTGCCGGAGGAGGTGCTGTCGGCGTTCATCACGCAGTTCTACGACGACAAGCCGCCTCCGAAGCTGATCCTGCTGTCGCACGAGATCGAGGAAGCCGAGTTGCTCGCCGAGGCGCTGTGCGTCAAGGCCGGCCACAAGGTCGAGGTGTCCTGCCCGAAGCGCGGCGAGAAGAAGGACCTCGTCATCCATGCGCTGACCAATGCGCGCGAGGCGCTGGGCCGCAAGCTCGCCGACACCGCAACGCAGAGCCGCCTCTTGGAGGCGATGACGACGACGCTCGGCCTGCCGCAGGTCCCGAAGCGCATCGAGGTCTACGACAACAGCCACATCCAGGGGACCAACGCGGTCGGCGCGATGATCGTCGCCGGCCCCGACGGCTTCATGAAGAACCAGTACCGCAAGTTCAACATCAAGTCGGAAGGTCTCACGCCCGGCGACGACTACGCCATGATGAAGGAGGTGCTGCAGCGCCGCTTCAAGCGGCTGGTGTCGCCGTCGGAGAAGGACGTCGCGCGCGCGGCGAAGGAGGACGACGTGCCGCAATGGCCCGACCTCGTCATCATCGACGGCGGCCGCGGCCAGCTCAATGCCGTCCGCGAGATCTTCACCGAGCTTGGCGTCACCAACGTCGCGCTGATGTCGGTCGCCAAGGGCCCTGATCGCGACGCCGGCCGCGAGACGCTGTTCATCCCGGAGCGGGAGGCGATCAAGCTCGAGCCGCGCGACCCCGTGCTGTATTTCATCCAGCGGCTGCGCGACGAGGCACATCGCTTCGTCATCGGCTCACATCGCAAGCTGCGCAAGAAGGACATCCGCGAGGCCGGCCTGCAGGAGATCCCCGGCATCGGTCCGTCGCGCAAGCGCGCGCTGCTGCACCATTTCGGCACGCTGAAGGAGATCGAGCGCGCCTCGATCGCCGATCTCGGCAAGGTGCCGGGCGTGAGTGCGGAGAGCGCGCGGAAGATCTTCGAATATTTTCACAGCAACGCGGGTTGAGGCTGCGACCTCCCGATCCGGCGCAAGCCCGGTCCTCTCCGCCCGTTCATTTCGGGGGAGCCCGCAGCGAGCCCGGAATGGCGGAGCGGCCGGGCCCGCCGCCTCCCGACGGCGCTGCCAGCACGCAGAAAGTATTTTACCCGGATAGAAATATCCGATATACGCCCGGGTGATAATCAGGAGCCCGTCATGACCCCCGACCAGCGCAAGGTGGCCGTCGCCGCCTATAAGGAGCGCAAGAGCCCTGCCGGCATCTTTGCCGTCACCTGCGCCGCCACCGGCGAGCGCTGGATCGGCTGCGCGCCGGATCTCGACAAGATCCAGAACCGGCTGTGGTTCACCCTGCGCCAGGGCGGCCACCGCCGCGGCGGACTGCAGGCGGCGTGGACCGCCCACGGCCCTGACGCGTTCAGTCTTGAGGTGATCGAGACGTTCGATGAGGAGACGCTGGCCTATGTCCGCGACCGCGTGTTCGCGGAACGCCAGGCGCATTGGTGCGCGGTGCATGGCGCGGAGGCCATCTGAGGCTTCCGCTCAAGCATTCGCCCGGCTGTCACCGCACTGCAATAAGGTCGCGGCCACGCGTCGCGGCCGCCGATCTGGGCACTGGCGCGACCGCGTCCGGTTGCTTAATGAAGCGTTGCGGCTCGCGTTGCCTCGCGCGCGAGAGTTCCTATCTCCGCAAGGCTTTGTTGCGATTTGCGTCATATCTGCGTCATCCTGTCCGGGCGGCTCGGCTCGAAGGTTGACGTTCGCACGGCATCAGTATTGGTACACGGGATGAATATTGCGACCACACGCGTGCCCAGCAAGACGTCGACGTCCCTGCCGAACATCCTGACCTATGCGCGCATCGCCGCGATACCGGTCGTGGTCGGCTGCATCTACGCGCAGTCGGTCTGGATGTATCCTTTGTGGCTCCGCTGGGTCGCCGTCGCGGTGTTTATTGCGGCTGGGATCACCGACTATCTCGACGGTCATTTCGCGCGGATCTGGAACCAGCAATCGGCATTCGGCCGTATGCTCGACCCGATCGCCGACAAGCTTCTGGTCGCCTCCTGCCTGCTGATGCTGGCCGCCGACAGCACCATCCAGAACTGGTCGCTGTGGGCGGCCATTGTGATCCTGTGCCGCGAGATCCTGGTGTCGGGCCTGCGCGAATATCTCGCCGCACTGCGCGTCTCTGTGCCGGTGACCAAGGTCGCCAAATGGAAGACCACGATGCAATTGGTGGCAATCGGCTTCCTGCTCGCGGGCGAGGCGGGCGATGCCGCGGTCGCCCAGATCTCGACGGCCGTTGGCCCGATCGTGAGCGGGATCGGAATTTGGCTGCTCGGCTTGTCGGCGGTCTTCACCATCTACACCGGCTACGACTATTTCCGCGCCGGCATCCACCACCTCATCGAGGCAGACTAGCGATGAAGGTGAAGTATTTCGCCTGGGTGCGCGAGCGCATCGGCAAGGCCGAGGAGACCATCGAGCCGCCGGCGGATGTCCGCACGGTCAGCGAGCTGATCGCCTGGCTCAGCGCGCAGGGCGAGGACTACGCCTATGCGTTCGAAAAGCCCAAGGTGATCCGCACCGCCATCGACCAGACCCATGTGCAGCCGGATGCGGCCATCGCCGGCGCCCGCGAGATCGCGTTCTTCCCGCCGATGACCGGCGGCTGAGGCCGAGCGCCGGACCGGCAGACCAGGACACGGCATCATGACCGCGATCGTCACCGTCCGCGTGCAGCACGAGGATTTCGACACCGCCGCCGAGATCGCGGCGCTCAGCCATGGCCGCACCGACATCGGCGCCGTCGTCACCTTCTCCGGCCTGTGCCGCGGCAACGACCATGACACGCCGATCAGCGCGCTGACGCTCGAGCACTATCCCGGGATGGCGGAAGCGGAGATCATGCGCCATGCCGAACTGGCGATGACGCGCTGGCCGCTGCAGGGTCTGACCGTGATTCACCGATTCGGCCGGATCCGGCCGGGCGAGAACATCGTGCTGGTGGTGACCGCGTCGAGCCACCGCCAGGCGGCGTTCGAGGCCGCGGAGTTCCTGATGGATTATCTCAAGACCAACGCGCCATTCTGGAAACGCGAGGAAACCGAGGACGGCGGCAGCTGGGTCGAGGCCAGGAGCCACGATGACGCCGCCGCAGCGCGCTGGACAAGGTGATGGCGAAGACGGTCAAGACGGCAGCGCCGCGCAAGGCGGCGGCACTGAGGCTGCCGAAGGTCAATGCGGGCGAGCTGGTGAGCCTGCTCGACTACCTGCGCTACGCCGTGAGCTGCTTCCAGAACGCCGATCTGGTGTTCGCGCACGGCACCACCGATCCGGTGTCCGAGGCCGCCTTCCTGATCGGCGAGGCGCTGCATCTGCGCCCCGATCAGTTCGAGACCTTCGTCACGGCCCGGGTCACCGCCGCCGAAGGCAAGACGATCCTCGACCTGATCTCGGCCCGAATCACCACGCGCAAGCCGGCGGCGTATCTGGTCAACAAGGTCTATATGCGCGGCCTGCCGTTCTATGTCGACGAGCGCGTCATCGTGCCGCGCTCGTTCATCGGCGAGCTGCTGGAGACGCATTTCGGTGGCGCCGAGGGCGACGGCACCTCGCTGATCGACGATCCCCTGGCCGTGGACAGCGTGCTCGACCTCTGCACCGGCTCCGGCTGCCTGGCGATCCTGGCCAGCCGCCACTTCCCCAATGCGGTGATCGACGCGGTCGACATCTCCAAGGATGCGCTCGCCGTCGCGGCGAAGAACGTCGCCGCCTACGATCTCTCCGGGCGCGTCTCGCTGCACCGCGGCGACCTGTTCGCCCCCCTCAGCCAGCGCCGCTACGACCTGATCATCACCAATCCGCCCTATGTCGATGCTGAGGGCATGGCCGGCTTGCCGCGGGAATGCCGCGCCGAGCCGGCGCTGGCCTTCGATGGCGGCGCTGATGGCCTCGACATCATCCACCGCATCCTCGGCCAGGCGCGCGACCACCTGACCGCCGAAGGCGGGCTGTTGTGCGAGGTCGGCCGCGACCGTCCGCAGATCGAGGCGGCGTATCCCGACCTGCCGCTGCTCTGGCTCGACACTGAGGACTCCGAGGGCGAGGTGTTCTGGATCACCGCGCGCGATCTCGTCTGAGACGCGGCTGCCTGAGGCACACCCGCGCGGTTGGCGCGAAATGACGCGGCGACTTCCAATATGCGGCACAATCTGCTGCTGCTGTGCAGAATCCGCTCACCAGGGCAGCAGGAACGCCGGACCTTTGACATTTCCGTCTGCGCGCGAAGCTGATAACTTGCAGCCGGCCCGGATCAGCGGCTGACAACGTCGGCGTACGCATTCAGGCCCATCAAGCACGATCCGTTTCGGCAAGCTTTTCTGGCACCGGTTCGCCACCTTTCCGGATCATGCTGCCGCCGTCGCACAACCGTCCGAGAGGTCCCCATGCTGGACAAGAGCCCCCGCCCCGCCGTCACCGTTCCGAATGATCTTGCCGCGCATTGGATGCCGTTCACCGCGAACCGCGCCTTCAAGAAGAACCCGCGCCTGCTCGCCGGTGCCAAGGACATGCACTACATCACCGTCGATGGTCGCAAGATCATCGACGCTGCCGCCGGTATGTGGTGCTGCAATGCCGGCCACGGCCGCAGCCAGATCGCCGAGGCGATCGGCAAGCAGGCCGCGGCGCTCGACTACGCGCCGCCGTTCCAGTTCGGCATTCCCCAGGCCTTCGAGCTGGCGAACCGCATCGCCGACCTCGCGCCCGCCGGCCTCGATCACGTGTTCTTCTGCAACTCCGGCTCGGAGGCGGCCGACACCGCGCTGAAGATGGCGCTGGCCTACCACCAGATCAACGGCCAGGGCAGCCGCACCCGCCTGATCGGCCGCGTCCGCGGCTATCACGGCGTCGGCTTCGGCGGCACCTCGGTCGGCGGCATCGTCAACAACCGCAAGCTGTTCGGCACCTTGCTGACCGGCGTCGACCACATCCCGGCCACCTATGACCGCGAGAAGCAGGCCTTCACCAAGGGCGAGCCGGAATACGGCGCGCACTTCGCCGATGAGCTCGAGAACCTCGTCAACCTGCACGGCGCCAACACCATCGCCGCCGTGATCGTCGAGCCGATGGCCGGCTCGACCGGCGTGATCCCGGCGCCGAAGGGCTATCTCAAGCGGCTGCGCGAGATCACCCAGAAGCACGGCATCCTCTTGATCTTCGACGAGGTCATCACCGGCTTCGGCCGCCTCGGCTACGCCTTCGCCGCCGAGCGCTACGGCGTGACGCCTGACCTTCTCACCTTCGCCAAGGGCGTCACCAACGGCGCGGCCCCGATGGGCGGCGTGCTGGTGCGCGACACCATCCATGACGCCTTCATGAGCGGCCCCGAGCACATGGTCGAGTTCACCCACGGCTACACCTACTCGGCGCATCCGATCGCCTGCGCCGCCGGCCTCGCCACGCTCGACATCTATCGCGACGACAAGCTGTTCGAGCACGCCCGCGCGATCGAGCCGAAGTTCGCCGACGCGGTGATGTCGCTGAAGGGCCTGCCCAACGTGCTCGACATCCGCACCGTCGGTCTCACCGCGGGCATCGATCTCGCCTCGCTGCCGGACGCGGCCGGCAAACGCGGCTACTCGGCGATGGAGACCGCTTTCCACGACAACGACCTGATGCTGCGCATCGCCGGCGACACGCTGGCGCTGACCCCGCCGCTGATCGTCAGCGAGGATCAGGTCGGCGAGATCATCGAGAAGGTCGGCAAGGTCATCAAGGCCGTGGCGTAGGCCGCGCGACGATAAAACGTCAGCAAGCAAAATGGCGGCTCAAAGAGCCGCCATTTTTATCTGCGGGCGCCTCGCCCCAGCGGAGCATTTGCTATGCTTCCATAGTCGCCGAACTATCCGTTCCCTCCCCCCTTGTGGGGGAGGGGTAGGGAGGGGGGTAGCCTAGGATGCCGCAAGCAGTCGTGAGCGACCGCCAGCGCAACAGAGCGAAGCAACTTCGCCAAGCGATGACGCGTGCCGAGACGCTGCTATGGAGGTATATCAAGGCGAACCGAATGGACGGCGTGAATTTTCGCCGTCAGGTACCAATTCAAAACTATATCGCGGACTTTTTCTGCTTCTCGGCAAAGCTCGTGATCGAGCTCGACGGCGAGTCACACGATTTCGCTCAGCGCCAAGCAAAAGATGCCAAGCGCGACGAGTTCCTTGCAACCGAAGGATTTGAAGTCCTTCGGTTTACCAACGCGCAAGTGACGTCGAACCTCGAAGGCGTCGTTGAGGCGATCCGCCAGGCCCTTGCCAATCAAGCCCGCGGCCTACCCCCCTCCCCGGCCCTCCCCCACAAGGGGGGAGGGAGCGGAGAGAGTTGCGCGAGCGGCAAAGACGACACGCGCGACAAAAGCCCCAAGAGGACCAGAGGCAGGCAGCCATGACATTCACGCTGTCCTAGCTTAAGGACGATCTCGACGTTGCGCCGCAGGGAGAGGCAACGGCGCCCGATCTGCACCCGCCTTCCCGCCGGGAACCTTCGCAAATCCTCCACGTTCATGTCGCGAGCCGGCGGTTTGCGCGGCGAACGGATTGTCGGAGGACGCGCATGCTTGCACCGCCAGGAGAGCTGTTGCGCTTGGGACTCGAGCAGAGGCTCAACCGCGTCAAGCGCGCGACCCAGTCCTACATACGTGACCGCGCGCGACAGGCCACCGGCACCGTGACGTCCTACGCCGTCGCGGCCGGGATGTTCGCCACTGCGGGCGTCTTCCTGATCGCCGCCTGCATTGTCGGGCTGGCGGCGCTGTTCCGCTGGGTGGAAATGACCTACGGCCTGTTCACCGCGTTCGCGGTGGTCGGCGGCATCCTGGTCGCGCTGGCGGTGATCTGCGCGATCATCGCCGCGGTGAAGCTCCGCAGCCCGTCGCCGCATTATCCTTCACTCTCCAGCCGGCTGCGCGTGGCGATCGCCGCGCCGGTGGCCCAGGAACCCGATGCGGACGAGATCGATCCCGACACCATCCCCTTGGCGCCGTCATCGACGTCGCCGAATCACGCGAGCGGAGTTGCGGGCGCACTCGGACGGGTCAACGTGCCCGTCGGTGTCGCCGTTGCGGCACTGCTGCTCGGCGTGGCCGCCCTGCGCAGGCGTCACCGCAGCAAGTGAGCCTGCCCGGACAGCGACAGGCGCGGTTCGACGGACATCGAAGCATAACCGGCTCAGTTGAGCTGATCCGCGCCGGGATCGCTGCCGCTCCTGGAGCGCCTACATGCGCCGATCAGCCGAAGGGCGTCGCGAGCATGTCTGAAGATGTCTGGACTCCGCACGGCGCGTACTCCGGCGTTCTACGGACCCGCGACACTACGATGACACTCCGCTTGCCGAGCTGAACTTGCGTAAATGACACGCAGACGAGAATTCATCGGCGTCTCCCGGTATTTGAATCCCGCCCACTATCCTCGCGAATCAACAGAAGTGCTAAGGTTGCGTTCGGTTGGGAGCGCCGCGCAGCATGATCCGTATCTCCACGATTTTCATTGCCGTTTGTATGGTTCTGGTCGCGGCCTCGCTCGGCCTGATCCTGTATTCGGTGGCCGGTATCAGTGGCTCGGAATCGGCGATCGTCGCGCTCACCGCACTGACCTTCCTGATTCTCTACAACGCCGTGTCGATGCGGCTGCGCGACCGCACCGATGTCGGCAGCCAGATCGCCGATCTGTCACGCGGCACCGCCGACCTCGCGCGCCAGGTCGCCGAGTTCGGCCGACGGCTGTCGGCGGTCGAGGGACGCATCGTGTCGTCGAGCTCGGTCAGCGCCGATCGCCTGCAAGGGGTCATCGGCGAGATCAATGAGCTCGGCGGACTGATGAAGCAGCTCGCCGTCACCGTGGCCCAGCACGAGGACCTGATCGCGGCCATCCCGCCGGCAACACCGCCGGGAGCTGGGGCCAGCGCGGTTCGCGACGCCGATCGCCCGCTCCCGGCGACCGCTTCCTCCAGCGGCGCGCTCGAGATGAACGCGCTGCCGTCGAGCGGCGTCGAGCAGAAGGTGGCCGAGACCTCCAAACCGCAGGCCCCGGCGGTCGCTGCCGTGCCAGCAGCCTCCAAGATCACGACGCCAGCTCCGTCGGCGCCGGTTGCCCCCGCCGTGCCGCGCAGCCAGCCGCAGATCCTCGCCGCGGTCAAAGGTGCGATCGAGGACAACCGCCTCGACATCTATCTGCAGCCGCTGGTAACGCTGCCGCAGCGCAAGGTGCGCTTCTACGAGGCCGTAACCAGGCTACGCGACGAGCGCGATCAGGTGGTCGCGGCCGAGGACTTCATCGGCATCGCGGAAGCCGCCGGCCTGGTCGGGCGCATCGACCACATGGTCCTGCTTCGCTGCGTCCAGGTGCTTCGCCGCCTGATGGTTCGCAACAAGGACGTCGGCATCTTCTGCAACATCTCCTCGGCCACCCTGAGCAGCCCTGCAAACTTTTCACAATGCCTCGATTTCCTCGAAGCCAATCGCGCCCTGGCGCCGTCCTTCGTGCTCGAATTCAAGCAGTCGACCTTTCGCAGCCTGGGCCCGACCGAGACCGAGCACCTCGCGGCCCTGGCGCAGCGCGGCTACCGCTTCTCGATCGACCACGTCACCGACCTCCGGTTCGAGCCGCGCGAGCTCGCTGATCGCGGTGTCCGCTTCATCAAGGTTCCGGCCGTGCTGCTGCTCGACCCCAAGCAGAGCTCGGCCTCGGACATTCATCCAACCGATCTCTCCGATCTGCTGGGCCGCTTCGGCATCGACCTGATCGCCGAGCGGATCGAAGGCGAGAACAGCGTCGTCGACCTGCTCGACTACGACGTCCGCTTCGGCCAGGGCTTCCTGTTCGCGCCGCCCCGCCCATTGCGACCGGAGGGCGCATCTGCTACCGGCGATGCCGCCGCCGGCCCATCGGGCGGGCAGGACATCAAGATTCAGGACCCCAATGCCGCCGGCACCACCTCTCTCGACGTGTCACACACCAACGCTCCGACGCGCAGCGGCAATGCCGCCCTCGCCCGCCGTGTCGCCGGCACCATCTGAGATCAGCCGCCTGCCATGACCGTTCTCCGCTTCGAAGAGCGGCTGCGCGATCTTGTCGGCCGCAAGCAGGTTTTGCTGAGCGACATCTGGGGCGTGGTCCATAACGGGCTGGAGTCCTTCCCCGACGCCTGCGACGCGCTGCACCACTTTCGCCGCCAGGGCGGTACGGTGATCCTGATCACCAACGCACCGCGTCCGGCCGATTCGGTCCAGCGCCAGTTGCGCAAGCTCGGCGTCGCCGACGAGGTCTACAGCGCCATCGTCTCCTCCGGCGATTTGACCCGCCACTACGTGGCCGATCATCCCGGCGGCAAGGTGTTCTGGCTCGGCCCCGAGCGCGACAACTCCATCCATCGCGGTCTCGACCTGGCGCTGTCGCCGCTGGAGGAAGCCTCCTACATCATCTGCACCGGCCTCTACGACGACGAGACCGAGACCGCCGAGGACTACCGGCCGATGCTGCTGCGCGCCCGCGAGCGCAGGCTGCCGCTGATCTGCGCCAATCCGGACATCGTGGTCGAGCGCGGCGACCGGCTGATCTATTGCGCCGGCGCCATCGCCGAGCTCTACCGCGAGCTCGGCGGCGAGGTGATCTTCTACGGCAAGCCGCACCGGCCGATCTACGAGCGCGCCATGATGCTGGCCGAGCAGCACGCCGGCCGGCCGGTCGCGCGCGAGGAGGTGCTGGCGATCGGCGATTCCGTCCGCACCGATCTGGCCGGCGCGCACGGCTTCGGCATCGACTGCCTGTTCGTGACCCGCGGCATCCATTCCGAGGAATTCGCCGGCGTCGAGCAGCTCGACCCGGCCTCGGTCAAGGAGCTGTTCGGCCACCCGCCCCGCGCGCTGATGCGCGAATTGAAGTGGTGAACGGATCCTGAAACGAAAAACGCCCGGCCGAGTGCCGGGCGTCTGTCCTGTGGGAGTGGATCAGGCGGGCTTCAGGCCGTCGCCATGTCCGGGAACACCGCCTCGATCTTGGTCTTCAGCGTCGCGGCATTGAACGGCTTGACGATATAGTTGTTCACGCCGGCCTTCTTGGCCGCGATCACGTTCTCGGTCTTGGATTCCGCCGTGATCATGATGAAGGGCGTGGTCGCCAGGTTCGGATCGGCACGGACCTCGCGGAGCAGGTCGTAGCCGGTCATCGGCTCCATGTTCCAGTCGGAGATCACGAGGCCGTATTTCTTGGCGCGCATCTTGTTCAGCGCCATCGAGCCGTCGCTGGCATCGTCGATGTCCTCGAACCCGATCTGCTTGAGAAGATTCCTGATGATACGGATCATGGTGCTGTAATCGTCGACGACGAGCACCGGCATCGTCAAATCAACCGCCATCTTGACTCCCCCAGACGCGAACACAACGCGCAGACTGTTACAAAAACGCTGTTGCGGCACGGGCCGTAACCGACCCCGCCATCCGCTCCGAGCAGTAGCATCAGCCGTTAAACAGCGCGTTAACTGCGCTGCGTCTGCATGTCGCTATTGCTGCGCTGCATGAGCGGAGGAACCCCTTCGGCTTGACTTCGCGGGGCCGGCCGCCCACGGTCGAGGGCAACGCTGCCAGACGGCGGCCCACCGAAATCCGCGAGATATTTCCGTCACATGCCCGATTTCAAGATCATCCGCGATTCCACCCCGCCGTCGGACATCCTCAGGGGCGCGGTGGTGGCGATGGGCAATTTCGACGGCGTCCATCTCGGTCACCGGGCCGTGATCGAGGCGGCGATCGACATGGGCAAGGCCAAGGGGCGGCCGGCGCTGGCGCTGACCTTCGAGCCGCATCCGCGGCGCTTCTTCAGCCCCAATACCCCGCAGTTCCGCCTGACCGACGAGACCGCCAAGCTGCGGCTCCTGGCCGGAACCGGCCTTGCCGGCGCCGTGGTCATGGCCTTCGACAAGGGCCGCGCCCAGACCTCGGCGCAGGATTTCATTCACCATGACCTGATCGGGCGGCTGGGGATCGCCGGAATCGCGGTCGGCTACGACTTTCATTTCGGCAAGGGCCGCGTCGGCTCGCCCAGCCTGCTCGCCAACGAGGCCCCCAAGCTCGGCATCGAGGTCGACATCCAGGCCCATGTCGACATCGACGAGCGGCCGGTGTCCTCGACCGCGATCCGCGAGGCGCTGGCGGAGGGCCAGGTCAGCGAGGCGACCGCGATGCTCGGCGGCCCCTGGTTCGTGAGCTCCGAGGTGATCCACGGCGAGAAGCGCGGCCGCGACCTCGGCTACCCCACCGCCAACATGCGGCTCGACCGTGATTGCGGGCTTCGCCACGGCATCTATGCCGTCCGGGTCGGCCGCGGCCGCGGCGCGAGCCGGGTGCTGATCGACGGCGTCGCCAATTTCGGCCGCCGGCCGACCTTCGACAATGGTGCGCCGCTGCTCGAGACCTTCCTGTTCGACTTCCATGGCAGCCTCTATGGCGAGGTCCTGGACGTCGCCTTCATCGGCTTCATCCGCGAGGAGGCCAAATTCGGCTCCATCGAGGCCCTGATCCGGCAGATGGACGACGACAGCGCCAAGGCCCGCGCTCTGCTGGCGGCCCATCCTGGTCTCTTCCCGCGGCTTGGCGAGATCGGCTGATCCTCCTGCTCCATCGGTGACGTCATTCCGGGGCAGCCCGCCAGGGCTGAACCCGGAATCTCGAGATTCCGGGTTCGATGCTGGCGTATCGCCCCGGAATGACGCTGAACAACGATCCCGCAGCGTTGCTGCCGCAGGATCGCTTTGCGATTTCGCAGGCCCCCTGCTATGAGGGAGCCCCATGTTGATACGGCGCATCATCGGCATTAGCGGCCCGGCTTCCGCCTGAGCTTTGAGCTCGGCGCAAGACCGGGATGTCTCTGCTCGTTCCGCCACCCGCGATCCAAATCGCGTCTCAGCGCCTCATCTCTCAGCCAGCCAGATCACGATGTCCGAAAAGCCGCAAAAGCCCGACGCCCAAAAATCCGACGCCAAGGACTATTCCAAGACCCTGTATCTGCCGCAGACGGACTTCCCGATGCGCGCCGGCCTGCCGCAGCGCGAGCCGGAGATCCTGAAATACTGGGGTGACATCGACCTCTACGGCAAGCTGCGCGAGACCGCCAAGAACAGGCCGAAATTCGTCCTGCATGACGGCCCGCCCTATGCCAACGGCAACATCCACATCGGGCACGCGCTGAACAAGATCCTCAAGGACGTCGTGACCAAGAGCCAGCAGATGCTCGGCCACGATTCCAACTACGTGCCGGGCTGGGACTGCCACGGCCTGCCGATCGAATGGAAGATCGAGGAGGAGAACTACCGCAAGAAGGGCAAGACCAAGCCCGACTTCCGCGACTCCGCCGCCATGGTCGCGTTCCGCAGGGAATGCCGCGCCTATGCCGATCATTGGCTCAACGTGCAGCGCGAGGAGTTCAAGCGTCTCGGCGTCATCGGCGACTGGGATCATCCCTACGCCACCATGACCTATCCGGCCGAGGCCCAGATCGCCCGCGAGCTGATGAAGTTCGCCGCCAACGGCACGCTGTATCGCGGCTCCAAGCCGGTGATGTGGAGCGTGGTCGAGAAGACCGCGCTCGCCGAGGCCGAGGTCGAGTATGAGGACTATCAGTCCGACACGGTGTGGGTGAAGTTTCCGGTGACCTCGCCGGCGCATGGCGCGCTTGCGGGCGCCTCGGTGGTGATCTGGACCACCACGCCCTGGACCCTGCCCGGCAACCGCGCCATCTCATTCTCGCCGAAGATCGCCTACGGCCTCTACAAGGTCACGGATGCGCCCGCCGACAATTGGGCCAAGACCGGCGACATGCTGATCCTCGCCGATGCGCTAGCCGAGGGCGTGTTCAAGCAGGCGCGCGTCACGGCCTATGAGAAGGTGCGCGACATCCCCGGCGATACGCTCGATGCCGTCGAATGTGCGCATCCACTGAAAGGTCTCGCCGGCGGCTACGGCTTCACCGTGCCGCTCCTGCCCGGCGACCACGTCACCGACGACACCGGCACCGGCTTCGTGCACACCGCGCCCGGCCACGGTCGCGAGGACTTCGACGTCTGGATGGCCAATGCGCGCGAGCTCGACGGCCGCGGCATCGCCACCACCATCCCCTACACCGTCGACGAGAACGGCGCGCTGACCGACCACGCGCCGGGCTTCACCGGCAAGCGCGTCATCAACGACAAGGGCGAGAAGGGCGACGCCAACGAGGCCGTCATCAAGGCGCTGACCGACGCCGGCATGCTGCTCGCGCGCGGCCGCCTCAAGCATCAATACCCGCACTCCTGGCGCTCCAAGAAGCCGGTGATCTTCCGCAACACGCCGCAATGGTTCATCGCGATGGACAAGGATATTGCCGACGATGGCAAGGCCAAGTCCGGCGACACCCTGCGTGCCCGCGCGCTGCACGCGATCTCGGTCACGCAATGGGTGCCGGCCGCCGGCCAGAACCGCATCAACGGCATGATCGCCAACCGTCCGGACTGGGTGATCTCGCGCCAGCGCGCCTGGGGCGTGCCGATCGCGGTGTTCGTGCGCGAAAAGAGCGACGGCTCGGCCGAGATCCTGCAGGACGAGACCGTCAACACCCGCATCACCGATGCCTTCGCCAAGGAAGGCGCCGACGCCTGGTACGCCGACGGCGCGCGCGAGCGCTTCCTGGGCTCGCGCGCCAATGAGGACTGGAAGAAGGTCGACGACATCTGCGACGTCTGGTTCGACTCCGGCTCGACCCACGCCTTCGTGCTCGAAGACCCCGTGCACTTCCCCGGCCTCGCCGGCATCAGGCGCAAGGTCGATGGCGGCCGTGACACCGTGATGTACCTCGAAGGCAGCGACCAGCACCGCGGCTGGTTCCACTCGTCACTGCTGGAGAGCTGCGGCACCCGCGGCCGCGCGCCTTACGACGTGGTGCTGACGCACGGCTTCACGCTCGACGAGAACGGCCGCAAGATGTCGAAGTCGCTCGGCAACACCGTCGAGCCGCAGAAGGTGATCAAGGATTCCGGCGCCGACATCCTGCGGCTGTGGGTGTGCGCCACCGACTACGCCGACGACCAGCGCATCGGCCCGGAGATCCTGAAGAACACCATCGAGACCTACCGCAAGCTGCGCAACAGCATGCGCTGGATGCTCGGCACGCTGCATCACTACGAGCGCAGCGACGCGGTCGCGTTCGCCGACATGCCGGAGCTGGAGCGGCTGATGCTGCATCAGCTGTCGCAGCAGGCGGAGACGATCAGCCGCGCCTATGCCGCGTTCGACTACAAGACCGTGATCGCGTCGCTTGCTGCGTTCATGAACACGGAGCTGTCGGCGTTCTATTTCGACATCCGCAAGGACACACTGTATTGCGATCCGCCGTCGTCGGTGGCGCGCAAGGCGGCGCTGACCGCGATCGACCTGATCTGCGATTCCATCCTGAAATGGCTGGCGCCGGTGCTGTCGTTCACCACCGACGAGGCGTGGCGAATGTATCGGCCCGACGCCGAGCCGTCGGTGCATCTGACGCTGTTCCCGGATGCGATGGACGGTTATCGCGACGACGCGCTCGCCGCGAAATGGGAGACCATCCGCAACGTCCGGCGCGTCGTCACCGGCGCGCTGGAGCTCGCGCGCGCCGCCAAGACCATCGGATCGTCGCTCGAGGCCTCGCCGATCATCTATGTGGCCGATCGCTCGCTGCTCGGCACCTTGTTCGATACCGACCTCGCCGAGGTCTGCATCACCTCGAACTACGAGGTCCGCGAAGGCGACGCACCGGCCGATGCGTTCCGGCTCGATGCCGTGCCAGGGGTAGCGGTCGTCGTCGAGAAGGCCGTGGGCAAGAAGTGCGCCCGCTCCTGGAAGATCCTGGAGAGCGTCGGCGACGACAAGGAGTACCCCGACGTCTCCCCGCGCGACGCGCAGGCGCTGCGCGAGTGGAAGGCGCTCGGGGTCGGCGTGTGAGGCTCGCTGGTACGACACCCACAACTGTCGTCCCCGCGAACGCGGGGACCTATAGCCACCGGCGCCTTTGTAGACAAAGACAGATGACCCAGAGCCTTTTTCAACAATCGGCCATCCGCGGTATGGGTCCCGGCTTTCGCCGGGACGACAGCGGTGTTTGCCGCGAGTGGCCCGGCATGATCGCCATCACGCAATGACCTCCCGCCTCCGCCTCGGCCTCATCGCCGGTTTCGCCACCCTGGTCATCGACCAGGCCTCCAAGCTGTGGCTGCTGTACGTGTTCGACCTGCCCAACCGCGGCACGGTCAGGATCACCCCGTTCTTCGACCTCTACCTCGCCTGGAACATCGGCATCAGCTTCGGCTGGCTGCAGAGCGAGAGCGCGCTGGCGCAATATGGACTGATGGCGGTGAAGGCCGTCGCGGTGGTCGCCCTCGCCATCTGGATGGCGAGCGCGGAAAGCAAGCTGGCGACGGCCGCGCTCGGCCTGATCATCGGCGGCGCCATCGGCAACGGCATCGACCGGCTGGCCTATGGCGCGGTGGTCGATTTCGCGTTGTTCCACGTCCAGATCGGCGGCACGGTTTACAACTGGTACATCTTCAACATGGCCGACGTGGCCATCGTTGCCGGGGTGGCGGGCCTGCTGTATGACTCCTTCTTCGGGGCTCCCGCCGCAAAAGCGCCCTGATCCGGGTCGATACCGGCCGGTGCCGATCCAGGGTCAAGAGCCTGATGATCTTCACGTTTTCGAGATCGGCGCGATGCCTGGACGGCCCCCGTCGAATCGAGGATCGCAATCGGTGGGTTCGCGGCCGGTTCGTCGGAGCACGAGCACTGGACAAGCGAGGACAGGGAAAGCCATGCGCAAGACCGAAGTCAGCGGCCGGATCATGACCCACGCGGCCTTTCGCGCTCTGCGCCTGTCGGCGGCTGCGCTTTGCATCGGCGTCATCATGGCCGCGGGCGTCGCCCGTGCCCAGGAGGACGAGGAAGACGACAAGACCTTCGAAGAGAAGATCGTCGACAACCTGATGCGCGGCCTCGGCGGCACCAACATGGAGACGCCGACCATCAATTATCGCGAGCGCTCGCCGCTCGTCGTGCCGCCCAAGCTCGATCTGCCGCCGCCGGCTGCCGCGACCCAGGCCAATGCCCCGAACTGGCCGAAGGACCCCGACGAGCAGCAGCGCCGTGCCGCGGCCGCCGCGCGCAAGAAGGACAACAAGGATCCGGTCAATGCGGCCCGCCCGCTGACCCCGGCCGAGATGAAGATGGGGCGGACGGCCGCCGCCAAGCCGACCGAGCCGATCCAGCCCGGCGTCAGCAACAACCCGATGATGAGCCCGTCTCAGCTCGGCTTCAAAGGCGGCCTGTTCGGCATGTTCAAGGGCAGCGACAGCGAAACCAAGCCGTTCACCAGCGAGCCGCAGCGCGAGAGCCTGACCCAGCCGCCGCCCGGCTATCAGACGCCGTCGTCGAGCTATGCCTATGGCACCGGCAAGCAGGAGCCGATCGCCGGCAAGCAGATGGACATCATGACCGGCAAGGAACGGTGAGGGCGGCTGCTCGCCGGAGCCCCCCGGACTTGCCGCGTTTGCCGGCATTAGTGAAATTTAATGTCTCGCGGCGGCACCATGCCATCGCCGCTTTGTGACGTCGGGCTCCGTCCGGCGCGATGTAGCATGCTGCGCTCAAACCCGATCGCCCCTCCCCGCGGGCCTTCAGAAGGATCATGATGTCCTCGCACCGGTTCATTCCCGTCGCCGCCGCGCTCGTCTCCATCATTGCGTTCACGGCCGGCGCTTCGGCGCAAACGACGTTCGCCTCCGAGCCCCCTGCCAGCTTCACCCTCCCCAACGGCCTGCAGGTCGTCGTGATCCAGGATCACCGCACCCCCGTGGTGACGCAGATGATCTGGTACAAGGTCGGCTCCGCCGACGAGACGCCCGGTAAATCAGGCCTCGCCCATTTCCTCGAGCATCTGATGTTCAAGGGCACCGAGAAGCATCCGGCCGGCGAGTTCTCCAAGACCGTGCTCAAGATCGGCGGCAACGAGAACGCCTTCACCTCGGTCGACTACACCGGCTACTTCCAGCGCGTGCCGCGCGACCAACTGCCCAAGATGATGGAGTTCGAGGCCGACCGCATGACCGGCCTGGTGCTGAAGGACGAGAACGTGCTGCCCGAGCGCGACGTCGTGCTCGAAGAATACAACATGCGCGTCGCCAACTCTCCGGAAGCCCGGCTCAACGAGCAGGTCATGGCGGCGCTCTACGTCAATCATCCCTATGGCCGCCCGGTGATCGGCTGGAAGCCGGAGATCGAAAAGCTCAGCCGCGAGGATGCGCTGGCATTCTATCGCCGCTTCTACGCGCCCAACAATGCGATCCTCATCATCGCCGGCGACACCGACGCCAAGGAAGTGCGTCCGCTGGTCGAGCAGACCTTCGCCAAGATCCCCGCGCAGGGCGACATTCCCGCGCACCGGCTCCGGCCGCAGGAGCCGCAGCCGGTGGCGCCGCGCACGGTCACGCTGGCCGACCCGCATGTCGAGCAGCCCTCGATGCGCCGCTTCTACCTGGTGCCGTCGGCGACGACGGCCGCGCCCGGTGAATCCGCTGCGCTCGACGTGCTGGCCCAGCTGATGGGCAACGGCAGCAACTCCTATCTCTACCGCGCGCTCGTCATCGACAAGTCGCTCGCGATCAGCGCCAGCGCGTCCTATCAGGGCACCTCGCTGGATCCGAGCCAGTTCTCGGTCGCGGCCGCGCCAAGACCCGGCGTGGAGTTCGCCCAGGTCGAGGCGGTGGTCGACAGCGTGATCGCCGAGCTGGCGCAGAACCCGGTTCGCGCCGAGGATCTCGAACGGGTCAAGACGCAGCTGATCGCGGAGGCGATCTACGCCCAGGACAACCAGGCCACGATGGCACGCTGGTATGGCGGCGGCCTCACCACGGGACTGAGCATCGAGGACATCCGGAGCTGGCCCGATCGCATTCGCGCCGTGACCGCCGAGCAGGTGCGCACAGCGGCGCAGAAGTGGCTCGACAAGAAGCGCTCCGTGACCGGCTATCTGATCAAGGACAATGCGGCCAAGCGCGAGGAGAAGCGGTCGTGATGAACACAATGACCTTCGCGCGCCGCTTCGCCTGCACGCTCGCCGTCGCTGCCGCAGCGCTCGCCGTCACGTCGGCTGCACAGGCCGCAACCAAGATCCAGCGCCTGGTCTCGCCCGGCGGCATCGAAGCCTGGTTCGTGCAGGACGCGACCGTGCCACTGATCGCGATGGAATACGCCTTCCAGGGCGGCGCCTCACAGGATCCGATTGGCAAGCCCGGCGTCGGCAATCTCGTCGCCGACCTGCTCGACGAAGGCTCCGGCGATCTCGACTCCAAGACCTTCCACGAGCGGCTCGACCGCCGCGCCATCGAGCTCAGCTTCCAGGTATCGCGCGATCAATTCCGCGGCTCGCTGCGCATGCTGCGCGACAACAAGGACGAGGCGTTCGAGCTGCTGCGCACCGCGCTGACCTCGCCGCATTTCGACAGCGCCGATATCGAGCGCATCCGCTCGCAGGTGATCTCCGGCCTGCGCCGCGAGACCACCAACCCGAGCTCGCTGGCAGGCCGCAAGTTCCTCGAGCTCGCCTTCCCCAACCACCCCTACGGCCGTCCGTCCAACGGCACGCTGGACAGCGTGCCGACGATCACCGTCGAAGATCTCAAGGACTACACCGGCCGCGTTCTCGCCAAGGACACGCTGAAGGTCGCCGTCGTCGGCGACGTCGATCCGGCGACGCTCGGCAAGCTGCTGGACCAGACCTTCGGCGCGCTGCCGGCGAAAGCGACCCTGACGCCAGTGCCTGACGTCATCGCCACCAAGCCGCCGCAGCGCGTCCTCGTCTCGCTCGATGTGCCGCAGACCGTCATCACCTTCGGCGGGCCCGGCATCCGCCGCCACGACCCGAACTTCATGGCGGCCTATGTGGTCAACCACATCCTCGGCGGCGGCGGCCTGTCGTCGCGGCTCTACAAGGAGGTGCGCGAGAAGCGCGGCCTCGCCTACTCGGTCTATGACGCGCTGCTGTGGATGGATCACTCCGCGCTGTTCATCGGCAACACCGCCACCCGCTTCGACCGCGCCAGCGAGACCATCGCCGCAGTCGAGGGCGAGATCCGCCGCATGGCCGAGGAAGGCCCGACCCAGCAGGAGCTCGACGAGGCCAAGTCCTACATCAACGGCTCGCAGATGCTGGCGCTCGACACCTCCTCCAAGCTCGCCCAGGCGATGCTGCAATATCAACTCGACAAGATGCCGATCGACTACATCGAGAAGCGCAGCGAGATCGTCAAGGCCGTGACGCTCGATGACGCCAAGAAGGCGGCGAAGCAGCTCTGGAGCCAGGGCCTGCTGACGGCGGTCGTCGGCCGCACGCCGCAGGCCGCCGCCGAGCCGGTGCAAGCACCGGCCACGGCGCCGATGACCAAGACGAACTGAGCGGGCGGGGCGCTCTCGTCGCGCGACGCTTCGATGTCGCTGACCATCGCTGCCTCCACAAAAATGGTGTCGTCCCGGCCTTGAGCCGGGACCCATACTCCAGGGAGATGTTTGAGGCAGGCAGGTCATTGACACCTCCCGCCTCACGTCGGCTGCGGCGTATGGGTCCCGGGTCGGCGCCGTCAGCCACGCTTCGCGTCGCTGACGGCTTGCCCGGGACGACAGCGGAGGACCGCGCGTCGACTTCCGATAATAATAATTATCTTGCTATTTTTCGGAAATCATGTTCTTCTCCGCCATCCCGCCTCACTGCGGAGGGGCGTTGCGCGCGATCGTCACGACACGCGAGGCGGGGATGCGGTGGCCGCGAGAGGTCGCAGCGTCTTCTTGCGAGGACGCGGACGAACGATCGCTTGCGGACGTGAAGTCGCAGGGTCCTGACACCCCGACGCTGGTGTCACGTTCGCGACGGCGCTAACGCGCCGCGTGGATCATGGTGGCCAACAAGCCCGGCGCACCAGGGAGACTGCGTATAAGCGTGAAGACCACCGCGCGGGGAATGCCGGGATGTCTCGGCTGAACCTGTGGTACCTGCCGCCTGCATTTTTTTCGCAGGCGGGCCATGGGTGCGGCCAGCGCCCGGCATTCCCCGCGCCCTCTGCACTTTCAAGAGGGACGAACTGATCGCAGACCTCGGGCATGAGATGCCGCGAGAACGCAGCGTCATGGCTGAGCTGATCGACACCTGCTGTTTGAGCCGTGAATCCGCCACCCCCACCGCTGTCGTCCCGGACAAGCGGCGACGCGCGCCAGCGCGGCGCTGCGCCGATCCGGGACCCACACTCCGCGGCGTGATGCGGGAGGTGTCAACGACCAGCCTGCCTCAAACTTCTCCCTGGGGTTATGGATCCCGGCGTTCGCCGGGATGACAGTGGAGGGTTTCGCACCGGCCCCTGGCCAACCCGCGACGCAATGGTGTGAACCCGCGCACACCGGCCCTAAACCCGCTATGGTGCGCGCGAAAGCCTCGATTCCACCTGGTGCCCCATGCTGCGGATCTCCCGCGACCTTGCCATCGACGAGAACGACATCGAGATCTCGTTCGTCCGCGCCTCCGGGCCCGGCGGCCAGAACGTCAACAAGCTGTCGACCTCGGCGCAGCTGCGCTTCGACACGACCCGGATCACGCTGCCCGAGGATGCCGCGGCACGGCTGGCGCGGCTGGCCGGCCAGCGCATGACCAAGAACGGCGTCATCGTGATCCAGGCCGAGCGCTTTCGGACTCAGGAGCGCAACAAGGCCGACGCGATCGACCGCCTGCTGGCGCTGTTGAAGGAGGCGATGATCAGGCCGAAGGTGCGGCGCCCGACCAAGCCGACCTTCGGCTCCAAGCAGCGCCGGCTCGAAGGCAAAAAGATCCGCAGCGACGTCAAGGCGGGACGCGGCGGGCGTCGCTTCGACGATTAGTCCGCAACGCTGACACATCCTGCGGGCGGACGCGTCCTGCGCACGCTTTGTTCCTGCTGAAACAGCCCGCTACTACCACGGTGCTTTCACTGCGACCTAGTCTCATCAAAAATGATGAGAGAGGATCGATGTCGGGACAGCGTGCAGCGCAAACTGCTTTTCTTCGCGTTGGACTTGGATGTTGCGGCGCGATGCTGGGCGCGGCCGCCGCGCTCGCGCAGATGGCGCTGCCCTCGCCGAAGCCCGTCGACGGCGCGACTCTCTTCAAGCAGCAATGCGGTGTCTGCCATACGCTGAGCAGCGGCGAACCGATGCGACAGGGACCGCCGCTATCGAAGATCGTCGGCCGCCGCGCCGGATCGATCGACGGCTTCCGCTACTCGGCCGGCTTCGCCAGGGCCGACTTCAGTTGGGACGAAGCCAAGCTCGACGCCTGGCTGACCAACCCGCAAGAGCTGATCCCCGGCGCCGTGATGGCGTATCGCCAGGCCAAGCCCGACGTGCGCGCCGCGATCATCAACTACCTGAAGGACAATTGAGATGGCCAAACCCGTGCATTCCATGATCCGCGTGCTCGACGAGGCCAAGGCGCTCGACTTCTACACGCGCGCCTTTGGCTTGGAGATCGCCGATAGTCTGCGCTTCGACGGCTTCGCGCTGATCTATCTGCGCCATCCGTCATCGCCGTTCGAGGTCGAGCTGACCGTCAACTTCGACCGCAAGGAGCCCTATACGCTCGGCGACGGCTACGGCCATCTCGCTGTCGTGGTCGACGATCTCGATGCCGAGCATGCCCGCTTCGAGCGCGAGAACCTGGCGCCAGGCCCCTTGCGCGATTTCAAGCACAATGGTGCGACGCTCGCGCGCTTCTTCTTCGTCACCGATCCCGACGGCTACAAGATCGAGGTGATCCAGCGCGGCGGCCGCTTCGGCTGAAGCCGCTGAACTACGACCATACATCAACAAAATCACACGGAGGATACCCATGAGAGAAGTCGATCGCCGCAACAAATACGACCGCCGCGTCTTTCTCAAGGGCGCGGCCGCGACCGTGCCGGCCGCGGCCGTCGCCTCCGCGACAGGCCTCGGCGTCACCGACGCCTGGGCCGAGGACGCCAAGGCGCTGACGCCGGCGACCCTGAAGACGCTGGTGAAGGTCGCGCGCGACATCTACCCGCACGACTTCCTCGCCGACCGCTACTACATCACAGCGGTCAAGCCGTGGGACGGCAAGGCCGCCGAGGATGCCGCCGTGAAGGCGATGATCAATGACGGCATCGCCCGGCTCGACCAGGATGCGCGCGACCGCCACAAGGTGCCGTATGCGCAGGTGCCGTGGGAGGTCGATCGCGTCGCGCTGCTGCAAGGGATCGAGCAGACGACCTTCTTCAAGACCATCCGCGGCGACCTCGTCGTTTCGCTCTACAATCAGAAGGAGCTCTGGCCGAAATTCGGCTACGAGGGCTCCTCCGCCGAGCATGGCGGCTACATCAACCGTGGCTTCTCCGACATCGACTGGCTGCCGAAAGCCTGACGCCGGCCAGCACCAAGACAAGAAACACGGAGGAAACCACCATGGCAAGATTCGATCAGAACGATTCGAGCGTCGTCGTCATCATCGGCTCGGGCGCCGGCGGCGGCACGCTCGGCAACGAGCTCGCACAGAAGGGCATCAAGGTCGTCATTCTCGAAGCCGGCAATCGCTACGAGATTCCCGACTTCATCAACGACGAATGGGAAAGCTTCACCCAGCTCGCCTGGACCGACATGCGCACCACGTCCGGCACCTGGCGGGTGGCAAAGGACTTTGCCAATTTGCCGGCCTGGATCGTCAAGGCGGTCGGCGGCTCGACCGTGCACTGGGCCGGCGCCTCGCTGCGCTTCGACGAGCACGAGTTCAAGGCGCGCACCACCTATGGCGGCGTGCCCGGCACGAGCCTCTTGGACTGGCCAGTGACCTTGGCCGAGATGGAGCCGTGGTACGCCAAGGCCGAGTTCAAGATGGGCGTCACCCGCACCAACGACATTCCCGGCCTGCCCGGCAACAACAATTTCAAGGTGCTCGAGGCCGGTGCCCGGAAGCTCGGCTACAAGACCGTGCACACCGGCAACATGGCGATCAACTCGCAGCCGCGCGACGGCCGCGGCGCCTGCCAGCAGATCGGCTTCTGCTTCCAGGGCTGCAAGTCCGGAGCGAAATGGTCGACCTTGTACACCGAGATCCCGAAGGGCGAGGCCACCGGCAATCTCGAGGTGCGGCCGGGCAGCATGGCGATCAAGATCGAGCATGACGCCTCGGGCAAGGTGACCGGCGTGGTCTATGCCGACAGCCAGGGCAAGATGCAGTTGCAGAAGGCCCGTATCGTCGCCGTCGCCGGCAACTCGATCGAGAGCCCGCGGCTGCTGCTCAACAGCGCCTCGAACATGTTCCCGGACGGCCTTGCCAACTCCTCCGGCCAAGTCGGCCGCAACTACATGCGGCACATGACCGGCAGCGTCTATGCGACGTTCGAGAACCCGGTGCACATGTATCGCGGCACCACGATGGCCGGCATCGTCCGCGACGAGGCGGCGTTCAATCCGAAGCGCGGCTTCGTCGGCGGCTACGAGATGGAGACGCTCTCGCTCGGCCTGCCGTTCATGGCGGCGTTCCTCAATCCCGGCGCCTGGGGCCGCAGCTTCACGGCGGCGATGGAGACCTATCCGCGCATGGCCGGCATGTGGCTGGTCGGCGAGGACATGCCGCAGGAGACCAACCGCATCACGCTCGATCCGGCCGCCAAGGACAAGTTCGGCATGCCGGTGGCGTCAGTGCATTTCGACGATCATCCCAACGACGTCGCGATGCGCGCCCACGCCTACAAGCAGGGCTCGGCGATCTACGAGGCGGTCGGCGCCACCGTGACCTATCCGACCACGCCCTACCCCTCGACGCACAATCTCGGCACCAACCGGATGAGCGAGAAGGCCAAGGACGGCGTCGTCAACAAATTCGGCCAGACCCACGACATCAAGAACCTGTTCGTCTCCGACGGCAGCCAGTTCACCACGGGCGCGGCGTGCAATCCCACGCTGACGATCGTCGCGCTGGCGATCCGCCAGGCCGACTACATTGCGGGAGCGATGCAGAAGAAGGAGATCTGAGGGACAAGGTCGTGCGATGGGGCACACTTGGCGCTCCACACTCGGTCAGCGCCTCCCCCGCCTGCGGGGGAGGTCGCATCGCATCAAAGATGCGATGCGGGTGGGGGAACGCTCCGGCGGGACTGCCGCTGTGGCGCCCCCACCCCGCCCTCCCCCGCAGGCGGGGGAGGGAGACGACAGAGCCGGCGTGCGGCTACTCCGCCGCGTCCATGATCGCGGCCGCGGGAAAATCCGGCAGCGCCGCGGTCGCCTTCGCCCGGTAGATCAGACAGGAGCACCTCAACAGCGACGCAAAATTCTTCACCTCGCCGTGATGATCGAGCACCTCGGCGTAGAGCGTGGTCACGAACTTGGCGAGGCTCATGCCCTCCTTGGCGGCGATCTCCTCGAGCGTGTCCCAGAACGCCATTTCGAGCCGGATCGAGGTGCTATGGCCGCCGATCCGCAACGAGCGGGTCTGCGATGCATAGTCGCGCTGAGGCTGGTGTGCGAACAGATGGCACATGGGCTTCCTCCGGCTGATCGTTATTTTTGCGAAACGATATACTGGCCCCGCCCGCCTCACAATCCCGTTGGAGAACGCCGCATTCGTCTGCCGCACTGCGTGAAAAACGCTATTCTCCCGGCAACACAAGTGGCGCCGCGACAGCGGCGTCGCATCAACGTTCCGAGCCGCACCATGCCCGTCCGCCAGCTTCCTGAACAGATCGTCAACCGCATCGCCGCCGGCGAGGTGGTCGAGCGGCCGGCGAGCGTGGTCAAGGAGCTGGTCGAGAATGCGATCGATGCCGGCGCGAGCCGCATCGACATCTTCACCGATGGCGGCGGCCGGCGAAAGATCGCGATCACCGACGACGGTGGCGGCATGACTGCGGCCGATCTTGCGCTCGCGGTCGAGCGCCACGCGACCTCGAAGCTCGACGACGAGGACCTGCTGCAGATCCGTACCCTCGGGTTCCGCGGCGAGGCGCTGCCCTCGATCGGCTCGGTGGCACGGCTGTCGATCACGACGCGGCACAAGAGCGAGCCGCATGCCTGGGCGCTCGCGGTCGACTGCGGCGACAAGTCTCCGATCGTGCCAGCCGCGCTCAACCAGGGCACCCGCGTCGAGGTCGCCGATCTGTTCCACGCCACGCCGGCCCGGCTGAAGTTCCTCAAGACCGACCGCACCGAGGCCGAGGCGATCCGCGAGGTGGTACGGCGGCTGGCGATGGCGCGACCCGACATTGCGTTTACGCTGGCCGGCGAGGAGCGCGCGCCGGTGACCTGGGCGGCCACGCTGCCCGGCGCGCCGGGCCAGCTGACGCGGCTTGGCGACATTCTCGGCGCCGACTTCCGTAGCCATGCGATCGCCGTGCGCAGCGAGCGCGATCATGTGATGATCGAAGGCTTCGCCGCGGCGCCGGCGCTGACGCGGGCCAATGCGCTCGGACAGTATCTGTTCGTCAACGGCCGGCCGGTACGCGACAAGCTGATCCTCGGCGCGGTGCGCGCAGCCTATGCCGACTATCTGCCGCGCGACCGCCATCCCGTGGTGGCGCTGTTCGTGACGCTCGACCCGCGCGAGGTCGACGCCAACGTCCATCCGGCCAAGACCGAGGTGCGCTTCCGCAATGCCGGCCTCGTGCGCGCGCTGATCATTCACGCGCTGAAGGAAGGCCTCGCCCGCGAGGGCCGCCGCACCGCGGCCAATGACGGTGGCGCGACCATCGCCGCGTTCCGCCCGGCGTTCACGCCGCAGCCGCGGCCTGCCAATTGGGATTGGCAACGCTCGCCGTCGGCGCCCGTGATGCCGCACTTCGGCGGCTCGTTCCCATCGGCCGCGCCCTCGCCCGCTGCCACATCATTTGGTCTCGCCGAGTCGACGCAGTCCGCATTCGACGTCGGCACGCCGCGCGCCGATCTCCGGCTGCATGAGCAGCCGGCCGCGCCCGACCTGCTCGACCGCCCGCTCGGCGCCGCGCGTACGCAGATCCACGACACCTACATCGTGGCGCAGACCCGCGACGGCCTTGTCATCGTCGACCAGCACGCCGCGCATGAGCGCATCGTCTATGAGCGGCTAAAGGCCTCGCTCGCCGCGCATGGCGTGCAGCGGCAGATCCTGCTGATCCCCGACATCGTCGAGCTCGATGAAGCCACAGTCGAGGCGCTGCTCGCGCGCTCCGACGAGCTCGCCTCATTCGGGCTCGCGATTGAATCCTTCGGCCCCGGCGCCGTTGCCGTGCGCGAGACCCCGTCGCTGCTCGGCAAGATCAACGCATCCGCGCTGCTGCGCGATCTCGCCGAGCATATGGAGGAATGGGGTGAGGCGCTGCCGCTCGAGCGCCGCCTGATGCACGTCGCCGCCACCATGGCCTGCCACGGCTCCGTCCGCGCCGGCCGCCGCCTCAAGCCGGAGGAAATGAACGCGCTGCTCCGCGAGATGGAGGACACGCCCAACTCCGGCCAATGCAACCACGGCCGCCCGACCTACGTCGAGCTCAAGCTCGCCGACGTCGAGAAGCTGTTCGGGAGGAGATAGCGGCCACGAATTGGAGCACGACGAGAGCGACAAACTGGCTGTCGTCCCGGGCAAGCCACCGGCAACGCGCAGCGTTGTCCGGCGGCGCCGACCCGGGACCCATACGCCGCAGCAGAAGTGGCGTGCGAGTACGCCGTCGCGAGCGTCGCGCGTCCCAACCCGATCCCGTGGTTATCAGCCCCTGCGTTCGCAGGGGCGACAGTGAGCAAGGATCACGCGCTGCGCAAAAATACGAACTCGGTGTCGTCATAGGCGCGGCGTTCGAGCTCGGTGAAGCCTTCGGGCACCTTGAACGCGGCGGCCTTGGACTCCTCGACGACCAGAAGCGCCGATGGCACCAGCCAGCCGCCGTCGCGCAACGCGGCCAGCGCCTTCTCCGCCAGGCCCTTGCCATAGGGCGGGTCGAGGAACACCAGCGAGAACGGCTCGACCGGATGCGCAGGACCGAGATCGGTGGCATCGCGGCGGTAGACCTTGGTGACACCGCCGAGGCCGAGCGCCTCGACATTGTTGCGCAGCAGCGCCCTTGCCTCGGCGCCGTTGTCGACGAACAGCGTGAACGCCGCACCGCGCGAGACAGCCTCGATGCCGAGCGCGCCGGTGCCGGCAAACAGGTCGAGCACGCGCGCGCCGGCGATCGGATCGTCGTAGGCGTGGACGAGGATGTTGAACAGCGCCTCGCGCAGCCGATCCTGCGTCGGCCGAATCTCGCGCGACGCAGGCGAAGCGATGTTGCGGCCTCTCAGCCGTCCACCGACGACACGCATCGCAACGCCCTACTCGTCCTGCGGCGTGATATCGCGCTTGCCGTGATAGCCGCGCTTCGGCCGCCGTGGCGGGCCAGAAAAGCGCGCCTCGGCCTCGTGGCGCTCGCGCGCCTCGTCGCTGCCGGTACGCTGGACCAGCACGCGGCGGCCCTTGCGATCGGCGACCACCTCGCGCTTCGGCTTGGGCTTCGGATCCGGCAACGGCTCGCGATTGCCCTTGCCGGCTGGACCGAGATCGGCGCCCGATTGCGCGATGACCTTCTCGCCGAGCTGCTCGCGCAGAACTCGCGTCTTGACCTCCTGCACCTCGCCCTCGGGCAGCTCCAAAAGCTGGAATGGGCCGTAGGAGACGCGGATCAGGCGGTTCACCTCGAGGCCGAGATGAGCGAGCACGTTGCGCACCTCGCGGTTCTTGCCCTCGCGGATCGCAACCACGAGCCAGACGTTCGCACCCTGGTCGCGTTCGAGCGTGGCTTCGATCGGTCCGTATTTGACGCCGTCGACCTCGACGCCTGCGGCGAGCTGATCGAGCTGCGCCTGCGTGATCTCGCCATGGGCGCGAACGCGATAACGCCGCGTCCAGCCGGTGTCCGGCAATTCGAGCACGCGCGCCAGCCCGCCGTCATTCGTGAGCAGCAGCAGGCCCTCGGTGTTGAAGTCGAGCCGGCCGATCGAGATCAGCCGCGGCAGGCCCTCGGGCAAATTGTCGAATACCGTCGGTCGCCCCTCCGGGTCGCTGTGCGTCGTCATCAGCCCGCGCGGCTTGTGATAGAGGAACAGCCGGGTGCGCTCGCGCTCCGGCAGCGGCGCGCCGTCGACCTGGATGACGTCGTTCTCGGTGACGTCGAGCGCCGGCGAGTTGATGATGCGGCCATTCACCGTCACGCGGCCCTGCGTGACCATCTCCTCGGCGTCGCGCCGCGAGGCCAGCCCTGCGCGCGCCAGCACCTTGGCGATGCGCTCGCCCGCCTTCTTCGGCGCGGCCGGCTCGGCCGCGACGCGGGGGCTGCGCTTGTCCGTCTCCGGCTTGCGCTCGCGATAGGCGCCGCGGCCGCCGAACGCCGGGCGCTTGGCGAAGACCTTGCTGTCGTCCTCGTTGTCGCGGCGCGGCCGCTCGGAGAAGCCTTCGCCGCCGCGGCGCTCGCTGCGCGGATGCTCCTGCCAATCGGTGCGGCCCTCAGGACGGCGACGCGGCTTGTCGAAGCCGCGGTCGTCGCCGCGATCACGCGGACGATCGAATTTCGGCCTGTCGAACTTCGGCTTGTCGAACTTGGGACGATCCTCACGGCTGCGCTCGGTGCGCGGCCGGTCAAAGCTGCGCCCGCCTTCTCGCGACGGACGCGCACTGCGCTCCGGACGATCTCCCTCCGCGCCGCGCTTCTGCCACGGCTTGCTCTCGCCACGGGCCGGACGATCGCCAAATTCCTTGCGCGGACCACGCGGTCCGGCCCCGAACTTGCGTTCGCCACGATCGCCATCAGCACCGCGGGAAAACTTCCTTTCGCCGCCGAACTTGCGCTCCGGCCGATCGCCGCTGCGCGACGGACGGTCGCCAAAGCTGCGCTCCGCCCGCGGCCGGTCGCTGCGATCGCGGGCGCCTTCGCCGCGCGGCGTATAGGGCCGCTTGTCACCGTCACGCTCGCGCGCGGCGTAGGGCTTGCGCTCGCCGAACTTGCGCTCGGACGATCGCCCGGCAGGACGAGCCTCGTCGCGACCAGTGCGCGGCGTATAGGGACGCTTCTCGCCGCCTCGCTCGTCCCGATCGAATTTGGGCCGGTCACCCCGCGGCTTGAAGGCGCGCTTCTCGCCATCGCCGTCCCGCGCCGGGCGAGCGGCATAGGGCCGATCGCCACGCGGCCGCTCATCGCGGTTGAACCGTGGCTTGTCGCCAAAGGATTTGCGCGGCGCATCGCCCTCGTCGCGGCGGCGCGGCGCGCGGCCCTCGTCGAAGGCGCGCTTGCCCCGGCCACCCGCTTCCTTGTCGCCGAAACCGCGCTTGGCGAACTTCTTCTCCGGCCCGCGTGCGGCGCCCGAGCGTCCCTTGCCGCCCTCGGACCGCCCCCGCGGGGCGCCGCCGCGGCGGCCGCGGGAATCGTTGTCTTTGTCGGTGGTGCGGGGCATGAAGGTCTCACTTCGAGGTGCAGGACGAGGCGTGAACCGCGCGCTTCTGAAGCAGCGCATGTCACGCAGGAAATCGGGGTCCGGTTGTGCTGAAGGGCGATCCAGTAGCAGACTTGGGCCGGCGTGACGAGCCATGAACGGCCCTTCTTTCATGGATTTGGCGCTGAAAGCGGCCGAATCGGCCGCACTTTCCGGCGAGGTGCCGATCGGCTGCGTCGTGGTGCGGAACAACGCGGTCATCGCCACCGCCGCCAACCGCACTTTGACCGACCGCGACCCGACCGCGCATGCCGAGATCCTGGCACTGAGGCAGGCGGCCCAGGTCGTCGGCAGCGAGCGGCTGGTCGAGTGCGACCTCTACGTCACGCTCGAGCCGTGCACGATGTGCGCCGGCGCGATCTCCTTCGCGCGCATCCGACGGCTGTATTACGGGGCCGCCGATCCGAAGGGCGGCGCGGTCGAGTCGGGCGTGCGCTTCTTCACTGCGCCGACCTGCCATCACGCGCCGGAGGTCTATTCGGCCGTGGGCGAGCAACAGGCGGCACTGATGCTCAAGGAGTTCTTCAAGGCGCGGCGATGAGGCTCGGTCAGCCTATGCAGCCGCCTCGTTGCGCAGCGCGCGAAAGCTCATGCGAACAGGGAGGCTGGAGACGCCGCTCATGAAGGGCGACCGCACCCGGCGCACCCGCCCGGCCAGTTCGATCCGCTCGGTCCGGCGCAGCAGCTCCGCAAATAGGGCCCGCATCTGCATCCTCGCCAGCTGCAGTCCCATGCAGATGTGCGGGCCACGGCCGAAGGCGATGTGCGGGTTCGGACTGCGATCGATCCGGAACGCTCCGGCATCCTCGAACACGGCCTCGTCGCGATTGGCCGAATGGAAGAACAAGGCCAGCGCATCGCCTTCGCGAATGCGTTGCCCCGCGACCTCGGTGTCGCGGACCGCGGTGCGCATGAAGTGCCGCACCGGCGAGGTCCAGCGCAGCATTTCCTCGATCGCCGGATCGAGCAGCTCGGGCTCGGCCCGCAGCCGCGCCATCTGCTCGGGCGCTGCAAGCAGCGCCGCCAGGCCGCCGGCCAATGCGAGCGCCGTCGTATCGTGGCCCGCCGTGACCAGCAGGATGAAGTAGGAGATCAGCTCGTAATGCGGCATCGCTGCGCCATGCGGCGCGGCATGCGCAATCAGGCTGGCGAGATCGTCGCGCGGCTGGGCGCGCCGATCGGCCACGACGGCTTCGAAATAATCGCGCAGCGCCAGCATGGCCGTCCGCATCGTATCGCCCGGCGACTCGGCCAGACGGCGCTTCGGATCCTCGGCGCCCACGAAGGCCTGGGCCAGCCGCGCAAGCCGGGCATCGTCGGCCTCCGGCGTGCCCAGCATGCGGCCGATCACCCGGAAGGTGAAGGGCAGCGCCACGTCAACAGCGAAATCGCATGCGTCCCCGTGCGCGGCAACCCGGTCGACGATCTCGGCTGCCCATTGTGCCAGCCAGGTTTCCATCGCGCGCAAGGCCGGCGGCGCGAACGCCGCCTGGATGATGGCCCGATAGACACCATGATCCGGCGGATCCATCTCGGTCAGGCCGCGCACGAGTTGCGGCTTGCCGGTGACACGCTGCAGCACGGCCTCGGCGGTCTCGCTGGCAAGATAGGTGCGCGGGCCCGCGGCAAACTCCCTGCTTCGGGTCTCGATCGAAACGATGTCGGCGTAGCGCATGACGGCCCAGAACGGGCGCACGCCCTCACGCTCCACCCAATGCAGCGGTGACCGTCTGCGGAGCAGCGCGCAGGCCCGTTCGAGCCGCGCGGGACTGGCGTGACCTTGCGAGGAGATCAGCACGTCGATCGCGCTGTCGATGGCAGCGCTGTGACCGGCTTTCGAAGCAGGCGGCGGAGCTGCCGACATCAGCGCGAGAGCCCCGCCTGCGGCTGAGCGGCGTGAGGCGGCCGGCGTACCAGGAGCGTGAATTCCTTCATGCCATAGTTGCCGGCGATCTCGACTGCCGCTGCAAATTCCTGGTCGCAATAAGCGGCCCAAACGTCCGGCGCCGTGCGATACAGGCGCGCCTTGGCGGGATCGCCGTCCTGCTCCTCGTCAGCGGCAGCTCGCATGAAATTGACCGCAAAGCCGCGCCGGCTGGTCGCGAACATGCGCTGCAACATGGCCTTGATGTAGCCTTCCCAGGCGTCGCGCGAATAGCCGACATTGACGTTCATGATGCCGGAGGCGACCGAATAGTCGGCGATGCGCGGGCTCTCCGAAGCGACGACGAAGCGCCGCAAGGGGGCGGCGAAGCGGCGCCGCGCCCGGCTGATCATGGCGCGGGACAGGTCGATGCCGAGATAGTCAATCTCACAGGACGCAAATCGCGATTCAAGAAACGGCACCAGCGCGCCATAGCCGCAGCCGATGTCGTTGAGGCTGAACGGCGCCGACGCATCGCATAGCTTCATTAGCTGCACGAAGCGCAGGCCCTGCGTCGCTTCGCACGACCAGTCGACGCCGCGCGGCGTCGCGCCATGACGCGCGACGCACGCTGTGTAGTAGGCATCGACGTCGGAGCAGATGGCTTCACCAGAAGGAGCCTCGTGTCCGACGACGCTGCCCGAGGTCCCACTCATTTCTTCTTGCCGCGCTTCTGAACACGCCTGGTGCGCGCAACCTCGGCCAGATTCTGACGCGCCTCCCGTCCGGGAGTGGTCGGTATCGAAACGATCACGTGCGTTTCGAGCGAGAAAACGACCGGACGGCCTTGCGTAACCGTCACCCGAGGATCGTCCGCTGCCGAATGGCAGACGATCGAAACAGGCAAGGGCTTCTCGGATTCGAGGTCGTCCTTGAAAGCACGGATGACACGGTCGTGACCATTCACGCCATCATGATCCGACGGATAGGTCCTGAGGTGTTCCAAGAAGCGGTACCAGCGGCGACGCTCAGTCCAATCCTGCGGCACGATTCCCAGCAAGGCGAAAGACTGCTGCAAACCATGCTGCAGGGAAAAAACTCCGAACTCGCGCTGCAGCTCGACCATCTCCGGCAATGCTTCGGCCTCGAAACGCCTATTCAACTGCACCAAAATATCGAGTGTCGTACTGTCTTTAATCATCATCCCCATGTGCCCAGCCCTCCTAATAACGCTTCATGGAAAGCGGGCATACTGCATGGGTCATCTAGTACCTTCAAGGGACGATCGGCACGCTATCAACATGGGTCTGTAGATCTCGGCACCGGAGACGTCCAGCAGGCGCTCGGCGTCGAGCAGCGAGACGAAAGCTGCTGCGTCGTTGCGCAAGTCGGAATCGGTCGCGCTGACCAAACATTGCAGCAGCACGGCATGGAGTTCGCCGATCCGATCAGTCCTGCGCCGGGCGATGACGCTGGCTTCCTCAGCAACATCGAACGCGCCACGCAGGTCTCCTGCGCGATACAGGACGTCAGCCAGATCACTCATCATGCGCGCCTCGAACTCGAGGCCTGCTCTGGCGCGCCTCGAGTACTCGATCGCCTCCCGGAGATCATACGCAGCGTGAGTGAAATCGCCTGCGGCCGCCCGGGCAAGACCAGCCCCCGCCAACGCCTGCACACGAATATACGGCATCCCCGACGCTTCAGAGATCTGAAACAGTTCGGCCGAGTGCAGGGCTGCGGCCTCAGCACGATCTTGGCATCGCGCAAACTCGATTGCAGCGAAGTGCGGGATAAAGCGTATGACGGGAGCCAACTGTTCGGGAGGGGTGTTCAACAGTTCGAAAAGCTGGATTTCAAGTTCGGCGAAACGGCCGAGCTGCACCAGGATTCGCGTCTTGAGGCATTTGATCCAGTATTCGACATCGAACCCCAGGATCTGATTTGGCGTCAGACCCAGGGTCACATTACTGTCAAAACCACCTTGGCTGGCGATCGCCTCTTGGGCCGTGTCGGCCGCCGCCAGCGCTTCTCGTGCCCTGCCTGACATAAGAAGTGCCTGCGCCAGCATGGCGTTGACAGTCGCGTAGCGGCCGACATCCCCCTCCTCCGAGGTCAGCTTGACCGCGTTCTGCACGAGGTTAACGTAGTCGTCGGCCGCGCCCGTCGATGCGAGGACGCGGCCGTAAGCGCCGAGCAGGATCGGCTCATGCATCTTGTCGGAGGAGCGGGCATAGCGCAGCGCCTCCTCAGCGAAAGGCCTCACCTCCTCGGCCGAGATGCCCTCGCGCCATCCGCAGTTGAGGATCTGGCCGCTGGCCAGGGCGCGCAGGCGATCGACGTGCTCGGATGGCGGCACCGTCTGCAGCATGGAGCGGATCTTTTTCCAAAGCCGCAGCGCCTCCGCCGTGTTGGTGCGGCCGATCCAGCGCGCCGCGCGCTGCAGATGCTCGACGGCCTGCATGGTCTGGCCGGCGAATTCGTAATGCGAGGCGATCAGGGCGGCGAACTCGTCCTGCGTGCCCCAATCCAGCGCCTCGATCGCCTTGGCCACGGCCACGTGCACGCCGCTCAGACGCGAGCGCAGCTGCATGGCATAGGCCACCTCCTGGATCAGCGGATGGCGGAAGGCGAGCACGCCCATGTCGAACGGCGGCAGATCATAGAGAAGATCGGCATGTCTCAGTTGTGCGAGCGCGTCGAACAGGTCCGCCTCGCTGAGCCCGACGACCGGCTTGAGCACGGCGAGCGCGACCGAGCGGCCGATCACAGCCGCTGTTTCCAGGACGCTCTTGGCGGTCTCGCTCAGACGGTCGATGCGGGCCGCTACCACGGCATGCACCGTCGGCGGCAGCGGAATCGGGCCGATCCCGCCCTTCAGCCGATAGGCGCCGCGCTCACCCTCGAACCCGCCGCTCTCGGAGACCGCGCTCGCCAATTCCTCGAGGAAGAACGGATTGCCCTGAGCGCGCTCGACGATGTCGCGCGCCAGCACCTCCAGCGAAGGATCGTCACCAAACACCCCGCGTAGCAGCTCGCTTGCCTCCTCGGAGGCCAGCGGAACGATGTGCAGTTCGTGAAATGGGACCTGCTGCATGAAGGAGGCGGCGAAACCCGGCCTGTAGTTCACGACCAGCAGCGTCTTGGTGCCGATCGTGGCCTCCGCGAGCGCCTCGACGAACTCCTCGCTGGCCTCGTCGATCCAATGCAGATCCTCGATCATGATCACCATGGCGCCATCAGCCGGCGCGGCGCGGAACAGCGTCTTGAACACGTTCAGGAGACGGGTCTTGAACACGCCGGGATCGAGCCGGAGCGCCGGACGTGACGGATCGGCGAGGTTCATGAAGTCCAAGAGCAGGACCAGCGCCGTGTCGGGCATGGCAATGGCTTCGAGCCGGTCGACCACGCGCTGGCGCGACACCTCCACCGGCTCCTTCGGCCGGATGCCGAAGAAGTCGCGCAGCAATTCGAGCACCGGCTGGAACGGGGTGGCGCGGCCATGTGCCAGCACGCGCGCCTCGTAGACGCGAATGCCCTGGCGGCGACAGTGCTCGGCGAACTCGAAGCACAGCCGGCTCTTGCCGATGCCGGCCTCACCCACAATGCCGACGACAGCGCCGCGCGCCGCCAGGACGTCGTCGAGCTCGCGTTCGAGCACGGCGAGCTGAGCGTTGCGCCCGATCAGCGGCAACAGGCGCTGGCCGCTACGAAAGACGTCGCTCGCCGGCGCACTGAGGCGGCCGATCAGCTTGTAGATCGACACCGGCGAGGCAATGCCGCGCAGCGTGTGGGTGCCGAGGGGCTCGGCTTCGACGAACTGCCTGGCGCCGGTGTAGGTCTCCTTGCTGATCAGGATGGTCCCGGGCTCGGCCATGTGCTCCAGACGATTGGCCAGATGGACGTTGGCGCCGGCCGCGTCGTAGGTCTGGTACATGCTGTTCTCGACGACCTGGACGATCACCTCGCCGGTGTGCAGTCCGACCCGGACCTGCAAATGCGGGTCGGCGAGGCGCGCGATGGAGTCCTGCATCGCCAGCGCGCCGAGGCAGCCGCGAACCGCATGATCCTCATGCGGCACCGGCGCTCCGAACAGGGCCATGACGCCGTCGCCCTGCGTCTTGTTGACGACGCCATCATAGCGGTGAACCGCCTCCTTCATGAGGTTGAGCACCGGGTCGAGCCGCTGCATCGCGAGCTCGGGATCGCCGAGGCTATCGATCAGCTGAGTGGAATCGCGGATGTCGGCGAACAGGATGGTGAGACGCTTGCGTTCTCCGCCCTTGCTGCTCAGCGTCCTCAGGACGCGCTGCGCCGCCTGGTCGGGCGGAGCCGGCCGGCCGGGCAACGGCGCACCGCATTGGCCGCAGAAGCGATTCGACGGGCTGTTGGTCTGGTTGCAAGCCTCACATCTGAGGCCGAGCGGCTCGCCGCACCGGTCGCACGAGGCTCTCCCTGGCTGATTCTGCCTGCCGCACCGCGCGCATTCCATGGCCCCTCCGTTCCACGGCGGAACTGATTCATCCCATCACGGCATGAGTCTATGGAACTGCCACAATTCTCGCGGGAAAAATAGCCTTGTGGGGCCGAAGGCGGCGATCACGATGCTCAGCCCTGAGCGCTTTCCTGCGCCACCGCCTGCCAGGCAATGTCGCGCCGGCAGAAGCCGTCGGTCCATTTGATGCGGTCGACGGCCTGATAGGCCCGCGCCTGAGCCTCGGTGACGCTCTTTCCCGACGCGCAGACGTTGAGGACGCGCCCGCCGTTGGCGAGAATGGCGCCGTCCTTCGCCACCGTGCCGGCGTGGAAGATCTCCACGCCCTCGATCCGCGCGGCGTCGTCGAGCCCCTCGATGACACCGCCCTTGGCGTAGTCGCCGGGATAGCCCCTCGCGGCCATGACCACGGTGACGGCGGCGTCGGGAAACCAGCGCAGGTCGAAATTCTTCAACTGCCCATCGCAGGCGGCCAGCATGGCGGGCACGAGATCCGACATCATCCGCAGCATCAGCACCTGACATTCCGGATCGCCGAAGCGCACGTTGTATTCGAACAGCTTCGGCCCCTGGGCGGTCAGCATCAGGCCGGCATAGAGAATGCCCTTGAACGGTGTGCCACGCGCGTTCATGCCGGCGATGGTCGGCTGAATGATCTGATTCATGATCCTGTCATGAATCTCCTGCGTGACGAACGGCGTAGGCGAATACGCCCCCATGCCGCCGGTGTTCGGTCCCTGGTCGTGATCGAACACCCGCTTGTGGTCCTGGGCGGAGGCCAGCGGAATCGCAGTCTCACCGTCGCACAGTGCGAAGAACGACACCTCCCGTCCTTCGAGAAACTCCTCGATGACGACCTCGGCGCCAGCGACGCCGAAGCCGCCCTCGAACATCATCTTGATGGCGTCCTCGGCCTCGGCAACCGTCTTGGCCACGACGACACCCTTGCCGGCCGCGAGCCCGTCTGCCTTGACGACGATCGGCGCCCCGTGCTCGCGGACATAAGCGAGCGCCTCGGGGGCATTGTCGAAGCGGCAGTAGGCGCCGGTCGGGATGTCGTATTCGGCGCAGAGATCCTTAGTGTAGCCCTTGGAGCCCTCGAGCTTGGCGGCAAGCCTGGATGGGCCGAACGCCTTGATGCCCGCAGCCTCGAGATCGTCGACGATGCCGGCGGCGAGCGGCGTCTCGGGGCCGACCACCACCAAATCCACCTTGTTCGCCCGGCAGAAGGCGATCACCGACGCATGATCGGCGACGTCGAGCGCGACACATTCGGCCTCCTTGGCGATCCCGGCATTGCCGGGGGCGCACCACAGCTTGGTGAGCAGCGGCGAGCCGGCAATCTTCCAGGCGAGCGCGTGCTCGCGGCCGCCGGAACCAAGGAGCAGAATGTTCATCGTCGATGCCGTCGCAGGGGTGGGCCAATTTGGACGCCCCAATTGCCCGGCCGTCGCTACAGAGTCAAATCATGGCTCGGACGGCTTGACGGCGGCGCCGGCGATGATCTCCTGCAGGCTGGCGACGTGGCGGGCGAACGCCGCCCGGCCGGCCGCGGTCGCCGTCACCGTGGTCTGCGGCTTCTTGCCGACGAAGGCCTTGTCCACGGCGACGTAGCCGGCGCGCGCCAGCGTGTCGATATGGGCGCCGAGATTACCGTCGGTGGCGCCGGTCAGCTTCTTCAGCCGGACGAATTCCAGCCCGGCCCCGGCAGGCAGGGCATTCAGCGCCGCCATGATCTTCAGCCGCAGCGGTTGGTGGATGATCTCGTCGAGCTCCGCCAAACCGTCAGCCCCGCCGCATCCACAAGCCGCCGAGAACCAGGCCGCCGCCATTGACGAACGCCATCCACAAAGGGAAAGCCGCGCCGATGAAGAGGTAGCCGACCAGGGTCAACGCGGTGACGCACAGGCCGAACACCGTGAAGGCCGCGCCGAACCATAATCCGGCAAGACCGTAGAACAGCATGAAATAGACCGGCCAGAACGCGCCCATTTCACGCGGTCCGAAATGGCCGATCGCTTCGACGAAGAAGCCGAACGCAAAGAACATGACGAAGGCGAGCAGGGCCCGGAGATCGAAGCTGCGGACGCCGGAACGCGCCTTCTCCGTCGCGCCCAACACCACCGATCCGGCCAGACCGAGGACATAGACCGACAGCCAGGCCTTGTCGGCGTAGTAAGGCGCCAGATAGGTCACGAGATTGCCGGCAAAGACGAGGACGCCCCAGAGGATCATCATCAGGCTCGACAGCCGATAGATCTGCGACTGCCGCACGCGCTTCGTGACATCCTCGATGTCGCTGAGCGCCCGCGCGGCTTCCAGGCTGTCGATCATGCGGCTTGACCCCCTAGCGCGTCGCCACGTCCTCGGCGATCGCGCTTACCGCCTGCGGCGCCGACACGATCTCCATGTGATTGACGCCCGCGATCAGCTTCACGTCAACACCGGGCGCGACGGCCTGCACCGCGCCGGCATATTTGTCGGCGCGCATCAGCTCGTCATCGGCGCCAGCGATGAGGGTCACCGGATGCTTCGCCGCAGCGAGATCGACCTTGTAGCCACGGGTCGCGAAATTGCGGAACAGCCGGTAGCTGTAGGTCGAGGCCACGAACTTCTCCGAGTTCGGCCTGACAGCAAAGGCCAGCGCGGGCAGCGCCTCGCAGCATCTCAGGCCGACGCGATCGAGCACGCCGAGCGCGAGGATGCGCGGAATGTCGGGACTGGCCCAACCGCCCGAGCTCTCCCGGTTGGTGGGCGCGTCATATCCGAGATAGGGCGACAGCAGCACGGTGCGCGCGAACAGGTCCTGGGTCGGCGCGCTGGCCGCGCGCAGCGCGAAGCCGCCGCCGGCCGAATGGCCGAGCAGCACGATCGGCTGGGACGGCGCGGTCCTCCTGACCTCTGCGACGAGATCGGCCAAATCGTCCTCGAGCTGGCCGAGATAGCCGATGTCGCCGCGGGTGCCTGAGCCGCCATGGCCGCGAATGTCGGGCGCGAACGTGTCGATGCCCCGGGCGGCGAGCCCATCCGCCAGCGCATGCACGGCGACGCTCGAGCCGGAGGAGCCGTGCACGAGGATGGCAACCTTGCCGATCGGCGTCGCCCGCGCCGGATAGTGGCGGTAGGCGAGCTCCGTGCCGTCCCGGGCGCTGAAGCGCTGTAGGGCCGGCATGGTGCTCCGATCGACACGCCCGACGGTCTCCGAGATCGATTTCAGCTCGGGCGGGCGCACCAACGGCGTCGCGATCATCCCGCCCAGAAGAAGGGCAAGGGCCCCGGCGAGGCCGAAGCCCCAACCGATGAGCCGACGCACGATCTTGATGCTTGCCCGCATACCCCTCTCCATTTCTCATAGAGTACTCTGTAATACAGAGTCATCGAAAAGGCAACGGGTTGATTGGCGGTCGACGCGGAAAGCCCCTACCTTGGCAACTGCTCCCCGAACCGAATCAAACAGCGATGCCGCCTGCGGAAGCCTTGCCCAACGCGCCCGAATTCACCGTCACCGAGCTGTCCTCGGCGCTGAAGCGCACGGTCGAGGACCAGTTCGGCCATGTCCGGGTGCGCGGCGAGATCACCGGCTTTCGCGGGCCGCATTCCTCGGGACATTGCTATTTCGCGCTCAAGGACGAGAGCGCCAAGATCGAGGCGGTGATCTGGAAGGGCGTGCATGGCCGCATGCGCTTCAAGCCCCAGGAAGGGCTCGAGGTGATCGCCACCGGCAAGCTCACCACCTACCCGAATTCGTCGAAGTACCAGATCGTCATCGAGGCGCTGGAGCCGGCCGGGATCGGCGCACTGATGGCGCTGATGGAGGAGCGCAAGCGGAAGCTCGGCGCCGAAGGACTGTTCGATCCCGCACGCAAGCAACTGCTGCCGTGGCTGCCCGAGGTGATCGGCGTCGTCACCTCGCCGACCGGGGCCGTCATCCGCGACATCCTGCACCGGCTCGAGGACCGCTTTCCTCGCCGCGTGCTGGTCTGGCCCGTGAAGGTGCAGGGCGAAGGCTCGGCCGAGCAGGTTGCCGCCGCGATCCGCGGCTTCAACGATTTGCCGCAGGATGGCCCGATCCCGCGGCCCGACGTGCTGATCGTCGCGCGCGGCGGCGGCTCGCTGGAGGACCTGTGGTCGTTCAACGAGGAGATCGTGGTCCGCGCCGCGGCCGAGAGCATGATCCCGCTGATCTCGGCGGTCGGCCACGAGACCGACGTGACCTTGATCGATTTCGCCGCCGACAAACGTGCGCCGACTCCGACAGCAGCCGCGGAAATGGCGGTGCCGGTGCGCAGCGAGCTGATGCAGGAGGTCGCAAGCCTCGCGCGCCGTGTCAGCGTCTGCTGGCAGCGCGGCCAGGAGAGCCGCCGCAACGAGCTGCGCGCCGCCGCGCGCGCTCTGCCCGGCGCCGGCGATCTGCTCGCCATTCCCAGGCAGCGGCTGGATTCGGCGGCCGCCAGCCTGCCGCGCGCGCTCAAGACCAACACGCATGTGCACTTTCGCCAGTTCGCAGCGGCGAGCGCCAAGCTCACTCTGCGCGTGCTGCACGCGCAGATCGCGCAATCGCGCCATCGCCTCATCGCTTCGTCCGAGCGGCTGTCGCTGTCGTCGCGCGGCCAGCTGCACCGGCGGCGCGAGCGATTCGAGGCGCTCGACGCCCGCTTCAAGGCCTCGCGCCAGGCCTATGCGCAGGCCAAGCGCCAGGCCATCGGTCGCGAGCGCGACCGAACCGAACGTCTTGCCGAGCGGGCCCGGCGCGCGTTGCAGACTCAGCTCCAGCGCCTGACGGCCCGCGTGGGACAGAACGAAAAGCTCCTCACCGCGCTGTCCTATCGCAGCGTGCTGGCGCGTGGATTTGCACTGGTGCGCGACGAGGCCGGCCATCCGTTGCACCATGCCGCGAGCATCGGTCCGGGCGCCGCACTCTCGATCGAATTTGCGGACGGCAAGGTCGCGGCCACGGCGGGCGCGGACCGCCCGCTTCCAGCCGCGGCGCCAGCATCGCCAAAAGCCCCGCGTGAGGGCAAGCCTTCGGCGCCGAAGCGCACGCCCGATCCCGCCGATCAGGGCAGCCTGTTCTGATTGGTCCTCAGCGCGCGAGCCAATCGGCCACGAGCTTCTGCGCATCGGCACGCGCCTCGGGATCCGAGCCGACATGGCCGCGCTCGGGCGCCCCGGCGTCCGACCCTGCGACTTGATGCAGCGGCAGGTTCACACGATCGAAATCGTGATAGGCGCCGGGATAGATGACGATGCGGGTCAGCGCGCTGCGGCCGCGCGCGCCATCGATCATCTGTCGGCACGCGGGCGGCGAATAGACGTCGTCCAGGCCGCCGATCAGCACCAATGTCGGGACGCGCGTGCTCCAGCCGAGGCCGGACGAGGCGCGGCAATCCGGATAGAACGCCACCGCGGAGCGGAAATCCGGCGAGACATGCTCGGGCAATTGCGGGCGCACCGCCCACAACAGCGCGCTCGCGCCGCTGGCCCAGCCGACGAGGCTGACCCGGTCGGGCATCGCCCAGGCTTGCTCCGCCAGCCATTTCTGCGCGATCACGATGTCAGCGACACGCTCGCGCCGGCCGCTGATACGACGCTCCTTGACGCGGCATTGCGGCCCCAATCCGCGCGAGCCGTAGCTGTCCGGCAGCAGGACGGCCTTGCCGTCCTTGACCAGTTCCTCGGCCCAGTCGCGATAGCGCGGCAGCACCGGCTCGGAGCGGCCGGAAAGCCCGCCGCAGCCGTGCAGCGCGACGACGACCGGAAATGGGCCGGCCCCCTTCGGCCGGTAGAGCTGGGCGCGCAGCACATAGCTTCCCGAGGGGATCTCGACCGCGACGGGCGCCGGCAATGGCTCAGCCAAGGCTGAAAACGCCGTGGCGCAGAGCATTGAGACGACGATGGCGACGAGGGAGCGCATCAAACCAGCCGGGCGGGACAAGCGGCGGATATTGAAAGCTAGCTAGCACGGAGTTTCGAGCAGAAGCATCACAAATCAGTGGGTTTGCGCGGGGGGACAGGGGCCCCCATCTATGCTAGGAAATCATCGAAATTCGGCCTGTCGTGTGCGCGCTGCGCCTGCGTAGGGGGACTTCACGTCAAGGAATTGGAGATCGCGGACGTGCTCAACAAGTTTGGTCCCTCGGGCCAGGGCGAGGCGCAGGTGCAGTATCTGGACGGCGATTTCCGCGTGATCTCGCCGGGAAGCTATGTGCGCTGCGCGGTCACCGATGTGCGGATCCCGCTGGACGAGCTGAAATATTGGAGCGTCGATCTGCAGGAAGCCTACGCCCTGCCGAGCGCCGTGCTGCAGCGGCATTATCCGGGCGCATTGAAAGCCAGCGGCTGACCGTTCCGCTTCGCTGACAGCCGCTGCACAACCAGCGCGCGCAACGCGGCGAGATCGCCGAACTGCAGTGTCACCGGGAATGCCACGACATCGGGCGCGGCCTCGTGGCCGCGGAACCGCACGAGATCTTTTTCCGTGGTCACCAGGGCAAATCCATCACGCCTGGCTTCGTTGGCAAGGGCTACGACGTCGGCCGTCGTGAATGGGTGGTGATCCGGAAAGGCACGCTCGCGCCTGACGTCGAGACCAGCGCCGCGAAGGGTGCGGAAGAATCGGGCGGGATCGCCGATCCCGGCAAACGCCAGCAGCGGCCTGCCCTGCAGCGCCGCGACGATCTGCGCATCGGGCTGCAACGCGGCTGAAAACACCGGCTTGCCGGCCGCCAACACATGTGAGGCGACAGCCTCGCTGGCTCGGCCGCTACCGATCACGACCAACGCGTCGGTGCGCGCCAGCTGCGGTGGCAGCGGCGCGCGCAACGGGCCGGCGGGAAACACCTCGGAATTGCCGAGGCCGCGCGCGCCGTCGATCACGATCAACGCGAGATCCTTGGTGATCGACGGGTTCTGGAAGCCATCGTCCATCAGGATGACGGAGGCGCCCTGCGCCTTGACAAGACCGATGCCGTCGGCGCGGTTGCGCGCCACGACGACCGGCACTCGCGCCGCCATCATCAGCGGCTCGTCACCGACATCGGCAGCCTCATGGACAGCGGGATCGACGACGACGGGCCCGTGCAGCCGGCCGCCATAGCCACGGCTCAGCACCACCGGCTGCTCGCCGAGGTCACGCAGCATATCGGTCAGCGCCAGCACGGTCGGCGTCTTGCCCGCCCCGCCGACATGGAAATTGCCGACGCAGATCACCGGCAGGCCGGCATCGATGCCGGCTTGCGCCATACGGCGTGCGGCAACGGCGCCGTAGAGTTTCGAGAGCGGGAACAGCAGACGCGATTGCCAGGACGGCGGCCGATGCCAGAAGGCCGGCTCACGCATCGCCGGCTGCCCCCATTTCGAGCCTGACCTGCAATAGATACGGCTCCAGCGCCGACAGCGTCCGCTCCAGCGCGCCACCGAGCTGATCGACCACGCGCGTTCCTGCCGCAACCAGGCTGTTGCCGGCTGCGGGATCAGCGAGCAGCTGCCGGAGTTGGCGGATCAGCGCCTCCTGATCGTGGGCGAGCCTGGCTCCCCCGGCTTTGTCCAGCGACTCATAGACGTCGGTGAAGTTGAACACGTGGGGTCCGTGCACGATGGCCGCGCCGAGCTTGACGGCCTCGATCGGATTCTGGCCGCCATGCTCGACCAGCGACCCGCCCATGAACACGACCGGCGCCAGCCGGTAGAACAGGCCGAGCTCACCCATCGTGTCGGCGACGTAGATGTCGGTGCCTGCGAGCGGCTGTTCCTCGCGCGAACGCAAGGCGCCCTGCAGGCCGGCGCTTGCGACGAGTTCGGCGACGGCCGGGCCACGATGCGGATGGCGCGGCACGATCACGGTGAGCAGCGACGGATAGGTAGCCGACAAGGCCTTGTGGGCCGCGATCAGGATCTCGTCCTCGCCGGGATGCGTGGAGGCGGCGACGACGACCGGACGGCCGCGCGTCATCGCCGTGAGCCGATCGAGCTTCGCCGGATCGGCGGGCGGCGCCGGCACGTCGAGCTTGAGATTGCCGGTGGTGATGACGGTGCGCGCGCCGAGCGCGGAGAACCGGTCGGCGTCTGCCTGCGACTGCGTCAGGAAGAGATCAAAGCGTCCCAGCAAAGCGGAGATGGTGCCGGACATGCGGCGCCAGCGCGGGAACGAGCGCGGCGACATGCGGCCGTTGATCACCACCATCGGCACCCGCCGCGAGGCGCCGGCGAGGATGAGATTCGGCCAGAGGTCCGACTCGATGAACAGCCCGAGCGAGGGACGCCAATGATCGAGAAAGCGCTCCACGAAGCGCGGCGTGTCATAGGGCACGTATTGGTGGATCACGTCGGGCGGGAAGCGCTTGGCCACGATGGCGGCCGACGTCACGGTGCCGGACGTGATGAGGATGCGGATGTTGAGCTCACGCAGCCGCTCGATCAGCGCCGCCGCCGCCAGCACCTCGCCGACGCTGGCACCGTGAATCCAAACCAGCGGACCCAGCGGGCGCGTGTCGTGGCTCAGGCCGCGCCGCTCGTCGGTCCGCTCGGGATCCTCCTTGCCATGCTTGAGCCGCTGTCTGATCAGTGCCGGCGCAAGCGGCACCGCCGCCGAGGACAACCCGCGGTAGACACGCAGGGCCATCGGCAGCGGCCTAGGCACTTGATGCTCCCGACGCGACCGGCGGAGGACAGGCCTCGGGACGGCCGACGATCTCATAGGCGCGGCGCATGCACTCGTTCAGCGTCGCCTCGAGGTCGAGACGCGCCTCTTCCATCATCGCGGCGTCGGCATCGCGCGGCACGTTGATTTCCTTGATTCCCACCAATGCGCCGCGGCCGAATGGCAAATTGATGGTGGTGCTGTCCCAGTTCTTCAGGCGGATGAAGCGGCTCGTGACCATTGCGAACGGCATGATCGGACGTCCTGATTCGCGCGCGAGCATGATGATGCCGAGACCCGCAATCCGCGCCCGCTTCGGCACATCGGCGGTCGATGCAACATTATAGTTGTCTTCGAGCGCCCGCACCATCTCCTTGAACGCCCCCACCCCGCCTTTCCGGTGGAAGGAGGAGCCATGATCGCCGGAGCCGCGGATGGTTCCGATGCCGAGCCGCTCGGCGGCGATCGCGTTGAACTCGCCGTCGCGATGGCGGGAGATCAGCACCTTGGCGCGATAGCTCGGCTTGTTCTTGATGAAGGGTGTCAGCAGATGCTGGCCGTGCCAGAACGCGAAGATCGCCGGCATCTGCGGCTCGACGATGTCGTAGACCTCGGGCGGCTCATAGGTGAAGCGATTGGTCAGCCACACAAGGCGCAGGTACTCGGCCGCGAGGAACCCGACGGCGCGCTGGAACCAGCCGCTACGCAGCGTATTGCGGATCAGGTGTTTCAAGTCGCGAGCTTTGCGTCTTACTTCGCATCCTGACCGGGATCGAGCAGCCGGTGCAGGTGGACGATGAAATAGCGCATGTGGGCGTTGTCGACCGTCATCTGCGCCTTGGCGCGCCAGGCGGCGTGGGCCGCCGCGTAGTTCGGATAGACGCCAACGATATCGACCTTGTCGAGATCCTTGAATTCGTTCTTGTCGAGATTGATGAGCTCGCCGCCGATCACGAGGTGAAGGAGCTGCTGCGAGGCGCTATCTGTCATCGGTATTGTTTCCTAGTCAACGCCTTGCAGGCGACATGGAGGGTGCGATCCAGGGGCGTTCAGTCCGGCGGTAACCTGCGATACTGCGCGACGATGTCGGCATGTCGGTCGCGGCCCGCTGCCACCAGCATCCCGTGCACCACCTCCGGACGATTATAGAGGATCGCCTCGCCGGACAACGCGGTCATTTTACCCCCCGCTTCCTGCACGATCAAATGAGCCGCCGCAAGATCCCAATCGCGGCTTTGCCCGCCTGCAAAAGCGGCATCGAGCCCGCCATGCGCGACACGGCACAGACGCAGCGCCAATGATCCGATTCGCGGATGGAGTTCAATCCGCGCAGAACTCGGAGCCAACCGCTCAACCAACGGTTTTGGACCGGCCACCCGCGCGAAGTCGAGCACGCGTCCGGTCGAGGCCTGAACCGGCTCGTCGTTCAACGTGGTGCCGCTGCCGCGGGCGGCAAAGAAGAACTCCTCGCTGACCGGGACATGCACCGCGGCGAGTATCGGCGCGCCGTGCTCGACCAGCGCGACGCTCACGCACCAGTCGTTGCGGCCGCCGAGATAGGACCGCGTCCCATCGATCGGATCGACGATCCAGACCCTCGACCGACCGAGTCTCGCCCGATCATCCGCGCTCTCTTCGGACAGCCAGCCGTAATCCGGCGTTGCCGATCGCAGCCTGAGCTCAAGCAGCGCATTGACCGCCATGTCGGCTTCGGAGACGGGCGACGACGCACCCTTGGTCCATTTGCGCAACTCCGTTCCGAACATCGAACGTGCGAGCTCGCCGGCTTCGCGCACCGCCTCCTTCAGGAGCCTGGCGTCTGTCGCGAGGCTGGTCTCGTCCGGTTTCTCGATCTCACCGTCCGCCAAGCGTCAATCCTTCGATGCGCACCGTCGGCGCATTGACGCCATAGCGGAATTCCAGATCGCTGGCAGGCGTCATCGACTTGAAGATCTCGAACAGATGCCCGGCGATCGTCACCTCGCTCACGGCATAGCCGATCTCGCCATTCTCGATCCAGAAGCCGGACGCACCACGGCTGTAGTCACCGGTGACGCCGTTGACGCCCGAGCCGATCAGGTCCGTAACGTAGAAGCCCTGCTTGATGTCCGAGATCAGCTCCTTGGCTGTCACGACGCCGGCTTCGAGATGCAGATTGAACGGACCGGGCGAAGGCGACGACGACACGCCGCGATGGGCGTGGCCGGTCGTCACCATGCCGAGCTCGCGCGCGGTGCCCGAATCCAGCAGCCACGTCGTCAGCACGCCATCGTCGACCAGCGCGGTCTGCTTCACCTTCACGCCCTCGGCGTCGAACGGCTGCGACCGCAGCCCACGCTTGCGCAGCGGATCATCGATGATGCGGATACCCTTGGCGAACAGTTGCGCGCCGAGCTTGTCCTTGAGGAAGCTGGTCTTGCGCGCGATCGAGGCGCCATTGATGGCGCCGACCAGATGTCCGACCAGCGAGCCGGACACGCGGGGATCGAACACGACCGGCACCTGGCACGTGGCAACCTTGCGCGGATTGGCGCGCGCCACCGCGCGTTCGCCAGCGCTGCGCCCGACGGCCGCGGGCGCCAGCAGGTCGGCGCCGTGCGGAGCCGCCGTGTAGTCGTAGTCGCGCTCCATCCCGGTGCCTTCGCCGGAAATGGCGGTCGTCGAGATGCTTTGGCTCGAGCGCAGATAGGCGCCGTGAAAACCGTCGCTCGTGACCAGCACCATGCCGCCGATGCCGGTCGAGGCCGACGCACCACCGGACTTCGTCACGCCCTTCACGCCGAGCGCGGCAGCCTCCGCCTCCTGGGCACGGCGCTCCAGCTCTGCGGTCGAGGGAATCTGCGGATCGAGCAGGTCGAGCTCGGGAATGTCGCGCGCCAGCAGCGCCGGATCGGCGAGGCCGACATATTGGTCGTCAGGCGCCACCCGCGCCATCGCCACGGCCCGCTCGGCCAGCCGCGCCACGCCGTCCCCGCTGACGTCGTTGGTCGACACCACCGCCTGGCGCTTGCCGACGAGAACGCGCAGGCCGACATCGTCGCCTTCCGAGCGCTCGGATTCCTCGACGCGCCCGTCACGGACCTCGACGCCTTGCGAGATGCCGCGCACCGCGATGGCGTCGGCGGCATCGGCGCCGGCCTTCCTCGCGGCTTCCACCAGCCGCTCGGCGAGCGTTCGCAGGGCGGACTGGTCGAGCAGATCTGATTGGGCTGATGTCGACGATGAGGCTGGGGAAGAGGTCACGAACACGATCCGATCGATGTCAGGTGGGCGGCGAAGACGGCTCAATCCAAAGGAAATGTGGCCTGTTCACGCCGACTTCAAGCAGGACGGCAGACGGCACATCGGATTGTCGGCAAATCGGCAAGGTCTCGTCAATCATGCGGGGCAAGCGCTTGTCAATCATGACGGTAGGAGGATCACGCGTGAGATCTGATTAACCAGGCTTGTTAAGCCGATACGGGCGATCCGCGTGGCAAGGTCACACGCATCGACCGGGAGCATAATCCCGGCGGGGAGACCAAGCCGTGAGGCGTCAAACAGCAACAGGCGGAAGCCATTCCGCTGGGTCGGGCCGCGCCCTGCGGCTCGACCCTCTTTCCCTGCCCGTCTCGTACAGCGCGCACGATACCCGTGCCGATGGCGGAATCCGGCAGATCGAATTGCACCGGGAGCGCGTGGTCCTGCGTCGTGCCGTCAGCGGCATGCGCATGGCCCTGAACCTCCGCGTCAGCGATTTCCTCGGCATCGGCGTGCGCGAGATCGACGACACACAGGTGATGCTGGTGCTCGTCCACCGCGACCCTTCCCTGACCATCCCGCTCTGCGTCAGCGACGACCAGAACGAGATCGTTGCTGCGTGGGCGATGTGGAGCGAGACCTTCGCGCTGCCCCAGTTGCAGGACACGCGCCGGGAGGCCACGCCGCGCCGCCGCCGCCGCAACGCGATCCGCTCGCGCCGCCCGCGCTTCCTGATGCGACGCCGTGTCGGCTACCAGCTCAATCCAGCCTCGGTCCATCGCGGCGAGCGCGAGATCATCGCGCGCAGCTGATCAGGTTGCGCGCAGCACGGCATCGACCAACAGCCCTGCGAACAGCAGCAGTCCGGCATCGCGGTTCGACTTGAACACCCGCAGGCAAAGCGCCGGATCGGCGATATCCAGACGCCGGATCTGCCAGCCGAGATGGGCGGCGAAACACGCCAGCCCGAGCCACGCCGCGACATGCACGTGGGCGGTCGCGAACGCGGCCCCAATCAGGATGACGGCCAGACTGTAGAAGATGACCAGCGCCAGATGCGTGCGGTCGGCAAACAGGCGCGCGGTCGACTTGATGCCGATCAGCGCGTCATCCTCGGCGTCCTGATGCGCGTAGATCGTGTCGTAGGCGATCACCCACGAGATCGACCCGGCGTAGAGCAGCAGCGCGGTGGCATCGATGCGGCCGAACGCGACCGCAAATCCCATCAGCGCGCCCCACGAGAAGGCGAGACCCAGCACGACCTGCGGCCACCAGGTGACACGCTTCATGAACGGATAGATCGCGACGATCAGCAGCGAGGCGACGCCGGTGGCGATCGCGAACCGGTTGAACTGCAGCAGCACCACCAGGCCGATCAGGGCCTGCGCCACCAGGAAGGCGAGCGCCTGCTTGACGCCGACCTGACCGGCGGGAATCGGTCGCGAACGTGTGCGCTCCACCTTGGCGTCGAGATCGCGGTCGGTGATGTCGTTCCAGGAGCAGCCGGCGCCACGCATGACGAACGCGCCGACGAGATAGAGCCCGATCCACGCCGGCAACATGGATAGGTTCCCGGCGATCCCAGCGGCCAGAGCGGCCGACCACCAGCACGGCATCAGCAGCAGCCAGGATCCGATCGGGCGATCGAAGCGGGCGAGACGCAGGTAGGGCCGGCTCCAGACCGGCGCCAGCGTATCGACCCAATTGCCGGTCGCGTCAGCAACGCGGACGGCCGTGTCGCTCATCGGGTGAGAACGTTGCCGGTCATGGTGTCGAAGGCGGATCCGCCCTTCTTGGTCGTGTTGGCCTCAGGCAACGCGGCCGACGAGCCCAGGACGTCGCTCAGGCTCGGAGCGGAGGGCCTTCCGGCCCCCGACTGCATCTGCGCCGCCACGGCACAGACCTTCTTTTCCAGCGCGTCGGTGTTCTTGTGACCGGCCTTCAGCTGATCGGCGATCTGCTGAGGAATGCCGCAGCTCGCCGAATGCGCCTCGACATATTTGATCATCTTCACTTCGGCCTTGCCGAAATTTGCGATCAGCTTGCAGGCCTCGTCAGGCGAGGCCTTGCGGTCGCTCGCGGCCTTGATCAGCTTGCCGCGACGCTCGGCTTCCTCGCGCAGCGGAATGAACTCCTTCATGCAGCTCTCCGGCGGGCCACCCTGCGGCGCGGCTCCCATCGGGGCCGGCTGGAAGCCACCACCGCCGCCGAACGCCGAGGCGCCTGGACTGGGGAACGGACTTGCCGGGGCTGCGGCCCGGGTCGGCGCCGCGCCGTTGATGGGCGGAAACGGCGAGTTGCTGGTCTGAGCCTGGCCAGGCATCGGCGCGGGAAACGAGCTCTGCGCGAAGAGCTGCCCTGTGGAGAGCACCAGGGCGGCAATGGCGAGCGGCATGAAAGACTGGCGGACGATCAAGGCTGGTTCTCCGGTAAGACCAAGAATCCTCAACACTTCCGGATGAAAGCACGATCCGATCCGGGGCTTTTACGATTCTCGCCCGTCCAGCACAACCGCGGAGTTGATCACAGCCGCGGCGGAGGGACGCAGCCGGGTTCCAACCGGCGCGGAGGCCCAAAACGAGGCCCTTCCCGAACGTCGGGGCCCAAAAATCCGTTCACTCCGCGCCCTCGCCCACCTGGTCAGGCCTGAGTCGCCAGTTCGGCGGCCGGCGGGACGGCTCACGTCGCCGTGCAGACCTTGCGCATCACGGCCAGGGTGTTTTCGTGATTCGCCTTCAGCTGATCGGTGATCTTGGGCGGGATGCCGCAGAGCGAGGCATGAGCGACCGCGTAGTCGATCATCTTGGTCTGGGCGAGCTCGTAGTCGTGCACCAGCTGGCAAGCCTCGCCGGGCGCGAAACGCCGCTCGGTCGCCGCCTTGAGCAGCTTGGCCCGGCGGGCGGTCTCGTCCCGCAGCGGGGTGAACTCCTTCAGGCAGGTTTCGGGCGGGCGAAAGCCGGCCGCTGCGGCACCACCCGGCACCGCGGGAGCCGCTTGCTGGGGCGGAGCAGCGATCGCCTTGTCGTCGGCCCGGGACGGCCCGGCGACCGTCACCACGATGACCGCGGCAAGCGCCCAAGTCGAATGTCTCAAGATCAAGGCCGTTCTCCGCTTCAAGGCTCACGGAATCGTCGGATGTCCGTCCCCAAGGGACGACCGGCGGGATCGAACCGGTAAAATCTGTCGACAGCACGGCCGAAAGGCGCCATCGCCAATACCCGATACAACACCATGTGACGGCTCCGCCGGCTTTGCGGCCGGCGCGTGGTCTGGTTAAGCAACATCCATCATCGGCACCGCTTCGCTCCATGCCCGCATACGACTTCACCGCCCCGCGCCTGTTCGTCGACGCACCCTTGCAGGAGGGAGGCACGGTCGCGCTCGACCGCAATCAGAGCAACTATCTCGGCAACGTCCTGCGTCTCGGCACCGGCGATCTCGTCCTGGTCTTCAACGGCCGCGACGGCGAATGGCGGGCCGTGATCGAGGGCCGCAAGCGGCCGGATGGCCTGACGATCCAGCAGCAGAGCCGGCCCCAGGATCACCTGCCGGACATCGCCTACGTCTTCGCACCGCTCAAGCACGCGAGGCTGGACTACATGGTGCAGAAGGCGGTCGAGATGGGCGCCTCGCGCCTGCAGCCGGTCATCACCCGTCACACCCAGGTGTCGCGCGTGAATGGCGAGCGCATGCGCGCCAACGTGGTCGAGGCGGCCGAGCAATGCGGCATCCTCAGCCTCGCCGAAGTCAAGGACCCGGTGCCGTTGGAGCGCTTCCTCGCGCAGCGGCAACCTGAGCGGCTGCTGGTGTTCTGCGACGAGGCGGCCGAACTGGCCGATCCGCTGCAGGCGCTGCGCGACGGCAAGGACCCGGCCGGCATCGACCTGCTGATCGGACCGGAGGGCGGTTTTGCCGACGATGAACGGATGCTGCTGCTCCGCCAGCCGCACGTGATCAGGCTCGCGCTGGGTCCGCGCATCCTGCGCGCGGATACGGCCGGCGTTGCCGCTCTCGCCGTGATCCAGGCGACGCTCGGGGACTGGACCGGCCCCCGCGGTTAAGGCATCCGGCCAATTGTGGCTCGCCGCGGCCATTCGCAGTCGAAACCGTCAAACGGCCATGCTAAGGGCAGCCGCGGCCTCCAGAGGCGCTCACTCCACTTTGGAACTCGATCGACATGACCGGACCCGCTCCAACCGGACCCGCCGCGTGGGCGGACATGCTGCTGCAATCCTTCGCCCAGGCCGGCTATGAGCGGGCCGAGCCGGCGATCCTGCAGCCGGCCGAGCCATTTCTCGATCTCTCCGGGGAGGACATCCGCAAGAGCCTCTATCTGACCGGTGACGCCGCCGGCGAAGAGCTCTGCTTGCGCCCCGACCTGACCATTCCCGTCGCCCGTGACTACCTCGCCTCGGCCCGCGCCGGGCATCCGGCCGGCTTCAGCTATCTCGGTCCAGTATTTCGTTACCGCGAGGGCCGCCCGAGCGAGTTCCTGCAGGCCGGCATCGAATCGTTCGGCCGTCAGGATCGGCCCGCCGCGGATGCCGAAATGCTGGCGCTGGCGATCGAGGCGACCGCCACCGCCGGCCTTGCCGCGGTGGATATCCGCACCGGCGACGTCGCGTTGTTCACGGCCTTGATCGACGCCCTCGATCTCTATCCGGTATGGCGGCGGCGGCTGATCAAGGACTTCAACCGCAAGCGCACCCTGGCGCAGGACCTCGAGCGGCTGGCGATCGCCTCGGTGGCCCCGCGCAACGAGTATGAGGGGGTGCTCGCCGCCTTGGCCGGCTCCGACCGCAAGGCGGCGCTCGCCCTGGTCACCGACCTGATGTCGATTGCCGGCGCAACCGCGGTCGGCGGCCGCACGGTGGCGGAGATCGCCGACCGCTTCCTCGAGCAGTCCACCCTCAAGAGCGGCGCGCTGCCGCGTGACGCGCTGGACCGTATCAAGCGCTTCCTCGCAATCAGCGGGAGCCCGACCGAGGCTGTCCAGCAGCTTCGCGCGCTCGCCGCTGACGCCAAGCTCGACATTTCAGCGGCGATCGACACGTTCGAGGCTCGCGCCGGCTTCATGGCCCAGCGCGGCATCGACATCACCAAGGTGCGCTTCGCCACGTCGTTCGGCCGCGGCCTCGACTACTACACCGGTTTCGAGTTCGAGCTGCATCATCCGGGCAATGGCGACGAGCCACTGGTCGCCGGCGGCCGTTATGACGGCCTGCTGAGCCAGCTTGGCGCCGCCGAGTCGATTCCGGCCGTCGGCTTCTCGATCTGGATCGAGCGCCTGGCCCAGAGCAGCGCCGTGGGCAAGTCCCCGCGCGGGAGAGCATCATGAGCGGCCCCCTCGTCCTCGCCGTTCCCTCCAAGGGGCGTCTGCAGGAGAATGCCGAGGCCTTCTTCGGCCGCGCCGGACTGAACCTGTCCAAGCCCGGCGGCGCGCGCGACTATCGTGGCACCATCGCAGGTCTCGACAATGTCGAGATCGCCTATCTCTCTGCGAGTGAGATTGCCTCGCAACTGGCGCGCGGCACCGTGCATCTCGGCGTCACCGGCGAGGATCTCGTGCGCGAGAGCATCACCGATGCCGACAAGCGCGTGCTGCTGATCGATACGCTCGGCTTCGGCGGCGCCAACGTCGTCGTCGCCGTGCCGCAGGCCTGGATCGACGTCCGCACCATGGCCGATCTCGATGACGTCACCACCGGTTTTCGCGCCCAGCACAATCGCCGCATGCGCGTCGCCACCAAGTACATCAACCTGACGCGCGGCTTCTTCGCCGCCCATGGCATCGTCGATTACCGCATCGTCGAGAGCGCCGGCGCCACCGAGGGCGCGCCGGCGGTGGGCACCGCCGAGCTGATCGTCGACATCACCAGCACCGGCTCGACGCTCGCCGCCAACGGGCTGAAGGTGCTGGACGACGGCGTGATCCTGCGCAGCCAGGCCAATCTGGTCGCCTCCCGCGACGCCGACTGGTCGGAGGGGCCGCGCGAGAGCGCCCGGATCATTCTCGACCACATCCATGCCCGCGCCCGCGCCAGCAAATACCGCGAGGTCCGCACCCGCTTCAAAGGGTGCGACGCAGCAATGCTGACCGAGGCGCACAACCGCTTCGGCGTCGTGGCTCCGTTCGGCGGCCCGACCTCATCCGGCATGCTCACCCTGCACTGCCCGCCGGCGCAGATCTACGCGCTCGGCAGCTTTCTGCGCGCGCATGGCGCCGAGACCGTCTCGGTCGCCTCGCTCGACTATGTGCTCGACCGCGAAAATCCGCTGTTTGCTCGCCTCGAGGCCTTCCTGCGATCATAAATCGCCGTTCATCGTAGCGACAGGCGAGCGCAGCTACCATATGTTGGTAGCAGAACGAGGACGCTGAGCAATGCTGGGAACTGACGTGTCGGATCTGACCACGACTGCGGCCGACGCCGCGTCGCAGGGATTGTCGATCGTTATCCCCGTCTACAACGAGGGCGCGGGACTGACGGCGCTGCACGAGCGGCTGAATAATCTCGCCCGTACGCTGCGCCAGCGCTTCGGTCTCGCCTGCGAGCTCGTCTATGTCGACGATGGCAGCCGCGACAATACGCTCGCGATTGCGCGCACCTTGCAGGCCGATGCGCTCGACATCCAGGTCGTCTCGCTGTCGCGCAATTTCGGCAAGGAGGCCGCGCTGATGGCCGGCCTCGATCATGCCCGGCGCGGCGCCGTGCTGTTCATGGACGGCGATGGCCAGCATCCGCCGGCCCTGGTCGAGCAGCTCGTCACGCACTGGATCAAGGACGGCTATGACGTCGTCTATACCGCCAAGGCGCATCGCGACAACGAGCCGTTCCTGCGCCGCGTCGCCGTGCACGGCTTCTACGCGCTCATCAACTGGGGCGCGCGGCAGAAGATCCCGGAGGATGCCGGCGACTTCCGGCTGCTCTCGCCGCGCGCGGTGGCGGCGCTGCGGCAGTTGCCGGAGCGCAACCGCTTCTTCAAGGGCCTGGCGAGCTGGATCGGCTTCCGCCAGATCCGCGTCGACTACGAACCTGCCGCGCGTGCCCATGGCGTGACGGCCTTCAACCTGACCAGCCTGCTCGGCCTGTCGATCGAAGGCCTGACCTCGTTCTCGGTCGCCCCGCTGCGGTTCGCCAGCCTGCTCGGAATCCTGCTCGCCTCGGCGGCCTTTCTGTTCGGCCTCTCGATCCTGTGGGAGACTTTAGCTACCGGCAAGTCGGTGCCCGGCTATCCCTCGCTGATGGTCGGCCTGATGACGATCGGCGGCGTGCAACTGATCATGATCGGCATCATGGGCGAGTATATCGGCAAGATCCTGTCCGAGCTGAAAGCGCGTCCGATCTACTTCGTCGCCGAGCACAGCGAGAAGCGTGCAGCGCTCGATGCGCGCAGCGACGGCGCCGAAAGGAACGCCGCCGAATGAGCGCGACGCCGCACCGGCGCATCTGGCTGTGCGCCGATGACTATGGCATCAGCCCCGGGGTTAACAGCGCCATCCGAGACCTGATCGCGCGCGGTCGGCTGAACGCAACCTCGGTGATGACCGTGGGCGCCGCGATCGGGCGCGACGAGGTGACGGAGCTGACCAAGGTCGCGTCCGACAGCCCGCGTTGCGCCATCGGCCTGCACGTCACGCTGACCGCGCCATTCCGGCCCCTGACGATGCATTTCCGTCCCTCGGAAGGCGGCATGTTCCTGCCCTTCCCGAAGCTGCTGCGCGCCGGACTGACCCGCCGGCTCGATCCCGAGATGATCCGTGCCGAGGTCCTGGTTCAGCTTGCAGCGTTCGGCGATTTGTTCGGTCGCGCCCCCGATTTCGTCGACGGCCACCAGCATGCCCAGCTCTATCCGCAGGTGCGCGAGGGCTTTCTCGCCGCCGTCAAGGAAACTGCGCCCACGGCCTGGGTGCGCCAGGGCGGCCGCAATCTGCCCCTGATGCAGCGGCTGGCGGCACCGAAGGCGCTGCTGCTGGACGTGCTCAGCGCGCAATTCCGCCGTCAGGCCAGGCGGGCCGAGATCGCCTTCAATCCCGGCTTCGCGGGCGCCTACGACTTCACCAAGGCCTCCGACTTCGGAGCTTTGATGGATGGCTTCCTCGACGAGTTGCCCGAGCATGGGCTGGTGATGTGCCACCCCGGTTTCGTCGATGACGTCCTCATCGAGCTCGATCCGCTGACGGTGCAGCGCGAGCATGAGCACGCCTATCTTGCCGGCGAGCATTTTCCGGGCCTGTTGGAGCGCCGCAAGGTGACGCTCGGCTGATGGATGTTTCGCGTGCCCCGGCGAACAAAACCCGGCGCGGCGGCGTTCGAAGTGGGAGGGAGGCAGGCATGCCGTCCGCCTTCGGCTTCCGAAACGCCTCGCAAGTGCAAAGACGCTTTGTCGCATACGGAAATTTAATCCGCGCCCCGGCTGGCCGGGCCACAAAGTCCCCCTAAATCTTGGCCGCGCTTGGCCGGAACAAGGCAAGCGGCAGGAGAACGACATGACACCGCAAGAACGCCAACTCATCGACGATCTGTTCGACCGGCTTGCCACGTTGGAGAGTGCACCGCGTGATCCGGAGGCTGCCGCCGCCATCGCCCAGGCGCTGCAGCGGGCTCCCAATGCCGTCTATGCGCTGGTGCAGACGGTGCTGGTGCAGGACGAGGCCCTGAAGCGCGCCAACGCCCGCATCGAGGAGCTGCAGCACGCCCAGGCCCCGCAGGGCCAGTCCGGCGGCTTCCTCGATTCGATGCGCGACAGCATCTTCGGCTCGGGCAGCCGCGGCTCGGTCCCCAACGTGCCGCCGCCGTCGCAGAGCCGCCCGGTCTGGAACAGCGGCCAGGCGATGCCCCCGGGCTACCAGGGCCAGCCCGGCTATCCCGGCCAGCCCAGCTCCTATGACCAGGGCGGCTTCGGCCAGCCGCGCGGCGGCATGTTCGGCGGTGGAGGCGGCTCGTTCCTCGGCACGGCGGCGGCCGCAGCGGCCGGCATGGTCGGCGGCTCGCTGCTGCTCGGCGGCATCCGCTCGATGATGGGCGGCGGATCGCATCAGGCGTTCGGTGACACCACGATCATCGAGGAGCGGGGCGGCGGTGCCAGCCCGTGGAGCGGCGACCAGTCCGGCGGCTCGCTGGCGCGCGACGCCGGTCTCGACGACATCGGCCGCCCGGGCGGCGACGGCGGCCGGGCCGGCCTGTTCGACCAGGCGAGCCATGACGACAGCGGCAATGACAGCGACGCGGCCGACTTCGATGCCGATGACGGCTATGGCGACGACGACGGTGGCAGCGACTACGCGTGAAGCTCCCGGGTCGCAGCCAACTCAAGAATGCAAAGGCTGCCCCCACGGGCGGCCTTTTTCTGTTGCTGATGTCGTGCAGCGGCGGTCGTCAGAGCACGATGACCCGGGCACCGACGTTCACGCGGCCATAGAGGTCGATGACGTCCTCGTTGCGCATCCGGATACATCCTGACGAGACGTTGGTGCCGATCGTCCACGGCTCGTTCGAGCCGTGGATCCGATACAGCGACGAGCCGAGATACATCGCGCGTGCGCCGAGCGGGTTCTGCGGTCCGCCCTCCATGTGCCGCGGCAGGTCGGGCCGGCGCGCGAGCATTTCCGGCGGCGGCGTCCAGTCCGGCCATTCGCGCTTGGCCGAGATCGTCTTCACGCCCGACCAGGTGAAGCCGGGGCGGCCGACGCCGATGCCATAGCGGAGCGCCCTGCCCTCGCCCTGGACCAGATAGAGGAACTTGTTCGGCGTATCGATGACGATCGTGCCCGGCCGTTCTTTGCCGTCATAGTCAACGATCTGTTTCTCGTATTTCGGATCGAGCGGCCGCTGCGTCTGCTCATAGGCCTCCTCATCCGGCAATCCCTGCTGCGGGACCATGCCCGGCGCCAGCCGCTGCGGCTCGTAGTAGGACGGCTGCTGCTGGTACATCGGCTGTCCCGGCGGAGGCGCGCCGCGGCCGCCTTGCGGATCCCCGAACAGGAATTCGATGAAGCCGCCACCCATGCGCGAGCGTTCGACATAGGCGGTGCGCACCGGCGCGGACTGCTGCGGCGGGCCGCTATAGATCACGGTCGGCTGCTGAAATCCCTGGGCCGCGGCGCGGCCCAGACCTGCATGGAAAACGCATGCGCCGGCCAGCAGCGCTGCGGATACTGATTTGAACATCGACGTACTCTGTACTGTTTCGTCTGAAGACTGTTCATCGCGCGAGGCAAATGCGCCGCCGCGTATCGTCAATAAAGAGCAAAACCCGATCGCTTTGGTAAACGCGGGAGGCGCCGGGATTCACCATCGCCGCATACGTCGGCGGTTTTGATCGCTAGCGTTTATTTTGCGTGAAGGCCGGCGGAGCATGGTTAATCGTTGACGCACGATGCACGTCAGCGTTGCTCAGCGGCGGTTCCTGGCGTGAACGCGATGTTAAATAGCCTTTGCGTAGAACTGATCCGAGCAAAAGGTCAGGGATACTATCATGGCGGTTCGCAAGCGTTTCCGTATCGAAGAAGCAATCGTCGGCCATATGCCGGAGCCTGAATTCGTGGGCGGCGAGATCGGCCCCAACCACAAGGAAATCATGGACGAGCTCCGCGCGATCCGCTCCCAGATGGCCAATGCGATCCGCAGCGGCGGCAGCAACACGGCGAACGCCGCCATCGAAGAGTCCGCCGCACGCGAGGTCGCCGAAGCGCGCGCGCTGCTCGAGACCTATCGTGCCCAGATCGAGCAGTGCGAAAAGCTCAAGGTCGAGCTCGACCTGATCCACGACGCGATCAACCGCACCAAGGGCGAGATCGCGACCCTCCATGCCAAGAGCTTCAACGGCGAGGAGATGGCCAAGGTCAACGGCGAGCTCGGCGCGGTCGTCGGCGGCACCGAGCAGGCGACGCAGCAGATCCTCGAAGCCGCGGAGGCGATCGACCAGGCCGCCAGCGCGCTGTCCAAGGTGGACTCGGCCGACCAGCAGAAGATCCTGAGCGAAGAGATCCAGGAGCGGGTGGTCTCGATCTTCGAGGCCTGCAACTTCCAGGACCTGACCGGCCAGCGCATCAACAAGGTCATGACCACGATGAAGTTCATCGAGCACCACATCGTGGTGATGATGGACATCTGGGGCGGCGTCGACGCCATCAAGGCGCATACGCCGCCGATCGTCGACCACCGCGAGGGCGACGCCCGGCTGCTGAACGGCCCGAAGGCGGAAGGTGACGTCGGCCACGCTTCGCAGGACGACATCGACGCGATGTTCAACTGAGCTCATCCTGCCTGACCGGCGGCCACGCCGGCCAGGGACGGCACCGAGCAGCACCAAGCAAAACGCCGGCGCTTTCGCCGGCGTTTTTCGTTTGGCTTTTGGGTGTGGCCGGGGCTTGTCGCGAGGGCTTCGCCCGGATCTCAGGCGCGCGGTCCGCAGCGGACGTAGACCATCGTCTGGTAACGGGTCGCCGCATCCTTGTCGACGAAGCGGGTGATCAGCACACGGCCGTCAAAGGAGACGACCTCGCGGTCCTGCTCGCCGCCGGGCGGTCCGGCCGGGCCGATGTAGTTCTTGCCGCTGGCCGAGCCCTTCAGGCGCAGCTCCTGGGGAGTCGCCTGGTCGGCCAGATGCATCACGACACCGCCGGACGTGCCCGCCCCGATGACGTAGGGCTGTTTGCACTGCGCCAACGCCATCTTCTCGGTGCGCGGACGGTCGTTGGGGTTGTTGTAAGCGGCGAGGCCCCATTTGCCGACGAGATCCTCGGGGCGGATCGTCGCCGGAACCTCGGGCTCGACCGGCGCCTCGGTCTGCATGGGGGGCGACGGCGACAGGCTGAAGCCCGTGCACGCTCCCAGAAGCATCGTGAGCGCCGACGCGATCGCGAGATTGGCAACCGGCCGCGCGCACCGTGAACTCGTCATGGCATCCCCTTAGGAACAAGATCGTGGCTGCCCCGTCCGGCAACCAAACCCAAAACGCTCGTCAGAGCAATGACGTCGGATGACGACGCCGCTCCACTAACATGTCTGGCCCGGGACAACATCCCCTAACAGCCTCAAGAACGGCTTAACTGCCGGCCGTTGCTTGACAGGAACAGCCGCAAGCCATATTTCCCCGAGCGGTCTTTAGCACTCGGAGGGCGCGATTGCTAAGGCTGCGAGCCAGTTGGCGCCAAGTGGGCGTCAAATGTGGCCGCATTCAGATTTCCTCCGACAGCAACAACTTATCCAAGCACCCCAAAAGGGATCCGTCATGGCCAAATCGAAGTTTCGTCCCCTGCACGACCGCGTCGTGGTTAAGCGCATCGACGCCGAAGAGAAGACCAAGGGCGGCATCATCATTCCCGACAGCGCCAAGGAAAAGCCCTCGCAGGGCGAAGTCGTCGCCGTCGGCCCGGGCGGCCGTGATGAGAGCGGCAAGCTGATCCCGATCGACGTCAAGGTCGGCGACCGCGTGCTGTTCGGCAAGTGGTCCGGAACCGAGGTCAAGCTGGACGGCGAGGAGCTCCTGATCATGAAGGAGTCCGACATCATGGGCGTCGTCGCCTGATCCCGACCTGCCGGGGGCGGCGATCAGCCGCCCCGGGCGAAAATGCTCTGCAACCTCGTTCCGGCGACAGACGGGCGATCACGCCCCTCGCCGTCGAGGTCTACTCCAGGAGAATTTTGAAATGGCAGCCAAGGACGTCAAATTCGCCGGCGACGCACGCGACCGCATGCTGCGCGGCGTCGACATTCTCGCCAACGCGGTCAAGGTGACGCTCGGCCCGAAGGGCCGCAACGTCGTCATCGAGAAGAGCTTCGGCGCTCCGCGCATCACCAAGGACGGCGTCACCGTCGCCAAGGAGATCGAGCTGGAGGACAAGTTCGAGAACATGGGCGCGCAGATGCTGCGCGAGGTCGCCTCCAAGACCAACGACACCGCCGGTGACGGCACAACCACCGCGACCGTGCTGGCCCAGGCCATCGTGCGCGAGGGCGCCAAGGCGGTTGCCGCCGGCATGAACCCGATGGATCTCAAGCGCGGCATCGACATCGCGGTCGCCGCCGTGATCAAGGACATCGAGAAGCGCGCCAAGCCTGTCGCCTCGTCCTCCGAGGTCGCCCAGGTCGGCACCATCTCCGCCAATGGCGACGCCGCGATCGGCAAGATGATCGCCCAGGCGATGCAGAAGGTCGGCAACGAGGGCGTCATCACGGTCGAGGAGAACAAGTCGCTCGATACCGAGGTCGACATCGTCGAAGGCATGAAGTTCGACCGCGGCTATCTCTCGCCCTACTTCGTCACCAACGCCGAGAAAATGACGGCCGAGCTCGACGACGTCTACGTGCTCTTGCACGAGAAGAAGCTGTCCGGCCTGCAGGCCATGCTGCCGGTGCTCGAAGCCGTGGTGCAGTCGGGCCGTCCGCTGCTGATCATCGCCGAGGACGTCGAGGGCGAGGCGCTGGCGACGCTGGTCGTCAACCGCCTGCGCGGCGGCCTCAAGGTTGCCGCCGTCAAGGCGCCGGGCTTCGGTGATCGCCGCAAGGCGATGCTCGAGGACATCGCGATCCTGACCGGCGGTCAGCTGATCTCGGAAGACCTCGGCATGAAGCTCGAGAACGTCACGGTGAAGATGCTCGGCCGCGCCAAGAAGGTCGTGATCGACAAGGAGAACACCACGATCGTCAACGGCGCCGGCAAGAAGGCCGACATCGAGGCGCGCGTCGGCCAGATCAAGGCGCAGATCGAGGAGACCACCTCGGACTACGACCGCGAGAAGCTGCAGGAGCGTCTGGCCAAGCTCGCCGGCGGCGTCGCGGTGATCCGCGTCGGCGGCGCGACCGAGATCGAGGTCAAGGAGAAGAAGGATCGCGTCGAGGACGCCCTCAACGCGACCCGCGCTGCGGTGCAGGAAGGCATCGTCCCCGGCGGTGGCGTCGCGCTGCTGCGCGCCAAGAAGGCGGTCGGCCGCATCACCAACGCCAATTCGGATGTCCAGGCCGGCATCAACATCGTGCTGAAGGCGCTCGAGGCTCCGATCCGCCAGATCTCCGAGAACGCCGGCGTCGAGGGCTCGATCGTGGTCGGCAAGATCCTGGACGAGAAGTCCGAGACCTTCGGCTTCGACGCCCAGACCGAGGACTATGTCGACATGGTCGCCAAGGGCATCATCGACCCGGCCAAGGTGGTCCGCACCGCGCTGCAGGACGCCTCGTCGGTCGCCGGCCTCCTGGTCACCACCGAGGCCATGGTCGCCGAGCTGCCGAAGGACGCGGCTCCCGCGATGCCGGCCGGCGGCGGCATGGGTGGAATGGGCGGCATGGGCTTCTGAGCCCCCCTTGCATCACCGAGACGTTCAGGAAGGCCGCCTCCGGGCGGCCTTCTTTTTGGCCGAGTGTCCGCGCCCGGGGGTGCAGCGATCGCAAATCGGCGCTACAGCTTAAGGCCGATTCTGCCCCCACAAGGATTTTCAGATGCGCGCGATTTTGCTTGCGCTGGCCGTGATTGCAGCGGCCGCGCCGGAACTCGGTTGGGCCCAGAGCAAGAGCGGGACCAAGGCCCCCGCCAACGAGACTCGGTATTTCACCGCGATCGACGGCCTGATGGACGGCAATGCCGACGTGATCCTGAAGGAGACGCGCCAGGGCAAGACCGTCACCGCCGCCACGCTCGACGTCTGCTATCCCGTCGCAAAGAATTCGGATCGCAAGGACCGCTTCGTGGTCAGCCTCACCGTCAATGGCCAGACCTTGACCGGTGCGACCCAGAGCAACGGCGCCAAGGAGCCGGTCACGGTGAAGCTGAATCGCAAGCCGACCGGCGACACGTTCGAGTTCCGCGGACAGATCGCGATCGGCAAGACCGTCACCGAGGTGGCGTCGACCGACAATTCCGACGTCAGCGAGAAAGAGTTCCAGGAGAGCCAGTCGAGCGACGACGGCATCAGCGCCCAGCCGAAGGACTTCACCGACGTCTCGCCCGAGGCGGTCTCGGTCCGGCTCAAGCTCGACGCGGTGACCGACTTCCTCAAGAGCCTGAAGGGCGAGAACGTCGAAGTTTCGCTGTCGAGCCTCATCGTGAGCTGCGACGCACTGCGCGCGGGCGAGCAGACCATCAGCATGACCGTCGACCCCGAACGAGCCGGCGCACTGATCGCGAAGGCGCGGACCATGAACGGCGTCGTCACCGCCGGCTGGACCGCCGGCACGGTCGAGATGGACCGCACCATCCGCTTTGCGGCGGCCGACTGGCGCGACGGTGACAAGATCAACAAGGACAAGCTGGCGGGCGCCATCTCCGACGTGCTGGCCAAGACCTACAATGCCAGGCCGACGAGTGCGGCGTGGAATCCGGTCAGCGGCAAGCTGAAGCTGACGTTGAAGCGGCCGAGCCAGCTGATGCCGGCGCTCGAGCTGACCGACGTCATCGAGGTCACCGGCCTCGTCTCGGCGGACAAGCCGGGCGGCGCGGACGCGCTGATGCTGTGGATCAGCAGCCCGACGACGACCACCGTCGATGAGGCATCGAGCGCCAAGCTGATCCTGTCGGACGAATCCTCGGGCGACGAGGAAAGCGATACCCGCGACGACGGCGGTGCCATCGACGAGCTGGCGAAGGCCTTCAAGGCCAAGCGCTGGGATGCGGACAACTCCGTCTGGAAGTAAGGCGACGGCAGGCGCCGCGATCTCAGATGCCACCCTCCCCTGGAGGGGGAGGGTCGATCGCACGCGAAGCGGGCGAGCGGGGTGGGGTGACGCCGCGGGCACCGGTGCACGTGGGGAGATCACCCCACCCCGCCTCCCATTCGCTGCGCTCATGAGAGGCGACCCTCCCCCTCCAGGGGAGGGTGACAGCGGGGCTGACCTCAAAGCTGCGTGCTGCGGAATCGCGAACGTGCATGAAGCAGGACCAGGTGCCGGACCATGACAGCGAGGTCCACATGCCGATATATCGATGTGACCAAGACTAGGACTTTCGATACGGCCGTCTCGGCTCAATTGGTGTTGAGCCGGAAGCGCAGCGTCTTCGGTCCGATGAAGATGATCAGGTCGCCCTGACGCTTCCAGTTCGTCGCCGCGCTCAGCGCCGCGATCAGCTCGTCATCGGCTTGCGCGCGTGCCGCCGGGCAGTTGCGGTCCTCGATCTTGCTGGCGATGAACACGATGGTGTTGCCGGCGACCGAGAACTGCCCCTTGCCGCCCTTGCACCAGAGCTCCAGCACGGTCTCGCCGTTGTCGCCGATGTCGAGATCCGGCACGCGCTTCGAGCCGGGCATTGGTAACGCATCGAGCGTCATCTCCATTCCGAAGGGAAACTCCTCCGCCGACGCGCCGGCAAGCGGCAGGCCCGACATCGACAACGCCATCATCGCCACGGCGCAGCCACGCTTCAACACTTGCATCGTTCCTCTTCAGACCAATCACACGCAGGGCTGCGCCTTCCAGGCGACGACCGTGATCCCCGCCGCGCCACGGCTCCCGCACAAATGTGTTCCAAACATAGCAAACCCCGCGCCGCAGCTGCGGCGCGGGGCTTTTGTCGCTGCCGGTGTTGCTACTTCAGCACCATCGCCGTGAACGGATAGACGTAGGCCTGCAAGGTGACGAACAGGCCGACCAGACAGGCCAGCACGATCGAATGCAGGAAGACGTAGCGCAGGATCGAGCTCTCGTGGCCGTACCAGTTGGTGGCGGTCGAAGCGACCACGATCGACTGCGCATCGATCATCTTGCCCATGACACCACCGGATGAGTTGGCAGCCGCCATCAGGACAGGCGACAGGCCGAGCTGCTCGGAGGTGATCTTCTGCAGGTTTCCGAACAGCACGTTCGAGGCCGTATCCGATCCCGTCAGCGCCACGCCCAACCAGCCGAGCAAGGTGCCGAAGAACGGATAGAGCACGCCGGTCGCGGCGAAGGCGAGGCCGAGCGTTGCGTCGACGCCGGACAGCCGGGTCAGCGTGCCGATCGCCAGCATCGCCGAGATCGTGATCAGCGAGATCGCGCACAGACGGATGGTGCGGCCATATTCCGCGATCAGCTTGCCCGGTCCGACACCCATCAGGAAGCCGGAGATGATCGCGGCGATCAGCATGCCGGTGCCGGTGAAGGTCAGGTAGGTGAACGAGAACACCGCGCCTTCCGGTGTCGGCTTCGCGGCCACCGGCGGCATCTTGTTGATCAGCTTGTCGAGCTCGGGCACCGGATAGTTCCAGGTGAAGATCGAGTTCGCCCAGGCCTTGAAGGCGCCGTTGCCCCAGATCAGCATGATCACGCAGACGATGATCCAGGGCAGCAGCGCGCCCCAGAGCTCGGCTTGCGTCAGCGGCGTGCGGTCCAGCGGCTTCGCCGCCGTCATCGTGGCGGCCGATTCGTCACGCCCGCGCAACGCCGGCGACAGCCACAGCTGCCTCGGCTGCCAGACCTTCAGGAACAGGATCAGCGCGCCCATCGAGATCAGCGAGGCGCCGATGTCGACGATCCACGGATTGATGTAGTTGGAGATCAGGAACTGCGGGACCGCGAACGAGACGGCGGTGACCAGGATCGCCGGCCAGACGTCCTTCATGCCCTTCCAGCCCGCGAACGCCCAGATCACCCAGAACGGCACGATCAGCGAGAACACCGGCAGCTGCCGGCCGACCATTGCGCCCAGGATGTAGGGATCGAGACCGGTGACCGAGGCGAGGCCCTGGATCGGCGTGCCCAAGGCGCCATAGGCGACCGGGGCGGTGTTGGCGATCAGCGACAGGCCGGACGCCGCGAGCGGCGAGAAGCCGAGGCCGATCAGCACGGCACCGGTGATCGCCACCGGTGTGCCGAAGCCCGACGCGCCCTCGAAGAACGCGCCAAAGGAGAAGGCGACCAGCAGCAGCTGCAGCCGCCGGTCTTCCGTGACGCCGCCGATGGCGCGCTTGAGCAACTCGAAGCGGCCGGTCGAGACCGTGACCTGGTAGAGGAAGATGACGTTCAGGACGATCCAGCCGATCGGAAAGAAGCCGGTGATGACGCCCAGAAACGTCGCGCGCAGCGACATGTTGGCCGGCATCGTGAACACGAAGATCGTGATCAGGTTGGTCAGGATCACGGCGATGATCGCCGCGATGTGTGCCTTCACCTTGCCGCTGGCGATCAGCACCAGCAGCGTCACCACTGGGACGGCGGCGGCCAGCGTCGACAGCGCCGGGCTCCCCATCGGGTCGTAGATTTGATTCCACATCGTGACTTCTCCCCCCACGTTCTTGTTGTTGGACCCGGTCCGGCGGGACGGATCAGGTCTCCTCGCCCAGGCCCCCAAGCCTGGCAAAGGCCGGAAAAGGAGATCACAAAACCGGCAACGCCCAACTCTGCTCAAATTCTCGCGAAATCTGGCGGCGGTCGCAGTCCCTCTCCCCTGCCCCATGCTACGGTTTGTCACACGCGACCGACAAGCCGGCGGTCACCCGCCACATTACGACTTTAGTCTATACAGGCAGCAATCACTGCGATTTTCTCGTTTCTCGTCAGCCCGTTAAGACCTTTTCTCAGGAGCAGCCCCTCTGTGAACAATCTGCGCTCGACCGTCGCCACCGTCTGGCGGATCGCCATTCCCTACTTCCGCTCCGAGGACAAGGTCGCCGGGCGCAGCCTGCTCGCCGCCGTGATCGCCATCGAGCTGTCGCTGGTTGCGATCCAGGTTCTGGTGAACCAGTGGCAGAGCCGGTTCTTCAACGCGCTGCAGCAATACGACTGGAACAGCTTCATCTGGGAGCTCGGCGTGTTCGTCGTGCTGGCCACCGTCTTCATCATTCTGGCCGTGTACCAGCTCTATCTCAATCAGTGGCTGCAGATCCGCTGGCGGCGGTGGATGACCGAGGCCTACCTCAAGCGCTGGCTCGGCGAGGCCAACCACTATCGCATGCAGCTCAAGGGAGACGCGGCAGACAACCCTGACCAGCGCGTCGCCGAAGATGTGAAGCAGTTCATCGAGCAAACGCTCACGATCACGATCGGCCTGCTGAGCTCGATCGTGACGCTGGCCTCGTTCGTCGTGGTTCTCTGGGGCCTGTCGGAAGAGGCTCCGTTGACGCTGTTCGGTACAGAGTATCGGATACCCGGCTATCTGGTCTGGGGAGCCCTGTTGTACTCGATCTTCGGCACGGCACTAACGCATTGGATCGGCTGGCCGCTTGTCAATCTGAATTTCGAGCAGCAGCGCTATGAAGCCGATTTCCGCTTCAACTTGGTGCGGGTACGCGAGAGCTCGGAGCAGATCGCGCTGTTGCGCGGCGAAGCCGTCGAGCAGGGCCAGTTGGCGAGCCGGTTCGGTCGCGTGGTCCAGAACTGGTATCAGATCATGAGCCGGACCAAACGGCTGACGGCCTTCACCGCCGGCTATTCGCAGGCGGCCACGATCTTTCCCTACGTGCTGGTCGCGCCGGCCTATTTCGCCAAGAAGGTTCAGCTAGGCGGCGTGATGCAGACACTGTCGGCATTCTCGCAGGTGCAGGGCGCGCTGTCGTTCTTCGTGTCGGCCTATCGTACACTGGCTGACTGGCGCTCGACCGTCGCCCGCCTCGACGGCTTCGACATGTCGATCGAGAGCGCCGCCAAGCTCTCGGGCGAGCCGCAGACGATCGATGTCGTCAACCACGCGGACGACAGCATCGACCTCGCCCAGCTGCTGCTGAAGCTGCCGAACGGGCTGCCGCTGATCGCGGCCGACGGCTTCAGCCTCAAGAGCAGCGAACGCACGCTGCTGACCGGGCCGTCGGGCGCCGGCAAGTCGACGCTGCTCCGCGCCATCGCCGGGGTCTGGCCGTTCGGCAGCGGTGCGATCAGCGTGCCCGCGCATGCCAAGCTGATGATGCTGCCGCAGCGGCCCTACTTCCCGATCGGCCCGCTCAAGGCCGCGATCGTCTATCCGGCAGCGGCCGACGCGTTCAGCATCGACCAGGTCAAGGAGGCGCTCGTCGCTGTGGGCCTGCCGCTGCTCGCCGACCGGCTCGACGAGGACGCACACTGGAACCGGATGCTGTCGCTGGGCGAGCAGCAGCGGCTCGGAATTGCCCGCGCGCTGCTGCATGCGCCCCAATATCTCTTCCTCGATGAGGCCACGGCCTCGCTGGACGAGCCGAGCGAAGCGAGGCTGTATCGGGTCATCGCCGAACGCCTGCCGCAGACCACCGTCGTCTCGATCGGCCACCGCTCGACCCTGCACGATCTCCATGATCGAAGGGTCGAGCTGATTCGGGATGGCGACCGGTTCTCGCTGCGGCCGGCGGGACAGGCAGCCGACGCGACCGCGGGTGGAGGCAACTGAAGCGAACGCTGCGGACCTCATGGATGAAGACGCGCTGCACAGCGGCGCGTCTCCAACAGCAAGGGGTCTGAGAGATCCGCCCCGAACCCAGCCCATTGTCCCGAGGGCGCCGCCAGGGATCTCATCGCGCCCCTGCGCCCCATGATGAGAAGTCCAATTGCCCGGGCGGCGTCCGAGCCATGGCGATCCAGAAGATGGCGATCCAGAAGGACGGCAAGACGCCCGAGCGACCACGGCGAGCTGCCGTCACCAAAGCAGAAGGGCGGCAGATTGCTCTGCCGCCCTCGTCAGGAATTTCGATCCGCCTTGGGACGATTACTTCAGGTTGGTCATCGCCGTCAGGTCGACCGAGAGCTTGGCGGTGCCGGTGGCGCCGCACCACTTCGAGCCCAGGCCACCCGGGTTGATCGCGGTGACGTTGGTGGTGCCGCTGGCGGTGAAGTCGCCAGTGAAGGCGTTGCAATTGCCCTTCGACAGGTTGGTGTCGGAGTAGCGCAGATCCAGCGTGAACACCTTGTAGGTGAAGCCGACGCCAACGTTCCAGGTGTTGTAGTCGGCGTAGTGGATGCCGTTCGGGAAGGCCGCGGTGCCGTAGAAGCTGTCGGTGGTGCCGAACCACTGGCGACCGAACTCACCCGAGACGTACATGCCGACGCCGCTCGATCCAAACAGGGTGCTCGGAGCGGTATACTTGCCGGTGACCGAGGCGTAGTTGCCCCAGGCGCCGGAGTTCAGGAAGCTCGGGGTATAGAATTCGGTGACGCCGAACGACCAGTTGTCGTTCACCGTATAGGTGCCCTTGCCGTAGACCTCGAAGAAGCTGACGTCCTTCTTCATGGTGTTGAAGTTCGTCAAGGTGTTGGCCTGGCACTCGGCGCTCAGCGCGCGGCCGGCGAAGTCCGTCGTGGCGCCGCCGCCGTAATAGCAGGTGCCGCCCGGATACAGGTAGCCCCAGACGCCGATGTCGAAGGCGAAGGCGCCGAAGGTCGGGCGGATACCGCCGTAGATGTCGATCTCGGCCGCAGCCCGGTTCGGGAAGGAGATGCTCTCGCCAGCGACGCCGACGTAGAACTGCAGGTCCTTGTTGACGTTGAAGCGCGGCTCGAAATAGGCGGCGACTGACGGCTTGTGGTTCGACTGGGTGATGCCGCGGAAGACGTAGTCGTTCATGATCGCCGCGCCGAACGCGATATCCCACGGTTCAAACGCGACCGGGGGCGGAGCCTTATAGGCCTTGACCGCCATGTCCGCCGCCGAAGCCGATCCCGAAACCATTGCCAGCGCCGTTGCCAGCAAAGCCCACTTTTTCATGACGATCCCCATCACCCTATTTCGAAAAAAGCCTGCCCCACATTGGCCCCCCAGGGCACAAACAAGACCGGCTGCGTCATCCAGACGCAATTTGTGCCAGGGTCTCGCCGCAGGTGAAGCAAAAAAGCGCGGCATCTGCCGCCTTTTTGGGCGTTTTGACAATTCCACGGCAGGTAGTCAGCGCGTGTTGCATTTGAACAACAAATCTCCGTGTCCTAGAGCAGCCCAGGACGCACATTCGGGTGTGCCGGCACGCTGACTCGTCGTGCCGCAAGCGAAATGGCGCAGCGCACCGGGATCGGATTCGCCCGGCCGTAGATCTGCGGGGGCGACGCTGGCGACGAGCAGATCGACAAAACGGCCAGCCAAAACAGAGCCAACAGACGGAGGCAACAACAAACGAGAAGGCCGCAGCGTTGCCGCCGCGGCCTCCCGATGTGAATTCGTTCGGTGGTGAGAACGATCCGATCCGGAAAGATCAGCTTCCGGAGGCAGTCCCCTCTCCGTCCTCGTGCGCCTCGGGCGCCACGCTCGGCATCGCCCAACTGGTTTCGGCAGCCGATTCGGTTGCGCTCACTTCGGGGGTTTCGACCAGAGGAGCCATCTTGGGAGCCCGCTTCTTGGCGGCCTTCTTCTTCGGCGCAGCGGGAACCTTTGCGGCCGACGTCTTGGCCTTCTTGGCGGGAGCCTTCTTCGCAGCAGCCTTCTTGGCAGGAGCCTTGGCCGCCTTCTTCGCCGCGGCCTTCACGGTCTTCTTCGCCTTCTTGGCCGGCGCCTTTGCAGCCTTCTTGGAAGCCTTTTTCGCGGACTTCTTGGCAGCCTTCTTGGCGGACTTCTTCGTCGCCTTCTTGGCTGTCTTGGCCTGCGCCATCAGCTTCTTCTTCTCTTTCTTGTCCTTCTTCGCCTTCTTGTCCTTCGCCATCAGAAACCCTCCAGTTGCCGCCGATCGATCAACTCATCCGGCGGGACGGGCCGGCAGTCAGCACGCGCCCGTCCGTCAAATCATTCCTGGTCGCGGACCGCCCGTCGCCCAGTCGAGAAGCTCAACGGTGTGCACGACGGGAACGGTGGTGCCGCTGGCAATCTGCATCATGCAGCCGATATTGCCTGCCGCGATCACATTCGGCTTGACGGTCGCGATGTTGGCGACCTTGCGATCGCGCAGCTTCATCGCGATGTCAGGCTGGAGAATGTTGTAGGTCCCCGCCGAACCGCAACACAAATGACTCTCCGGTATATCTTTCACCACGAATCCGCACTTGGAAAGCAATTCTTTCGGAATGCTCGTGATTTTCTGCCCATGTTGCAGCGAGCAGGCGGAGTGATAGGCCACGACGAGGTTGTCGTACCGAGATGCGGAGACCAGATCGAGACCCGCGAGATACTCGCTGATGTCCTTCGCCATGGCCGACACGGCCGCCGCGGGCGCTGCATATTGCGGGTCCTCGCGCAGCATGTGTCCGTAGTCCTTGATGACGGTGCCGCAGCCCGAGGTCGTCACCAGGATGGCGTCGAGACCGCCACGCTTTGCCTCGGCAGCCCACACCCCGACATTGGCGCGGGCGCGCGCCAGCGCGTCGGCGTCCTGCCCCATGTGATGGGTCAGCGCACCGCAGCATTGCTCGTCCCTGACCAGCACGACCTCGACGCCGTGCCGTGTCAGGACGTTGATCGCAGCCTGGTTGATGCGCGGCGCCAGCGCCGCTTGCGCGCAGCCCTGCAGCAGCGCGACGCGGCCGCGACGCTCGCCTTGCGCCGGAAACACGCTGCCGCCCGCGGGCCCCGGCGGCGGCAGCGCCGCGGCCGGCGCCAGGTCGAGCATCGCCCTGACGCGCCGCAGCAGGCTCGGCACAGGTCCCTGCGTCACGGAGGACGCCGGCAGCAGCGCCTTGAACGGCCGGCCGAGCCGCGCCAGGGTCATCGCGAGGCGAAACTCGCGCGGCCGCGGCAGCACATAGGCGAGCACGGCGCGCAGCAGCCGGTCCGTCAGCGGGCGCTGGTAGCTCTGCTCGATTCGCCCCCGCGCCTGGTCGACGAGGTGCATGTAGTGGACGCCGGACGGGCAGGTCGTCATGCAGGACAGGCACGACAGGCAGCGGTCGATATGCTTGACCACGTCGGCGGTCGGGGCCTGGTCCTTCTCGAGCATCTGCTTGATCAGGTAGATCCGGCCGCGCGGGCTGTCGAGCTCGTCGCCGAGCAGCACGTAGGTCGGGCAGGTCGCCGTGCAGAAGCCGCAATGGACGCAGGCGCGCAGGATCTTGTCGGCGACCGCGATGTCGGGATCGGCGAGCTGCGCCAAAGTGAACTCGGTCTTCATGGCGCAACGCTCCGCCTGATACGGCCGCGGTTGAGAATGGTCTTGGGATCGAAGGAGACGCGAACCCGCTCCTCCAGCGCGGCGACACCCGGCGGCTGCGGCTGGAAGACGTCGACCGCCAGACGCATCTCGTCCCACGCGCGGAGCAGGGTGGCGTGGCCGCCAACGGCCTCGGCCTGCTTGCGCACCAGCCCCGCGGACGCATCGGGCTGCGGCGGCAGCGCGGCCCAGATCAGACCGCCGCCCCAGTCATAGATCACCTCGCCGCCGGTCTGGCGCGTCAGCGCCTGCCCGATGACGCCGCCGGATACGGGCGGACAGACGATCCGCCAGACCGGCCAGGCCCCGAGCGGGCCATTGGCCGCGAACGGCAGCACGTCGCGCACGGCGCTCCAGACATCGGCGGAGGCGTCGTCCGCGATGATCTCGGCCGGACCGAAGGTCGCGAGCTGCTTGGCGAGCGACGCCGCCCGATGCGCCGCGGACGCCGTGATGCCCTCCAGCCTGATCACCGTGACCGCCTCGCGCGGCGAGCCGATCGGGCTCAGCCCATCGACCTCCGGCCGCAAGGTCGAAGCCGGCAGATGGGCGGCCCCCGACACGTCGAACGGCGACCCCAGCGCCGCCGTCATGGCGCGGTTGGCCTTGAGGTCGTCGAGCCCGCGCAGCACCAGGCTGCGCTCCGACTCCGGCCGCGGCATCACCTTCAGCGTCGCCTCGGTCATGACAGCGAGCGTGCCCCAGGAGCCCGCCAGCAGCTTGCAGAGATCATAGCCGGTGACGTTCTTGACGACCTTGCCGCCGGTCTTGAAGCTCTCGCCGAAGCCGGAGACGGCATGCGCCCCGAGCAGATGGTCGCGCGCCCCGCCGGCGCGGATGCGCCGCGGACCGGCCAGCCCCGCCGCGATCATCCCGCCCAGCGTGCCGCGGCCGGCCGTGCCGAGCAGCGGTCCCGTGTCCATCGGCTCGAACGCGAATTGCTGGCTCTTCGAATCGATCAGCGACAAGAGGTCGGCGAGCGGCGCCCCGGCCTGCGCGGTGATGATGAGCTCGTTGGGCTCGTAGCCGACGACGGCGCTCAGGGCCGACAGGTCGAGCACGGCGTTGGTGGTCGTGATCTGCCCGATCTGGCGCTTCGAGCCATGGCCGATGACGTCGAGCGGCTGCTCGCTGGCGATCGCGGCGCGAACCACCTCCTCCACGTCGGCTGCGTTGCGTACTTTGAGGGCGTCCACCGCTGCTCGCCTTGCTTGTTGATGATGACAGGCGGCCCAGCGCGACGCGCGGCCACCAGCGTTGGAATCCTTCTAGAGCATGATCTGCGAAAAGGGCAGCCCGGTCCGGCGAAAAGATCGTGCATGGACAAGGAGATGGGAGGGGCGGACGGGCGCAGATGGCGGAACGTTCGGGCGGGTCTCGGCCGAGTGCAGTTCCCTTGTCGTGGAGAGGCCGGTAGGCTTAGCGCCGAAGCGCTCGCATAGCCCCGTAGGAGCGGGTTAGCCGCCGATTTTTTGAGGCCCATGGCGGATGACGCGTTCGGCTATCCGCCCTCATCCCTTGATCGCAACGTCAACATTTTGTATATACAGAATCCGCATGAAAATTGTTTGGGATGAGCCGAAACGCCTAGCGAACATAGCCAAGCACCGCTTGGATTTCGCCGCATTGACCGAGGACTTCTTTGCGAACGCCCTGGTGCTTTCCGCCAAGAGCGGTCGCTACCGAGCGATCGGAGTGGACGCAAACGGCGTGATCTCTGTCGTATTCGCCGTACTTGGCCTCGAAGGAATTTCGGTGATTTCGATGCGCCCGGCCTCCAAGAAGGAAAGAAAGCTGTTCAATGCCACCAGCTAAGACGAAGCGCGCCTACTCGAAGGCTGACATGAAAGCTGTCTCGGACAATCCGGAATGGACCGAGAAGGATTTCGCCAGGGCCAAGCCATTTTCTGAGGTCTTGTCCGAGATTGCGAAAACAATCGCCCGGCGAGGTCCACAAAAGGAGCCGACAAAGATCCCGGTGAGTATCCGCTTGAGCCCCGTCGTCGTGAAGTATTTCAAATCAAAGGGACCGGGCTGGCAGACAAAAATAGATGACGCCCTGGTTGAGATCGTCACCAAGAAGCCCACGAACAAGCGCAAGGCAGCGAAGAAGTCACCCCGCCAGGCAGCGTGAACAGTCCGTACGACGGGTTCGCGAAGCGTCACCCGCCGACTTTGCGAGACCATGGCGGATGACGCCTTCGGCTCATCCGCCTTACGCCCTCTTATGCGCATCCATCCTTCGTCCGCCATCGAAGGATCGAGTGCAGGAACTGGGGTATCGTTGCCCTTGCAGCACTTCAACGAAAGGACTGATCACGATGACCGGATATGCCATCGAGACGAAAACCGTGAACGAGGCCGTCAGCGGCGGCGGCCTGCTGGTGGTGGCGCAATGGGAGGCGAGGGACGGCGAAGCCGACCGCGTCGCCGAGATCCTGTCGCGCTTCCTGCCCGAGGCGCAGCGCGAGCCCGGCGCCGAACTGTTCCTGATCTCCCGCGCCAAGGACAACCCGGCGCAGTTCCTGTTCTACGAGCTGTTCCGCGACGAAGCCGCGTTCAAGGCCCATCAGGAGAGCGACCACTTCAAGACCTATATCGCCGGCCAGGCCCTGCCGCTGCTGGCACGACGCGAGCGGGTGCAGTACGGGCTGATTTAGGCGCGCGTTTCCGGAACTTGGTCTTAGCGGATAGGTTAAAGCTGTCGCGATGCTGTCATGCTCCGCCCCGAGGTCTCGCCTTCGGCGAGGCCGAGGGCGGTTCCGGGGGAGCATCCAAGACTCCGCGGCAGACGCAAATTACAATGACAGTGCTGGACCGTAACACCACTTCTCGGGCGTAGTGCACCTTACCACGCATCCGCCAAGCAGCGACCTCGATTGGCGGCGTACCTAATTTGCACTCGGTTGTCCCCGAATTCCCTTAAAGGCTTCCGTCTGCTCAAGGGCCGCACTCCTTCGATCCCCCAAGTCGATCAGAGCATCCAGCACCTTTAGTAGCTCTTGCGCGTCTTGGAGACGCAAAGGAAAGTTCCAATCGGCCTGTCGCTGGACTACGCCAGCCATCCGCGCTGGCAACATTGTCCCGATCCACCCTTCCTTAGCGTTACCAATTGACGAGAGGGCGGCGTTCGCCTGCAGGCCAAACATCGTTACCGGATACGCTCGACCCGATCGTTCGCACAGATCAAGGAATTTTGACATGACAAAGCTAGACCAACCGATACGTCGGACGATCCGGTCGATGATCGGCATCACTTGACCAATTTGCGACCAATCACCATTGGCAAAGCGGGTTGCTCCCGGGGCTGCCGTCTCGAAGTTCACAAACAGGAGCGCTTTGATTAACTCCGGCATGTCGTAGCCGTAAACTTTGCCTGCGCGCCAGCTCTTCGGATTGAAAGTGCGATCCTGCACAACACGCGAAGCACAATCGTCCAACAAAGGCAAAGCGTTGGCTGGGACCGTAGCGGCATCATAAACATGACGTAACACCAATTTGTCAGTAAAGTTTGTAAGCACGCATAACGCATCTTCATCATCGGCGAGAAACGGATTGATGAAGCTGTTGCGGGCGACTTCAAGGCTCACGTAGGGTACGGCACGGGCCATCAGGTCCGCGAAGGCTCTATTCCACTCTAATAAGTCGGTCCGGCGATCGTCGCTCCGCCTGTCGTCTTCCGCTTGCCACGAAGGCATAATGCTTTCAGTTGTCCAACTGACAAGCTCCTGCAAAAACGACTCAAACAGAACACGGCAGGTCTGCGAGACCATCCATGCTTCAAGCGGCATTTTGCTAAAAAGTCTCGAGGCAGTTTGAGCATCGAAGAACACATCTGGATGCTGCCACTCGTCATCGGACACCCTTCTTCGACCGCGAGGGGCTTCCTTCACCCATGCAGGCGGCAGCTTTGGCATCGCGCTGATACAATTTTCTTCGAGCGCAGTAAGCGCAGCAATGAGGCTGTCGTCCCGCGCTTTTCGATTGGCTCCCCAATCCCACCCGCCATCGTTGAATTCCCCGCGATGGACGATGCAAAGCTTTACCGCAAGCTGCCCCGCAATCCAGCGCAGACCATCATCCTTGTCAGCAAAGAGGGCCTCAAACGCCAAATCACTCACGCTATCGAGCGGGTGAAGCCCTAACCTAAGAAGGCGTGCCGCGCTGTCCACCCGAGGTGCCGTGGAACGGCGATCATGGTACAAGGCGATGACAAGGCGCGTCTTCGGATGCCACGCAATCTTCGCCCCGCCAAAAACATCATCGGGCTCCTTCATGGCCTCGGTCCGCGCCATGATGCCCCATGCCCAATCTTGATCGTCGCTATTCGGAGCGCCAAAACGGATCAAGCAAGCGGCGACGCTCGCGACAACAGCCTGAGGAGAAGACGCACCACCATCGAACGTGTCGAAAGCCCCTACGGTATCGACACTCTTCGCGTGCGCCACGGCGTGCTCAAGCGTCATACCGTCAGCGATAGCGTTCGCCTTGAACGACTTCACCGCCCAGCCAACGATATTGAAACCCTTCAGAGAGGTTGCACTCTCCGCGAGCCGCTGTTCATCGCTTTCGGTGAGGGGCTTCGGGGACTCATAGGAAATTGCAACATGTTTTTCGTCATACTGGGCTTGTTTGTAATTTTCTCCGTCTCCAAGACCAGCCCAACGTTCAGCTTCCTCTCTTGAATGAGCGACGAATGCATCGTCCGCTTTCTGCTCTTCGAGTTCGTAAGGCAAATCATCGGGAAAGCGAGCAAGCGCCGCCTTAAAGTTCTCCCTGAGGGCATCGTCTTTGTTCAATGCGAAAAACATGGCGAGGTTTCTAATCTCTCGCGTCCGATACTTCCGCTGATCGAGAAACTCCTTCGCTTCGGCTTTCTCACCCGTCAATCGCGACAGAAAGCCCATACTGAAGAGATCGAGGTCCTTGTTCGGCTCTTGAACGTACCGGGCTATGTCGTGACCCCAAAGACGCTGACATGTCGCAACGGCGAGTGTCGTCTCTGTCGTTTCCCACGCCTCAAGCGTGAGCATGAGCGCCATGCCCAGCACAGCGTAGCATTCGTTCCCGCTGACAATGTCCTTGATTACATCGCTAGCCGGGCGGCCCGCTTCGAGTTGTTTGAAGGCCCAATAGTTCAACGCCAGGAACGCGCATTCCAAAGGGTTAGGCGCCAACTGCCCCCTACCCCAGTTATAGACGCGCCAGTCACCCCAAAACTGCTGATCTCCCCAAGGGAATGAGACGGACACCGGAACTGGCGTTCCCATTTTCTTCCGATTGATCGAATGAATTTGCCGCCAGCCCTTGGTCGCGTGGTTTGAGATGTTGCGTACGAGCCTTAAAGCGACATCTGGCCTAACAGCGAACAAACTCTTGAATGGCTCATGCAGCGCCGACGCAGGGAAATAGAAATTGTTACGGGCCTGGATGCCGATATCATTGAGGTCGTACCGATCATTGCCGGTAGCGTGAAACAATGAAGGAGAGCGGAGCGCCCCTCTTTGATTTTCGGTCAGTTGGTCTTTGGGAATCGCTCGTAGCTCCTCGAGACGCTTATAATAGTCCTCTCGCTCCTTTTGCTTCCTATTGAACTCGTCTTCCGGCAATTCATCGAGAAGCTCTGCTTCCGCCAAATCGGCCACGAGATCTGCATCGATGGAAACCATGACCGGAGAGAATCCGATAAGGTCGGCGTAAATGGTTCGCCGTCGACTCTCGTCCACGATGGTTCGGTTGAAGAGGTCAGTGGCATATTCAGGATAGCTTCGCGCCGAACGCAGAATGGTGGTGCGCAGGGACTTAGAAAGGTGGGAGCTATCATCGCGGCTGAACCGCCACTCCTTTCCGCTATCATCCTCGCCCTTGTCCCGCAGCTCACCTTTTTCAAACCGCAATAGCCAAGTGTTGGTCAACTCCAGAATATTTTTGGAGCGCGGATTCTTGAAATCGGCTGCCACATTTTGCCAGACGTCGAAAATCTCCATAACTCTCGGGATCAGCCGGACAGGAATGGTATCGGCCTCGCCTGTGATCCAATCGATCAAGCGACTCCATGCCGCAAAATCGGATGGCCAACCGAGCATATCGGCGAGGGTCAAATTATCCAGTCCCTCAACCGGGCTCTTGATCGTACCGAGAACCAAGGGACTTGGAATGGTGTGCTGCGCCTGAAACCAGACCAGCACCTTCTCAAAAAGTGTGAAGCCGTCGGCTTTGAGGAGCGCGGTAAACTCTGCTTTGGCATTTTCAAATGTCGGCGTGAAAGGTGGGGCTGTCAGCCACTCGCGTTGCCACTGCCGACGCAGTCTTTTACCCGCAAGTGAACGATAACCGTCTGTCCAACGGTCTTTGTCCGTCAAAGCTTCTTGTGCCATAAGACCGACCACACGGCCGAGCAACGGAGGCTCGCCTGCCGCGGTCAACGCATCTGTCCAACCGTCACCGAGTTCAATCAGAAGCCTGAAGAACGCCCATTCAAAAAAGATGTCGTGAGTGAAGGCAAGCAACGCTCCCTGACGTTCGTCGCGAATGATTTGATCGGTCTTGAGCGCGGCGACTTGTGCTATCGTCGCATCTCTTAATTCGCGAGTTGGAACGCCCTTCCCGAGATTGCGGACTCCTTTTTCGGCGATATCGATCAGCGCACGTTGCCGTTGTGGGACTTTATCAGCAATCGCGTCGTGCCCCGCACGCACCCACCAGGCCGAGATTAGATCTACTTCTGTTTGAGGCTCTGTGCCTTCTGGGACAGAGCGCGCAAGCACCGCTGCGAAGAATGGGCGTCGCGCAATGTCCTGAACAGCAGGGCTTCCGAACAAAACCCTGCGAAGGTGCGGCTTAGACTGCGCCAGCTTCTCCGACTCTTCGTCCGAGAACGGTTTGACGATAACATCGCCGATCCCGGTGTCCGCATACATGGCAGTAGGAAACCATGCTCGGAACGCTTCTAGGCCCTGATCGCGCGAACTGGCTAGAATTTTCCAGCGACTGAGGTTCGGGTTGCTGTGGATTGCATTTACGAGGTCAGTAATAATCCCCTGTTGATCCGGGCGAATACGATCGATACCGTCGATGAACAGGATCGGAGTACCAACAAATCCGATCTCTGCAAGCAGCAGCGCGGCATCCGTGACAAACAGTCCAAGGCTTGCGGCAAACTGCGTCCATCCAGTGCCGGCGAGGCGATCGTTTTTCAGAAAAATGATTGAGCCGCTCGCTGTAGCTTGCTTTGCGAAGCGCATTAGGACAGCGGACTTCCCGCAACCGGGAAGTCCGCCGATAGTGACGACGCGGTAGAGTTCAAGCTGTTTGGCAACTATCTCTTGTAGATCTGTGCGCTCGACATGGAAGTCATCAACCTTCTCCGACACGACGCTCAGTGCTTCGAGTGAATAGGCGTTGAGACGATGAATGTCATCGGCGAGACGCGGCATCGCTTTCAACCGCACTACGCCGTGGAGCTTTGCTAGGAGCTTGTCCCGCGTCCACTTTGCCCCGTTGGCCGAGCCTTCACGAGCAATTCGACAAAGACGATCGAACAAAAGAAGGCCCTGCCCGTCTTCCTTACTCGCGACTTGATCCTGCAGGCGATTGATTATGTCGGCACGCCGCGCACCGTTTTCTTCGAGGCCGTCGAAGCGGAGGGCTACAAAATGCTTGTAGAAGATGAACTCGTCGTCGGCATTGATCGCACCGATGACCGGCTTTAGGGCGTCTCGAAGATCGCACTCCGCCCTGGCGGCGGTCCCAGTGCTAAAAAACCGAGCCTCGAATTCTGAGCCTGACAAACTGTCTTCAGCCCATGCAATCAACCGATTGAGCGTACGCAGCGTTGCGTCCGTGACGTGCTCGACGATAAATCCGCACTTATCCGTCTCTTTGGTGACAGTGTTCAGAGCCTGTGTTTTGACGGCCGCCTTAACAATGGCGCTGAAGTCTTTGTCCGCGGCGCTTATCGTTACAGCGCGCTTGATCTGGAGGCTAAGAGTCCGGCTAGTGCCAACGTCATCGAATTGAACGACAAGGTCGTCCATGGGATTACCATGGCCTTGCTGTTGAACGGCAACGCTAACTACAATTCCTGATTGAGCAGCCGCACGGTCGCACCCCAAGAGATGTGCGAGATAGTAGGCGACAACTGTATCCTCATAAGTGAAGCCTGCTCCGCCGGTCAGTTCGGTTGATGCTGGCTTACTTTCAGACATGCACGGAATCCCTCTTCGACATTGCTCTAACCTTGCTGGTGCATGACGAAAATTCCTCGCTTGGTGGCGATAACGGACGAGACTTGGACTTTCATAGTCCAAGCATGAGCCATGCACGGAATTACAACGCAGGGTAGTCTAACAGAGTCGAACAGCGTAACGACATGATAATAAAACGGCTTTCAGCGCATCGCACGGCAACGCCGGGAAACGATTTCAAGCTGAAACAGCCCGCCAAAGGCGGGCTGTTTCAGCTTGAAATCAAACATTTAGCTTGCTTGCGGACATAGGATTTTGAACTCTATGACCTTCAGGTTATGAGCCTGACGATCGATTGATCCAGAACTTCAGAACAGTGCACGACGCTTGGCCTAGATCGAGCGCGTAGTGCCGGATAGATGTTGGCAAGGAGCGGCGGTATCGTCGCGCCCTGGTTCAAAGAGGACATCACCGGGCGTCGGGCAAATCACCACAGCGCTTTTGCGCGACCCTATGCCCATATGCGACCGGCCGCAGCAAAATCGCTCGCGCGGAAAAACTCATTTCGCGAGCACTTTCAACGCGAACGGCCAGCCCGCAACAAGCGTCGAAAATTTCCTCTTTCGTTTTTCCGAAAATCATGTTTCACTCCCCCCATCCCGCCTCACCGAGAGGGGCGTACGCGCGGTCGTCACGATATGCGAGGTGGGGATGCGGTGGCCGTGTCGGGTCGCAGCGTGATCTGATCATGCCGACGAACGACGTCGACGCGGACGTGAAATCGTGTGGGCCTGGCCTCCCGGTGCTGAGGCCAAGCGTGTCGTGCCCTTTGCGGGGCTGGCAGGCGACGGGGACAAGAACGCCGATCCCCGAGGCGAGCACGTATAAGCGTTAAGGCCGCCGCGCGGGGAATGCCGGTTGATCGGCTGAACCTGTGGTACCTGCCGCCTGCATTTTTTTCGCAGGCGGGCCATGGGTGAGGCCTTCACCCGGCATTCCCTGCGCCCTCTCGTTTGTTTTGGAGGGCGGACGATCGCACGATCCGGGCGTCATGCGCCGCGGGGATGCGAAGTCATGTCCGATATTGTCTGGGATATGGACCTCACGCCGTCGGCATGGCTGGACGGGCCTCATGGTTCGAGACGGCGCTGCGCGCCTCCTCACCATGAGGGTTCAGCTCCGAGAGCGGCGCGGCACATGGACCGTCAGCAGCGTGGTCATGGAGAGAGCGAGAGTGCTGGATCGATCTACACGGTACGTGTTCTGGGCACGACTTCCGCTCCTCCCCCTGAGGAGCCCGCCGCAGGCGGGCGTCTCGAAGGGCGAGGCCAGTACGGTGGCCTCTTGGTTGGAGACGGCGCTATCGCGCCTCCTCACCATGAGGGTCTCCAGCATTTGCGGGACGTGAGATCGAGCAGACACCAAACGATGCCGCCCTGCCCTCCCGAGCCCGCATCAGAACCTCGGCAGATCCGGAAACGCCAGCTTGCCGCCGTGGACATGCATGCGCCCGAGCTCGGCGCAGCGATGCAGGGTGGGGAAGACCTTGCCGGGATTGAGCAGGCCCAAATGATCGAAGGCGCACTTCACCCGCTGCTGCTGGTTGAGGTCGATCTCGGAAAACATCTCCGGCATCAGGTCGCGCTTCTCGATGCCGACGCCGTGCTCGCCGGTCAGCACGCCGCCCAGCTCGACGCAGCAGCGCAGGATGTCGGCGCCGAACGCCTCGGCCCGCTCCATTTCGCCCGGCTTGTTGGCATCGTACAGGATCAGCGGATGCAGGTTGCCGTCGCCGGCGTGGAACACGTTGGCGCAGCCGAGCTGGTACTTCTCCGACAGCTCGCGGATGCGCGCCAGCGCCTTCGGCAGCGCGCCGCGCGGGATGGTGCCGTCCATGCAGAGATAGTCCGGCGAGATCCGGCCGACGGCGGGGAACGCCGCCTTGCGCCCGGCCCAGAACAGGTTCCGCTCGGCCTCGGAGGTCGAGATCCGACAGGTGGTCGAGCCGCAGGCGTTTGCAATCGCTTCGACGCGGCCGATCAGCTCATCGACCTCGACGCCGGGGCCGTCGAGCTCGATGATCAGGAGCGCCTCGACGTCGAGCGGGTAGCCGGCATGAACGAAGGCTTCGGCGGCGTGGATGGCGGGCTTGTCCATCATCTCCATGCCGCCGGGAATGATGCCGGCGCCGATGATGCGGGCGACGCATTCGCCGGCCGCCTCGACCTCGGCGAACCCGACCATCAGCGCCCGCGCCGTCTCCGGCTTCTGCAGGATGCGCACCGTCACCTCGGTGACCACGCCGAGCAGGCCTTCGGAGCCGGTGATCAGCCCCATCAGGTCATAGCCGGCGTTCTCGGCGCATTTGCCGCCGATGCGCAGCACCTCGCCGGTCATCAGCACGAGCTCGCAGCCGAGCACGTTGTTGGTGGTCATGCCGTATTTCAGGCAGTGCACGCCGCCGGAATTCTCCGCGACGTTGCCGCCGATCGAGCAGGCGATCTGCGACGACGGGTCGGGTGCGTAGTAGAAGCCGGCATGCGCAACCGCCTGGCTGATGGCGAGATTGGTCACGCCGGGTTCGGTGACGACGACGCGGTTGTCGAAGTCGATGTCGCGGATGCGCTTGAACTTGCCGAGCCCGAGCAGCACGCCATCGGCCAGCGGCAAGGCGCCGCCGGACAACGACGTCCCCGAGCCCCGCGGAACCACCTTGATGCCCTGCTCGTGGCAATATTTCAGGACTCGCGAGACCTGCGCGGTGGTCTCCGGCAGCACCACGACCATCGGCGGCTGGCGGTAGGCCATCAACCCATCGGACTCGTAAGGGAGCATCTCGGCGGCGCTGTCGATGACGCCTTCGCCCGGCACGATTGCGCGCAGTGCAGCAACGATCTCGTCGCGGCGCGCCAGCACCGCCCGATCAGCTTCCGGCATCATGATCGCCATCGCGTTCCTCCGGCCCTCGATTTGCCCTGGCATATCAATCACAACGGAAACGGTTTGGATAGGCAGCGGATCAGCATTGGAGTTTGCGGCAGAGCAACAAACTCAGCCATTATGCTGATTTGCCTCAGCGCTTCCCCGCTTGTGCGTCGCTTGAGGCCATGCCACAACCTGCGCGCAAACTCGTCTCGTAACCCACAGAGCCTGATCCATGAAGAAAATGACTTTGAGCGCGCTCGTCATCCTCGCCTCGTCGTCGCTGGCGTCTGCCGCGCTGGCGCAGGATGCGGCCGCCGGCAAGACGTCCTTCAACAAGTGCCTGCCCTGCCACGCGATCGGCGAAGGCGCGAAGAACAAGGTCGGTCCGGAACTCAACGGCCTCGATGGACGCAAGTCGGGCAGCGCGCCGGACTACAATTATTCGGAAGCCAACAAGAACTCGGGCATCACCTGGAACGAGGCGGTCTTCAAGGAATACATCAAGGACCCGAAGGCCAAGATCCCCGGCACCAAGATGACCTTCGCGGGCATCAAGAACGAGACCGAGATCAACAATCTCTGGGCCTATGTCGCGTCGTTCGACAAGGACGGCAAGCAGAAGCAGTAAGCGGCCGGCCGCGGCCCTCCCGCTCGAGACCTGGAGGCCCCGGCAGACGCCGGGGCCTTTCCATCATCAGGGCGCCGCTTCGACGGCCGTGAGCGCGCTGACCATCCGATCGACCTCGCCCACCACGAGCTCCGGCACCGCATTCTGGACCATGTGCCCGAGGTCGGGCACGACGATCAGGCGCGCCTGGGGCAAGACCCGCGCGAGCGGCCGGGAATGGATCTCGGTATAGACCGTCCTGTCGGCATCGCCGGCCAGGATCGTGACCGGCACCTTGATCTCGCCATAGCGCGGCGCCTGCTCGATCACCGCCTGCTTCAGGGTGACGAGGTCGCGCGCATTGGCCAGGAACTCGCGCGGCCGCAGCAACAGCGGCGTCGCGGTCTGGTCGACGAAATCGTCCGGCATCTCCTGCGGCGCGAACACCCCGCGGGCACCAGGCGCCATCAGCGCCAGGCCGAGCGGCAGCGTGATCGTATGCGCCAGCAAGGGCCCGACCACCGGCGTCGTGACGGCCGCATTGTACTGTCCGACCCCGCCCCGCCAGGGATAGGCGACCGGCGCCAGCATGACGAGGCCCGCGACCCGGTCAGGGAAGTCGAGCGCCATGCGCAGGCCGAGCGCACCGCTCCAGGAATGGACCACGAGGATCACCGGGCCGATGCCGAGCCGGGCCAGCGCCTCGTCCAGCATGCGGGCCTGAACCGCGGGCGTCGAATCCTCGGCACGATCGCGCGGGCTCCAGCCGTGACCGGGACGGTCGACCAGGAGCACCCGATGACGCCGGGCGAGCAGGTCGCCGAGCGGCCTGCGCATCGCCTCGAGGTTCGAGCTGGCGCCGTGGACAAGCAGAAGCGGCGGCCGCTCCCCGTCACGCGGCCCGATATCCACAAGATTGATGGTCGCCCCACCGACCTCGACCGCCTCTCCCTGGGCCGGATAGCGTCTTTCCATCAGCACGACGCCGGCCTGGGTCAGCAGCGCCAGCAGCCCCAGGGCCCCTACTACGAGTATTGAAATCATTGATGATTTTCTGCCTGTCACCTGGACAGATACGGGATGGATCGCAGCGGGTTGCGGCTGCTGCCGCCGTCTCCCGTCATTTCGCCCGCGAATCCTGTCATGATGGCGTCGTCGGCCATTTTATAACCATGGTCAGGACATTTCCTCGCAATCAGCCGATGGCCGTGAATTACTTGCGGTCGGGTCATTGCGCAGTCGAAGCACGATGACCGGCCCTGTGTTTAGTTTGGTGTTTTGGGAGGGGGTTACCGATGAGCTTTCGTTCAAGCGAGGCAGCCATCGACGAGATCGTCGCGAGCTGCAACGGCGACCTTCGCGGCGCGCTGAAGGCGCTGCTGCTGGTCAACGAGCATCTCGAGGCCGAGATCGCACAACTCTATGCCGCGGCCGCCCAGTACGGCCTGCCGGACCGCCGCAGCACCGCGTTCCACTGAGCCGCCGGCCCGCTCGCGGGCGAGCCGATCAGTCCTCCTGCGTCATGTCCTTGTTCGGGCACGCGTTGATCGTGGATCTCGCGAGCTTGGCGTCATCCTTCGATTTGAAGGGGCCGGACGCGAACCAGATGTCGCCCATGATCGTGACGACCGGGTTGCTGGTCACGATCTCGCAGCGATTGGTGGCGCGGTTGCCGACCACCCAGAACAGATCCGGATCCTCGGCCCAGGCGGCCGACATCGTCGTCATCACCAGCGCTGCCGTCAGCACCGCCCGCCGCATCGCGTCTCTCCTGCCGAGCTCCATCGTTGAGAGGCAGCTAGGTTCGCGTGGCCGGACCGACAAGGACAGCCGCCCAGACGTGGTTAATCGGCCGTTACGGCTAGATGTCGCGCCCCTCGACCTTCTCGGTGAGGGTTTTCACCAGCTCCGGCACCTTGTCGAGATGCGGATTGACCTCGAGCGCCTTGCGGAACGCGTCCAGCGCCCGCTTCTCCTCGCCCAGATCCTGCATGATCATGCCGAGACCTGCGAGCGCGCCGAAGTGCCGCGGCTCACGCAGCAGGACCTGCTGGATGTCGGCAAGCGAGCGGCCGTAATCGTTCTGGAGGTAATAGATGGTCGCGCGACGGTTCCAGGCCTCGACATAGTCCGGACGAAGCTTAATCACCGAGTCCAGCAGCTTGAGCGCCACCTCGTTCTGCTTCGCGTCCATCGCCGCTTTGGAGCGCGACATCAGCAGGGCGACGGTATCGCTGGGGGTCTGCAGCCAGATCGCCCAAATCCGCGCCTCGACATGCTTGGCGCTGATCTCGTCGGGCGCCGCCTTCAGGGCACCGAACAGGAAATCGAGGCCCTTGGTCTTGTCGGCGCCGATCTTCGGCAGCTTGGCCGGAGCCTCGGGCGGCTTTGGCTTGACGCCGGCCCGCGGCTCCCCCTGCGCAAAGGCAAGATGCGGTACCGAAATGACGACAACGGCGAGAAGAATCGCCCGCAAGGATCGCTTGGCCATACCCCAAGTCTAAACGTAGTCGGCGCGTCCTGCAAAGCAGCACGCGCCTCAAAGACCTGTGAGGAGGCCCCTCTTCTCGAGGGGAGATCTACGGGATCAGCCCTGGCGCGCCTTGAAGCGGCGCTGGACCTTGTTGATCACATAGACACGGCCCTTGCGGCGGACCAGACGGTTGGCGCGATGGCGGCCACGCAGCGACTTCAGCGAGTTACGGACCTTCATGGGACATCCTGATACGTTGAAAGGCCGTGTTGGACAGGCCGGAAGTGGCAAATACAAAGGGATTTCCGCAAGCGACCAGGTCGCCCGGATTGGCCGGTTTCTAACCACCAGCCCGCCGGATGTCAATCATGGCGGGCCCCGGCTTCAACAGAACCGGCCGGCGACGCGCCCCTCGATCCAACTTGGCGATTGCCAAATTTGTTATATCCTATAATCAATTTTCCAAAGCCAAGAACCAACCGCCGGGAACGCCCATGCCCAAGCTCGCTCTGCCCAAGATCGACGATGTCGTCGCCATCGACATCCATACCCATGCCGAGGAGCCCTGCGGCATGCATGCGGATGACGGCTACGACGATTTCCAGGCCCAGATGGCCGACTACTTCAAGTCGCCGCACAAGCATCCGCCGACGGTGCCGGAGACCGCCGCCTATTATCGCTCCAAGAACATCGCCGCGGTGATCTTCCCGGTCGACGCCGAGCGCGAGACCGGCTTTCGGCGCTACAACAATTACGAGATGCTCGAGGTCGCTTCCGACCATCTCGACGTCCTCATCCCCTTCGTCAGCATCGATCCGCACAAGGGCAAGCTCGGCGTGCGCGAGGCGCGCAAGCTGATCGAGGAGTATGGCGTCCGCGGCTTCAAGTTCCACCCGACGATGCAGGGCTTCTACGCCAACGATCGGCTGGCCTATCCGCTGTATGAGGCGATCAACGACGGCGGCGCGATCGCACTGTTTCACACCGGCCAGACCGGCGTCGGCTCGGGCATGCCGGGCGGCATGGGGATGCGGCTGAAATATTCCAACCCGATGTACATGGACGACGTCGCGGCCGACTTCCCCGACCTCAAGATCATCCTCGCCCACCCCTCCTTCCCCTGGCAGGAGGAGGCGCTGTCGGTGGCGACCCACAAGCCGAACGTCTATATCGACCTGTCGGGCTGGTCGCCAAAGTACTTCCCGCCGATCCTGGTGCGCTACATCAACTCGATCCTGCAGGACAAGATGCTGTTCGGCTCGGACTGGCCGGTCATCACGCCGGACCGCTGGCTCGCCGATTTCGCCAAGCTCGACATCCGCGACGAGATCCGGCCGAAGGTGTTGAAGGCCAACGCCCGCAAGCTGCTAGGGATCTGACGTCGTCGGTCCTGTCCTTGCCGCCCCGCGCAAGTCACGGGCATCATGCTATCATCCGCAGGCGCGGTGGCCATCAGCCTTAGCGCCTGTCTGCTTTCGATCAGGTGAGCGCCGTGCCCTTCAAAGCCGTGGTCTTCGATGCCTATGGCACGCTGTACGACATCCAGTCGGTAGCGGCCGTGACCGAGCAGGCCTTTCCCGGCCATGGCGACATCATCACGCAGATCTGGCGCATCAAGCAGCTCGAATACACCTGGCTGCGCTCGCTGATGCAGCGTTACGAGGACTTCACCGCCGTCACCTGCGACTCGCTGATCTACACGCTGCGCGTTCTCGGGCTGCAGGCCGATGCGGCGACGCTGGACCGCATCATCGCCAAATATCTCGATCTCGATCCCTACCCCGATGCGAGGGCTGCGCTCGCCGCGATGAAGGATCATCGGCTCGCGATCCTCTCCAACGGCAGCCCTGCGATGCTCGACAGCCTAGTCAAGGCCAGCGGCTTCGATGCTCCGCTCGATGCGGTCATCAGCGTGGATGCCCGGAAGATCTTCAAGCCGAGTCCCCAGGCGTACGCACTGATCGAGGAGACGCTCGGGTTTGCACCCGACGAGGTGCTGTTCGTATCCTCCAACCCCTGGGACGTCTGCGGCGCCAAGGCGTTCGGATTGAACGTCGCCTGGATCGAGCGCGTCACCCCGGACGCCATGGCGGCTGCCTGCAGCCAGACCGACCTCGTCGCGCCGCTCACCCTGTTCAAGGCGCTGCGCAGCCAGATGGACGAGTTGGGTTTGGCGCCGGACTATCGTATTGCTGCGCTATCCGAACTGCCCGAGATCGTCGCCAAACATGAGCCTTGATTCCGTCCGCGCCTTCTTCACCGAAAAAGCCCCCGACATCGACGTCCTCGTTTCCAGCCAGAGTTCCGCCACCGTGGCGCTCGCGGCGGAAGCCTATGGTGTCGAGCCGGCCCGCATCGCCAAGACGCTGTCGCTGCGCGTCGGCGAGCGCGTCATCCTGATCGTCGCCGCGGGCCACGCAAGGATGGACAACAAGAAGGTCAAGGCGCAGTTCGGCGGCAAGCCGAAGATGCTCGGCGTCGACGAGGTCGCCGACATCACCGGTCACGAGGTCGGCGGCGTCTGTCCGTTCGGGCTGAAATCGCCGCTGCCGGTCTATTGCGACGTCTCGCTGAAAGCCTTCGACATCGTCGTGCCAGCGGCAGGCTCGACCCATAGCGCCGTCAAGATCACGCCGGACCGCATGGCCGAGCTGACATCAGCCGAATGGGTCGACGTTTGCGAGGTCGCGACTTAGTCGTCGCACCGAAATGATACCAGGCGCGGCAGCTTCATCGCGTCGTGCGCTCATTTGGCGACTGACGAAAGCTCGCTCTGTTGCGAGCGAGCGGTGCCCGACTTCAAAAATAGCGCCCCCATGAGCGCCATGAACCATGCAATGAACGGATGCCAGAGCGGCACCGCCAGCAGTCCGAACCATCCGAAAGCGATTTCCGGCACTCGAGCGTTGCGCTCATAGCTCCGGGACGCGGGCATGAGTCCACCATTTGCGTCGTTGAAGGTGCAGGGTCCACGCCGGGCGGTCTCGACGCCGTCTTGTGTGTAGACGATCAACGCACGTGCACGCACGGAGCAGATCAGCACATCTCCCGCGTCACTGACACCGATATCGAAGGCGCCGCCTTGCGAACCGACGTAAAAACCTCGCTCGAAGCCCTGGGGACCATAGCGCTGCACTCTCCCCAACGGCTCGCTCGCAACAAACACGCGTCCATTTGGAGCTGCAACCCGGGCCGAGCCAAGCGCGTTTGGAAGCTCGATCGCATTCAGCCAATCGTCCGGAAACACCCCCAATCCGAGCGGTAGCAAAAACCCAATGATTCCGAGAGCGACGGCGCACCTTGCAACGGCGCTCGGCAGCTGCTTCCACATGGAAACCACTCCCCCGAACGTCACTTGCGCTTCCCTTTCGCCAGCTCCTTGACCAGGAACTCCGCCAGCACCTCGACCCGGGCGGGGCGCGGGCCGCCGGGCGGCATCACCAGATGCATCGCCCCTTCGGGCTGGCTCCAGCCCTTCAGGATCACCTCGACCTCGCCCGAGGCGATCGCGTCGGCAACGATGAAGTCCGGCAGGTCGGCGATGCCGAGGCCGGCGATGACCGCCGGCAGCACCGCCTCGCCATTGTTGACGCGCAGCTGTCCGGCTGGCCGCACGCTGGCCTGCTCGCCGGCTGCATTGGTGTAGTGCCAGACGCCAGCGGTGGAGAGATAAGCGTAACCGAAGCATTTGTGCTCGGCAAGATGCATCGGATGCGTCGGCCGTCCGTGCCGCTTCAGATAGGACGGCGCCGCCACCGTGTAGCGCGGCATCGCGCAGAGGCGGCGCGCCACCAGTGATGAGTCCGGCAGCCGCGCGATGCGCAGCGCGAGATCGAACCCCTCGCCGATGAGATCGACGGTCGCATCGCTCATGTGCAGATCGATCGACACTTCCGGATATTGTTCGAGAAAGACCGGCAGCAGCGGTGCGATCTTCTTCACACCGAAGGTCATCGGCACCGCGAAGCGCACCAGCCCGCGCGGCGTCAGCGATTGCGCCAACGCCTCGGTCTCCGCCGCCTCGCCATCCGTGAGCAGTTGCGCGGCCCTCTCTGACAGCCGCTGCCCGGCATCGGTCAGCGCCAGACGGCGCGAGGTGCGGTTGAACAGCCGCGTGCCCAGGCGTTCTTCCAGCCGGCTCACGGCCTTCGACACTGACGCCTTGGACAGGCTCAGCTCCTGCGCCGCGCCGGCGAAGGAGCGCAGCTCGACGACCTTGGCGAAGATCGCCATCGCCTCGAAATCCGGAAGTCGCGCCATTGGCGGCAATCTCACTTTTGGAAACAATGGGTTTCAATAGTTTCTATTTCTATACTCGGATCGTCAGCCTATTCCAGTGCCCAACGGCACGGCGGCTCGCGGCCGACGTGCAACAACGGAGCAAACCCATGATCGAATTGAAGCCTTTTGCGGCGCTGGGCGGCGCCGACCACGGCTGGCTGAAGGCCAAGCACCATTTCTCGTTCGCGAACTATTACGACCCCAGCAACATGGGCCACGGCGCCCTGCGGGTCTGGAACGACGACGAGATCGCCCCGAACACTGGCTTCCCTGCACATCCGCACCGGAACATGGAGATCATCACCTATGTCCGCGAAGGCGCGATCACGCATCAGGACAGCCTCGGCAACAAGGGCCGCACTGAGGCCGGCGACGTCCAGGTGATGAGCGCGGGCAGCGGCATCCGCCACTCCGAGTACAATCTGGAGCCGACCACGACGCGGATCTTCCAGATCTGGATCGAGCCGACCACCGATGGCGGCCAGCCGACCTGGGGCGCCAAGCCGTTCCCGAAGTCCGACCGCTCCGGCAAGCTGGTCACACTGGCGAGCGGCTTCGCAGATGACGGCGACGCGTTGCCGATCCGCGCCAAGGCGCGCGTACTCGGCACCACGCTGAAGGCAGGCGAGACCGCCGAGTACAGCGCCGACAATTCCCGGCACATCTATCTGGTGCCCGCGGCCGGCAGCGTCGAAGTGAACGGCGTCCGAGTCAACGCCCGCGACGGCGCCGCCATCCGCGACGAGGCCCCGCTGAAGATCATCGCGCTCGAAGATTCCGAGCTGGTGCTCGTCGACGCCGCCTAACCGTCTCACGCGATCCCGGCCGGGCATCCGGCCGGGACGCTCTTCCCGATCATCCTCGTCCCCACGGAGACTGCCATGACCAAGGTTCTCGTTCTCTACTACTCCGCCTACGGCCACATCGAAGCGATGGCCAACGCGGTGGCCGAAGGCGCCCGCGAGGCCGGCGCCACCGTCGACGTCAAGCGCGTGCCCGAGCTGGTGCCGGCCGACGTTGCCAAGGCCTCCTACTACAAGCTCGACCAGGCTGCCCCGATCGCCAAGGTCGAGGAGCTCGCCGATTACGACGCGATCATCGTCGGCACCGGCACCCGCTTCGGCCGCATGGCCTCGCAGATGGCCAACTTCCTCGATCAGGCCGGCGGCCTGTGGGCCAAGGGCGTGCTCCACGGCAAGGTCGGCGGCGCCTTCACCTCGACCGCGACCCAGCACGGCGGCCAGGAAACCACCCTGTTCTCGATCATCACCAACCTGCTGCACTTCGGCATGACCATCGTCGGCCTCAACTACGGCTTCGCCGGCCAGATGAAGCTCGACGAGGTCACCGGCGGCTCGCCCTATGGCGCCACCACCATCACCGGCGGTGACGGCAGCCGGCAGCCGAGCGCGAACGAGCTGGCGGGGGCGCGCTATCAGGGCCGCGTCATCGCCGAGACCGCAAAGAAGCTGCATGGCTGATGCGACTGGGGCGGCACTTCCGCAAACGAAGTGCCGCCCCATTTCACAAGAGTTGGAAAGTAGGAGAGGAGTCCGCAATGCCCGCCATGCTCGAACTGGTGACGCTGGCCCGGTTGGCCCGCCATCCCCTGCAGATGATGGCGCGCCGCTGGTACTGCAAGAGCCTCTACCGCGCCAGCCGCGGCCAGCGCCGCTGCCCGGAATGCACGGCCGCTACAGCGGCTTGATCTGCACCTTCCTGAACTTCACGACGCCCGAGCCGTACTGCAGGGCGATCGGTCCCGCCGCGTGCTTGCTGTCGTCAACATCGGCGGTCTTCTCGCCGTTGAGGATCACGGTCAGCCGCGTGCCCTTGGCGGTGATCTCGTAGGTATTCCACTTGCCGCCGGCCTTCGGCATCGGATCGACCTTGGACACGTCGACGATCGCGCCGGTGCCGTATTTCGGATCGGGCCGCTTGTCGAAGATGTTGACCTCGTAGCAGATGTTGGAGTCGATCTTCGCCGACTGGTCGCAGCGGATGAAGATGCCGCTGTTGGCGGCGTCATCGACCCAGAACTCGGCCTTGATCTGGAAGTCCTTGTAGCTCACCTTGGTCACCAGATACGATGGATCCTTGCCGTCGAGCTTGTCGGCCGACAGCGCGCCGTCCTTCATCTCCCAATTGGCCTTGCCGACCTCGCTGAAGTCGGCCTTGGTCGTGGAGTCGACCAGGGTCACCCAGCCGTCATCGGCCAATGCCGCTCCCGTCATGCCTGCGCCCGCAATCAATAGTCCGGCCGCGAGCCCACTCAAGCGATACCGCATCGAAACTCCTCCCTGATTTCTGTTTCGTTCGTCGCCACGATAGCAAAGCGCCGGACAATTCAAACGGGTTTCGATGCTGCACCTGCTCTATCGTCTCCTCCAACTACACCGCCGTGGCGCGCGCAAAATCGACATAGATCTCGCGCAGCCGCGCCGCCACCGGTCCCGGCTTGCCGTCGCCGACGGGCTTGCCGTCGATCGTGACCACCGGCTGCACGAACGAGCTCGCGCTGGTGATGAAGGCTTCCTTCGCCGCGAGCGCCTCCTCCACCGTGAACAGCCGCTCCTCGACCTTGAGCTGGCGCTCCTCGGCGAGCTTCACCACGGCCTTGCGGGTGCAGCCCGGCAGGATCGCGTTCGAGTTCGGCCGCGTCACGATGACGTCGTCCTTGGTCAGGATGAAGGCCGAGGACGAGCCGCCCTCGGTGACATGACCGTCCTCGACCATCCACGCCTCGCCGGCCCCGGCCGCGGCGGCCGCCTGCTTCGCGAGCACCTGCGCCAGTAGCGCCACGCTCTTGATGTCGCGGCGCGCCCAGCGGATGTCGGGCACGGTGATGACGCCAATTCCCGTCTTCGCCGAGGGCGCATTGATGATATCCTTGGCGGTGACGAACATCACCAAGGTCGGCTTGACGTCGCCCTTGGGAAACGGGAAGTCGCGGCCCTTGTCGGCGCCGCGCGTCACCTGCAGATAGACCATGCCCTGGTCGAGCCGGTTGCGTGCGACCAGCTCCTTCTGCAGCTCCTCGATCCGCGCCAGGCTCTCCGGCAGCGCCAGCCCGATCTCGCCGACCGAGCGCTCCAGGCGGGCAAGATGCGGGGCACTGTCGACCAGCTTGCCATCGAGCACCGCCGCCACTTCGTAGATGCCGTCGGCAAACAGGAAGCCGCGATCGAGGACCGAGACCTTGGCCTCGGACAGGGGCACGAAGGCGCCGTTGACGTAAGCGATCGGGTCCAAATTCATATTCTCCAACTTCGAGATTCAGGGTTCGCGCGTTCCGCGCGCCCCGGAACGACGGTAAGTGCTAATGCGACAGGATCTTCGACAAGAACTGCTGCGCCCGCTCGCTGCGCGGCTGGCCGAAGAAATCCTCCTTCTTGGCGTCCTCGACGATCTCGCCGCGGTCCATGAAGATGACGCGGTGGGCGACCTTCCTGGCGAAGCCCATCTCGTGGGTCACGACCATCATGGTCATGCCCTCGCGGGCGAGATCGACCATGACGTCGAGCACCTCGCTGATCATCTCCGGATCGAGCGCCGAGGTCGGCTCGTCGAACAGCATCGCGATCGGATCCATGGCGAGCGCACGTGCGATCGCCACGCGCTGCTGCTGGCCGCCGGAGAGCTGCGCCGGAAACTTCTGCGCCTGCTCCTTGAGGCCGACGCGATCCAGGAGTTTCATGCCCTTCGCGGTCGCTTCCTCATGGCCACGACCCAGCACCTTCTGCTGGGCGAGGCAGAGATTGTCGATGATCTTGAGATGCGGAAACAGCTCGAAGTGCTGGAACACCATGCCGACCCGCGAGCGCAGCTTCGGCAGGTTGGTCTTGGAATCATTGACCTTGAGGCCGTCGATCGTGATCACGCCGTCCTGGAACGGCTCCAGCGCGTTGACACATTTGATCAGGGTCGACTTGCCGGAGCCGGAGGGGCCGCAGACCACCACCACCTCGCCCTTGGCGACCGAGGTCGTGCAGTCCTTCAGCACCTGGAAGCTCGGGCTGTACCATTTGTTGACGTGGCTGATTTCGATCATGGGAGCCGACTATCTGATGATGGAGATGCGCGACTGCAGGCGGCGGACGCCGTAGGACGCGACACAGGAGATGGTGAAGTAGACCAGGGCCGCGAACAGGTACATCTCGACCAGACGGCCGTCGCGCTGGGCGACTTTCGAAGCAGCGCCGAGGAAGTCCGGAATCGAGAGCACGTAGACCAGCGACGTGTCCTGGAACAGCACGATGGTCTGCGTCAGCAGCACCGGCAGCATGTTGCGGAACGCCTGCGGCAGCACGACGTAGCGCATGGTATGCGCATAGGTCAGGCCGAGCGCCGAGGCCGCGGCCGGCTGGCCGCGCGAGATCGACTGGATGCCGGCGCGCATGATCTCGGAGAAATAGGCCGCCTCGAACAGGATGAAGGTGATCAGGGAGGACGCGAACGCGCCGACCTTGATCGGCCGCGACGAGCCGGTGATCCACTGCCCGATATAGGGCACCAGGAAGTAGAACCAGAAGATCACCAGAACCAGCGGCAGCGAGCGCATGAAGTCGACATAGAGCCCGGCGATAAAGCCCATCACCCGATAGCCGGACAGCCGCATCAGCGCGATCAGGGTGCCGAACACAAGACCGCCCGTCGCCGACAGCGCCGTCAAGGTCAGCGTGAAGGTCATGCCGTCGATGAAAAGATAGCTCAGCGAGCGGCGGATGACGTCGAAATCGAAATTGGCCAGCATCTCATTTGCCCGTGATGTAGCCAGGGACCGCCACCGCGCGCTCCAGGAGCCGCATGCCGATCACGACGATGACGTTGATGACGAGATACATCAAGGTGGCGGCGCTGAAGGCCTCGAACACCTGGAACGAGAATTCCTGCATGGCGCGCGCAGCGCCCGTCAGCTCGATCAGACCGATCGTGATTGCGACGGCGCTGTTCTTGACCGTGTTGAGAAATTCGGACGTCAGCGGCGGCAGGATGATGCGGAAAGCCATCGGCAGCAGCACGTAGCGGTAGGCCTGCAAGGTGGTGAGGCCGAGCGCGGTCGCCGCCAGCTTCTGGCCGCGCGGCAGCGAGCCGATGCCGGCCGCCAATTGCACGGCGACACGCGCCGACATGAACAGGCCGATGCCGACGGCCGCCGTATAGAATGGCGCATTGGGCATCTGCTTCAGCCACAGGCCGATCGTGGGCGGCAACAGCTCCGGCAGCACGAAGAACCACAGGAACAGCTGCACCAAAAGCGGCATGTTGCGGAAGAACTCGACATAGGCGAAGGCGATCCAGGTCGCCAGCTTGGACGGCAAGCTGCGCAGGATGCCGACGATCGTGCCGCAGATCAGCGCGATCACCCAGGCCGACAGCGAGGTCACGATCGTGACCTTCAACCCCGACAGCAGCATGTCGAAATAGGTGCCGGCCCCGGTCGGGTTCGGCTCCAGGAAGATGTGCCAGTTCCAGGTGTAGTTCACGGGGACATCCTGAGAGGGAATTAGCTTGCAAGTCGCATTACACAGTCTTTGCCAAAAACTCGCTGCGCTCCCTCCCCCCTTGCGGGGGAGGGTCGGGGTGGGGGGTCCACACGGGCAGTCTTTCCTGAGACCCCCACCCCCGACCCCTCCCCGCAAGGGGGAGGGGGGCGCATCGAATTCGGCGCGAGAGCTGCGACCTCACCTTACGGCTTGTACGAATCCGGATCCGGCGAGTCCGACGGCTTGGCGAACTCGGCCTTCAGTTCGGCCGACATCGGGGTGTTCAGGTTCAGGCCCTTCGGCGGGACCTTCTGCATGAACCACTTGTCATACAGCTTGGCGCCCTCGCCGCTGGTGTAGATCTTGGCGGTCGCGGCATCGACGACCTTCTTGAACTGCGGGTCGTCCTTGCGCAGCATGATGCCGTAGGGCTCAGGCTTCGAGAACGCGTCCTTGGAAACGACGTAGGCGGCCGGATCCTTGGAGCCGGCGACGAGGCTCGCCAGAAGAATGTCGTCCATCACGAAGGCGACGGCGCGATCGGTCTCCACCATCAGGAAGGCCTCGGCATGATCCTTGGCCGGGATGATGTTGATGCCGAGGTTGCGCGCCGCGTTGGCTTCGGTGAGCTGCTTGATGTTGGTGGTGCCGGCGGTCGACACGACCGATTTACCCTTCAGATCGTCGATCGCGTTGATCTTGCTCGCCTTCTTCGAGACGTAGCGGCTCGCCGTCAGGAAGTGGGTGTTGGTGAAGGAGATCTGCTTCTGGCGCTCGGCATTGTTGGTGGTCGAGCCGCATTCCAGATCGATGGTGCCGTTGGCGAGCAGCGGGATGCGGGTCGATGACGTCACCGGGTTGAGCTTCACGTCGAGCTTGTCGAGCTTGAGCTCCTTCTTCACGGCATCGACGATGCCCATGCAGATGTCGATGGCAAAGCCGATCGGCTTCTGATTGTCGTCGAGATAGGAGAACGGGATCGAGGAGTCGCGGACGCCGAGCGTAATGGTGCCGGTCTCCTTGATGTTCTTCAGGGTCCCCGTCAGGTCCTCGGCCTGCACCTGGCCGGCGCAGAGCGCGGCGGCGACGGCAAGACCGAATAGGCGAAGCTGCTTCATAACTGATCTCCTCAATCCGGCTGATCGCCGGATGCTTGCATAAACCACAGCGAACTCAAAATGGCCCCCGCCCCCGGACGATCCCCGGCCGGACGAGCGCGGGCACCATAGACCGCCCCGCGGCGGGACGTCCTCGGACGATTGCGACAAATTGCCTGTCCCGCGTCCCCTTCGACAAGACGTCCGGGCTGAAACGGCAGCGCCGAACGTCGGGATGGTAAACTACGAGGGGCTCGCAGGCCCCGCGACCAGACGAAAGTTGCAGGCGGGCGGTTCCCGCGCGCGGCAATGCAACCGCACGGCACACGGGCCTCATGGTTCGAGACGCGCCGCGCGCAGCAACCCCGCCTTCCGTCTTCCTGGCCGGCGCGGCGCTCCTCACCAGACGCCAGGCGATGTGTGCTCATGCCTCCTTCTCGGCTCACAGCGGCTTCCGCAATTCACCAAGATCCCAGAACAGCCCGGCCATCAGGCCGAGCGCCTCGTCCGTGACATCCAGCAGGATGTGCTCATCCGGCGCGTGCTGCGAGCAGCCCGGATAGGAATGCGGCACCCACATGGTCGGCATCTTCAGCACGTCGGCAAACACGTCATTGGGCAGCGAGCCGCCGAAGTTCGGCAGCACGGCGGGCGCTCTGCCGGTGCTCATCTTGATGGAATCCGCGGCCCATTTGATCCAGGGGCTGTCGATGTCGGCGCGCGAGGCCATAAAGCTCTGCGCCATGCTGACTTCGATCATCGGGAAGCCATGCGCGGCGAGATGGTTCTTCACGTCGGCCACGATGCTGTCGACCTTGGTGCCGACGACGAAACGCAGCTGCAGCACGGCGCGGGCGCGGCCGGGGATCGCATTCGCCGGCTTGTCGATATGGCCGGAGGAGATCGCGAGCACCTCGAGCGTATTCCAGGCATAGAGCCGCTCCGCCGGCGTCAGCCCCTCCTCGCCCCAATTGTCCGACAGCGCCGGCTCGTCGGCGGTCGGCTCCACCTTCACGTCGGCGAGGATGGCGCGGATCGCATTGGTGAGACGCGGCGGCTTCAGCGACTCCAGCTTGATGCGGCCATGGCCGTCGACCAGCGTGGCGATCGCGTTCGCCAGAATGGTCGCCGGATTGGCGAGCACGCCGCCCCAATTGCCGGAGTGATTGCCGCCCTCGCGCAGATTGACGTCGAGATGCAACCGGATGCCGCCGCGGCAGCCGAGAAAGATGGTGGGGCGCGCGGTCGACAGCCGCGGGCCGTCCGAGCCGATGAAGACGTCGGCCTTCAAGGCGTCGCGATGCAGATCGGCCACCTTGGCGAGATCGGGCGAGCCGATCTCCTCGCCCATCTCGATGATGAACTTGGCATTGAAGCCGAGCTTGCCGCCACGCGCCTCGCGCACCGCGCGCAGCGCCGCCATGTTGACGCTGTGCTGGCCCTTGTTGTCGGCGGTGCCGCGGCCATAGAGACGATTGCCCGCCGGCGTCACCGCCCAGGGATCGCGGCCGTCGCGCCATTCACCAGCCATGCCGTCGACGGTGTCGCCGTGGCCATAGCTGAGCATCGTCGGGGCGCTGTCGCTCTCGTGGTAGGTCGCGATCAGGAACGGCGACTTGCCGCTCGGCGAGGGCACGATCTCGGAGGAAAAGCCGAGCGCTGCAAAGGACGGCGTCAGCTCGTTGGTCAGATACGCCGCGAGGTCGTCCTTGCGCTCGGGATTGAGGCTCTCGGTGCGATAGGCGACCCGGCGGCCGAGCTCGGCCAAGAAGTCACCGCTCGTCAGGCTCTGACGGGCACGGGCGATTGCATCAATCCTGGTCATGGCGCTTTTCCAGTCACAACGAAGGCGGCGTCATATCGGGATCGCGCGACGAGCGGAAGGGGCTGGGTTTGAATTCAATGCTGACATCAAGCAAGTCTCGGATTTCGGAACCGCGTAGCCTACCATCAAACTCGGTGGTTGGATCGCGCTGCGGCTTGCTCGGTACTCCTCGCCCCGCCCGTGTAGCGCCAGCCCCCTCCTCGTCCCGGACAAAAGTGGTCAACTGACAATCCAGAGGCGCAGTCTCTCAATTCACCGCGTGGCTGACCACCACCTCGATCAGCTTGGCGCCGGGCCTGCGGAACGCGTCCGACAAGCTCGGCTTCAGCTCGCGCGGATCACTGATGCGCATCGCCTCGCAGCCGAACGACCGTGCCAGCCCTGCGAAATCCACCGGCGGGTCGACAAAATCCATGCCGATATAGTTGTCGTCACCGTGGAACGACAGCAGCCGCTGCTTGATGATGCGATAGCCGCCATTGTTGACGATGACCACCGACAGCGGCAGCTTGTGATGCGCTGCGGTCCACAGCGCCTGGATCGAATACATCGCGCTGCCGTCGCCGGAGTAGCAGACCACGGGGCGATCGGGATTGGCGAGGCTGACGCCGACCGAGGCCGGCAGGCCCCAGCCGATGCCCCCCGAGGCGAGCGCGTGATAGTTGTAGCGGTCGCGATACGGCCACAGCGCCGTCATGTAGCGCGCCGAGGTCAGGCCTTCGTCGACCAGGATGCCGTGCTCCGGCATGGCCTCGGCGACCTGCAGCGCCAGGTAGTCCGGATCGATCGGCGTCCGCTCGCGCGCCGCTTCGATCTGCGCGGCCAGCTTGCGGCGCCGCGCGCTCCAGTTCTTCGAGGACAATTCGGCCAGGCGTTCCTGCGCACGCGCCTGCAGGGCCGCGCCGCCGAGCTCGCGCAAGAGCGGCGTGAGCTGAAGCAGCGTCTCGCGAACGTCGGACTTGAGCGCGATCTCGGCACCGAAATTCTTTCCCAGCTCCCAATCGACGAGGCCGATCTGCACGATCGGCAAGCCCTCGGGCAGGGGCTCGATGTCGCTATGCACGGACATCCGCAAGGGATCGGCGCCGAGCACGATGAGAAGATCGTGTGGCGCGAGCAGGTCGCGGACCTGCTGCTGCGCGCGCGACAATGAGCCGATGTAGCAGGGATGCTCGGACAGGAAATGCGCGCCATAGGGCGCGGACTGCTGATGCACGGGAGCGCCGATCGCCGACGCGAACTCGGCCGCCTGCCGCAGCGCATCGCTCTTGACGATCTCGTCGCCGGTGATGATCACCGGCCGCTGCGCCCTGAGAATGCGCTGCGCCAGCGCCTGCAACGCGTCCGCGGCCGGCAACACGCGCGCATCGACCCGGGTGGAACGGCCGAGCTCGATGCCGGCTTCGGCATTGAGGATATCGCCGGGCAGCGAGATGAAGACGGGACCGGTCGGCGGCGTGGTCGCCACCTTGGCGGCGCGCCTGATGATGCGCGGCAGGTCCTCCAGCCTCGTCACCTCGACCGCCCATTTCACCAGCGGCTCGGCCATCCGCACCAGCGGGCCGTAGAGCAGCGGCTCCATCAGGCCGTGGCCCTGCTCCTGCTGGCCGGCGGTGAGGATCATCGGCGTTCCGGTGAACTGCGCATTGTAGAGCGCGCCCATGGCGTTGCCGAGACCCGGCGCGACGTGGACGTTGCAGGCGACGAGGCGTCCCGAGGCGCGGCTGAAGCCGTCGGCGATCGCCACCACCAGACTCTCCTGCATCGCCATGACGTAGGTGAGATCGGGATGATCCTTCAGGGCATGCATGATCGGCAATTCGGTGGTGCCGGGATTGCCGAACAGATGGGTGATGCCCTCGTCCTTGAGCAGCGCGAGGAAGGCCGAGCGTCCGGTGGTGCGGTTCTTCATGGTGGCGTTTTCCTCTGGGTCGTGGCCTTGTTCGTTCTCGGCAAGCTCTCACTCCGTCATTGCGAGCGAAGCAAAGCAATCCAGCGTCTGTCATAGAGGCAGTCTGGATTGCTTCGGAGCTGACGCTCCTCGCAATGACGGCGGAGGGGCCGTTGGTCCGGCTTCTCATCGATGGCTCCGGCTAAGATCATGTCACGACCTTGCCAATCAGTACGGCTCCTTGAGTGCGCTCATTGTGACGATACCAAGCTGCCCGCGGATCAGAACATCCCTTCGCGCGAGCCGCGCTTCTTGCGCTGCGCGCGCTGCCAGACCACGCCGGGAAAACCCTTCAGCGGCACCAGGGGCGCGCCGGTGTAGGCCCAATCCGGCGCCTCCTCGATGGCAACGTGATAGAGCGGCTCGCGACCGGTTCGTGCTGCAAATAGCGCGCGCGGGATGTTCACCATGTGCGGCGAGCGGGCGCGCTCGTAGAACACAGGCGAGCCGCAGCTGCTGCAGAAGCTGCGCGTGGCTTTCGCGGCGGCGTCCTCGTAGCAGGTGATCGCATCCGCACCCGAGGTGATGCGAAGGCGCTTGCGCCAGCTTCCGACATAGGTGGCGTAGGCCGCGCCATGGGCGCGGCGGCTGGGCGATGAATGATCATGCCAGGCCCAGCGCGCCGGGACGTCGATCTCGAAGGCGACGCGGCCGCACAGGCATTGGCCGGAGGCGATGCCGGCGGGAGCGGATCTGGGCATGACAAGCATCCATCCACGGCGTCATTCCGGGGCAAGGCCACCGGCCTTGAACCCGGAATGACAATGAAAACGCGACTGCTCGGCTCTCGTGACGCGGTCGAGCTAAGCGGGCGCCATCTCGTCATAGGCCGGATAGTCGGTATAGCCCCTGGCGTCGCCGCCATAAAAGGTGGGACGGTGATACGGCGTCAGCGGCCAGCCGTGCTGCAGCCGGGCGGGCAGGTCCGGGTTGGAGATGAAGGTGCGGCCGAAGGCGATGGCGTCGGCGTGGCCGGCCTGGATCGCGGCTTCCGCCGGCTCGCCGGTGAAGCCGCCGGCGCCGATCAGGACGCCCTTCCACACCGGCCGGAACAGAGCGATGGCCGACGGCACGTTCTGCCAGTTGACGTCGGCGCGGCCGGCGCCGGAGGAGCGCGGCTCGATCAGGTGCAGATAGGCGATGCCGAGCTTGTTGAGCGCCTCGATCGCATGGGTATAGAGCGGCATCGGGTCGGCTTCGCCGGAGCCGTTGGCGATGCCATAGGGCGACAGCCGCACGCCGACCTTGTCGGCACCGCAGGCGGCGATCACGGCCTCGGTCACCTCGAGCAGGAAGCGGCAGCGTTTCGCGATGGAGCCGCCGTAGCGGTCGGTGCGCTGGTTGCTGCGGGTCTGCAGGAACTGCTCGATCAGGTAACCGTTCGCACCGTGCACCTCGACGCCGTCGAAGCCGGCGGCCATCGCATTGCGCGCGGCTTGGCCATAGGCGGCGACAAGCGCGGGGATCTCGTCGGTGTCGAGCGCGCGCGGCGTCTCGTAAGCTGCGCCTTTGCCTTCCGCCGTCATCGCCTTGAGATCGTCGCCGATCGCGATCGCCGACGGCGCCACCGGCAGCGCACCGCCCGGCTGGAACGAGGAATGCGAGACGCGGCCGACGTGCCAGAGCTGAAGGAAGATGACTCCGCCCTTGGCATGCACCGCGTCGACGACCTGCTTCCAGCCGGCGACCTGCGCCGCGCTGTAGATGCCCGGCACGTTCGGGCTGCCGGTGCCGGTCGGCAGCACCGGCGAGGCCTCGGCGATGATCAGCCCGCCCGGCGTCGCGCGCTGCGCATAATACTCAACGTTGAGCGGCCGCGGCGCGAGGGTCTCCCTTGCGGCGCGCATGCGGGTCAACGGCGCCATCACGACGCGATGCTTGAGGTGATAAGGACCGATCGTGAGCGGTGAAAACAGCGCAGGCAGCATTTCGTCCCCAGATGTCGTTGCGATTGTCGATTGGGATCATCTTGTTCGCAAAACATGATGGTGGCAATGTCCGCCCCACGTCAGTACGAGCAGACACTCCATGCCGAAAGCGAACGCCCTGCCCTCGCTCAGCCTGCGCATCGATCTCGATGACGGCAGCCGGATCGGGCCGGGCAAGATCGCGCTCCTGGAGAACATCGCGCGACACGGCTCGATCTCTGCGGCCGGGCGCGCGATGGACATGTCCTACAAGCGGGCCTGGGACCTCGTCGACGAGATCAACCGGGTGTGCCGGCAGCCCGCGGTCGCGCGGCAGACCGGCGGCCGCAATGGCGGTGGCGCAGCGCTGACGGCGTTCGGCGCGCAGTTGGTCGAACGTTATCGGCGCATCGAGCGCGATGCGGCTGACGCCGTGAAGAAGGATCTCGCCGCGCTGCGCAGCGACATCGAGAAGCCGAGGAAGACGCGCGGGGCCAAGGCCGCGTCGTAAGCCGGTTCCAGACGACGCGATGCATCTGCGACCGGACTGGTGCCCTCGCGTTGCAGCCGCAAAAAACCCGTCTTGCCGTCAGCCGGATGATCTTGCGGCCGCGCCAGGACGTCATACACCAGCATCTCATCGTCATGCCGGAGAACCTGCCGTGTCTCACCCCGCCTTGTCCGCCGACCACACCGCCGTCGTCACCGGAGGCGCCTCCGGCATCGGGCTCGCCGCCGCCATGCGCTTCGCAGAGCGCGGCATGAACGTCTGCATCGCCGATGTCGACGAGGCCCGGCTGCGCGACGCCGCCGCCAGGCTCGCGGCCGCGGCCAAGCGTGGCGAGGCTGCGGTCATGACCGCCACGGTCGATGTGAGCAACCGGGACAGCGTGGTCGCGCTCGAAACGGCGGTGCGCGCACGCTTCGGCGCGATCGACGTGCTGATGAACAATGCCGGCATCCAGCCGGGCAGCAAGATGCTTGCCGACGACAATTGGCAGCGCATCCTCGGGGTCAATCTGTGGGGCGTCATCCACGGCTCGCAGGTGTTCGCAGCCAACATGATCGCCCAGAGCAAGCCGGCGTTGATCATCAATACCGGCTCCAAGCAGGGCATCACCACGCCGCCCGGCGATCCCGCCTACAACGTCTCGAAGGCCGGCGTGAAGGCGTTCACCGAGGCGCTGCAGCACGAGCTGCGCAACACGCCCGGCTGCCAGGTGACGGCGCATCTGTTCATTCCGGGCTTCGTGTTCACGCCGCTCACCGCGAATGGCCGCGTCGAGAAGCCGGCCGCCGCGTGGACGCCGGAGCAGACGGTCGACTTCATGCTGGAGCGGGTTACGGCCGGCGACTTCTACGTGCTGTGCCCCGACAACGACGTGCCGCGCGCGCTGGACAAGCGGCGCATCCTGTGGGCGGCCGGCGACATCGTCGAGAACCGGCCGCCGCTGTCGCGCTGGCATGCCGACTACGCCGACGCATTCGCGGCGTTCGCAAAGATATCGCCATGATCCGACCACATCGGAGCGGCGGCGCATAGCTGCTCCCGGTCTCAGCACAAGCTCCCAGACGCGTCGGATCGTCGCAAGGCGGTCCGCGTGCGTTCGGGACGTCTACCCATCGACCGAATCGCTACGGTCGAACGCTCTTGCAACTCACTGATTTGCCGCGGGCGCGACATCGCCGCTGGTCACCGGCTCTTGAAGCGCCCCTCGACCGTCAAGCGGTGAGATGTCGCAGCTCTGCGGGAGCGCCATCCGTACGCCGCACGACAATCTGACGCAGACGCATTCCACAATCCCTGCGCGAAGCAGCCACGAAGCAGGCAGCAGATAGCCCTCATCATCCGCACCCGCGTCAGCCGCGCCCCGTTGCTTCGGCTCATCCGCAGTGGTGCGCAGCTTTGAGGAGTACGTTGGACATGTCGCGCCATCACCGTCACCATCACGACAGTCACCACGGTCACCATCATCACAACGACCACCACCACCATCATCATCACAATCATCACTGCCAGCCGGCGCCTGCGCCAATGCCTCCGACGCCGCCCACGCCGACACCGCCCACGCCGCCGACGCCCGCGCTCGGCTTTGCCGATCTCGGCGTCGTCTTCAACGACGCGACGCGCTTTCTCGAAGGCGGACTGTGGCGCAACGTGGTCGAGGAAGGCGGCCAGGGGCTTGGCAGCGTCTACAACTACACTGGCGATCTCACCGTGATTCAGGATGGTCTGAAGGCGATGGTTGCCGCCGGCCAGTTCACCGGTCAGACGCTCACCAACATCAACAAGATCCTCGCCGACATCACGGTCGCGCAAGATGCCGCGATGGCTTCGGTGACCGGCGGCGGCGCGTTCGGCAGCATCGCCGCCGCGGAGACCGCGCTGCGCAACGCGCATCTCGACATCCTCAACGTCGTCAACAACGATCCGAACCTTGCGGGTAATGCGACCAACGCCGACGGCGTCACCGGCTTCCTGCAGGCGCCGGCGCTGCTGCCCGAAGGCGTGACGGCCGCAACCGCCGCCAAGGGCACGCTGGCCGAGCTCGGCCTGATCTTCAACGATGCCGCCAGCCGGCTGATCGGCGGCGTGAACGAAAGCAATGTCGACGTCATCCAGGACGATGTCGACGCGCTGATCGCCGGCCTCAATGCGCTGGTCGCCGCCAATCCGCTGCAGTTCGGCGGCCTGACCGGCGTGCACGCGCTCGCCATCATCGACCAGCTCGCGCTCGTCAACACCCACATCAACGGTGCGGCCGGCAATGTCGACATCGGCCGCGCGCTGAACGACGACTTCCTCGACATCATCGACATCGTCGCCGGCGACACCAATCTCGCCAACATGGCGCAGCAGAACGGCCTGAACGGCTGGAGCGGCTTCGGCGACTTCCTCAACCCGACGCCGGCCTATCAGGACAACCAGGCGCAGACCGATTTCTGGGCCATGTTCATCGCCCAGTCGAACGCGCTCGGCAAGGCGGCGATATCAGCCGTCAATTCCGGCGACGCCGCCGCGATGGCCAAGGTCACCGCCGACCTGATAACCTTCAAGAAGGACGTCACCGATTTCGACGCGGCGCAGGGCGGCATCTTCCAGGCCCGCTTCGACAACGAGCTGCTCGGCGACCAGAGCACGCTCGGCGCCGAGATCGCCAAGATCCTCGAGGGCTTCCAGGCCGGCAACAAGGCGCTGGTCGCCGCGGCCGCCGACCAGATGCACCAGAACGCAGCCGATGTCGGCGGCAACAACATCCCGGTCAATGGCGGCGCCTACAATGTCGACGGCACCACGATCGGCCAGGTGCTGGCGACCACCGGCGGCGGCAACAGTGCCGACGCCGCCGCGCTGCTGGCCGCGGTCACCAGCGCGCCGGCCTCGAACGTGATCATGCTTCCCAGCGCCGCGCCAGCAGCACACGCCGGCGCCGCTCCGGCAACCCTGGTCATGGACGGTCCGATGATGGAGGGGCCGATGATGGAGATGTCACAGCATCAGCATCATCACATGTGGGCGTGATCACCTGTCGCTCGGGCGCCTGCACCAGCAGGCGCCTGACGAGCGCGAGCGCGGTTTCCGTGGCCGGATCGGCCGAGATCACGGAGACCGCGAGCACGATGAGATCGACCGGCTGGTGCGACAGCACGATCACATGCGTCGCATGCCGCGCATCCATCAGCGCCACCATGCGCTCGACGGCGGGGTCGGTGACCGCCCGCCGCCACGGCGCATCGGCCCGGCGCAGCACACGGCTTGACGCGAGAAAGTCGCGCAGCAGCGGCGGATCATAGGCGGTCAGCTCATCCTCGCGACAGCGGCGTGCGCTTTCGAAGACCGGCTGGCGCGTGAGCTCGGCGATCAGATCGTCGCGCGTCGCCGCGATCGAGGCCCCGATCGAGTCGAGCACGCCCGGCTCGCGGGCTTGCAGCATCGCGCGCAAGGCATCGCCGATCAGCCCGATCGTGAGCACGCCGGCCACCGCGACCGCGCAGAAACGCATCAATTGCGCCGCATCGACGTCCGGCGACAGCGCGGCCGCGGCGGCGCCGAGCAGGGCGGCGCCGAGGATTCGCAACAATGTCAGCAGCCCGCCCTGACGCTGCGTCTCCGCGCTGGCGCCGGCGATCAGGATCGCGGTCACCGCCAGCAGCGCGCCCAATGCGCCGAGCCGCACCGGCATGCTCGGCGCCAGCACGCGGAAATCGGTGATGATGAAGGGAATGACCATGACGGCGCCGAACGCGACGCGATCGATGACGCGGTTCTCCCAGGCCAGCAGGCTCGCGCGGTCGCGGCGAAGCAGCAGCCAGGCGCAGGTCGCAAAGCCTGCGAGCTGAAAGGCTGACAGCACGACCGTGTGGTGGCTTTCGAACTCGGCCGGACCGAGCGCGCCGGCGAGCGCGAGCACCACGCCGCCGGCCAGCGCGATCGCCTTGAGCGCGCGATGCGCGTGTCGGCGCAGCAGACCTTCCGTCACCACCAGCGCGCCGAGCGGGATCAGCGCCGCCGGAATCAGCGAGACGCGGTCGAGGAAAGCATTGTCCGTCCACCAGGCGACGCCGCGCAACAGGAACAGCGAGGCGACGGTCCCGAGCAGAACGACCAGCCGTGCCGTCAGCGGTCCCCTGGAATCGCGCCGGTGCAGCATGGCGGCGGCAACCGCGAGGCCGATCGCGCCGCAGAGGTTGACGACGGAGTCCGCAACGATGCCGGCCGTCATGGCGCGGGCTCGCCGGACTGCAGGCGCGGACGGAGCGTGCCGAACGTCCTGGTGTCGTCGAGCCAATGCACCAGCGGCAGGATCATCCGCTGCAGCGCCAGCACGGCCGAGGTCGCCAGCAGCGCCGGCAGCGAGCCGGAGGGGATCTCGCGCAGCAGATAGCGCCGGGCGGCGGCGAGATCGATTCGGCCGAGCTGCAGCAGATCGTCGCCCCTGGTGTAGTCCAGCTCGCGCGCGCAGAAGCCGTTGTAGATGGCGTCGCGATGCTTGGGCGCATCGTCATACGTCTTCTTCAGCGCATCGGAGCCGCCGGTATAGGCGTTGGTGATGACGAAGCGCGCCTCGTCGAACCCGGCCTCGCCGCCGACACCGAACACCGCGCGATGCGCCCGCATGATGCCGCGCGCGAGCTGAAGATGCGCAAAGCTCTGTCGGGCCTGCGGCAGCGGCGACGGATAGACGTCGGAGAAGGTCTCGCAGACCATGCCGGCCACCGCCGGCACCTGCGTGACGTTGGAGATCCATTTCGGCCGCAGGCCGTCACGGATGAACAGCAGCAGCGTCGTGAGGCCGTAAAGCACGCCGGAAAGGCCTTTGCCGCGCGCTTCCGGGTCGACCATCACCAATCCGAGATGGATCACCTGCTGGGTGTCGCCGTCGCGCTCGACCTGCATCACCGCGAGCGCATTGAAGGCGATCGGCCGGCCGCCCGCCTCCTCCGACACCACCGTGATGATGGCGCGCGCGAGCGGGTCGCGCTCGCCTGAGAAGATGCCATAGGTGAGCTCGCCGGCGGGCAGCGTCTTACCGGCGACGGTGCGGAGATCGGCGACGAGCGCCGCCAGCGCCGCGTCGTCCAGGGTCGTGCCCGGGCTCTCGACGATGCGCGTGCGAAACTCCGCATGGGTTCGTAGCGACAGGTCCATCGCCTCCTGCCCCAGCGCCGTCAGCCAGAAGCCGACATTGTCGTGGATACGCCTGGCCGTTGCGACGACGTTCATTGTCCTCATCCACCTGCCCGATCAGAAACGTCTCGCCGAAGCCGTGCCTAGAGTTCACGATATACGCTCCGCGCCGTTAATTCATGATCATGACGCAGGACGGAGCGTCAGTGACGGTAAACGCAGGTTGAACGACCGCAAGCGGTGGACGCCATCGCATCCACCGCTTCCCGGCACGCGCGGAGTGTCCTCCTCACCGGATTGCATCTTCGATGCAATCCGGCCTCTACCCGCAGGCGGGGAGAGGCGAGGAAACCGCTGCTCACGCCGCCTTCGACACCTCCATCAGCAGGCGCTCGGCGCGGGCGTCCTCGATGCGGTTGACGAGCTTGCCGCTCTCGTGGCGGTCACGCAGGGTCTTGGTCAGGGTGACGCAAGTCTGCACCAGCATGACGATGCCCATCGTCAGATAGCCCTTCATCCAGAGATCGATCGGCATGAAGAACACGCCGAGGGCGACGAGGAAAGCGGAGGCGGCGAACGAGGCGTAGGAGAAGGTGATGAAGGCGCTGCTGTGGGGCTGGGTGTTCTGGTTCATGGTCGGCTCCTATGATGACAATCAGGTTGGCTGATGCGTTTCGATCGGTGGTCACGAAATTCAGTTGGCCGGTGCAGTGCGGCCGGCTTTCAGCCGCGCCAGCACGTCGTCGGCGGTGGTCTTGATGCGCGGGCCAAAGCCCTGCTCGGCGAGCTTCTCGGCGGTGGTGATCGGCCCCGTCGCGGCATCGAGCTCCATCAGCGCCTCGTCGGCCGCCTGAGCCTCGATCTGCCGCTCGCGCAGCCGTTTCAGCGTCGCCTCCGCCTCGGGCAGCGTGCATTCGTAGGGACGCGCCGCCTCGATGCCGCCGCGGCGCAGATTGCGCACGGCCTCGGAGGCCCGCGCAATCCGCCGGCCGCGATCAAGCTCGGCAATGCGCGCCTCGGCGTTGGCGACATGCTTCTTCAGCCTGGTGATCTCGGTCGCGAACAGCGCCCGCGCCGTCCTAGCAGCGTCACGCTCGGCCTCGAGGCCAGCGATCGCCTGCGCCGCCTCGCGGGCCAGATCCTCGCGGCCGCCGTCGAGCGCTGCGGTGGCGCGCACCTCGAGATCGGTGATCCGCGCCAGGGTCGCCTCGAGCCGCTTGCCCTCCTGCTGGTCCTGCGCGATGGCCAGCGCGAGCGCGCGCTTGCTGCGATCGACGGCGGCAGCGGCGTCACGCAGCTGCTGATCCAGGATCACCAGTGCGGTACGGTCCTGCAGCTCCTCCTCCGCGACGGCCACGGTGCCCCGAAACAGCGTCAGAACAGTCTTGAACATTGTGAACTCCCTGTTATGAGCATTGCTCATATAGTTTCTTCTAGCGCAGCCATGAGCGACGCTCAAGGAATATTTTGAGCATCGCTCAATATTTTGGTTAACAATGTCCAAGACACTGGAAAGACGTGCAAAACAGCGCGAAGCCCTGATCGAGGCCGCCGAGCGGATGATCCGCACGCGGGGTCTCGTCGGTCTGAAGACGCGCGATCTCGCCCAGGAGATCGGCGTCGCCAATGGCGCGGTCTACAATCTCGTCGCCGATGTCGACGAGCTGGTGCTGATGGTTGGATCACGCACCCTGGCGCGGCTCGACGCGGAATTGTCGGCGGCCGAAAGCGCCGGGCCGCCGGGCCCAGAGGCTGCGCTGGTGCGCATCGCGATCGCCTATTGCGACTTCGCCGCCCACAATCTCGAGCTCTGGCGCGCGCTGTTCGAGCATCGCATGGCGCCCGAGAAGCCGTTGCCCGACTGGGCCATCGCCGACCAGATGCACCTGTTCCGTCACATCCACCAGCCGCTGGCGGCGTTGTTTCCGCAGCGCTCGTTCGACGACATCAGCGTCACCGCGCGCAGCCTGTTCTCGGCGGTCCACGGCATGGTCGCGCTCGGCTTGGAGCAGAAGCTGATCGCTGTGCCGCTCGCGGCCTTGCGCGCGCAGATCGCGACCATGGTGAAGGCGATGGTGACGGGACTGGTGGCGGAGGAGACGGCCGGCCGGTGACGCGGAGCTCGGCGTCGCGCGCAGCGTCATCGGATGCTGATGCCAACAACAAGTACGGCTGCTTCACGGCACTTCTCTCCTGCCTGCTGCGATAGCTAGTTGCTGCCCCGGCGGCGCGGCTCCCGCCTTGTTCAGCCGGAATTGACGGCGAGAACAAACAACCGCCCCATTGCTTCGCAGTATCATGCCGACGTTCGGACTTGTTCCAGACAACATGTCTGGAACTGCCGTTCCACCGACGCTCGACGACGAGTGTTAGTTCGTGTGACATGTGCAGATCTCGGCGCATGGCCACGCTCATCCGGCCGGCAGAACCTGCAGCGTATGCCGCGCGATCCAGAAAAAACTCCAACGAGTCCATGACGCGCGAGCCAAGGGGAAAATCGTGAGACATCTGCGTGCGCCCAATGACGACCGCGATCCGCCATTCCCGTCCGGCTACGACGACGGCCGGCGTCCGCTGTATGAACAACCGTGGCGCGACGAGCACGATCGGCCTACCCCTGCTGAATTCGCGTCCCGTTATGGCGTGCAGGAGGTTCCTCGGCCGCCACGGGAACGGCGTCTCCTCGGCGCGTTGAGCATGATGGGGCTCGTGGCTGTCGCCGCAGGCGTGGCCGGCTTTGCAGCGACGAAACTTCCGACGCGGTGGAGTGCTGGGCTCTCCGCCAACGGCCGTGCGGAGGTTGCAGCCACGGCAACGGTGCCGTCATCGCCGGCCCGAGCCGCGCAGACCGTTGCACCGGTCCAAGATGCTCTCCCAACTGGAGCGATTGCGAGCGCCGTCCCCGTCGTCACGCCGGATCAGAGCCTGCCGCTGAGGGAGGAGGACCGCGCGCCGAAGTTCGATACACGGATGGCCAATGCCGCGTCGGCGCAGCCGACCAGCGCGCGGCCCCCGGTCCAGGGCGTGACGGATACCGAAATCAGCTTCGGAATGGCGGCGCCGTTCTCTGGTCCGGCCAGGGAGATGGGCCATCAGCTCAAGCTCGGCATCGACCTCGCCTTCGCGCAGGCCAACGAGGAAGGCGGCGTGCATGGCCGGCAGCTCAAGCTCTACACGGCCGATGATGCCTATGAGCCGACGCGGACGCTGAACGCGATGAAGGAACTCTACGAGCAGCACAGGGTGTTCGGCTTCGTCGAGAACTACGGCAGTCCGACGGCCCTGATCTCGGTGCCGTACGCGCTCGAGCATCATGCGCTCTATTTCGGCGCCTTCACCGGCGCTCCTTCGCTCCGCCACGATCCGCCGGATCGCTACGTCTTCAACTACCGTGCCGGCTACGCCGAGGAAGCCCATGCGCTCGTGAACTATCTCGTCAAGAGCCGCAAGCTGCGTCCGCAGGAGATCGGAGTTCTCACCCAGCAGGATGCCTACGGCGACGCGGGGTGGGAGGGTGTCAGCAAGGCGATGCACGGGCTGCGCGGCGGCGTGGGCGACGCCTTCCGCATGAGCTACAGCCGCAACACCGTCAATGTCGACGAGGCCATCGCGCAACTGCGCCGGCAGAAGCATGCGATCAAGGCGGTGGTGCTGGTCGCCACCTTTCGCGCCGCGGCCAAGTTCATCGAGAAGACCCGCGACCTGTATCCGGACATGATCTACGCGACGATTTCGGGTGTCGGCAGCACCGGCCTCGCCAGTGAGCTGATGGTGCTCGGCCCGCGCTATGCGGACGGCGTCATCTGCACCCAGGTCACGCCGGCGGTCGACGGCTACGCGTCCGTTACCCTGAACTACAAGAAGGCGCTCGACAGATATTTCCCGGGAGAGCCGGCGGACTACTCGTCCCTGGAAGCCTATCTCACCGCCAACATCCTGATCGAAGGACTGCGTCGCGCCGGTCCCGCTGTCGACACCGAGTCGCTGGTCGATGTCCTCGAATCGATGCGGAATTACGAGCTGGGCGTTGGATCAAGGGTGAGCTTCGGCCCGTCCGACCACCAGGCGCTGCACAAGGTCTGGGGCACGCAGCTCGACAAGACCGGCCAGTATCACGCAATAGATCTCGAATAGGCTGAATGGCCTGGGCTCGCCGCTCCGTGCAGCGTGCATGAGCGGGTTGCTTTCATCGGCGCTTTCGGCCATATCGATCGCATGATCAAGACTGAGACCTTGCACGCGAACACGTGGTGGCGCTCCATCTAGGAGCGGCACGGCCTCGTCATTCATTCGCCCGTCGCCGCCGTTCATCGGCCTGCGACGCGGTTCTTGTCATCAACAGCATCGAAGAGCTCGATCGAGCGGCGGTTCTCACTTCTGGAGAACCACGATGCCTCTCTCAATGCCAGAACGTCCCGTCATCCTGACCGGCGACAGGACCACCGGCCCCCTGCACCTCGGCCACTATGTCGGCTCGCTGCAGAACCGCGTCGCGCTGCAATCGACGCATCGGCAATTCCTGCTGCTGGCCGATGCCCAGGCGCTGACGGACAACGCCCACGATCCGGGCAAGGTGAGCCGGAACATCCTGGAGATCGCGACCGACTATCTCGCCGTCGGCATCGACCCGGAGATGACGACCATCTGCCTGCAATCGCACCTGCCGGCGCTGGCCGATCTCACGCTGCTCTACATGAACTTCGTCACGGTGGCGCGGCTCGAGCGCAACCCGACCATCAAGGACGAGATCCAGACACGCGGCTTCGGCCGCGATATACCGGCCGGCTTCCTGTGCTATCCCGTCGCGCAGGCCGCGGACATCACCGCCTTCAGGGCGACCATCGTGCCGGTCGGCGAGGACCAGGCGCCGCTGATCGAGCAGACCAACGAGATCGTCCGCCGCATCAACCGCCAAGCGGGCACGGAGGTGCTCCCCGAGGCACGCGCGCTGATCCCGAGCGTCGGACGCCTGCCTGGCGTGGACGGCAAGGCCAAGATGAGCAAATCACAGGGCAACACGATTCCACTCTCCGCCACCGCGGACCAGATTCGCGATGCCGTCCGCCGCATGTTCACCGATCCCGGCCACGTCAGGGCCGCCGATCCGGGGCGTGTCGAAGGCAATGTCGTTTTTACCTATCTCGACGCGTTCGACGACGATCACGCGGCGGTCGCGGACCTGAAGGCGCGCTACGTCCGCGGCGGCCTCGGAGACAGCGTCGTGAAGCAGCGACTTGATGACGTGCTGCAGGCCGTGGTCGCGCCGATCCGCGACCGGCGGGCAGCGTTTGCGCGTGATCCCGACCATGTTCTCGAGATCGTCAGGCACGGCACCGAACTGGCGCGCACCGTCACCGATGCGACCTTGCGCGACGTACGCGAGGCGCTGGGTCTGTTTGCGCTGCATTAGCGGTGCGATGCTAATGTCTGATAACATGAATTAACTAATTCCCGCTCCGCTGCGTCACTGGAACACGAAACGGCTGCGCGTGTCCCGTCGAAATAGGCGCTGCGCTGTCAAGCGGCCGCGAAAGGCGCTATGCTGCGTTCGCGCCTGCCCAACTGTGATGCCGAGATCCGGTTTCGAAGTATTCAGCACTCGCGTTTCACCCGGAGAACACATGGCGAAGCGACCCATCGTAAAGCCGCCGACGGCCGCAAAGCCGCAGCCAAAGAAGCAGGCTTTCGATCCGGCGGTGTTCCTGAAGACCGAAGGCCCAGGCCGGACGATCGGGAAATACCGAAAGGACCAGCAGATCTTTTCCCAGGGCGGCCTCGCCGATGTGCTGTTCTATATCATCACGGGCACGGTCAAGATCGTCGTCCATTCCGAGCAGGGCAAGGAGGCGGTCATCGCGCTGCTCGGTCAGGACGATTTTTTCGGCGAGGGGTGCCTGGCCGGCCAGTCTCATCGGCTGTCGGCGGCGTCGGCCATCACGGACAGCGAAATCCTGCGGATCACCAAATCGGCCGCGATCAGCACCCTGCGCGAGCAGCCGGCGTTCTCCGAGGTGTTCGTTTCGCACATCCTCGCCCGCACGATCCGCGTCGAGGCCGATCTCATCGATCAGTTGTTCAATTCGAGCGAGAAGCGCCTTGCGCGGGCGCTACTGCTGCTGGCCAATTTCGGCAATGACGGCAAGCCGCAGCGGGTCATCGCGAAGGTCAGCCAGGAGATGCTGGCCGACATGATCGGCACCACCCGCTCGCGGGTCAGTCACTTCATGAACAAGTTCCGCAAGCTGGGCTTCATCGACTACAACGGCCATCTCGTGATCCACAACTCCCTGCTGAACGTGGTTCTGCACGATCAGCCGCATATCGCAGGCGTGAAGTCGGTTGAAGGCAAGGCGCCCCTCAAGAGCCTATGACCGTGCATCTCGAGTGACCGTGCATCTCGAGATCGAGCTGGCCCTGCTCGATCCACGCCACCATCAAATCAATGCTGGCTGCGCACCGCCGTCGTGGGCGGCTGGAGAAATGCATCGAACCGCTGCTTGACGATGGCGTAACATTCGCACGAGGCTTTCTCGAGTCCGGGCCGGTCGAGCACCTGAATGGTGCCGCGACGATAGCTGATCAGGCCGGCCGCCTGCATGGATTGCGCGGCAAGCGTCACCGACTTGCGATTGGCGCCGAGGATCTGCGACAGGAATTCATGCGTGTACGGAAGCACCGCCCCTTCGGCCCGGTCGTGCATCATCAGCAGCGCATCGGCAGATGCGCTCTTCGGGATCCATCTGTCACACGCCCCACGACTCGCTGTCGGTGGGCCACACCACCGAGCGGAAAGAATTGCCGCCGAATGAGCGGAGCTGGCCGACGCGCCAACCCGGCCTGCCGCCTGGCTCGCATAGGGCGGTCTCCGATGATGAGGGTGCTGCCCCGCCCACTGAAAGGCTGGCATGAGCACGCCTCTCGCCACGGCATCAGTGCCCGCTCTCCGTGGAAGGTCCTCTGGATGAGCGCGCGGGGGGCACAGCGAGCGTCAGGTGCTACTGCCCGCGCCGGGGAGCCATTCTCCTCGATTCGGCTCCCGACGAATTGCGCTGCGGCAAACTGGACCCATGTTCGCTTTTGCTCAGACTCCGACCGGGAACGGCAACACAATAGTCTCATAATATCAAATTGTAAGGAAGAGAGCAGCGGGGAATTTGTAGTCGGAGTGCGTCCTGTTTTGGAGAATTCGCGTGTTGAGACATCAGAGCCAAGATACCGCTTTTCCGATCTTTCTCGAGCGGGCAGGCGTCCGGAATGACATACGCAGCTACAGGCTCATCCAACAATCTGTGCTCGCCGAATTCAGTCGTGCTGCATTGCAGACCCGCGATATCAACAGCGTTCTTCAGCGCGCCACCGCGCTCTGCGCCAAGGGCCTCAATGCACCGTTCACGATGGCGATGGAATTCGTGGCGGATGGCAAGAGACTGCTGGTCCGCGCGGGTTACGGATGGCCGAGCCCGGTCGAGCAATCATCGTTCGTCGTGGACAGCGCCTCGCCTGCTGGCCGCGCCTTCCAGACAGGTCAAGCCATCATCACCAGTCGCGGCCCCCCTGATGGTCGCTTCGAGACACCGGGACTTCTTCCAGTAGACCGCGGCATCAAGACGTCGATCAGCGTCCGGATCGATCGCGGCGGACAAGGCGGCGGCTATTTCGGCGTGCTCCAGGTCGACAGTCCGGCCCCCCGCCGCTTCGACGAGGCAGACGTTGCCTTCCTCACTGCATTCGCCGACATCGTCGGGATTGCAATCGAGCGCCTGCATGAGGAGACGCGGCTCCGGGAAGCCTTGGACCATCAAGCCATGCTGACGCGCGAAATGGGCCACCGCGTCAAGAACAGCCTCGCATCCGTCGTGGCCATGCTCCGCGTCCAGTCGTTCGGGTCGCATTCGGCTGAAGCCAAGCGCGCCCTCGAAGACGCAGGATCGCGCGTGGCGGCCATTGCCCAGGTTCATGATCATCTCTCGCGGGCCTCGCAGATCGGCTTGATCGACGTCGACGTCTTCCTCAATGACTTCTGCAGCCGGCTGCAACGCGTCGCGGGAACGAATGTGCTGCGCTGCGACTCCGACCCGATACGGCTTTCGGCCGATCATGCCGTTCCTCTCGGCCTGCTGATCAATGAGCTGGTCAGCAACGCCGTGAAACATGCCTACCCCGGCCGGGACGGGACGATCGACATCTCCGCCCGTGACATCGACGGCTGGCTACACCTCAGCGTGTCCGATCATGGTGTCGGTCTGCCGGCCGGTTTCGACATCGATCAACCGCGCGCGAGCCTGGGGTTCCGGATGATCAAGGGGATGGTCGAGCAGCTCCGCGGCCGCCTCTCCGTCAGCGCCAACCAGTCAACCGGCACGCGTGTCCTGGTCGAACTGCCGATGATCCCCCGCAATGAAGGGATTGCACCCGCGGCAGCACTCGTCACCGCAGAGCGACCGGTGCTGGAGAAGACCCGGTGATCCCTTGGGCGATCATCATTCGCCAGCACGGCCGATGACGTGATCCTCGATGCGCCGCTGACAAGGCCGGCCGCTTTCTCGAACGGCAGCTCTTTGTCAATGCTCCTCGTCCACGTGCCGCTGGTGGCGACGAGCGCGCTACACGCTTCATGGTGAGACCACACCGCAAATCCGAACATGCGCGAGCCCGGCGGCATTTACCGGGCGGAAACCGTTGCTGGCGTTCAATGCGAGCATGGCACAGTTGCGCATGGAAGTTCGCGATTCGACCGGCACCATCCTGCCGGGCTATGGCGACGCATTCTTCGACCTCAGGCTCCCCGGCGATCACCGCCGCGTGGCGCGGACCCTGCTCCAGATCATTCGCGGCGACGATGTCCGCTCACCGGTGCACAGCGTCCACTTCTTCCGGGGCGCTTCCGAGATCGGCTGCTGGTCGGTCGACGACGAGCGCGCGGAGATGAGCTTCGTGGACCAGTTCGCGCACACGCCGCCCGCCGCGGCGTAACAGCTTCCCCGACGAGCTCAAGGCACGCGGCATCGGCCTCACGCGATCCGCGGGTGCGCGGTCTGGTGTCAGGTCCAGGCCGAGCGGATGATCGTGCCGTCATAGTCGGTGCCGAAAATCGCGAAGTCCGGCACATGGCCGAGGATCGCCGTCAGCGCCCGCGGGATCAGGTGCGTCTCGGGATCGCGCAGCTCACCGATCAGGCCTGACGCGTCGGCACCGCCGGCGTTGAAGTGCGGCGATGGCCGGTGGACAGATTGTCGTAGCAGACCGGCGCGTAGCCGGCCTCGGCGACAGCCTTGCAGCAATGAGCCCCGATGTAGCCGGCGCCGCCGGCAACCAGGATCGCTCCCTTGTGATCCATGCATGAAGGCCTTCTGATCAGCAAACGGCTGGATCGAGTCGCGGATGCGAAATGTGACCCAGCGAGCCGACCGCTGCAACCGGGCAGCGCGCGCCGGCTGGCGTCACCGACAACCGCTTGGCGGCAGGCCGCTCCGCGCTGTTAACGCTCTCGCACCCGGCCGGTCGTCCGATTGCGGTCAGGTGACGCCGAATAGCTGATGTCACGCGATGACAGCACGACATCTAGCCGTGAACAGACCTCGTACCGGGCCGCGCCGCTGATTCGGACGCGGTTCGTTCAAGCCACGTTCTGAACGTTAACGTGAGCGCGCACGACGTCGCATTCTGGGACATCATGCGCAGGCTGGCCGTGGCAGCGAGTCCAGCGCTGATGTCGTTGGCGCGATCCCGGCGCGGCGAGGTCGGCGCGGCTCCAGGTGTAGGCCGTGCCTGCGCGCCCGCCCGGCACGCCGATCCGTTCGGCGCGCAGATGTCCATGCCCCCAGGTGCATGGCTCACAATCCAGAGTCCAGGTGGCACGCGGCGCAGAATGGGGTACGAGTCGTCGGACTGATCAGCGTCGGCCGATGCGGGAGACGTCCCTTGAGCGAAACACCGAGCAACGTCGACGCGGCGGCGCGCGCTGCAGCGACGCCACCGCCCTCGTCCGCCGCGGCGCCCGGGCTCTCGGCGCGTCTCGGCATTCCGCTGCTTGCGGTGATCGCAGCGCTCGCCTTCGTGGCGCTCGCGACCACGCGCTGGAACGCCTGGACCGGCAACGCAACGACCCAATCGACCAACGATGCCTATGTGCGCGCCGACCTGACGCAGCTCTCGAGCCGCGTGGCCGGCGAGGTGACGAAGGTTGCGGTCAGCGATTTCCAGCAGGTCAAGGCCGGCGACCTGCTGGTCCAGATCGATCCGGCCGACTACGAGGCACAGGTGTCGCAGGCCGAGGCCAATGTCGAGGCGGCACAGGCGGCGCTCGACAACCTCAGCAATCAGGTCGAGCTGCAATACGCAACCATCGCGCAGGCCGAAGCGCAGCAGGTCTCGGCCGGCGCGGCCGAGGTGCAGGCCAGGCAGGAGGAAGAGCGCCAGCAGTCGCTGTCGCAGAGCGAGGCAGGTACCAAGCAGCGGCTGGAACAGGCAACGGCCGCCTATGCCAAGGCGCAGGCGGACGTGCGCGCGAGCCGCGCGGTGATCGCCGCGCAGCGCCACCAGCTCGAGGTGCTCACCGGCACCAAGAAGCAGCGCGGCGCCGATCTCGCCGGCGCCAAGGCCGCGCTGGCCGCGGCGCGGCTCAAGCTCGGCTACACCAGGATCACCGCGCCGTTCGACGGCGTCGTCGGGCAGCGCCAGGTCCAGGTCGGCGACTACGTCAATATCGGCAGCAGCCTGATCGCGGTGGTGCCGCTGCCGCACGTCTTCGTCATCGCCAACTACAAGGAAACGCAGCTCACCCATGTCGCGCCCGGCCAGCCGGTCGAGGTCACCGTGGACTCGTTCCCCGGCGAAAGCCTGCACGGCCGCGTCGAGCGGATCGCGCCGGCCTCCGGCTCGCAATTCGCGCTGCTGCCGCCCGACAATGCCACCGGCAACTTCACCAAGGTCGTACAGCGCATTCCGGTCCGCATCGCCCTCGACGGCGACCAGCCGCTGCTCGCGCGACTGCTGCCGGGCATGTCGGTCGTGACCCACATCCGCACCGCCGGCCAGGCCGATGGCGCCAAGTGAGACCGAGCGCGGACCGCTGTCGCGCGGCGGCCAGGCGGCGCATCCGCTGTTTGCCGTCGGCGCCGTCCTGCTCGGCTCGTTCCTGGCGAATTTCGACAGCCGGCTGACCTCGGTCGGCCTGCCCGATCTGCGCGGCGCCTTCTCGCTCGGTTTCGACCAGGGCGCCTGGCTGTCCACCGCGGCGATCGGCTCGCAGATCGTGATCGCGCCGGCCGTGGCGTGGCTCGCGACCGTGTTCGGTCTGCGCCGCGTGCTCGGCATTCCCAGCCTGATCTATGCCGTGCTGTCCCTGATCATTCCGTTCGTGCGCGACTATCCGACCTTGATCGCGCTCGCGATCCTGCACGGCATGCTGCTCGGCACCTTCGTGCCGGCCACGCTCATGATCATCTTCCGCAACCTGCCGATCCGCTGGTGGCTGCCGGCGATCTCGATCTATGCGATCCGGGTCGGCTTCGCGCTGGATACCTCGACCTCGCTGGTCGGCTTCTACGTCGAGCATCTCGGCTGGCAGTGGCTGTACTGGCAGGGCGTCGTGCTGGCGCCGCTGATGGCGCTGATGGTCTATCTCGGCACCCCGGCCGAGCCCGTCAACCGCGCGCTGCTCGAGAACGCCGACTGGGGCGGGATGCTGCTGCTCGGCAGCGCCGTGTCGATGATCTATGCCGGGCTCGACCAGGGCAACCGGCTCGACTGGCTGCAATCTGGCACGGTGATGGCGCTGCTAGGCGGCGGCGCCGTGCTGTTCGTCCTGTTCCTCGTCAACGAGGCGCTCGCCCCGCAGCCATGGGCGCATTTCAACGTGCTGTTCTCGCGCAACATCGGGCTGTCGCTGGTCGTGATCCTGCTGTACACGCTGACCAGCCTCTCGAACGCGTCGCTGGTGCCGAACTTCCTCGCCACGATCACGCGGTTGCGGCCGGAGCAGAGCGGCTCGCTGCTGTTGTTCTACGGGGCGCTGCCGATGATCGTGCTGGTGCCGCTGTCGATCACGCTGCTTCGCCATCTCGATCCCCGCATCGTCGTCGTGCTCGGTCTCAGCGCCTTCGCCGCGGCCAATCTGCTCGGCACCCAGATCACCCATGCCTGGGCGCGCGAGGATTTCATCGTCATCGTCGTGCTGCAGTCGATCGGACAGGCCCTGACCTTGCTTCCGATCATCATCCTCGCGCTGTCGAATTCCGATCCGGCCCGCGCGACGTCCTTTGCGGCCTATATCCAGGTGATGCGGCTCGGCGGCGCCGAAATCGGCGTCGCCCTGATGGGAACGTGGCTGCGGGTGCGCGAGCAGGTGCATTCGGCCTATCTCGGCCTCAACATCCGGAGCGGCGATCTCGACGTCGCACGCGCATTGCAGCGGTTGACCGGCTATTTCGCCGCGCATGGCGCAGGCGAGGCCAAGGCCCGCGCCGTCGGGACCTTGGCCGCGCAGGTGCAGCGCGAGGCCAACGTGCTAGCTTATCTCGACGCGTTCTGGCTGTGCTTCTGGCTCGCGATCGCCGCGCTCCTGCTGGTCGCCCTGATCACGCGCGCGCCGCCGGGGCCATTCGCGCCGACACCGATCGGTGTGAGGGCGGCGTGGATGCGACGGTTCGGATCGTCGACGATTTGAGCGAGCCCGACCCCGCATGCGGGGTCGTAGCTTCCTCTCCAACAACGCCGGCGCGCCTCTGCGCCTTTAACCTTCTGGCGAAAGCCGAGCCGCGCGATCAGAATCGCTGGCGCTGCATGTTGCGCGCTATATCTGAGAGCTACGACATCTAGCCGTGAACAGATCTCAAACCGTGATTCGCAAGCGATTCGGACGCGGTTCGTTCCAGCCGCGTTCCGAACCTTAACAGCGGCACGGTGAGCGTCGCATTCTGGGACATCATGCGCGCGATGGTTGCGGCAGCTCATCGAGCGGCCATTTCGGACGCTTGATCTTCCTGTAGGGCAACGTCGTCACGTCGCGCGCGACCACGCCGGGCGCATCGACCATGATGATGTCAGCCGCGATCGGCGCAAATGCCGCGCGGAAATGCTGGGCGGATTTCACCACCACGAGCTTGCGCGTGGCAGGATCGCAGCCGAGCTGCGTGAAGAAGTCGGTGCCGAACGCCTGGCAACGGAACGTCGTGATCACGACCTCGACGCCATTGCTCACGATCAACGCGCAATCGCCGAGCTTGGCGGGCGTGCCGGCAAGGCCCGTCATCACCATGTTCTCCTTCAGCGCCTTGATCTCCCAGGTCGCATCGACCGGATCACCCGACAGCGGCCCGATCTTGCCGCCGATCCGCAGCGGCAGCTTGGCGCCAACGCCGGCATCGAAGGCGATGCGCACCGCGATCGGATCCCAGAGTGGACCGAGGCAGGCATTGCCGATGTTGCGGTCGAGCAGCCGGCGCAGGATGAACGTGGAATCGCCGGGCGCACCGCCGCCGGGATTATCGCTGGCATCGCCGAGCACGATGGTGCCGTCTGTCGCCAATGCCTGGTCGAGGGCGGCATCGACGTCGGGCATGCGCTCGGTCACCGCCTCGCGCATGCCGATCAGTTCGTCCGCAAGGCGGCGGGCCAGCGCCTTCGCCCTGACACCATCCGGATCGACGGCGGCATCGCTATAGACCAGCACCTTGGTGCCCATGTCAGGCGTGTCGCCCCAGCCGAAGCCGTGCACGATCGAGACCGACACGATGCCGTCCTTGCCTTCGAGCGCGGTGATGCGGTCGACGAAGCTGCGCACCGGCTCGCGTGTGGTGTGCAGGGTGACGATCATGTCGGTGTCGACCAGGGCCTTCTGCAGCTTCAGCCGCTTCTCGGCGATCTCGGTGCAATGCTTCACCAGATCCTGCGCGCGCTCGAGGATGTCGGTGTGCGGATATTCCTTCCAGCAGATCAGCAGATCGGCGCTTCTGAGCATCAGCTCGCTCATGTGAACGTGGGGGTCGAGCGTCGCGCCGATGACCACATCGGGCCCGACGATCTCGCGGATGCGCGCGAGCAGCTCGCCCTCGCAATCATCATAGCCGTCGGCGATCATCGCGCCGTGCAGGCCGATCAACGCCATGTCGATCGGCAGTGCAGCCTTGAGATCGGCGAGGATCTGATCGCGCAGGGTCTCGAACGCGGCGCGGGTGACCAGCCCGTTGGGCACGGCCGCGGCCACCAGCCCTTCGATCAACGTCCAGCCCTTGGACGGCCCGACCTGGCGCGCAGCCCATAGCGGCCCGCCATGCATCTGCATCTTGTCCGGATGCTGGCCGGCCGGGAAGTAGGCGCGCTCATGGAAGGTCGCGAGCCCCGTGGGCATCGGCGCGAAGGTGTTGGTCTCGGTGGCAAGGGCGGCGGAGAAGACACGCATGGAGGGGAGGCTCTTGGTTCGCGCGAGGGACGAGGATGCGGCGCAGGGGACCGCATCGCGTCCATCAGCACAAGCCGGCAGGAAGGAAGAGCGCCCGTCGCCCAGCGCATGAGCGGCGTCAGACCGCGCTCTCAACCGCGACCGACTGATCCTCGATCGCCTTGATCGCGACCAGCGCGACCTGCGTCAGCGCCTCGCGGTCGGCGCCTGACGACGCCATCACGCTCATGCCGGTGATGACGGCCGAGACATAGCGGGCGAGCGCCGCAGGGTCGGCGGTGGCAGCCAGATCGCCTTCGCCCTTTGCGCGATCGAAACGCTGCCGGAGCTGCGCCTCGGTCTGCGCACGGCGGGCCGCGAGCTCGAACGGCACATTGGCCGAGCCGGAGCCGCAGGCGAGACCGCCCTGCACCAGCAGGCAGCCGGGCGGATTGGACGGATCGGTCTGTTTCTCGGCGACGCCCATCAGCATCCGCGCGGTGACCTCGCGCGCGGTCGGCGCGCTCAAGACCTCGTCCATCCAGGCCTCCCGTCGCGCCGTGTAGCGGTCGAGCGCGGCCCTGAGCAGGGCCTCCTTGCTGCCGAACGCGGCATAGAGGCTGGGCGGGTTGATGCCCATGGCGTCGGTGAGCTGGGCGATGGTGGCGCCCTCATAGCCATGGCGCCAAAACACCTCCATCGCCTGGTCCAGCGCGGTGTCGCGATCGAAAGTCCGGGGCCGTCCGATGCCCATGTGCAAAACTCCTGTTCCGTCTCCGCCCCGTCCGATTTCTTATCTAGTTGTTATTGAACGCGATTTCTTTGATATGGCGCAGTCGCCGAAAGTCGGGCTACTATTTTCGTAGCATCCGTTACATAAGTCTCTTGCGAACCGGTTGCCAGCGCCACATTTGTAGCGAGCACTACAAAACTGGAGCGCGCCAATGCCTTCGCCCGAAATTCGTTCCTCCGGCCGCCTGAAGCGGTGGCTGAGCACCGTCGCCGCCGCTGGCTTGGTGATTGCTGCCGGATCCTATGCCGGCTCCCATTATTTCAGCTTCAGTTCCGCGCCGAATGCAGCCCGCGCTGCGGCCCCCGAACAGGCCGTCGCCGTTACGGTTGCCGTGGTCGAGCCGCGAAAGGCGAGCCTGTGGGACGAGTTCTCCGGCCGGCTCGAAGCCGTCGAGCGGGTCGAGATCCGGCCGCGGGTGGCCGGTGCCATTCTCGGCACCAATTTCACCGAGGGTTCGCTGGTCAAAGCTGGCGACGTCCTCTTCAAGATCGACCCGGCGCCCTACGCAGCCGAGGTCGACCGGGCGCAGGCGCAGCTGGAAGCGGCGCGCGCCCGCGCCGCCTTCGCTGCCAACGAACTGGAGCGCGGCGCGCAGCTGGTCGGCAATTCGATCGTGACCAAGCGCGATTACGACCAGCGCGACAACGGCAATCGCGAGGCGATCGCCAACGTCAAGGCCGCCGAGGCGACCTTGCAGACGGCCAAACTCAACCTCGACTACACACAGGTGCGGGCGCCGGTCGACGGCCGGGTCGGCCGGATCGAGGTCACCGTCGGCAACCTCGTCGCCGCCGGCTCGGCCTCGCCGGTGCTGACCTCGCTGGTGTCCGTCAATCCGATCTATGCGAGCTTCGATGCCACCGAAGAGCTGGTGTTGCGCGCACTGTCGGCGATCGCCGATGGCTCGGGCAAGCGCGGCAATCTCGACCGCATCCCGGTCGAGATGACGACCTCGGGCGGCATCGCGGCATCCGGCCACATCCAGTTGATCGACAATCAAGTCAACGGGCAGAGCGGCACGATCCGCGTCCGCGCCGTGTTCAAGAACGAGGACGGCCGGCTGATCCCCGGCCAGTTCGCGCGCGTGCGCATGGGCCAGCCGCAGCAGCAATCGCTGGTGCTGCTCGACGAGCGCGCCATCGGCACCGACCAGGACAAGAAATTCGTGATGGTGGTCGGTGACGACGAGCGCGCTGTCTATCGCCCGGTCAGCCTCGGCGGCAGCGTCAACGGCCTGCGCATCATCTCCGCCGGTCTCAAGCCTGGCGAGCGCGTCGTGGTCAACGGCCTGCAGCGGGTGCGGCCGGGTGCGTTGTTGAAGACGCAGGTGGCCGCGATGGGCGCACGCGATGGGGCGGCGTCAGACAACAAGCAACTGGCGCAGCGCTGATCGTCATTGAGGCCCGGCTGTCCCCGACCACCACAACTGTCGTCCCCGCGAAAGCGGGGATCCATAACCACCGGCCCTGCTTGTCGACCAAGGAAGATGACCCGCAGTCTTTTTCACCAATTGGCCGTCCGCGGTATGGGTCCCGGCGTTCGCCGGGACGACACCGGATGTGAGGCGGCAGCGAGCCAAACAGGCCAAGCGAAATCCACACTACACGCTGACATCTCCCGACCACGGGGCCTCCCATGAACCTCTCCAAATTCTTCATCGACCGGCCAATCTTCGCAGGCGTGCTGTCGACGCTGATCTTCCTCGGCGGCTTGATCGCGCTGTTCTCCATGCCGATCTCCGAATACCCCGACGTCGTGCCGCCCTCCGTCGTGGTGCGCGCGACCTATCCCGGCGCCAATCCGAAGGTAATCGCCGAGACGGTGGCGACGCCCATCGAGGAGCAGATCAACGGCGTCGAGAACATGCTCTATATGAGCAGCCAGGCGACCACCGACGGCGCGATGACGCTCACGGTCACCTTCAAGCTCGGCACCGATCCGGACAAGGCCACGCAGTTGGTGCAGAACCGCGTGCAGCAGGCCGAGCCGCGGCTGCCCAACGTCGTGCGCCAGCTCGGCGTCATCACCAAGAAGAGCTCGCCCGACCTCACCATGGTCGTGCATCTGATCTCGCCGAACGGCCGCTACGATACGACGTACCTGCGCAACTACGCGGTGATCAACGTCAAGGACCGGCTGGCGCGCATCGACGGCGTCGGCGACGTGCAGCTGTTCGGCGCCGGCGACTATTCGATGCGGGTCTGGGTCGATCCGCAGAAAGCGGCCGAGCACGGCCTGTCGGCGTCCGACATCGTCAAGGCGATCCAGGCGCAGAACGTCGAAGCCGCGGCCGGCGTGGTCGGCGCATCGCCCAGCGTCAAGGGGCTCGACCTGCAGCTCTCGGTCAATGCCGAGGGCCGGCTGTCGAACGAGGACCAGTTCGCCGACATCGTCGTGAAGACCGGCGCCCATGGCGAGATCACGCGGCTGCGCGACGTCGCGCGCATCGAGCTCGGCGCCTCGGAATATGGACTGCGCTCGCTGCTCGACAACAAGCAGGCGGTGGCGATCCCGATCTTCCAGGCGCCCGGCTCCAACGCGCTGCAGATCTCGGACAACGTCCGCGCCACCATGGCCGAGATCAAGAAGACGATGCCGGAGGGCGTCGAGTATCACATCGTCTACGATCCGACCCAGTTCGTGCGATCCTCGATCGAGGCCGTCGTGCACACGCTGTTCGAGGCCATCGTGCTGGTCGTGATCGTGGTCATCCTGTTCCTGCAGACCTGGCGCGCCTCGATCATCCCGCTGCTGGCGGTGCCCGTCTCGATCGTCGGCACCTTCGCGGTGATGCACCTGTTCGGCTTCTCGATCAACGCGCTCAGCCTGTTCGGCCTGGTGCTCGCCATCGGCATCGTCGTCGACGACGCCATCGTCGTGGTCGAGAACGTCGAGCGCAACATCGAGAGCGGCCTGTCGCCCCGCGACGCCACCTACCAGGCGATGCGGGAGGTGTCGGGACCGATCATCGCGATCGCGCTGGTGCTGGTCGCCGTGTTCGTGCCGCTCGCCTTCATCTCCGGCCTCACGGGACAGTTCTACAAGCAGTTCGCGCTGACGATCGCGATCTCGACCGTGATCTCCGCCGTCAACTCGCTGACCCTGTCGCCGGCGCTGTCGGCGCTGCTGCTCAAGGGCCACCACGAGCCGAAGGACCGCCTCACCCGCATCCTCGACAAGAGCCTCGGCTGGTTCTTCCGCGGCTTCAACCGCGCCTTCGTCCGCGCCTCCGACAATTACAGCGGCAGCGTGTCGAAGGTGATCACCGGCAAGGCCGCGGTGATGATCCTCTACGTCCTCCTGGTCGGCGCCACAGCCGTGCTGTTCAAGCAGGTGCCGGGCGGCTTCGTGCCCGGCCAGGACAAGCAGTATCTGGTCGGCTTCGCCCGACTGCCCGATGGCGCCACGCTCGACCGCTCCGAGGAGGTCATCCGCAAGATGAGCGACATCGCGCTGACCCAGCCCGGTGTCGAGAGCTCGGTCGCCTTCCCCGGCCTGTCGATCTCCGGCTTCACCAACTCCTCCAATGCCGGCATCGTGTTCTCGACCTTGAAGCCGTTCGACGAGCGCAAGGATCCGTCGCTGTCCGGCGGCGCGCTGGCGATGGAGCTCAACAAGAAATATGCGGGCATTCAAGACGCCTTCATCGCGATGTTCCCGCCGCCGCCGGTCAACGGCCTCGGCACCATCGGCGGCTTCAAGCTGCAGATCGAGGACCGCGCCGGGCTCGGCTATGAGGCGCTCAACGACGTCACCAAGGCGTTCATGGCGGGCCTGCAAAAGTCGCCGGAGATCGCCGGCGTGTTCTCGAGCTTCCAGGTCAACGTGCCGCAACTGTTCGCCGACATCGACCGCACCAAGGCGCTGCAGCTCGGCGTGCCCGTGACCGAGGTGTTCAACACCCTGCAGATCTACCTCGGCTCGTACTACGTGAACGACTTCAACAAGTTCGGCCGCACCTATTCGGTGCGCGTGCAGGCCGACGCGCCGTTCCGCGCCCGCGCCGACGACATCCGCCAGCTCAAGGTGCGCTCCGCCTCCGGCGACATGGTGCCGCTGTCGGCGCTGCTCAACGTGCGACAGAGCGCAGGTCCCGAACGCGCCATCCGCTACAACGGCTTCCTGTCGTCGGACATCAACGCGGCAGCGGCGCCCGGCTTCTCCTCGGGCCAGGCGCAGGCGGCGGCGGAGCGGGTCGCGGCCGAGGTGCTGCCGCCGGGCTTCGCCTTCGAATGGACCGACCTGACCTATCAGGAGTTCATCGCCGGCAATTCGGGCCTGTGGGTGTTTCCGCTCGCGATCCTGCTGGTGTTCCTGGTGCTGGCCGCGCTGTACGAGAGCCTCACCTTGCCGCTCGCGATCCTGATGATCGTGCCGATGGCGCTGCTGGCGGCGATGTTCGGCGTCTACCTCTCGAAGGGCGACAACAACATCTTCACCCAGATCGGCCTGATCGTGCTCGTCGGCCTCTCGGCCAAGAACGCGATCCTGATCGTCGAATTCGCGCGCGAGCTCGAATTCGCCGGGCGGACGCCGCTGCGCGCGGCGATCGAGGCCAGTCGCCTGCGGCTGCGGCCGATCCTGATGACGTCGATGGCGTTCATCATGGGCGTGCTGCCGCTGGTGCTATCGACCGGTGCAGGCTCGGAGATGCGGCGGGCGATGGGGGTCGCGGTGTTCTCCGGCATGATCGGCGTCACCGTGTTCGGCCTGTTCCTGACGCCCGTGTTCTACGTGCTGCTGCGAACGCTGACCGGCATGAAGCCGCTGACCCAGCACGGCGGCCACGGCACGGTGGCAGCGCAGCCTGCGGAGTAAACGGCATGTGAACAAGCGTGATGTCGGACGCGGAGAAACGCAATCGTCTCTTGTTTCGTAGAGGCAAGTGACAGTCGGCGTCCTCATCACGCTTCCCCGATGATCCGGGGCACGATCAATTCTCAGCGACTGTGAACTGGATCACAGACCAGCGCAGCGGAATGGAGGACGCCAACTCCAGCACGTTGCGCCGACCCGGCGGCCTGTCCCGCACCAGGCCGCCGGGTCATTCGACCGAAGGAGTTGCAACATGGATTTTTTGAATCATCTCGTCGCCGCCAGGCTGAAGAAGACGGCAAAGGGTTTTGAACGCATCGGCGCACACGGTGCAGCGCGGCGGCTGCCGGCTCCGACCCGTGCACGGGCGACGAGCAGACCGGCGCTCGGCCTCGTCGTCGACAATTCGGCGGAGAGCGAACCGGTGCCGGCGCTTGCCTGCCCGGACGATCAAGGCTGCAGCGCCGGATTGTAGGGCCGCAAGCCCCCAACGCGTCCCCAGGCGTGAACCCGGCCGGACCAGGCCAGGCGCCGGCAGCGGACGATCTCAACACGCCCTGCCGCGGCGCGGCCGAGCCGCCGCTAGCGCCAAAATGGCATCATCTCACGATCAAAACTCGCGCTTGCCACGGCTGGGAACAGCCGATAGCTTTTTTGAACCTTTCAAAGCGCGACGGATCATCGAGCATGTTTTCACGGCGGACCAGCCCCACGGGTGTGAAGGTGTCGAACGGAACGGGTCGGGCGACGCCACGCGCGGCCCTCACCGTCTCGAAGACGGTGCTGGTGGCTGCGGCAGCCGTGCTGAGCCTCGCCGCGGCGGCGCAGGCGCGCGATCTCACGGTGGTGTCGTGGGGCGGCAACTATCAGGACGCGCAGCGCAAGATCTACTTCCAGCCGTTCGCCGCCAAGCTCGGCGCCACCGTGCTCGACGAGAGCTGGGACGGCGGCTACGGCGTGCTGCAGGCCAAGGTGAAGGCCGGGGTGCCGAACTGGGATGCGGTGCAGGTCGAGGCCGAGGAGCTCGAGCTCGGCTGCAGCGACGGCATCTATGAGAAGATCGACTGGAGCAAGATCGGCGACAAGAAAGGCTTCATCCCGGCCGGCGTGAGCGATTGCGGCGTCGGCGCCATCGTCTGGTCGACGGGCATGTCCTATGACGGCGACAAGATCAAGGACGCGCCGAAGACGTGGGCGGACTTCTGGGACACGGCGAAGTTTCCCGGCAAGCGCGGCCTGCGCAAGGGCGCCAAATACACGCTCGAATTCGCGCTGATGGCCGACGGCGTGCCGGCGGCCGACGTCTACAAGATGCTGAAGACCAAGGAGGGCGTCGAGCGCGCCTTCAAGAAGCTCGACGCGCTGAAGGCCGACATCGTCTGGTGGGAGGCCGGTGCGCAGCCGTTGCAGCTCTTGTCGTCCGGCCAGGTCGCGATGACCTCGGTCTATAACGGCCGCATCAGCGCCATCAACCGCACGGAGGGCAAGCATTTCGGTTTCGTGTTTCCGGGCAGCATCTACGCGGTCGATAGCTGGGTGGTGCTGAAGGGCTCGCCAAACAAGGATGCCGCGATGAACTTCATCGCGTTTGCGAGCCAGGCCGAGAACCAGGCCAAGCTGCCCGAATACATCGCCTACGGCCTGCCGAACATCGCCGCCGCCAAGCTGGTGCCGGAAAAATTCGCCGCCGAGTTGCCGACGACCCCCGATAATCTCAAGCAGGCGATCGCGCTCGACGTCGGCTTCTGGACCGACAATTCGGAAGAGCTGTCGAAGCGCTTCAACGCCTGGCTGGCGCGCTGAGGCTCGCCGCTTCAGCAAACCGGGCGCGCGATGATCGTCGTCGCGACGCGCGCCTGCCCTCCTCGTGCATGAGTCCCGGCGAGGTCCGCGCCGAAAGCCTCCGTCATGGATACCCCCTTCATCTCGTTCCGGCAGGTGGTCAAGCGCTTCGCTGCGCTGACCGTGGTCGACGATCTCGATCTCGATATCGCCCGCGGTGAGTTCGTCGCCCTGCTCGGGCCCTCCGGCTCCGGCAAGACCACGCTCTTGATGATGCTCGCCGGCTTCGAGCAGCCGACCAGCGGCACGATCGAGGTCGGCGGCGCCAGGGTCGACGGGCTGCCGCCGCACAAGCGCAACATGGGTGTGGTGTTCCAGAACTACGCGCTGTTCCCGCATATGAGCGTGCGCGACAACATCGCCTTTCCGCTCAAGATGCGCGGCACGTCCAAGCCCGAGATCGCGCAGCGCGTCGCCCGCGTGCTCGACATGGTCAAGCTGTCGACCATGGCCGAGCGCAAGCCGGCGCAGCTGTCCGGCGGCCAGCAGCAGCGCGTCGCGCTTGCCCGCGCCCTGGTGTTCGAGCCGCAGGTGGTGCTGATGGACGAGCCGCTCGGCGCGCTCGACAAGAAGCTGCGTGAGCAGATGCAGCTCGACATCCGCGACCTGCACCGCCGGCTCGGCCTCACCATCGTGTTCGTCACCCACGATCAGGACGAGGCGCTGACGATGTCGGACCGCATCGCCGTGTTCAACCACGGCAGGATCGAGCAGATCGGCACGCCGCGCGAGATCTACGAGCTGCCGCGCACGCCCTTCGTCGCCGAGTTCATCGGCGAGACCAACCTGCTGGCGTGCAAGGTCGACGAGCACGCGGGCGAGGCGGTGCGGCTGACGACGGACTCGGGCCTCGCGCTGGCGGCGCATGCCGGGGCCGGCCGCATTGATGGCGGCAGGGTGCAGGTCTCGATCCGTCCCGAGGCCATCCGGATCAACGATCATGCAGCGGCGACCGCGAACCGCCTGACCGCGCGCATCCTGGATGCGGTGTATTTCGGCGATCACATGCGTCTGGTCGCCACGGTCGGCGCGCAGCGGCTGATCATCAAGGGCGATCGTGCCGGTGGTCAGGCTGCGGAGGTCGGCCGCGACGTGGCGCTGTCATTCGCGGCGTCGGATGTCTGGGTGGTGGGATCATGCGACCAGACCTCGCCCAGCGCCTGAAGGCGGCCCTGCTGCTCGCGCCGCTTCTGGCGTTCATGCTGTCGTTCTTCGTCGTGCCGCTGGTGACGATGATGAAGTCGGCGGTATCGGATCCGGTCGCGACCGAGTCCCTGCCCCGCACCCACAAGGCGCTGGCGCGCTGGGACCGCATAAGCGTGCCTCCTGCAACCGCACAGGCCGCGTTCGTCGACGACATCCGCAAGCTGGCCAATGACGAGCAGTTCGGCGATCTCGTTCGCCGCCTGAACAGCGCGCAGTCCGGCTTCCGCAGCCTGCTCGGCAAGACCCGCCGCGCGCTCGACAGCTCCGGCGCGGTCGACCTCGCCGCGATCGACTCGCGCTGGAGCGAGACCTCCTATTGGACGACCATCGCCGAGGCCGTGGCCTCGCCCTGGACCGACAAGAACCTGCTCGCCGCCGTCGACCTCGAGCGCAACGCCGCCGGCAATATCGCTGCGATGCCGGAGGGCGCCTCGGCCAACCGCCTGATCATGATCCGGACCTTCGTGACCTCGGCGCTGGTGACGCTGGCCTGCATCCTCATCGGCCTGCCGTTCGCGATGGTGGCCGCCTCGGTCGAGGGCTGGCGCCGGCAGATCCTGCTCGGCGCGGTGCTGCTGCCGCTGTGGACCTCGCTCCTGGTGCGCACCGCGGCCTGGTATGTCGTGCTGCAGGACAACGGCCTGATCAATGCCACGCTCAGGGGATTGGGCCTTACTTCAGCGCCGGTGCCGCTGATGTTCAACCGGCTCGGCGTCGTCATCGCGATGACGCATGTGCTGCTGCCGTTCATGGTGCTGCCGATCTTCAGCGTGCTGATCGCGATTCCGCGCAACCTGATGCCGGCGGCGGCCTCGCTCGGCGCGCATCCGCTGCGCGCCTTCGTCCACGTGCTGCTGCCGCTTTCGATGCGCGGCGTCGTCTCCGGCGCGCTGCTCGTGTTCATGGCCGCGCTGGGCTACTACATCACGCCCGCTTTGATCGGCGGCGCCAACGACCAGATGATCAGCTCGGTGATCGCCTACTACGCCACGGGGGCGGCGAACTGGGGCATGGCCGGCGCGCTCGGTCTCGTCCTGCTGGCGATGACGATCCTGCTCTATGCCGTCTACATCCGGCTGACCTCGGCCGAGGAGCAGCGCGCATGAAATGGCTGCCGCTCATCAAGCTGCTGTTCGCGATCGCCGTCGTCGTGTTCCTGCTCGGGCCGTTGATCGCGGTGCTGCCGTTGTCGCTCACCGACAGCGTATTCCTGAACTATCCCATTCCCGGCTATTCGACGCGCTGGTTTCGCGAGCTGGTCACCGCCGAATCCTGGCGGCTGTCCATCGTCAACAGCCTGCTGATCGGCTCGGGGACCACAGCCCTTGCAACGTTGCTCGGCACGCTCGCCGCGCTCGGCCTGCGCGGCAGGCGCGCCTCGCTGCTGATCTCGACCTTGCGCACCGTGTTCCTGCTGCCGATGGTCGTGCCGGCGGTCGTGCTCGGCGTCGGCATGCAGCTGATGTTTTCGCGCTACGGGCTCACCAACACCTATCTCGGCGTCATCATCGCGCACACCGTCGTCGCCGTTCCGTTCGTGCTGGTCAACGTCTCCTCAGCCTTGCAGGGCGTCGATATCCAGCTCGAGCGGGCCGCCGCGAGCCTCGGCGCCTCGCCCGCCATGGTGCTGCGCTCGGTGACCTTTCCCATCGCGCTGCCCGGCATCATCTCCGGCGCATTGTTCGCTTTCGCGACGTCGCTGGACGAGGTGGTGCTGACGCTGTTCGTCGCCGGCCCCAATCAGCGCACCCTGGCGCGGCAGATGTTCGCCACCATCCGCGAGAACATCAGCCCGGCGATCGTCTCGGCGGCGGCCGTGTTCATCGTCGGCACGATCGCGCTGTCGCTGGCGATGCTCGCGATCCGGCGGCGGATGTCGTGAAGGCCCGACGCGCACGCCTGCCCGTCGAGTTACTCTTCATGCCCGGGCTTGACCTGGGCATCCACGTCCTTTCCTCCACGCATGAAGACGCGGATGGCTGGGACGATCCCGGCCATGACGTCGTGGAGAGAGCCGGGCTACAACCCTGATCGTCAAGTCAGATCGCCCTACCCCGCCTTCACGTACTTCCGCCAATTGTGCGCTTCCTTGAACCCGAGCACCTCGCGCGCCTTGCGGTTCGACAGCGGCGCTTCGCGCTCGCCGAGCTCACGGGTGATCGGGACGTTGGGACAGTAGCGGCGCAGCAGCTCGCGCGTCGGGATATCAGCCGTCACCGTGTCGTTGACGGCGTTGAAGACCTGGAAGCCGAGCCCGTCCTTCTGGATCGCCAGATGCACGATCTCGCCGAGGTCGCGGGCGTCGATATAGGACCACGCATTGCGCTTGCGCGACGGGGGATCGGCGAGAAAGCCGGGAAACCTGTCGTATTCATGCGGCTCGATGACGTTGCCGATGCGCAAGCAATAGATGTCGATGCCGTAGCGCATTGCAAACGCCCGCGCCGTCTTTTCGTTCACGACCTTGGACAGCCCATAGGAGTCCATCGGGTCGGTGTCGTAGTCCTCCTCGAGCGGAAAGCTCCTGAAGTCCTTGTCGCCCTCCGCGAAGCATACGCCATAGGTGGTCTCGCTGGAGGCGATGATGATCTTGCGCACGCCGAGCTTCGCCGCGGCCTCGATGACGTTGTAGGTGCTGATCGTGTTCACGCGAAAGGTCTCATTGTCGGGCTCGATGAGCACCCGCGGGATCGCGGCGAAATGCACCACCGCATCCGGCGCCCGTGGCGGCCGTCCGGCGTTGAAGCCGCCGAAGCCATGATGCGTGGTCAGCGCGTTGAAGGCCTGGCCGCTGTCCGTCAGATCGGCGATCAGGGTGTTGATCCCGGGGTGATCGAACGGCTTGAGGTCGACGTTGAGGAGCTCGTAGCCCTTGTCCTGCAGATGCGGCAGCACATGCCTGCCCGCCTTGCCTGTTCCCCCGGTGAACACCACGCGTTTGGCTGTCATTGTTCTGTCCTCGTGAATGCGTCGGTTCTAGCAGCTTCCGCCGCGCCCGCTCCATAGGAACTTCCAACCGGCCGTGGCCCGCTGTCCCTCGACGTCGAACCGTGTTGCCGCGCCGCATGGGCTGACGAACGCGCCGGCCGGCAGGCGATCCATTTCAAGCTGCTCCTTGTAGATGAAACATTCCAAGCACGATGCCAACAATCCGAATTCGGCCAATGTCCCGACGGGCCAAACCCAAGCAACTCATTCGCGTCTGATCCATCACGGCGCCGGCAACAGCGGCCGCTGAGAATCTTTCTCGCCATCAGCAGCCAAGTTCCCGCACTCGTGATAGGTAACTAATTGCCGTTACGTAGATGCACTGGGCGGCTGGTCCGTCCCGGAAAGGAGTTGTCACGCGATTGTCGTCTCGCGTCGTGGCGCCGTCATTCGTTGCAGTATTGGCGACGATCCTGCTATGCGGCCCGTCCGTCTCGCAACCCGCAAAAGGCTCCGCCTCCACTGCTCCTGTTTCGAAATATCAAGGTAGTACTTGAGCAGCGTGATACCCGAACGCTCGATCATTGCCTCGAATGCCGGCACGGTCTCGAGGAATTCCTCGGTTTCCTCCTTGGTGCAGAAGCCCATGATGCTCTCAACTCCAGCCCGTTTATATAAACTGCGATTGAACAGCACGATCTCTCCTGCCGCGAGCAAGTGCGAAACGTGACGCTGGAAGTACCATGAACACTGTTCCCGATTGCTTGGCGCTACGACGCGGGTATCACGCGGGCTTAGAGGTTCGACGATCGACTTGATCGTGCCATCCTTGCCGGCGGCGTCGCGACCTTCGATGATGACGAGGATGCGCTGACCGCGCTCAATCACGCAGCGCTGCAGCTTCACGAGCTCTCCGATGAGACAAGATCAGATTTGTCCAATCGATGCACGCTGACGTTGCGCTAGATCAATTCATACAGGCCTTCTCGGATCATTGTCGTTTTTGAGACACCGGATGCGGGTAGCTGCGCTCCCCGAAAATGATCTTGGAGATGCCCTATGAACAAGTCGTCCAAAACCGTGCTGGCTGCACTCATCATCGCCACCACACCACTTCTCGTTGCCCCTGTCATTGCCGCTCCGGTAACCTCCCCGCTGATGCTGCGCAGCGCCGTGGCGCCATCGGTCGAGACCGTGCGATATCGCCATGGCTGGCACGGCGGCGCGGGTGTCGGAATTGGTGCAGGCATCGCTGGCGCGCTGATCGGCGGAGCGATCATTGGGGCAACGCAACCCTACGGATACTACGGCTACGGTCCCGGGCCGGTCTACGTCGCTCCGGCTCCCTATGTGGGCGACGCGGTCAGCTATTGTGCGCAACGCTTCAGGTCTTATGACCCGTATTCCGGCACGTATCCTGGTTACGACGGCTTACGACATCCGTGCCCGTGAGAGTAACCGGAGTCTCCGCCTGTCTGTTGTGATTCAAGCCTGTGATCTATTCAGATCAACCGCTCGAAATAGAACAAATCCGCTATAGCTGGACGCCTCATTGGCGGGCTCCGTTCCTCCTTGTCCACTCATGAAAATGAGTGGACATTATTGGACTCCGTGCTCCCCTTCAGAGGCTGCTCCAGTCTCGCCGGGCGCTGTTCTTCTGAAACAAGGGCCTCCTCGTCCGGCGTGACGGAGGTCGACTGCTGACGCTATCGTGGCCGCTACTACCGCGCAATCGGTTCTGGGATCCCTGGCGCCGAAGCTGGAGTCGCTACCTACGGACCCGGCCATTTCGCGCCGGGCTACTACGCACCAGGCCAATACGGTTGTCCCTACCGCTATCGTCGCCGCCACGTGCCATGCTGAGGGCACGATTAATCCAAGATATACAGAAGAGACGCGGTAGCGCTCATCTGCGTTTGGGAATGTCACGGCTAAACATGCGCCGCGCAGCGGCGCCAAAGCTTGTTGCTGTGATTATGTCAACTCCGTTGACGCGTTCACCTTTATCGTCATGCCGGCCTTTCCGCCTCGAAATTACCCCCGCGGTTTTGCGCTACATCAAGGTCGCCATGACCGCGAGGAGCAGGCTGTTTTTCTCTTTCTTCAACCTGCGGAGAAACCAGATGAGCCTTCCGAGATTGTGGACTACCAGCCAGGAGCCTGCATTCGACCCATTCAGGGCCATGCGGCGTGAAATGGAGAACGCGCTTCGCGTTTTCGATCAGGGTTTGCCTTCTCCCAGCATTGGTGCCGGGGCGCCAGCAGTCAGTGTGGCGGAGACCAAGGATGCTTTCGAAGTGACCGCCGAACTTCCCGGCGTGGACGACAAAGATATCAAGGTCAGCCTGGACGGCAACCAGCTGGTTATCTCCGGCGAGAAGAAGGCGGAGAGCACGAAAGACGAAAAGGACTGGCACGTCGAGGAGCGCAGCTACGGCTCATTCTATCGATCGATGTCTCTCCCATTCGAGCCGGAAGAGGGAGCCGTCGAAGCTCACTTCGACAAAGGCGTGCTGCATCTCGCAATCAAGAAGCCGGCCAAGGCGGTGAAGACCACCAAGACGATCGATATCAAGACAGGTGCTCCACCGAGCGCAAGCCCCGCACCGAACAAGGCCGCCGCACCTGGCAAGGCCGCTTAGTTCTGCGCGGCAGAAAGCCGGAGACCAGACCGAGGTAAGCCGGTCGCGGTCTCCGGATTTGGTCATTCGCCTTCTCCGGTGCCGCGATCGAATGAGACTTCGTAGCTTGATCGGCTTCTTGGTCTCAGCGAGCCTCCGTCACGCCTCTGCGATAGAATGAGAGCTCCGATGAAGAAGTCAGTTCGCTCAATTGAGGAGTCTGAGCAGAAGGTGCCACGTGCCGACCGGCCGCCGTCGGAAGGATTTGTGGTCATTGTCGACGGGCACTTCAAGTCGGCGTTTGAGACGGCCGAAGCGGCCGAAGCATCAGGTCGTAAACTGAAGTCGACTTATCCGATGCTCAAAATCGAAATCTATGACGCCGCTACAAGGGGCAGAACCTTGTTAACCCAAGACACATAGCTATCGCATCGTCCTCGTCGGGAGCGGACAATGGCCTTCCTAAAAAGGGAACTGTATCGCCAGGTAAAAGGCCCCGATATCACACGCGAGGATCGCTGTTTCCTTGTCTTCGATACAGACACCAAGAACTTGTATGTCGAGCGGGAGGTGGCGCGTTTGGAGACTGGCATTGGGGGCACGATCGAATACCAAACGGCGACAATGGATATTTCGGACTATCTGACGCAGGGCGGTCAAACAGCTGGTCACCGCGAACTTTGGCGTTTGCTGAGAGCGCTCTTCAACGAGGACCGCGACGGTGCCGGCCCCTCGCGTGAGGTCTAACTTCGCCGCACCTTTTCACCGCCATCATCTGATGAACTCCGCACCCCAAGCCGACTGATCCGGCGCCGCGCGCACGACGACCTGCGGCGACGTCATGTTGGGCTTTGCTTCTCTTTTACAATTTGCGCCAACAGTCTGCGCACTCGCTCATCGTGAAATGTCATTCCGAAAAGGGCCAGAACGACCTGGCCGGGCGGAAGTTCCTCGTCGCCCTTTGCCTGTCGAATGAACATTTCCATCTCGCCATTTTCACGAACAACGATAGCCGCGTCGTTGGCCTTGGCCGGCACCGGGCCGTATACCTTGATCCCAATCAACAATTCGGCCTAGCCGTAGCCTATGGTGGCAATGACCATCATCCCAGGCCCGGAGCCAAAGCGAGATGAACACGCAGCTCGGCACTGGTGCTGCGGCCGAAAGCAGGGAAGCTCTGCCCTATGTGCCGCGTCCATCGACTGGACGCCCGGTCAGCGAGCCGGCCGTACAGCCACGATTTGCGACGAGGCGCTGGGTTCTCGTTGGGATCGCGGCACTGCTTCTTGCTGCATCCCTGGGCATCTGGTGGTCGTTCAGCGGCGACGCTTCAGTTCGATATGAGACAGCATCTGTTGCGATCGGCGACATCGCGCGCGACATCAACGCCACGGGGTCGGTCAATCCGGAATTGACGATCATTGTCGGGACCTATGTCTCCGGCGTGATCCAGGAATTGAGTTGCGATTACAACACGCAGGTCAAACGCGGACAAAGCTGCGCCAAGATTGATCCCCGCCCCTATCAGAGCATCGTCGATCAGGCGAAAGCCAGTCTCGCCATCGCGAAAGCGCAACTGGAGAAGGACAAGGCATCGCTCACCTATGCCAAGGCCAACCTGGAACGCCTCGCCACGCTCGTCAGGACAAGCGCCGTGTCGGAGGACGCCTACGACAATGCGAAAAACGTGTACGATCAGGCTCTGGCGCAAATTGCGTTTGACGGGGCCACCATCCAGCAGCGCGAAGCCGTGCTCGCCGCGGCACAGGTCAATCTCGACTATACCAACATCATCTCGCCGGTCGATGGCACGGTCGTTTCGCGCGCCGTCACCATGGGACAAACTGTGGCGGCGAGTTTCCAGACTCCCACCTTGTTTCTGATCGCGACCGACCTCACCAGGATGCAGGTGGACGCCAATGTCAGCGAGAGCGACATCGGCGGCATCAAGAATGGCGACAAGGCGACGTTCACGGTCGACGCATATCCGAAACGTCTGTTCGAGGGAACGGTGACCCAGGTCCGCCAGTCCCCGCAAACCGTGCAGAATGTCATCACTTACGATGTCGTCGTGAGCGTCAACAACCCTGATCTGGCGCTCAAGCCGGGCCTGACGGCGGCGACAAGGATCATCGTCGATCGGCGCAGCGGCGTGCTCCGAGTTCCGAACCGGGCGTTGCGTTATGTCCCGACCGGGACCGCCCTTGGCGACACGAAACAAGCGCGCGTTTGGGTGCTGCGGGACGGATCGCCGGTGCCGGTTCAGGTCATGGTCGGGCTCGACGACGACGAGTTTACGGAGATCGTGCAGGGCGACCTGAAGATCGACGACCGGGTGATCGTCGCGGAGCAACGGAATTCAGCGAAAGCACGTTCCAGCGTGCCGCGGCCCCGCCTCTGATCGCATCGGCTACAACGATTGAAGGCACATGGCGGAGCCGGTTATCAGGATTGAGGGAGTGTCGCGGACATATCATGTCGGCGACATCGACGTTCGCGCGCTTTCGGACGTCAGCCTGATCGTCGAACATGGCGAGTTCATCGCCATCATGGGCGCGTCCGGATCGGGCAAGTCGACGCTGATGTCGATCCTCGGTTGCCTCGATCGGCCTACCGCCGGTCATTACTGGTTCGACGGCATCGACGTCGCGCAGCTTGCAGAGCCGGATCTCGCCGGCCTTCGCAGCGAGCGGCTTGGGTTCGTATTCCAGAGCTTCAATCTATTGCCGCGCACCAGCGCCATCGACAACGTCGCCTTGCCGCTTCTGTACGCGATGTCCGGCCAGAGCCATGCGAGCGCGCGCTTCGAGCGGGCTCGCGCGGTTCTGGACAAGCTCGGGCTGCGCGACCGGGAACGCAACACGCCGGGCCAGTTGTCGGGCGGGCAGCAGCAGCGGGTGGCAATCGCGCGGGCCCTGATCAATCAGCCGAGCCTGCTGTTGGCGGATGAGCCGACCGGCAATCTCGATACCCGCAACTCCAACGAGATCATGCAGACGCTCAGCTCGCTCAATCGCGAACAGGGCGTCACCATCATCGTGGTGACCCACGAGCCGGATGTCGCGGCCTTTGCCGATCGCGTGCTGACCATGCGCGACGGCCAGATCATCACGGATGTGAAGAAGACAAAGCCCGCCAAGGCGCCGCAGCCGGCGAGCGGGACGGCGGACAAATTGGTCCAGCCCAGGGAGCGGTCGGCCTACGTCGCAATGTCGGTCGCATCATGGCCCTTTGCCTGGATGGTGATGACGGCGGCCGCCGAGGCGATCTGGCGCAACAAGATGCGTTCAGCGCTGACAATGCTTGGAGTCTTCATCGGCGTCGCCGCATTGATTGTCATGGTGTCCGTCGGCCAGGGGGCGAACGAGGCGGTCCGAAAGGAGATCGCAAGGCTCGGGACCAACCTCGTGGTCATCCTGCCGGGCGCCGCCACAAGCGGGGGCGCTCGGGGGGGCTCCGGAAGCGCTTCGACGCTGACCGTTGCCGACGTCCGGGCGATCCGGCAGGAGGCACCCGCCGCCGGGGCGGTGAGCTACCTCATCCGCCAGCCGGGGCTGATCCGCTTTGCGAACCAGAACTGGACCACCGGCATTCAGGGCGTAAGCGCCAATTATCCTCCGATGACGAACTGGCAGATCGCCGCAGGGCGGGCGATCACTCCGGAGGACGAGCGAAGCTCGGCGCTGGTCGCGGTCCTCGGCGAGACCGTGCGCCGGCAACTCTTCGGCACCTCTCAGAATCCGATCGGGGCGACGGTGCAGGCCAAGGGTGTGTCGTTGCGGGTGGTCGGAATTCTTGAAACCAAGGGACAGACATCTTTTGGGCAGGACCAGGACGATCTGATCATGGTTCCGTTCACCACCGCCGAGCGCAAGATTATCGGCGTTGCCGCCCCAAGCCAGCAGCAAACGGCGATCAACTGGATTTATCCGACGCCGCCGAATCCGTATGGGCTTCAACCGCGCATGACCGGGTATGTGAATCAGATTTACGTGCAGGCGGTGGATCAGGCCGGGATCCAGGCGGCGATCGATCAAGCTACTGAAATCCTGGCGCGGCGTCACCGCATCCGCCCAGGCACCATCAACGATTTTTCCGTGCGCAACCTCAGTCAGATTGCGCAGACCGCGGAGGGAAGCAGCCGCATCATGGCGCTCCTCTTGGCCGCGGTGGCGTCCATCTCGCTTGTGGTCGGCGGCATCGGCATCATGAACATCCTGCTCGTCTCGGTGACGGAGCGAACGCGGGAGATCGGACTACGGATGGCGATTGGCGCGCGGAGATTGCACGTCCTGCTACAATTTCTTGCCGAGGCGATCTTCATCAGCGTCAGCGGCGGCATCGTGGGAATTGTCATCGGCGCGGCGTTGTCCGTCGCCATCTCCATCCTCACAGGCTGGCCGGCGCCGATATCCCTGGCCGCGATTGCCGGCGGGTTCCTGTTCTCGGCAGCCGTTGGCATATTCTTCGGCTACTACCCCGCGCGAAAGGCCGCTCGGCTCGATCCCATCGAAGCGCTGCGCTACGAGTAAGCAATACGTTGACCAGACGGCCCGACGTTGACGGGCTCGGGAAACTTGCGCATCATAACTCCTTCACGAAATTTCGAAAGACTTCGCTCGTATGGACTGAACGAACCAGGCCAGGACGCAGAAGCCTAATCGACGGAAGCCGCCGCCCCATCAGCAACGCCGTCGAGTTTCGCCAGGCGCTTCGGTCGCGGGCCCGAACTCGCCGTATTCCGGACTGCCTCGGTCAGCATCTCACGGAGCTCGGCCTTCGTCTTATGCGGTTGCCGCGTGCTCGATTTCTGCCATTTTGCCATCTACCTAATATGGGGATGCCCGCGCAAAATGCCACTTTTTGGTTCCAGGCATGGGTCTTCGGCGGCGACGAGAGGCGGAACGCCCAGGAGCTCATACGCACGATCGACGATGTGTCCAAAGATATCGTCTGCGAACATGACGCGGGCTTCAGCGAGCAATTGTCCACGAGTGGACATGTTAGCTCGATTCATGTCCACCCGACGAGGCAAACGTCATCCCGCTGTTGCTCGGATGGGATTGGCTGACGCCGGCTCAGCAGGCTGATGTGGCCGCGTTCGTGCCGAAGGCGCTCGACGCGCTGCTCCTGGACGGCGGACGCTTCACCTGGGCCGCCGGGCCGCTGACCAAGGGCTCGAACCTCGGCCATGGCACCGGCGGTCTGGCTCGACCGCGCGCGGCGGTTCGCCTGGGATTGCATCACGGACGACGCCCGGCTTCCCACCATCGATGTGGTCTGACGTCAGCGGTCTGCTGAACGGCTTCCAGTCATCCGCACGCTGGGGCAAAGCGCCGATGTCGGCCTGGGCGCCTCGACGGGGAGTGATCGACGACGACAAGCGATATTTACGCCGAGGGTGGACGGTGCTCGCGAAACGCAGTCGCGAGGGTTCTAAGCGCTTCGCGGGATTTGGCGTCCGAGAGTGTCGAGAGAAGAATGATTTCGGACGAGGGAAGCGAGGGCAGTCCGAACCGCCGGCTAACCTCGACCGTGCCGGCCGGCGCGAGCCGGCAAGAGAATACGGCGGTGGCCAAGCCGGCCGAGACTGCGTCGGACACGACGGAGGAACCGCCGCCGAGGAAAACCTCCGTCCAGGCTATTCCCGCAGCGTCGAGCGCGCGGGTGGCGATGTCACGGACTCCGCAGGACGGCGACAACGCGGCCAAACGCAGCGGCTCGCCTGCTCGATGCACGAAGTCCGGAGATGCAAACCAGCCGAAGTGTTCCGGCGCAAGCACCTCGCCGTCGCGCCGGTCGTCCTCCCTGCGGATAATCGCCGCATCGATTTCGCCACAGTCGAAAGCGTCCAGCAGGTTGCGCGAATTGTCGAGCCGCACTTCGATGGTGAGCGCCGGGTCGTGTGCGTTCAACCGCGCAAGGAGTGTCGGAATCTCCGATCCAGCCACATGGCTGGCAATGCCGAGCGCAAACCGGCGACGAGTCGAGGATAGCCCCGCGACGGCGCGGTCATGGGCGGCAAGAAAGTCGCGCGCCGATTCAAGGAACACCGCGCCCTGCGCCGACAGCCGGACCAACCGCGGCGTCCGTTCGATCAGTTTCTGGCCGAGCCGGTCTTCAAGCCGTTTCAGCTTTACACTGATCGCGCCTTGGGTGGTGCCAAGCACCTCCGCCGCCCGTGTGAAGCTCTGCTGATCGGCGATCGTCACGAAGGCCTGGACGGCATCCACGTCCAGTATGGTCATCCCATCTATCCAAATTTGCTGTCTTTGAAATATCCAACCATCCAGTTCTGGAATGGTCAAGTCCCGGCTATGTTGCGTCCCACCGCGACACGCGAACCGAGTTGCGGCTCCTCTCATCACCGCTGGATTTCACCATTGCCGACCACAACGTCGGAAGGCCGAATCATGACCCCTGCACTGACACGCCGAAGTACAATCGCCTTGGCCGCCGCCTGCCTCTCGTCCCTCATGTTCGGCCTGGAGATTTCCAGCATCCCCGCAATCCTGCCGACGCTGGAGCAGGTGCTGCGCGCCGATTTCAAGCAACTCCAATGGATCATGAACGCCTATACGATCGCGGTGACGACCGTTCTGATGGCGACCGGGACGCTGGCCGACCGCTATGGGCGCAAGCGCATCTTCATGGTCTCTATCGCCGCGTTCGGCGTGACGTCGCTTGTCTGCGGCGTGACCGAGAACGTCTCGGTGCTGATCGGCGCCCGATTTCTCCAGGGCCTCAGCGGCGGCGCGATGCTGATCTGTCAGATCGCCATCCTTTCTCATCAATTCCAGGAAGGACGGCAGCGCGCCATCGCCTTCGGCTGGTGGGGGATCATCTTCGGCATTGGTCTCGGCTTCGGTCCGATCATCGGCGGCGCGATCGTCGCGGTCTCGAGCTGGGAGTGGGTGTTCTTCGTCCATGTCGCGTTTGCGATCCTGACACTGATGCTCACCCTCAGCGGCGTTCAGGAATCGAAGGACTCCGAGGCCGGCAGTCTCGACGTTGCGGGCATCATCACACTGTCGTTGTCGGTCTTCTGTCTCGCTTTCTTCATCACGCAGGGACCGGATCTTGGCTTCACCAGCCCGACCGCCCTGGGAGTCATTGGCGTTGCGATCGCGAGCTTCATCGCTTTCATCATCGCCGAAAAGTTCAGCCCGCGACCGATGTTCGACTTCTCGGTATTCCGCATCCGCGCTTTTTCCGGCGCAATCATCGGCTCGGCCGCGATGAACTTCAGCTTCTGGCCCTTCATGATCTATTTGCCGATCTGGTTTCAGGCGGGCCTCGGCTACGACAGTGTCTCTGCTGGTCTCGCATTGCTTGCCTACACCCTTCCGACGCTCGTCGTGCCGCCGCTGGCGGAGCGGCTTTCGCTACGCTATCAGCCCGGTTTCGTCATTCCCGTTGGCCTGTTCATGATCGGTCTGGGCTTCATTCTGATGAAATTTGGTAGCGCCGCCGCGCAGGCAAGCTGGCTGACGATGCTGCCCGGGTCGCTGTTCGCCGGGATCGGCCTCGGCCTGACCAACACCCCTGTTACCAATACGACAACGGGTGCGGTTTCGAGCGATCGTGCCGGTATGGCGTCCGGCATCGACATGAGCGCCCGGATGATCTCACTGGCGATCAATATCGCGGTGATGGGTTTCATCTTGATCAGCGGCGTGCTGGCACACCTCAAAAATGCGCTGCCGGATTCATTGGACGCCGCGCATCTGCGCTTCTTCGCCGAGAGGATCGCCGCAGGAAGTCTGGTTTCCGTTCCAGAGCTGTCGGAGTCGCTCGTCCATCAGGCGCTTGTCCAAGGCTTTGGATGGGTGATGCTTTACGGTGGGGTCGGCGTTTGGGGACTCGCTCTCGTCAGCCTGCTCGCTTTTCGGCCTCGGGACCATCGATCGATGAAATCGCCGATGGTTTGAAGGCAGCGCGGTGAATGGTCCGTTCGGCCGTCGGCCGGTCTCTTCAAACTCACGACCCGCCGGCGAAAGATCGAGTGGCCCGGCCCGCCGGGCAAATCGCTGCTGCACAAGCAGCCTGTACAAGGCGCGATGTGCCGGCTCATCCCCGCGGGCTCGAGGTCGATTGCGGCCCCAACCGCATGCGCCGAAAAACTCATTTCGCGCGCCGGTTCAAACACATCGCCCTCGCCGGCCATTCGAGCAAGAAGATTTCTGTTTCTTTTTTCCAGAAATCGTGTTTTCCTCTCGTCCGTCCCGTCTCACAAGAGGGGCGCTTCGCGGTCGTCACGAACGTCGAGGCGGGATGCGGTGGGCGTGTCGATGTTGCAGCGTGGCTGAGCCGCGCCGACGAACGACGTTGATGCGCACGGTCAAGTCGCGTGGTCCTGGCATCCCGATGCTGATGTCCAGCGCAACGTGCGCAAGCACGTTGTGCGATACGGTGGCCAGAAAGCCCGGCGCACCGGGGAGATCGCGAAGCAGCCGTCAAAACCATCGCGCGGGGAATGCCGGGTGTTCTCGGCTGAACCTGTGGTGACTGCCGCCTGCTTTTTTTCTGCAGGCGGGCCATGGGTGCGGCCAGCGCCCGGCATTCCCCGCGCCCTCTAATTTGAGAGGGCGATCGATCAGCAAGCCTCGGACGCGACAGCGCGCCGCGAGACAGCGAAGCCATGTCCTTTGATCATGTCGACAACGTCAAGTTCGCCAAATCGGCCAGCACCGGACCGTCCATCGGCATGCCGCTCTGCAGGCCTCGCGTTCGGCGCAGGTGCGCCTCCGTGCACCGGAAAATCGCACGCGCCGACAATGTCAGCGCCTGGATCTCGGTGCCTGGTTCTTCGAAGGTCGGAGAATGGACCGAGGTTGGGTCACCGGCCGGATCGGCCGATGGTGGGCACGACAGGGATCGAACCTGTGACCCCTACCATGTCAAGGTAGTGCTCTCCCGCTGAGCTACGTGCCCTAGTCCAGAAGTCCGTTCGGGTGGGCGTCCCTATATCGGCTCCCACGCAGGCAGGCAAGGACGCAAAATGCCGAAATTGGGAATAATCCGCCAGTTCCGGACGTCCGTCCCCGGCGGCTCAGGCCGCCAGCATCTTGTTGACCTCGCTGACGAGCTCGCGGAGGTGCACCGGCTTGGACAGCACCTTGGCGTTCTTGGGCGCCTCCGAATCGGAGTTCAGCGCGACCGCGGCGAAGCCGGTGATGAACATGATCTTGATGTCCGGATCGAGCTCGGAGGCGCGGCGCGCCAGCTCGATGCCGTCCATCTCCGGCATCACGATGTCGGTGAGCAGCATCTCGAACGGCTCCTCGCGCAGCCGCTGGTAGGCCGACATGCCATTGTCGTGGGGCGAGACCTGGAACCCGGCATTTTCCAATGCCTTGACCAGGAAGCGGCGCATGTCGTTGTCGTCTTCGGCGAGCAGGATTTTGTGCATGGCGAGGGGTTGTCTGGTCCGGGTGAGAGGCGGAGCGTTGCCGCCACTAAGCCTGACGGGCGGTAAATTTCGGGTGAAAGATTGCGCCTTTTGATCCGACATCGGCAAGGCAATTTGAGGGCTGAAGGTGCGGTCTTCGACCGAAACAGCACGCCAGCTCAGAGTTGTTCCAAACGGCGGGTGAACTTTTTCATTGCTTTTCGCTTGGCAGAACGGCTCGGATTATCGAAGATGTGCGTTGGCAAGAGCAGTGCCTGCGTTGTCCAGCGCGAATCGGCCGGAGGATACCGGCGCATCAACGGACGTGACATCGACGCACGTGACCAAGGGGACGGCGCCCAGAGATGACGGACTTTGATGGCGAATTGCCGCCGTTCGAGATCATGGAGCCGACCGAATGGCGCGCGCCCATCATCTTCAATTCCCCTCACTCCGGATCGGCCTACCCCGACGATTTCCTCCAGGCCTCGCGCATTGATCTGCCGTCGCTCAGGCGCTCCGAAGATTCGTTCATGGACGAATTGATCGGCGACCTCCTGTCGCGCGGGTTTCCGGTGGTCCGGGTGCATTTCCCGCGCTGCTATGTCGACGTCAATCGCGAGCCCTATGAGCTCGATCCGCGGATGTTCACCGGGCGGCTGCCGAGCTTTGCCAACACCCGCTCGATGCGGGTGGCCGGCGGCCTCGGCACGATCCCGCGCGTGGTCGGCGACGGCCAGGAGATCTATCGCGACCGGCTGAGCGTCGACGAGGCGCTGCACCGCATCGAGACGCTGTACAAGCCGTATCACCGCGCGCTGCGCCGGCTGATCAACCGCGTGCACCAGCAGTTCGGCACGGTCGTCCTGGTCGACTGTCATTCGATGCCGTCGGTCGGCGTCTCGCGCGACGAGCCGCGCCGGCCCGACATGGTGATTGGCGACCGCTACGGCACGAGCTGCGCGTCGCTGCTGCCGGACCTGGTCGAGGACGTGCTCGGCCGGCTCGGCTATTCCGTCGGCCGCAACAAGCCCTATGCCGGCGGCTTCATCACCGAGCATTACGGCAATCCGGCCACGGGCTTGCATGCGATCCAGATCGAGCTCAATCGCGCGGTCTACATGGACGAGCGCCGCAGGGAGCGCGGACCGCGGTTCGCGCAGGTCGCTTCCGATCTCGCCGTGCTCGCCGAGGTGCTGGCGACGGTGCCGCTCGGCGACCTCGGGCCGTTCCAGGCGGCGGCGGAATAGAGCGGCTGCGCTTTCGGTACGAGGGATTTCGGCTGGTGGCGTCGGCACAAAAAAAAGGGCCGCTTGAATGACAAGCGGCCCAAGTCTAGGGAGGAAACGCCCAAGGAGGGCAGCGATAACGCGAAGCGCTACCGCACCGCAACAATATGCAATCGCGCTGCACAAAGCGCAAGGGTTTTTCCGCCCTTCTCCATGCAAAAAAACATAGGCCGGGTTGCGTTCAGCGCGACCCAGCCCTCTCCTTTTCATCATAGATGTCAATGGCTTGATTGGAGATTCCAAACGACCCGAGAGGGACCGCGGGTTTCGCTTTCACTTTCACATGAGAGGCCAGCGACGGATCAATCGCGCCCGGCCAGCGGGCCGGACACCAAACGGTATCCAAGATGCCACGCCAGCGTTCCATATCCGGATGCACGCCGGACCGCTTTGAGCTAGGCATAGCCGCTCATTGCCACCCGATTCCCTCACCCAAGGACGCGTTGTGACGGTCATCGATTTCTCCGCCTTCATCGGTCGTCTGGCGACCGCGTCGGGCGAAACCATCCTGCCGTTCTTCCGGACCTCGCTGCTGGTCGACAACAAGAGCAGCAGGCACGATTTCGATCCGGTGACGGAGGCCGACCGCGCCGCCGAGGCGGTGATGCGCCGCCTGATCAAGGCGAACTTTCCTCAGCACGGCATCGTCGGCGAGGAGTTCGGCAATGAGCGCGCGGACGCCGATTACGTCTGGGTGCTCGATCCGATCGACGGCACGAAGTCCTTCATCGCCGGTTTTCCGACCTGGGGCACGCTGATCGCGTTGCTGCACAAGGGCACGCCGGTGTTCGGCATGATGCACCAGCCTTTCATCGGCGAGCGCTTCGCCGGCGACAACGGCTCCGCCAACTACAAGAACGGCGGCGGCGAGCGCCGGCTCTCGGTCCGGCGCTGCGAGCGTCTCGCGGACGCGGTGTGCTATACGACGAGCCCATTGTTGATGAACGAGGCCGATCGCGCCACCTTTGGCCGGGTCGAGGCCGAGACCCGGCTGTCGCGCTATGGCGGCGACTGCTACTCCTATTGCATGCTGGCCGCCGGCCATCTCGATCTCGTCATCGAGACCGAGCTCAAGCCCTATGACATCGCCGCCCTGATCCCGATCATCAACGGCGCCGGCGGCATCGTCACCGATTGGGAAGGCGGCCCGGCGCAGAACGGCGGCCGGATCGTCGCCGCCGGCGACAAGCGCGTCCACGAAGCGGCGCTGAAGCGGCTGGCAGCGGGCTGAGCCCGCCTCCACCGGCCTGGCTCCTCCTCGAACTGAACGGAGACGTCCGGCCTGTCGCCGGACGTCTCATGCAGCGGCCCGGCGCAAATGCTCGACGAGCAGCTTCGCGGGACGCGGCAGCGCCTTGAAGCTGCGAGCGCAGATCACGAGCCGGCGATCGGCCCAGGCGTCGCGCAGCGCGACGAGGCTGATCGGCATCGACCGCGCGCAACGCCGCGCCGCCGCTTCCGGCACGACGGCAATGCCGATCCCGGCCGCCACCATCTGGCAGATCGCGTCGAAATCGCGCAGCCTGGCCCGCACGTGCTGGCGGATGCCGAGCCGCGCGGCGTGCCGGCCGATATGGACGTTGAGCGCCGTCCCCTGCGTGAGGCCGATGAAATCCTCCCCCGCGGTCTCGCTGAAGTCGATCTGCCGGCGGGCTGCGAACGGGCTGCGCCGCCCGGCGACCAGGATCAGCCGGTCCTCGCCGAAGGCGAAGCGCTCGATCGTCTCGGGCAACGCATGCTCCGCCGCAAAGCCGAGATCCGCTCTGCCGGACGCGATCGCCTCGGCGATCTCGGTGCTTTCGCGCTCCTCGACGTCGACGTTGATGTCGGGATGCTCGCGCAGGAAGGCGGCCAGCGCCTTGGGCAGATGCTCGGCGAGGCCGACCGTGTTGGCGAGCAGCTGCACATTGGCGCGGCGGCCGGACGCGAAGCCCGAAAGCTCGCCTTGCATGGCCTCGACATTGGCCATGATGATGCGGGCGTGATCGAGCAGGCTCTCGCCCGCCGCGGTCAGATCCACGCCACGCCGGCCGCGCTTGAACAGCTCGACGCCGAACGCGTCCTCCAGACCCTTGATCCGCGCGCTCGCCGAGGCCAACGCCAGATGCGCCCGGTCGGCGCCGCCGGTGATGCTGCGGGCCTCGGCCACGGCAATGAAAAGCCTGAGATCGACCAGATCGAAACGCATGGTCATCCTGCCTCAGTCCTGGACGAAGGCTTGCTCCGTAACCTCCACATTGTGCCGCCAGCGCGGTCTGGTCAATGTGACGACCATGATCGACCCCATCCTCATCTTCATCGCCCTCGCGCTCACCTTGGCCGGCTTCGTCAAGGGCGCGCTCGGCCTCGGCCTGCCGACCATCTCGGTCGGGCTGCTCGCGGTCGCCATGCCGCCCGGCCGGGCGCTCGCCATCGTCATCGTGCCGGCAGTGATCACCAACATCTGGCAGACCTTCGCCGGCCCTTATCTGCGCGATATCGCCAGGCGCCTCTGGCCGCTGATGCTGGGCACCGCGATCGGTATCTGCCTCAACGCCGGCGCGCTCAGCCATGCCTCGACGCGCTGGGGCAACGTCGCGCTCGGCGTGCTGCTGATGCTCTATGCCCTGCTCGGCCTCACCAAGTTCGCCTTCAAGGTCGCGCCCCCGCACGAGAAATGGGTCGGCGGCATCGTCGGCCTCGTCACCGGGCTGATCTCGGCCGCCACCGGCGTGCAGGTCGTGCCCTCGGTGCCGTACATGCAGGCGATCGGGCTCGAGAAGGACGAGCTGGTCCAGGCGCTAGGCGTGTTCTTCACGGTCGCCACCGTCACGTTGGCGTTCAACCTGACGAGCTCCGGCCTGCTCAGCACGGCCACCGCCCTGCCCGGCGCGGTCGCCATGGCCTGCGCCTTTCTCGGCATGTTCGCGGGCCAGGCGGCGCGATCCCGACTGCCGGCCGAGGCGTTCCGCCGTGTGTTCCTGATCGCCATGATCCTGCTCGGCCTGTATCTCGCCGGCACGGCGGTCGTCGAGTTGCTCTGGTAGGTCAGCGCGCCTCGAGCATCGCGATCCGGATGCCGAGATAGATCAGCAGCCCGCCGATCGCGCGGTTGAGCCAGAGCAGCGCGGCGGACGAGCCGCGCACGCGGCGCGCAGCCCGGGCCGCGACGACGGCGACGCCGAGGCACCAGATCGTGCTGTTGACGATGAAGATCGTGCCGAGCAGCAGGAAGGCGAGCGCCTTGTGCGGCGCATCGGCTGCGACGAATTGCGGCAGGAAGGCGAGAAAGAACATCGCAACCTTCGGATTGAGAATGTTGGTGAGCGCGCCCTGCCAGAACACCTGGCGGAGCGTCACCGCCGGCATCGACGTCACATCACTGGCCCTGGCGGCGTCCGGCCGCCGCGCCAGAAGCTGCGTGATGCCGAGATAGACCAGATAGGCCGCACCGGCCCATTTCACCGCCGCGAAGGCCGCGGCGGAGGCCGTGAGCAGCGCCGACAGCCCGATCGCGCTTCCGAACACGTGAACGAGGCACCCCGTGCTGATGCCGAAAGCGGCAGCGGCCCCGCCGCGCCAGCCGATCTGCGCGCTGCGGCCAACGATGTAGGCGGTGTCGGGACCCGGCGTGACGTTGAGCAGCAGCCCGGAGACGAGAAACAAAGGCAGATCGTGAATGCCGAGCATGATTGAACATTTCCTAACGATACCGGTCTAATCATCTACCTGGCCTCGGCATTGCTGTCTCGCACCGCAGAGGCCGGCGCGGGGCCGCATGGCAAAGGTGCCGCGATAGGGTCCGGAAAAGCGTTGGATTCGGCCGCCTCGGTCGTGGTATGCGCGAGGCGGGAGCACGATGTGATGGAAAGACGCCTCGCTGCCATCCTTTGCGCCGACGTCGCCGGCTATTCACGCATGATGGGAATCGACGAAGACGGCACGCACGCCGCCTTCAAGGCTCATCGCGGCGCCATCCACCCGATCATTCTCAATCACGCCGGCCGCATCGTCAAACACACCGGCGATGGCTTTTTGCTGGAATTCGCCAACGCCGCCAGCGCCATCCAGTTCGGGGTCGAGATGCAGTCCCTGATGGCGGAGCGCAACGCCGATCTGCCGGCCGACCGCAACATGCGCTTCCGGCTCGGAATTCATAAGGGTGAGTTCACGATCGACGACGGCGAGGCCTTCGGCGACGGCATCAATGTCGCCGTCAATCTCGAATCGATCGCCGTCCCGGGCGGTGTTGCTGTCTCGGCCAAGGCTTATGAGGAGGCCGGCCCGCAACTCCCCATCGAGCTGACCAGCGCCGGAAGCTTCCAGTTCAAGAACCTGCAGGAGCCGGTGCAGGCGTGGACATGGGAGCCCGGCAGCGAGGCGGCGATCCGGGCCGGGACGAGCGTCACCGGCCTGCCGCCACAATATCGCACGGCGATCGTCGGCGTGCTGCCATTCGTCAACCTCTCCGACGGCGCCGACGAGTATCTCGCCGACGGGCTCGCGGACGACCTGATCCATGCGCTGTCGCTGCAATCGTTCTTCCGTGTCCTGAGCCGCACCTCGACGTTTCGCTTCAGGGACCGCGGCCTCAATCCCCGCCTGGTCGCACGCGAGATCGATGCGACCTACCTGATTCAGGGAACGGTACGGCGCTCTGGTCACAAGCTCCGCGTGACGGCGGAACTGATCGCGCCCGAGACCGGCGCTCAATTGTGGACCGGTCGCTATGACGGCGACGTCGGTGATCTGTTCGCGATGCAGGACGAGATCACCACCAGCCTGTGCGCGGCGCTGATGCCGGAGATCTATCGTGTCGAAGCCTCGATTCCGGTCCGTGCGCCGGCGACCGACCCGACCGCCTGGGACCGCTTCCTGCGCGGTCTGTCGCACTACTACCGACCGACCAAGGCCGACTACGAGATCTCCATCTCGCTGTTTCGGCAAGCCATTGCGCTCGATCCCACGCTCGGCCTCGCGCACGCTTATCTCGCAACCATTCTGATGCAGGGCATCAATTTCGGCTGGATCAAGGGCTCGCGCGAGCTCTGGGACGAGGCGAAGAACCTGGCGCTGGACAGCGTGCGGCTCGACGCGCGCTCCTCCTTCGCCTATGCGATCCTGGCCTTCGTGCAGGCCATGCAGGGCGCCCATGAGGACGGCATGAAGGCGGCGCGCAAGGCGACCGAGCTCAATGCCTACGACATGGGGGCGCGCGGCGTGCTCGGGCTCTGCCATATGGTCAACGGCGAGCACCAGCAGGCCATCGATCTGTTCTCGATCGCGGCCCAGCGCGGCAACAGCGATCCGCGCTATCAATGGCCGGCGCTGAACGCCTACAGCCACTACCTGCTCGGCCGTTATGAGGCCGCGTTATCGTGGGCCCGCGAGGAGCTGTTTCTCTACCCGAACCATCTGCAGGCGCTGACGATCCGCGCGGCAACCCTGGCGCAACTTGGTGCGACGGACCAGGCGAGCGACGCCGTCGACGCGCTGCGCGCGCAATATCCCTGGCTCACGCTGGATCGCCACATCAAGAACATCCGGTGGAAACGCCGGGACGACATCGACCACTACCGCGACGGACTGATCAGGGCCGGGCTGACGTGAGCCAATCGGACCGCATGTCGCCGGCCCGCCACATGGCCTACACATTGCTTCCGCAAATTGATTGGATTCGACTGCTGTTGCCGTGGTATCGCCCTGAGTAGGAGCAAAGACGGAATGGAGAGACGGCTGGCCGCGATTGTCTGTGCCGATGTGGTCGGTTACTCGCGGATGATGGGCGCCGACGAGGCGGGAACCCATGCCGCGTTCAAGGCGCATCGCGGCGCCATCCACCCGATCATCCTCAATCACGGCGGCCGCATCGTGAAGTACACAGGGGACGGATTTCTCCTGGAATTTCCGAGCGTCGTCGGCGCCATCGCGGCCTCGGTCGAGGTGCAGAAGCTGATGGCCGAGCGCAATGCTCATTTGCCGGCCGACCGGGTGATGCAGTTTCGCCTCGGCCTCAACATGGGCGACGTCATCTTCGACGAGGACGAGGTATTCGGCGACGGCGTCAACACTGCTGTGCGACTTGAAGCCGCAGCACCGCCCGGCGGAATTGCCGTCTCCCACAAGGCCTACCAAGAAGCCAGCAAGCACCTCACGGTCACCTTCGTCGACCGCGGGCCGTTCCGCTTCAAGAACATCGAAGACACCATCAACGTCTGGACCTGGGATCCGTCCTCGCCGGAGAAGAGCCGCGAGCAGCGGTCCGCCACGACCCTGCCGGCGCAATACCGGACCGCGATCGTCGGTGTGCTGCCGTTCGCCAATCTCAGCGGCGAGACCGACGAATATTTCTCGGACGGCCTGGCGGAAGACCTCATCCACGCGCTGTCGCTGCAGTCCTTCTTCCGCGTGCTCAGCCGCAACTCCACCTTCGCCTTCAAGCATGCCGGCATGAGCGCCCGCCTGATCGCGCGCGAGATCGATGCGACCTATCTGATCCAGGGCTCGGTGCGGCGCTCCGGCGACAAGATCAGGGTGACCGCCGAGCTGGTCGCGCCGGAGAACGGCGAGCAGCTGTGGGCCGGCCGCTACGACCGCGACATCGGCGACCTGTTCGCCGTGCAGGACGACATTACCGCCAATCTGTGCACCGCGCTGATCCCCGAGATCTACCGTGCCGAGGCGGCGGTGCCGGTGCGGTCCAAGACCACCGACCTCACGGCGTGGGACCGCTTCCTGCGCGGGCTGTCGCACTACTACCAGCCGACCAAGGCCGACTACGAGAGTTCGATCGCGCTGTTCCGCGAGGCGATCAGGATCGACCCCGGTCTCGCCATCGCCCACACCTATCTCGGCACCATCCTGCTGCAGGGCATTCATTTCGGCTGGATCAGGAATTCGCGGGAGCTGTGGGACGAGGCAATGGCGCTCGCCGAGGCCGGCGTCCGGCTCGATTCCCGCTCGTCCTTCTCCTATTCGCTGCTGGCCTATGTCCACGCCATGCAGGGTCGGGTGGAAGCCGGGATGGAAGCGGCACGCAAGTCGCTGCAGCTCAATCCCTACGACATGGGTGCGCGCGGCGTGCTCGGCGTCTGCCATCTCGTCGCCGGCGAGCACCGCCAGGCGATCGAGCTGTTCTCGGTCGCGGCCCAGCGCGGCAACAGCGATCCGCGCTATCAATGGTCGGTGCTGAGCGCGTTCAGCCACTACATGCTCGGCCAGTACGACGCCTCGCTGTCCTGGGCGCGGGAGTCGCACTACCAGAACCCGAACCATCTGCAGTGCCTTGCCATCCGCGCCGCCGCGCTGGCGCAGCTCGGACGCTCGGTCGAAGCCGGCGAGGCCGTCGCGGCGCTTTTGAGCCAGCATCCGTGGATGACGATCGAGCGCCTCCTGAGCAACATCCGCTGGCGCAATCCGGCCGACATCGCGCATTATCGCGACGGCCTCACCAAGGCCGGCGTGCCGCTGACCAAGCTCACCCTGGTGGACACCAAGGCGAAATTCGCGGGCGAATAGCGCGATCGCGACTTGAGGTTGACACTTGGGCGGGTTACGCCAATCATTGACGATTGCATTGTAACGTTCAGATGGCGGGGCTCCGCCCGTTCCTCGGCGCAATTCGGCGCCGCCCTCGTTTGTTGGCGTGATTTCGTTTTCATCACTCAGGTGCTTTCCAAGGATGTTCTTCGATGCAAGAAGACAGCGCCCGCGTCCGTGACGCCCTGCCCGGACAGCTTCCGGTCTCGTCCGATAACCCGTGTCCCTTCCTGCGCGCGCTCGTCGCCGGCGGCTTCGTCGACGGCCACAGCGTCCCCTTGAAAACCATCGGCGACCGGGTCGAGGCGGCGAGCGGCGAGACCGGCTTCAAGAAACGGCTTGTCGGCATCGAGACCTTCGGCGTTGCCCTGATCGCGAACGGCCTGTCGCCGCTGCGGCTCCTGAAGAGCCTGTGGTCCGGCGCCGATCTCGACCAGTTGCGCAACGGTCCGCTCGACAAGCATGGCGGCGGATCGCGCATCCTCGACGCCGAGGCCAAGGTCCATCCCGAGGAGATCGACCGGTTCGCGAGCTTCGGCAGCGACTATCCCGATCCCAATGGCGGCACCGAGCGCGGCCTCAACGAGGCGCAGATCCAGACCTTCATGAAGGCCAATCTGACGCGCAACGGCGATCGGGCGCGCTGGTACTTCCCCATTCTGATGCAGGGCGAATGGCCAGTGCTGCTGAACATCCTCGGCAAGGGCGAGGGCGACGGCCGCTATCTGTCCGTTGCCGAGGTCCGCACGCTGTTCGTCGACCGCCGCCTGCCGCAGCGTATCGCCGCACGGCTGACAGCCAAGCCCAAGCCCGCGAACATCGTCTGGCGCATCGGCAAGGCACTCGTCGGCACGGCAGTGCTGGCCGGCGCCGCCGTGTTGCTCGCCTGGGTGGCCGCGCCCGACGCCGTCAGCGACAAGCTCGGCAAGGTTCTGCCGAAGAAGGCCGCGGCGTTCATTCCGCCCGCTTTGCCCGAGACCGAGCCGACCAGGGCGGCCTATTGGCTCGATCAGGGCTGGACCACGCAGGACCGGCACTGGTTTCACCACGTGACGCAGGGCACCGCGACCTTTCCGATTCCCTACGCCTGGTTCATGGCGATGGAGCAGCCTTATCTGACGCCGTTCGGCTCGCCCGGCCTGATCTCCGACAGCGCCTATCTCGAACGTTTCGGCTTCATCCCGAGCCCGAAGAGCGTCGACGGCGACCCCAACGCGCTCCGGCCGTTCGGCTACGCCGCCACGGCTGCCAAGACCGAGCCGGCAGCGCCGCTGCCGTCCGGCCTGAAGCCGACCCCGGCCGGCAACGAAGGCGGCCTGCCGGTCGGCTTTGCCCGGCTCACTGGCGCGACCGATCCTGCCACCGGCGCCGCGCAGTCCGACAAGATCGGCCTGACCTGCGCGGCCTGTCACGCCGGCAGCATCCACTACAAGGGCGTCAGCGTGCGCTTCGACGGCGGCCCCGGGATGGCCGACCTGCGCAAGCTGGAAGAAGCCATGGGCTTTGCGATGATCTTCACGCAATACGTGCCCGGCCGCTTCTCCCGCTTTGCCGATCGCGTGCTCGGGCCGAACGCCTCCGACGCCGATCGCGCGAGCCTGAAGAAGGGCCTGAAGGCCGCGATCGATTTCGCGCTCAACATGCAGGCCAACAACTACAAGACCACGATCGAGGCCAAGGGCCAGACCGAAACGGAGGAAGGCTTCGGCCGGCTCGACGCGCTGAACCGCATCGGCAACCAGGTGTTCTATCTCGACATGGCATCGAGCGGGCTGCCGAACATGCTCGGCAACCAGGAGGCCATCGACGCGCCGGTGTCCTATCCGCCGATCTGGACCGTGCCGTGGTTCTCCTGGGCGCAATATGACGGCTCGATCGCACAGCCCCTGATCCGCAATGCCGGCGAGGCGCTCGGCGTCTCCGCACAGATCAACTTCTCGCCGGAGACCGCGAGCGACAGGCTGTGGCGGTCGTCGATGGCGATCGACAACCTGCTCTACATCGAGAACATGCTGCGCGGTCCCGATCCGTTCGCGACGACGACGCCCGCGTTCGGCGGGCTGACCTCGCCGAAATGGCCGGAGAAGCTGTTCGCCGGCGACGACGCCTGGAAGATCGATCCGGCACGCGTTGAACGCGGCCGGAAGCTCTATGCCGCTGTTTGCGTCGAGTGCCATCTCGGGCCGGTCGCCGACCCCGTGTTCGACAAGACCTATCCGGACAAGAGCTTCTGGAAGATCAAGCCCGCCGAGGATTGGGAGAGCAAGGGCTGGAATGCCAAGGGTCCGATCCTCGACCTCGTGCAGAAGCCGGTCGACGCGATGCAGACCGACTCCGGACAGGCGAGCATTCTCGCCAACCGCAAGGTCAAGGTGGCAGGATTCCTCGAGGTCGATCCGGCCAAGGATCTGAAGGGCTGCAACCTGCCGCAGGGCTCGACCACGGAGATGCCCTATGCGCTGGCGCTGATGGCCGTCGTGCAGAAGGCCAGCGACAAGTGGATGGAGGACCGCAATCTCGGTGAGGCCGAGCGCGCCGCGCTGTGGGGCGACCGCAAGAACTGTCCCAACCCGGCCGGCAAGTCCTATCGCGCCCGCCCGCTCAACGGCGTCTGGTCGACTGCGCCCTATCTGCACAACGGCTCAGTACCGTCGCTGTACTGGCTGCTGACGCCGGCCGCCGAGCGGCCGACCTCGTTCTGCCAGGGCGCGCGCGACTATGACCCGAAGCCGGTCGGCTTCGCCGTGCCGAGGGGCGGCGAGAGCGCGTGCAAGGTCGGACAGACGCTGTTCATGACCAAGGATTCCAGCGGCAAGCCGATCAAGGGCAACAGCACGCTCGGTCATTCCTTCGAAGGTCCGACGAAGCCCAACAAGGACTATCCGAACGGCATCATTGGCGGTGCGTTCTCGGAGGACGAGCGCTGGGACCTCATCGAATATCTGAAGACGCTGTGAGGATGTGAGGCTGCGCACCTTCGTCACGACGAAGCCACGGGCCTCGTGGGACTGATCTCTTGCGGCGAGAGCGGTCCCTCCCCTCCCGGTTGCGGGCAGGGGTTGGGACGGAGGTCCATGAGCTCCGGTCCCTACAACTCACTGAGCGCGACAGCGACGTCCGTGCGCCGACCCGGGACCCATACTCCCGGGCGGCGATGGGGCGCAGGCTGGCGCCATAGCGTGCCTTACGCGGGCAGAGGTGGATGGAGCGAGCTACGTTCTTCTGCCCGATCAGAACATCGCGGGCGGGCTGACATTCACTCCGTGCTGGACCAGCACGAGAGAAGCGACCACGCCCGTCAACGAGAACATGGTCACCAAACCGAATCCGGAATTGAGCGCATGGGGACCAACCAGCTTCCGGGCAATCATCATAATCATCAATGCCTCCTCCTGAATGTCGTTAGTGGACGTCACTAGAGGGACGGTGCGTTACCGGGGCGTTTCCAAACTTGGAGAGATCGGCGCGTGGTGAATGCATCCTTGAATGCACAGCAAGCCCGGCATGAAGCCCGCTTAACACTGATGGCCGATCTGGATCTGCATCGAGGTGAGGAGAGCGCCGGCGCTCGAAAAAGTTGAATCTTCCTAACGGCTCGCGCTGAACGGATCACGATGTCGACGACAAGGGTGGACCGCTACACGCGTGGGGCACGATGGTTGTGTCGCCAGAGCGATCTCGTGTACGCGCGGCGAGAGAACGAGATTCGGTGTTTCCCAGCGAAAGTATATCGACACCTCGAATGACGTGGCCGTAGCCGCCAGGCCATATCCCGTCATCCGGTTGATGACGTCCGGCTCGGGACATATCGCGTCGAAGACGTTCGCGGTCGGCGTCCTGACTCGATCCTATCTCGCCTCATTCATCGCCGTCGCTGCGAGCAGCGCCGCCTCGATCGTGTCCCGGGTCTTGTCGAGATGCGCAGTCATGAGCGTCACCGCGCGCTCGGTGTCGCGCGCCAGCACCGCCTCCATCAGTTCGCGATGCTCGCGCGCGGCATCGCGGTTACCACGATCGGTCTTGCGGGCGAGATCGAGATAGCGCTCGTTATGCGCAAACAGGAGATCACGCACCCGCATCATCCAGGCGCTGCCGCAGGCCTGGGCCAACGCGGCATGGAAATCGGCATGCGCCAGCATCCAGGCCGGCGAGAAGCTGCCGTCATGGGCCGCGATCGGCGTCGCGGCCAGACGGTGATGCGCGGCAACGACCGTGGTCTCCCAGGCGAGATCACCGTTGGCGATGGCGTGGCGCAGGCACTTGGTCTCGATCTCGACGCGCATGTCGGTCAGGTCGCGCAGATCGGCCACCGAGACCGGCGCCACACGGAAGCCGCGCTGCGGCGTCGCCGTCACCAGCCCTTCCGCCGTGAGCCGCGCCAACGCCTCGCGGATCGCCCCGGTGCTGACCGAGAAGGCTGATCCGAGCTCGCTGATCTTCAGCTTCTCCTCCGGACGATAGAGGCCGGCGAGCAGGCTGGCACGCAACTGCTCGTAGACGGTCTGGGTGGCGCTGCCGGACATCGACTCACTTTCGCGGGACAATCAATTCACACTAGCAGAGCCTAAAAGTATATTTTCATCAAAAAATATATTTTAATTGCACAGCCTCCGCCATCCCCCTATGCTCAACGCCAAAACGCCGCCGGCAGCGCGGCCCATCAGGGAGGTATCCATGCGAAGCGCCATCGCAGCGGCAGGATTGTTCGTCGTCGCGTCCGTCCTCGCCGTCCCCGCTCGGGCGGAGGATCAGCCGGGCATCACCGCCAGCGAGATCCGCATTGGACAGACCATGCCCTATAGCGGGCCGGTGTCCGCCTTCGGCATCCTCGGCAAAGGCGAGGTGGCCTATTTCAAGATGGTCAACGACCGCGGCGGCATCAACGGCCGGAAGGTCAACCTGATCTCGCTGGACGACAGCTACGTGCCGCCCAAGACCGTGGAGCAGACGCGACGGCTGGTCGAGAGCGACGAGGTGTCGTTCATCTTCTCGACCATGGGCACCGCGCACAACACCGCGATCGCCAGGTACCTACAGGGCAAGAAGGTGCCGCAGCTGTTCGTCGCCTCGGGCGCCTCGAAGTTCGGCGACCCCGCGCAGTTTCCGCAGGCCGTGATGGGCGTGATGGCGCCGTTCCGCAACGAGGCGCGGATGTATGCGCGCTACGCGCTGCAGCAGAAGCCGGGTGCGACGTTTGCGATCCTGGCGCAGAACGACGATTTCGGCCGCGACTATCTCGCCGGGCTGAAGGACGTGCTCGGCGAGCGCTTCGACACGGCCGTGACCGTCGCGAGCTACGAGGCCACTGAACCGACCATCGACTCGCAGATCGTGAAATTGAAATCCAGCGGCCCCGACGCGCTGATCATTGCCGCGACGCCGAAATTCGCCGCACAGGCGATCCGCAAGACCTTCGAGATCAACTGGCGGCCGATGACCTTCCTGACCAACGTGTCGGTGTGGATGTCCTCGGTGATGGAGCCGGCGGGCCTCGAGGCCGGCAAAGGCATCATCTCGACCGCCTATGTGAAGGATCCGCTGGATCCGGCCTGGGCCGACGATCCCGGCGTCAAGGGCTGGCGCGACTACATGGCGAAATACGTGCCCGACGGCGACATCCGCGATTCCAACTACGTCAACGGCTACAACAACGGCATGGTGCTGGAGCACGTGCTGAAGGCGGCCGGCAACGATCTGTCGCGCGAGAACATTTTGCGGCAGGCGCTGTCGATCAAGGATCTCGAGCTGCCGATGCTGCTGCCGGGCATCAAGGTCAGCACCAGCGACAGCGACCATCTGCCGGTCGAGCAGGTGCAGTTCATGCGCTTCACCGGCAAGCAGTGGGAGCGGTTCGGCGAGGTGCTGTCGACCAAGTAGCGGCGGCTGCCCTGTTGGACTTTCGGCGGCGAAGGCGTAGACCTCTGCCGTCGTCCACAGGAGAGCCGCGGCGCCGATGTCCGAGACTGAACCGCTCACGCTGAAATTCCGCTGTCCGAAGGAGCTCGAACGCCTCATTCCGCAACCGGTGCCGGCGCCGATGGGCGTTCCCGACTGGGTCAAGACGATGCCGGCCACCGCGTTCAGCGCGCTCAACCAGGCCGAGGAGCAGACCGTCAAGCGCTGCCCGCCCTTCATCGACGCGATGACGACGGGCTTCCTCATTCCGCTGATCTGCGACCTCAAGGTCGAGGATAGCGGGATCAGTTGGGACAACGAGCTGCCGCCGGGCGGCGCGATCGATTTTCCGCGCTCGCCGATCAGCTTCCACGACGTCGCGCAGGTCACGGGCTCGCCGCTGTTCGAGACCGACCGCTTCCTGCTCAAGTTTCACAATCTCTGGACGATCGAGGCGCCGGAGGGCTGGGCATTGCTGTTCACACATCCCGTCAACCGCTTCGACCTGCCCTTCACCACCGTGACCGGACTGGTCGACAGCGACCGCTTTCACGACTCGTTCGTGCACTTCCCGGCGCACTGGCATGACACGGCATTTCGCGGCGTGATCCCGAGGGGTACGCCGGTCGCGCAATGCATTCCGGTGAAGCGGCAGACGTGGGCGATGCAGACCTCGGCCTTCACTGAAGAGGAAATCGCCGAGATCCACGAGGTGCGCGATGCGCTGAAGCGCGAGACCGGCGTCTATCGCAAGCGGTTCAGGGCTTAGCTGTCGCAGCGCCGTCGATCTGCAGGAATCTGGCGGCATCGCTCGGACGGAAGAAGAAGCGGCCGTGCGAGGTGACCGCGAGCGTGTAGGCCGCGCGCGTCAGCAGATGCGGCCGGCCACGCACCACCGTGCGCAGCGCCGCCTGAGCGCCATCGCGATCCCCCATCTCGGCGAGGCACATCGCGAGATTGGCGCGGGTCTGGGTGTCGTCGGGCCGCAGGCCTAGCGCATGGCGGTAGGTACCGGCGGCCTCGGGATAGTCGCCGTCGAGGAACTGCACCCAGGCGAGCTCGATCAGGATGTCGGGCCGCCCCGGCGCCGCCTCGCGCGCTGCCAGCAGGTGCGTGCGGGCACGGACGCGGTCATTGGCCTGGAGACGGAGGCGTCCGAGATCGAGCTGGAGGTCGACGCTGTCGGGTGACAGCGTCAGGGCCTCCTCGATCACGGCGATGGCTTCACCGAGCTGTCCCGACTTTGCAAGCCGCCCCGCCAGCTCCTGGAACGCCGGCAGAAAAGGCGGCCGCCGCGCCGCGGTCTTGCGCAGCTGCGCGATGCCATCGGCGGCACGTCTGGATTCGCACAAGGCGGCGCCGAGCAGCGTCTCGAGCTCCGGATCGCTGCCGCGGAGCGTCGCCTTCTCCAGCGGCGCAATCGCCTCGCTCGCGCGCTGCTGGCCGAGCAGCGCATGGGCGTGGACGAGCAGCGCGGCGCGATCAGTCCTGGCTGTGCGCAGGATCGAGGCGGCGATCTGCTCGGCGCGCGCGAACTGCCGCGCGCGCAGCGCGTGGATCGCTTCCTGCAGCGCCTGCGCCTGCTGATTTTTCCGCCGTTCACTCACGTCTGCAGCCAAGCTCCGAGGAAGGGGTCGAGCCTAGCTAGCTCGCCGGCCCCAGGAGTGTCCAGCAGCACGCTCACCCGAACAGCGGCGTGCCCGGCACGAAGGCGTCGAACGCAGCCCAGAACTGCGAGCGGTAGCGGTCCTGCTCCTGCAGGATCTCGTGCTTGGCCCCGGCGATGACGAGATGCGAGCCGGCGCGCAGATGATAGGCGAACTCCTCGATCGCCGCGGTCGACACCACGGTGTCGCTGGACGCCGCCAGCATCAGGATCGGCTGCCGGATCTGGGAGGGATAGGTCATGCCGCGGAAGGTCATCATCGCCGAGAAGGCGGAATCGGCCCAGGCCACCGTCGGCGAGGCGATGCCGAGCGTCGGATCCTCCTCGAGGATCGCGGCGTTGCGGGCATAGCGGACGGGATCAGAGGTCAGCGGATTGTTGACGAACGGCGCCAGCCCGCTGATCTCGTCGTTGCCGCCCGGCACGTAGCGGCCGCCCTGCCCGGCGATGCGCATGGCCCGCAGCAGCAGCCGCGCCGGCAGCGCGGTGCGGCTGTCCGGCAGATCGATCATCGGCGCCGACAGTACGACGCGATCGAACCAGCGCTTGCCGGCATGCGCGAGCCGCAGCAGCACGGTGCCGCCCATCGAATGCGCCAGCGCGAAATAAGGCGGCGGACAATCCGGCAGCACGACCTGGGTGACGAAGGTCTCGACGTCGAGTTCGTAGTCGGAGAACGAGCGCACATAGCCCTTGCGGGAATCGCGCAGGCGCCGCGACGAATGGCCCTGGCCGCGCCAGTCGATGATCGCGACCGCAAAGCCGCGGTCGCGCAGGTCGCGCACCGTCTCGAAATACTTCTCGATCATCTCGCTGCGGCCGGTGAACACGCACACCGTGCCCTTGCGCCCGGCCGGCGGGGCCCAGCGCGCAAAGCGCAGCTCGGCGCCATCGGGAGTCTTGATGGTGCCGGCGGTGGCGTTTTCGGGGACGGGATTGGCGGGAATCGAGACGAGCGTCATGAGGCGCCCATCGAATAGGTGAAAGGCAGTGGGAATCAAGGGGTGGAACGGCAAAAAGAGCAGGTCTCGGACGCCCTTGAACGTCGAAACGTCCGACCCATATCGAGGCCGTGCAGGCCGCGTCAGGCTGCACGACAGCCCGGCCCGATGGCGGGCGGGTTAGCCAACAGTCGCTCAATGGAGGACTTTGACCATGCGTACCTACGACCTCACCCCCTTCTATCGTTCCACCGTCGGTTTCGACCGTCTGTTCTCGCTGCTCGACCAGGCCACCAGCGATCCCACCCCCGGCTATCCGCCCTACAATATCGAGCGCACCGGTGAGAACGCCTACCGCATCACCGTCGCCGTCTCCGGCTTTGGCAAGGATGAGCTCTCCCTCGTCGCGAAGGAAAACACGCTGACGATCAAGGGCGAGAAGGCCGCCAACGAGAACGGCAAGAAGAGCGAGTTGCTGTATCGTGGCATCGCCGCCCGGGCCTTCGAGCGCTCGTTCCAGCTCGCCGACCACGTGGTGGTGAAGAACGCCAGCCTCGAGAACGGCCTGCTCCACGTCGACCTCGTGCGCGAGATCCCCGAGGCCAAGAAGCCGCGGTCGATCCCGATCTCGACGAACGCGCAAGCTGAGCAGCCGGCGATCGAGGGTTCGGCCGAGAAGGCCGCCGCGTAACCGGCACACATACTCAGGAATGCGAACGCCCCGGGCAGCCGGGGCGTTTTTTTGTGTGGTGCTGCAGTGCAATCAAACGACCGTGACTGACGGTAACGGTCTGCGCCCCGCCCGCGAAGACCCCAGTGATCACCGCGCCAACCCGAGCCACTGGAGCCGTTAACATGAACGTCGTTCGTACCCTCACCCTCATCGCCGCCCTGTCGGCTTTTGCCGGCCCCGCTCTGGCGCAGCCGGCGCCGCCGCCCAAGGTCCACAACGTCGTGCTGGTGCACGGCGCCTGGGCCGACGGCTCGAGCTGGGCCAAGGTCATCCCCTATCTGCAGGCCGCTGGCCTCAAGGTCACCGCCGTGCAGAATCCGCTGACGTCGCTGGCGGACTCCGCGGCTGCCACCCGCCGCGCACTGGCCGAGCAGGACGGACCGGCCGTGCTGGTCGGCCATTCCTGGGGCGGCACGGTCGTGAGCGAGGTCGGCACCAACCCGAAGGTCAGCGCGCTGGTCTATGTCGCGGCGCGTGCGCCCGACGCGGGCGAGGATTTCGTCAAGCTCGCCGGTCAATATCCGACACCGCCGGCCCGCGCCGGCATCGTCGACCATGACGGCGACACCAAGCTCAACGAGGACGCCTTCCTGAAGTATTTCGCCAATGGCGTCGATGCGACGACGGCCAAGGAGCTCTATGCGGTGCAATGGCCGACCGCGGCGACGATCTTCGGCAACCGCACCACCCAGGCGGCATGGCACGACAAGCCGTCCTTCTATGCGGTGTCGAAGCAGGACAAGACGATCGATCCGGATTTCGAGCGCTTCCTGGCCAGCCGCATGAAGGCGACCACGATCGAGCTCGACGCCGGGCACCTGTCGCTGGTCTCACATCCGAAGGAGATCGCTGATCTGATCCTGAAGGCCGCCGGTCAGCACGAGTAGTCCGATTGATGGTGCGGGACTCGTCCCAGCGGCAACAAGCAACGCTGTCATGCCCGCGAAGGCGGACATTCAGCACGCCGCGGCAGTCACGAGCAACCGAGATGCTGGTGGTGACTGGATCGCCCGGTCACGCCGGGCGATGACAGTTGTGATGGCTCGCGGCCGGGCAGACCGCTCAATCGCCTCTAATCCAGCCCCTGCACCGGAGGCATCTTTGCCGTCGGCTGGATCTGCGGTGTCGGCTTGGCCGCGGCCGCCGGCGCTACGGAGCCGGTGGTCTGAGGCGGCGCGGCTGCCGACTGCACCGGCTTGGCATCAGACGGCTTCGCCTCGGATGACTTGGCCTCGGACGGCTTGGCCTCGCCCGTCTTCGGCTCGTCGGCCTTGGCTTCGACCGGCGCAGGCTTGACGTCGGCGGGTTTGGCTTCGGCCGGCTTGATGTCCGCAGGCCTGGGCGGAAGGGCTTTGGGAGCCTCCGTCGGCTTCGGGTTGAGCGCCGCGGTCTGCGGCGACGGCGCTGCCGGTCGGGCTGCTGGCGTCGGCACCTTCGGCTGAACCGGCACCGCGGTGGCAACGCGCGGCGCAGCCGGCATCGGCGGCACCAGGCGCGGATCGGCCCGGATCACGCTCGGCGGCGGCAGACGGTCGAGGGCGCCGCGCGGGGCCGGCTCGTAGCGCATCCGCTCGTACTCCTCGCCCCATTGGAACGCCGGCACGAAGCGGATGATGCGGCCGGAGCGGGCATCGACCACGAGCTTGCCGTCCTCGCCCTCGCGATCGAGCACCGCCACGACATAGACATTGCCGCGCTGACGCGGCACGCCGAGCGGCGAGAAGCCGTTGTCGCGCAAAATCGCATAGACCTCATGCACCGGCAGGAACGCCGGCGCATAGCCATAATCCTGCTGGTAGCCGTCCTGACGGTAGACCGGCGCCGGCGGCACATAGCGCTCGTCGCGGTAGCCGTAGTCAGGGCCCGGCCGGTAGCCGTAACGCGGCGGCGGTGCGGGCACGACGGCCGGCGGCGGCAGATCCGGATAGGGCGCATCGAAATCGGAGACCGCCGTGTAGGGCGCACGGACGCCCGATGGCGGCAACGGCTCGGCCTGCGCGGCAAACGGCGCGATCAACGCGGCTGAGACGACTCCAACTAGCAACTTCATGGCTCAAAGCTCCTGCATGCCCCCGCACGTGAAGCTGTTCGCTTCTTCTCAAGTGCCGCGGAAGTTCTGCCGTGATTCCGGCGGTCCTGGGTCGGCGAGGGGGCGGGATCGGGGCGTCAGGTTTCAAAATCGAGCGCAGCGCGTGATCGCCCGGCCCGGTCGGGTCGTTCGGTCAGCGGCTGAAACGGAAGATTTGCCGGGGAATGGGCGCGTTGCTGCGCCCGGACCTCAGGACTCCGCGATGCTTGTGTGATAGGTTAAAGTTTGGCATCTTGCGGTTTAGGACAGAAATGCTGTCTAAAATTTCGTTGCAAAGGTGACCGAGACTTTGCAATGATGTTACGGCGCCTGAGGGCGCTGCGACATGAACAGGCCGCGGTCGTCCAGCGGGGACATGGTCCCCCGGCGGCTGGCCTGAACTCTGCAAATGCGGCTCGCTGACAAGGACGAGCGTTGGCTCCGGAGAGGGGCCGCGCAGCGCCCGGGGTGCGCCGGACGGACTGTACCGGACTGTGGTGAAGGCCCTGACCAATAATTTATGGGGACGGATATGAGCGGATCGAAGGTCGAGCACGGAAAGTTGGGCGGCGCGGTGCTGGCTGTGGATTCGCGTGAAAAACCGGCCGAGATCACGCGCGAGCTGCATACGTGGCGCCCGGAAGCCGAAGGTCTGTATGACCCGAGCCAGGAGAAGGATTCCTGCGGCGTCGGCTTCATCGCCAACATCAAGGGCCAGAAGTCGCATCAGATCGTCGCCGACGCGCTGAGCATCCTCTGCAATCTCGAGCACCGCGGCGCCGTCGGCGCCGACCCGCGCTTCGGCGACGGTGCCGGCATCCTGGTGCAGATCCCGCATGCCTTCTTCTCGCGCAAGGCAAAGGAGCTCGGCTTCACCTTGCCCGCCCCCGGCGAATACGCCATCGGCGCGCTGTTCATGCCGCGCGACGAGGCGTGGCGGAACGTCATCAAGAGCATCATCGCCGACCAGATCGAGGACGAAGGACTGGTGCTGCTCGGCTGGCGCGACGTGCCGACCGACAACTCCTCGCTGGGCGTGACGGTCAAGCCGACCGAGCCGCGCAGCATGCAGGTGTTCATCGGCCGCAACGGCGCCGCCAAGACCGAGGACGAGTTCGAGCGCAAGCTCTACATCCTCAGGAAGTCGATCTCGCAGGCGATCTATCAGCGCCGCGACCGCGGCATGTCGGGCTATTACCCGTGCTCGATGTCGTGCCGGACCGTGATCTACAAGGGCATGTTCCTGGCCGACCAGCTCGGCAAGTACTACGCCGACCTGCACGAGCCGGACTTCGAGAGCGCGCTGGCGCTGGTGCACCAGCGCTTCTCGACCAACACCTTCCCGACCTGGTCGCTGGCGCATCCGTATCGGATGATCGCGCACAATGGCGAGATCAACACCCTGCGCGGCAACGTCAACTGGATGGCGGCGCGGCAGGCCTCGGTGTCATCGGAGCTGTTCGGCAAGGACATCAGCCGGCTCTGGCCGATCTCGTATGAAGGCCAGTCCGATACCGCCTGCTTCGACAACGCGCTCGAATTCTTGGTGCAGGGCGGCTACTCGCTGCCGCACGCGGTCATGATGATGATCCCCGAGGCGTGGGCCGGCAATCCCTTGATGAGCGAGGAGCGCCGGTCGTTCTACGAATATCACGCCGCGCTGATGGAGCCGTGGGACGGCCCCGCCGCGATCGCCTTCACCGACGGCCGCCAGATCGGCGCCACGCTCGACCGCAACGGCCTGCGGCCGGCGCGCTATCTCGTCACCAAGGACGACCGCATCGTGATGGCGTCCGAAATGGGCGTGCTCAAGATTCCAGAGGACCAGATCGTCACCAAGTGGCGGCTGCAGCCGGGCAAGATGCTGCTGGTCGACCTCGAGCAGGGCCGCCTGATCCCGGACGATGAGATCAAGGCGCAGCTCGCCGCCAGCCATCCCTACCAGGAATGGCTCACGCGCACGCAGATCCAGGTCGAGAAGCTGCCGGATGCGCCGACCACGGGCGCGCGCACCAACCTGCCGCTCTTGGACCGGCAGCAGGCATTCGGCTACAGCCAGGAAGACATCGCGATCCTGATGACGCCGATGGCGGCGACCGGCGAGGAGGCCACGGGCTCGATGGGCAACGACACGCCGATCTCGGCGCTGTCGGACAAGCCGAAGCTGCTGTTCACCTACTTCAAGCAGAACTTCGCCCAGGTCACCAATCCGCCGATCGACCCGATCCGCGAGGAGCTGGTGATGAGCCTGGTCTCGATCATCGGCCCGCGGCCCAACCTGTTCGACCTCGAAGGCGTCGCCTCGACCAAGCGGCTCGAGGTGCATCAGCCGATCCTGACCGATGCGGACCTCGAGAAGATCCGCTCGATCTCGGAGGTCTCCGACAGCCACTTCGTCTCGCGCACGCTCGACACCACCTTCGATGCGAGCCTGGGCGCCGCCGGCTTCGAGCAGATGCTCGACGATCTCTGCGGCCGCGCCGAAGCCGCGGTGCGCGAGGGCGTCAACATCATCATCCTGTCCGACCGCATGGTCTCGGCCGACCGGATTCCGATCCCGTCGCTGCTCGCCTGCGCCGCCGTGCATCATCACCTGATCCGCACCGGCCTGCGCACGTCGGTGGGTCTCGTGGTGGAGTCGGGCGAGCCGCGCGAGGTGCATCACTTCGCCTGTCTGGCCGGCTACGGCGCCGAGGCGATCAATCCTTATCTCGCCTTCGAGACCATCATCGCGCTCAAGGACAAGCTGCCGGGCGCGCTGAGCGACTACGAGGTCGTCAAGCGCTACATCAAGTCGATCGGCAAGGGCCTGCTCAAGGTCATGTCGAAGATGGGCATCTCGACCTACCAGTCCTATTGCGGCGCGCAGATCTTCGACGCGGTCGGACTGAAGGCCGAGTTCGTGCAGAAGTTCTTCTACGGCACCCACACCCGCATCGAAGGCGTCGGCCTGCCGGAGATCGCCGAGGAGACCACGCGCCGTCATCGCGACGCGTTCGGTGACGCGCTGGTCTACAAGACCGCGCTCGACGTCGGCGGCGAATATGCCTTCCGCACCCGCGGCGAGGACCACGCCTGGACCGCGGAGTCGGTCGCGACGCTGCAGCATGCGGTGCGCGGCAATTCGAGGGAGCGCTACCAGGCGTTCGCCAGGCTGCTCAACGAGCAGTCCGAGCGGCTGCTGACCCTGCGCGGCCTGTTCCGGATCAAGTCGGCCGAGGACGACAGGCGCAAGCCGGTGCCGCTCGACGAGGTCGAGCCAGCCAAAGAGATCGTAAAGCGTTTCGCCACGGGTGCCATGTCGTTCGGCTCGATCTCGCGCGAGGCCCACACCACGCTCGCGATCGCCATGAACCGGATCGGCGGCAAGTCGAACACCGGCGAAGGCGGCGAGGAAGCCGACCGCTTCAAGCCGCTGCCCAACGGCGATTCCATGCGCTCGGCGATCAAGCAGGTCGCCTCGGGCCGGTTCGGCGTGACGACGGAATATCTCGTCAACTCCGACATGATGCAGATCAAGATGGCGCAGGGTGCCAAGCCGGGCGAAGGTGGCCAGTTGCCCGGCCACAAGGTCGACGCGACCATCGCCAAGGTGCGCCACTCGACGCCGGGGGTCGGCCTGATCTCGCCGCCGCCGCATCACGACATCTACTCGATCGAGGATCTCGCGCAGCTGATCTACGACCTGAAGAACGTCAACCCCGACGGCCAGGTCTCGGTCAAGCTGGTGTCGGAAGTCGGCGTCGGCACCGTCGCCGCCGGCGTCGCCAAGGCGCGCGCCGACCATGTGACGATCGCGGGCTTCGAGGGCGGCACCGGTGCATCTCCCCTCACCTCGATCAAGCATGCCGGCTCGCCGTGGGAGATCGGCCTTGCCGAAACCCACCAGACTTTGGTGCGCGAGCGGCTGCGCAGCCGCATCGTGGTCCAGGTCGACGGCGGCTTCCGCACCGGACGTGACGTCGTCATCGGCGCCCTGTTAGGGGCCGACGAGTTCGGCTTCGCCACCGCGCCGCTGATCGCGGCCGGCTGCATCATGATGCGCAAGTGCCACCTCAACACCTGCCCGGTCGGCGTCGCCACCCAGGACCCGGTGCTGCGCAAGCGCTTCACCGGTCAGCCCGAGCACGTGATCAACTTCTTCTTCTTCGTCGCTGAGGAAGTCCGTGAGATCATGGCCGCGCTCGGCTACCGCTCGTTCAACGAGATGGTCGGCCAGACCCAGATGCTCGACCAGTCCAGGCTGGTGGCGCATTGGAAGGCCAAGGGCCTCGACTTCTCCAAGCTGTTCGTCAAGCAGAAGGAGGCGCCGGGCCAGAAGATCCATCACGCCGAGGCGCAGGACCATCACCTCGAGGCCGTGCTCGACCGCAAGCTGATCGAGCAGGCCAAGCCCGCGCTCGACCGTGGCGCGCCGGTCAAGATCGAGGCCGAGATCAACAACACCGACCGTTCAGCGGGCGCGATGCTCTCGGGCGCGGTGGCGAAGATCTACGGCCATGCCGGCCTGCCGCAGGACACCATCCATGTCAGCCTGAAGGGCACCGCAGGCCAAGCCTTCGGCGCCTGGCTCGCCCAAGGCGTCACCTTCGAGCTCGAAGGCGAAGGCAACGACTACGTCGGCAAGGGCCTGTCGGGCGGCCGCATCATCGTCAAGCCGCCGCGCAACTCGGGCATCGTGCCGGAGGAGTCGATCATCGTCGGCAACACCGTGATGTACGGCGCGATCTCCGGCGAGTGCTTCTTCCGCGGCATCGCCGGCGAGCGCTTCGCGGTTCGCAACTCCGGCGCGGTCGCCGTGGTCGAGGGCGCGGGTGATCATTGCTGCGAATACATGACCGGCGGCATCGTCGTCGTGCTCGGCAAGACCGGGCGCAACTTCGCGGCCGGCATGTCGGGCGGCGTCGCCTACGTGCTCGACGAGGCCGGCGACTTCGACAAGCACTGCAACATGGCGATGGTCGAGCTGGAGCCGGTGCTGTCGGAGGAGATGATCGCCGAAGACACCTATCACCAGATGGGCGACCTCGAGGCGCATGGCCGGGTCGACGTGTTCAAGAACCTGCTGGCGTCCGACGTGGAGCGGCTGCACGTCCTGATCTCGCGCCATGCCAAGGCGACGGGCTCCAAGCGCGCCGCCGACATCCTGGCGAACTGGAAGGACTACGCGCCGAAGTTCCGCAAGGTCATGCCGGTGGAATATCGCCGTGCCCTGAAGGAGCTCGCGGCCAACGCCGACGCCGAGCCGAAGATCGCGATCGGGGCTTGATGTCGCTCCTCATGGTGAGGAGGCGCGTAGCGCCGTCTCGAACCATGAGGCCAACAGCGGGGCCTCGCCCTTCGAGACGCGGCGCAAGCGCCGCTCTCAGGGTGAGGAGAAGCGGGAAGCAAATTCCTCATGGTGAGGAGGTGCGAAGCACCGTCTCGAACCATGAGGCCGAGGTCGAGGCCTCACCCTTCGAGACGCGGCGAAGGCGCCGCTCCTCAGGGTGAGGGGAAGCACAGAGGAAATTCCTCACGGTGAGGAGGTGCGAAAGCAACCGTCTCGAACCATGAGGCCCGAGCAGTCAGGGACGTCGTAGGTCATGGGCAAGGTCACAGGTTTTCTCGAAATCGAGCGGCACGATCGCAAGTACGCGCCGGTTGCCGAGCGGCTGAAGCATTTCCAGGAATTCGTGGTGCCGCTCTCCGAGAAGGAGCTGCGCGACCAGGCGGCGCGCTGCATGAACTGCGGCATTCCCTATTGCCACGGCACCGGCTCGGCCGCGCCGGGCACCACGGGCTGTCCGGTCAACAACCAGATCCCGGACTGGAATGACCTGATCTACAACGGCAATTGGGAAGAGGCCGCGCGCAACCTGCACTCGACCAACAACTTCCCGGAGTTCACGGGCCGGATCTGCCCGGCTCCGTGCGAGGCGTCGTGCACGCTGAACATCGACGACAATCCGGTGACCATCAAGACGATCGAATGCGCCATCGTCGACAAGGCCTTCGAGCAGGGCTGGATCAAGCCCGAGCCGGCCGCCGTGAAGACCGGCAAGAAGGTCGCGATCGTCGGCGCCGGTCCCGCTGGTCTCGCCTGTGCGCAGCAGCTCGCCCGCGCCGGTCACGACGTCCACGTCTATGAGAAGAACGCCAAGGCCGGCGGCCTGCTGCGCTACGGCATTCCCGACTTCAAGATGGAGAAGGGCATCATCGATCGCCGCATCGGACAGATGGAAGGCGAAGGCGTCACCTTCCACTATGGCGTCAATGTCGGTGGCAAGGATGGCCTCGATGCCAAGACGCTCTTGAAGGACTATGACGCCGTCGCGCTGACCGGCGGCGCAGAAGCTCCGCGCGACCTGCCGATCCCCGGCCGCGACCTCGCCGGCATCCACTACGCGATGGACTTCCTGCCGCAGCAGAACCGCCGCGTCGGCAACGAGAAGGTCGAAGGCGACGACATCCTCGCCGCCGGCAAGCATGTCGTCGTGATCGGCGGCGGCGACACCGGCAGCGACTGCATCGGCACCTCGCTGCGCCAGGGCGCGCTTTCCGTCACCCAGCTCGAGATCATGCCCGCGCCGCCGGAGCGTGAGAACAAGGCGCTGACCTGGCCGAACTGGCCGCTGAAGATGCGGACGTCGTCGAGCCAGGCCGAAGGCGCGGTGCGCGAGTTCGCCGTGCTGACGCAGAAGTTCGAAGGCGAGAACGGCGCGGTCAAGAAGCTGCATTGCGTGCGCGTCGATGCGCAGTTCAAGCCGATCCCGGGCACCGAGTTCGTGCTCGATGCGGAGCTCGTCCTGCTCGCGATGGGCTTCGTGCATCCGGTGCACGAGGGCCTGCTCAAGAGCCTCGGCGTCGACCTCGACCCGCGCGGCAACGTCAAGGCCAACCTGACCGACTACCAGACCTCGCTGCCGAAGGTCTTCTCCGCCGGCGACATGCGCCGCGGCCAGTCGCTGGTGGTGTGGGCGATCCGCGAGGGCCGCCTGTGTGCGCAGGCGGTCGACAAGTTCCTGATGGGCAAGACCGAGCTGCCGCGCTAGCGGCGGCCGATCAAGCGCGTTAGTTGGATGCGACCTGCTTAGTTGGACTCATCTGCCGCCGCACCGTCGGTGCGCTCCCCTCCCCTTGCGGGGAGGGGTCGGGGGTGGGGGTCTCCAGACGCCGAATTTCGTTGCGTTCACCAGCGCGTCAAATGCGCTTGATGCGGTTGCAGCTCTCGCCGGACGCTCTTCGTCCACCCCCCTCCCGTCATTGCGAGGAGCGAAGCGACGCAGCAATCCAGGACCTAGGAAATGACTCTGGATTTCTTGGCTCGCAATAACGCGGTGGCACCCGCCCGCGGACCTATCGCTCAGCTTTCATATAGAGCGCGACTCGCGGACCCCCACCCCCTCCCCGCAAGGGGGAGGGGAGTTCACCGCCTTCGGTGTGAGTAGCAGACTCCAACTCGCTAACAGAAAAAGGGGTGGGGGCTTCGTCGACATGAGTCGCCGCTCGGCCTGAAGTGGCAGGTCAGGCCGTGGCCGCATGATCGATCGGATGAGCGTCGAAGCGTCAGGGTCGACGTTTCAACCGTGAAGCCCCCACCCGTCCTGGCCGTCAGGCCAGCTCGGATGAGCCGCGTCGCGCGGCTCTGATGTCAGGAAGGGTGAGGCCGCGTGCGGCGGTGACAGTCCTGCTCCGACGTCCGCGGCAGGATTAATCGCGTCGCGTGCATCACGATGTCAGTCATGCTGGGCGATCCCCCTTGTTCGACGGCCGGACGCCGCGAGCCCCCTTGGGTTCCCGCAACCTAAGGGTGCGACTCTTAAGATAAGCCCAATGCGGACGCCGGCATTCCCTTCAAATGCCGCGCAACACGCGGAAAAGTTTCGTATCGACTGTTGCCAGCTCGATCGATTGCGAAGCACGTTCGAGAATCGAACATCATCCACGACACGGTCGTCCGGAGATCAGCTCGACGTCCGCGCCCAGATGTCTTCGATTGGCACGGGAGGCGTCACACGGAAGATGTCGTCGATGAGCCGGCCGAGCTCGTCGGCGCTCTCGATGATCCGCTCCTCGATCACGTCTCCGTCGCGCGCCTGCCGCTGATAGCGGCGGCTGACCAGCTTGTGACGCACGCCGGGCTCGACACGCTCCATCATCAGCGTATGCGTGGCCGGCACGTTCGGGCTGGTCGACGTATACCAGCTGCCGAGCACATAATCGGCATGGATCTGCGGCACGAGGTCGAACGCATACATCATGCGCCAGCCCGTCGGCTGCTTCGCGCTGACCGTATAGAGCCCGTCCCACGTGCCGATGCGAAACGTTCCCATCGGCGTCTGCTGCTCGGAGCCAACTTCGAGACGAATGGGCGCATCCATCATGCAGATGCCGAAGCCGACATCGACGAGATGCGGATAGCCGTCGACCTTGACCATCAGCATCATGTGCTGGCGCGGCCCGAGCGGATCGGTCGGCGCCGAGCGCCAGCGCACGCGCCCCGTCAGGCCGCTGACCTCAAAGCCGACCGCTTCCAGCACCGCCTGGAACAGCACGTTCTGCTCGAAGCAGTAGCCGCCGCGGCGGCTGAGCACGAGCTTCTGTTGCACCGACGGCAGGTCGACACGGACGGGACGGCCCATCAGCGGATCGAGCGCCTCGAACGGCAGCGCGTCGACATGCGCGGCCTGCAGCGCTGCGAGCGTCGACAGGTCGGGCGCGAGCGGCTCGCGATGGTCGATGCGGGCGAGATAGGAATCCAGTTGAAGCTCACCGGCCATCGTCATGCCTTCCGTCAGCTCTCGATGCGCTTCCAGATCACCTCGACGGGCACCGGAAGCGTGACGCCGAACACCTCCTCGATGACGCTGCGCAGCGCATCGGGCGTTTCGATGATCCGTTCGCTCCGCACCACGCCATCACGCGCCTCGATGACCAGGCGGCGATTGACCAGCTTGTAGCGCGCCTCACGCGTCAACCGCTCCAGGATCAGCATCGAGGTGAACGGCGTCAACGGGCTGGTCGAGGTGAACCAGTTGCCGAGCACGTAGTCGGCATGGATCTGCGGCACCAGATCAAACACATACATCGTGCGCCAGCCGGCGGGCTGCTTCGCCGCGAGCCAATAGAGCCCATCGGAGAGCGTCAGGCGGAACGTGCCCATCGCAGTCGGCTGCTCGACGTCGGGCACCATCTGCAACGGCGTATCGAGCAGGCAGGAGCCGAAACCGACATCGGCGAGATGAGGCCCCTCCGGCAGGTCCACCTTCAGCATCATGTGCGTGCGCGGCGTCAGCGGCGCGGCCGCATCGAGGCGCCAGCGCACCCGCGCCGAGAGCGGCGTCACCGCAAAGCCGATCGCCTCCAGCGCCGCCTTCAGCAGCGCATTCTGCTCGAAACAATAGCCGCCGCGGCGGCCGTCGACGATCTTGGCCTGGACCGAGGCGAGATCGATGTTCACGGGACGGCCGAGCAGCGGATCCAGGCCCTCGAACGCGATCGCATCGACATGCGCCGCCTGCAATCCGGCAAGCGTTTCGAGCGTCGGCGCCAGCGGCCCGCGATAGCCGATGCGCACGAGATATCTATCCAGATCGAATGCGCCCGGCATCGGCTCTGCTCCCTGTCTCGGGCGAGCCCATAGCACGACGCCGCCGTGCCCGGCCAGACCGGGACCGTGCACGTGCCCAAGCTCGGCTCATCCCGTCTGCCGGCTCCAGCGCTCGGCAAAACGATGCAGCGGCAGGAAGGTCTCCAACAGCTCGCGCCCCAATGGCGTCAGCTCGTAGCCGCTGTCGCCCAGCACGATGAAGCCCGCCTCGCGCAGCTCGTCCAGCCGCGCCTGCAACACGGTCGGCGAGGCCTCGTCACAGGCCGCGCGCAGCGCCCGGGAGGTCAGGGCGTCGTCGCGCAGCTCCCAGACGATGCGCAGGCACCAGCGCCGGCCCAACAGATCGAGCAGCGCCATGACCGGCCGGCCCGAGCGCGAGCCGCGCACCCGGCGCGGTTGAACGTCTTTCGGCACGAAAACTCTCCAACAGCTTGCCAAGCGCTACGGAAAGCGTAGCATGCTGCTACAGTAAATGTAGCGCCGCACAGGAGGAACCGCCATGCCCCGGATCGCCCCGCTGCAGCCGCCCTACCCGGCCGACATCCAGGCGCAATTCGACCAGATCATGCGCGGGGCGCCGCCCTTGATGCTGTTCCGGGTGATGGCCGGCCATGCGCGCGCCTGGACCAAATTTCGCGGCGGCAGCCTGCTCGACCGCGGCCCGCTGTCCCTGCGTCAGCGCGAAATCGTCATCGATCGGACCTGCGCGCTGAATGCGTGCGAGTACGAATGGGGGGTGCACGTCCGCATCTTCGGCTCAGACGCCGGCCTGACGGCGCAGCAGATCGACGCCACCGTGAATGCACCGGCCGACGCGGCGTGCTGGTCGGCCCCCGAACAAGCCCTGATCGCTGCGGTCGATGCCTTGCACCAGCGGTCGACCCTGAGCGAGGACGAATTCACCCGCCTCCGCCTGCATCACGATGAGGATCAGGTGCTGGAAATCATCCTGCTGTGCGGCTTCTATCGCACCGTGTCGTATGTCGCGAACGCACTGCAGCTGCCGCTGGAGGCCGATGCGGCACGATTCAACGCAGGCTGACCGGTCTTCCCAAGCGCGCGGCAGCCGGGCGCCCGGAAACGACGCTTCGAGCTAGGCCACCCCTGCCCGCAGCAGATCATGCATGTGCAGGATGCCGACCGGCTTGGCGCCGTCGGTGACGATCAGCGTGGTGATCTTGGCGGAGTTCAGGATCTCCAGCGCCTCGGAGGCCAGCGCCTCGCGGCGGACGGTGCGCGGGTTCGCGGTCATGATCTCCTCGACCGATGCGGACAACAGATCGGCACGCATCTTCCGCCGGAGGTCGCCGTCGGTGATGATGCCGGCGACGTGGCCGCGAGCATCGACGATGACGACGCAGCCGAGTCCCTTGGCCGACATCTCGGCCAGCGCATCCGGCATGCCCGTGCCCAGCGGCTTCAGCGGCACCGCGTCGCCCGAGCGCATCAGGTCCGAGATGTGCTTGAGCATGGCGCCGAGCTTGCCGCCCGGATGGAAATTGGCGAATTCGAGCGCGGTGAAGCCGCGGCCTTCCAACAGCGCGATCGCGAGCGCATCGCCGATCGCCGCCTGCATCAGCGTCGAGGTGGTCGGCGCCAGATTGTGCGGACAGGCCTCGCGCGCCTTCGGCAGCTCCAGCACGATGCGCGCCGCCTGCCCCAGCGACGATTGCGCATTGGAGGTGATCGCGATCAGCGGGATGGCGAAGCGCTTGGTGTAGTTGACCAGCGTCTTCATCTCCGGCTGCTCGCCGGACCACGACAGCGCGATGACGACGTCGTCGGAGGTGATCATGCCGAGATCGCCATGGCCGGCCTCGGCGGAATGGACGAAGAAGGCGGGCGTTCCGGTCGAGGCGAGGGTCGCGGCCATCTTGCGGGCGACGTGGCCGGACTTGCCGAGACCGGTGAGGATCGCCCGGCCCTTGGCCTGGCGGATCAGCTCGACGGCGGCGGCGAAGGCCGGCCCCAGAGGACCGCGCAGTGCAGCGGAGATCGCGGCAATGCCATTGCTGCCGGCGTCGAGCGTGCGCAGCGCCGACTGGATATCTGCGTTTGCGGGAGCGGCTTCGGGCAACGGTTTCGATCTCGGCATGCGGACTTCCAAGGCTGAACAGTCAGGCGCCGCTCTTTAGCATGGGTAAGGCAGCAAGGCGCCATCAACAGCCCATTAACCATATTTGTTTTTACTCCCTTAACGAGGCGGTTTGCCGGCGGCGCGGGTGTCCCGACGACGCAATTGATTTTGTTGGAGTATTTTTCATCGTGGGATGGAGGCCTGACAGCGGCCGCGCAGGACGCGCGATAAGGCGCGCGATGTGGCGCGGCGCCTCCGCCGCATGCCTGCTGCTCCGCGCGCTCGGCCCCGATGCGGCCCATTCCCAGACCATCGACGCGTTCCGGCCGGTGCGCGACGGCTTCCTCGCCCCGCAGGACTCCCCGCTGCGGCGGACCGTGGTCAGCGGCCTGACCGATGCCGTACCGACGCCTGGGCTGCCCGCGACGCCTGCGCCGACCAGCTCGGCCGCACGACGAAATCTGGTTCCCCTGCCCGGTGTGCCCGCGGCGAGCGGCGCTGCCGAATTCGGCTATGATTCGCTGAACCGCAATCGGAAGAAGCCGAAATACTATCCCGCCCAGGCGCGGCCCAAGCCGCCGCCGGGGCCCGGCACGCGACCTTCCGGCGAGCTGACCGGACAGTTGCGTCCGACCTTGCCGCCGTCGGCCACAGCCAACAGGCAGCCGGTCCCGGCCGCCATGGCGGGCACCGTGCCCGGCCAGCCGCCGCGCAAGCGGCTCAAGATCGACGACGACCCGTTCGGCGCAGTCGGCGATTACGCCGGCCCGTTCCTGATCAAGGGCGCGGTGGAGCTCTCGGCCGGGTATGACAGCAACCCGGCCCGCCTCGCCAGGCCGCGCGGCATGCCGGCCTGGATGATCGCGCCGGAATTTTTGGCGGTGTCGAACTGGGAGCGTCACGCCCTCGTCGCCGACCTGCGGGGCTCCTTCACCGGCTATGGTAGCACCCTGCCGGCTATCATGGATGGCGGCATCAATTCGGCGCCGACCACGCTCGACCGCCCCGACTTCACCGGCCATGTCGACGGCCGCCTCGACGTCAGCCGCGACACCTCGGTCGGCGCCCAGCTGCGGCTGCGTGCCGCGACCGACAATCCCGGCAGTCCCAGCGTGCAGGCCGGATTGGCGCGCTATCCGGTCTACACCACGCTCGGCACCACCATCGGCATCGACCAGCGCTTCAACCGGCTGCAGATTTCGGCGGGCGCCACCGCCGACCGCACCAGCTATCAGCTGAGCAAGCTGACCGACGGCACGATGACGTCGAACGACGACCGCAACTACAACCAGTTCGGCGGCATCGGCCGGGTGTCCTACGAGGTCATGCCCGGCCTGAAGCCGTTCGCGGAGGTGCAGGGCGACAGCCGCGTGCACGACCAGCGGGTCGACCGTTCCGGCTATCAGCGCGACTCCTCGGGCGGCTACGCCAAGGCCGGCACCTCGTTCGAGTTCACCCGGCTTGTGACCGGCGAGGTTTCGCTCGGCTATGCCACGCGCAGCTATGTCGACCCGCGGCTGAACCGGCTGCAGGGCTTCCTCACCACGGCCTCGCTGGTGTGGTCGGCGACGCCGCTGACCACCGCGCGCTTTCTCTCCGACACGCAGCTCGCAGAGACCACGGTGGCCGGCGCCTCCGGCGTGCTGGTGCGCACCTACACGGTGCAGGTCGACCACGACTTCCGGCGCTGGCTGACCGGCATCGGCAAGTTCAGCCTCGGCACGCTCGACTATCAGGGCTACGGCCGCAGCGACCGCACCTACTCGGCCGAAGGCAACCTCGTCTACAAGATGTCGCGGAACGTCTGGGTCAAGGGCACGCTGCGCTACGACAAGCTCGACTCCAACATCACGGGTGCTGGGTCGTCCGGCACGGTGGTGATGCTGGGCGTAAGGCTGCAGAATTGAACCCAGCTCTCGCCCCGTCATTGCGAGGAGCGCAGCGACGAAGCAATCCAGGGTTTTGGAAACGACTCTGGATTGCTTCGCTGCGCTCGCAATGACGCGGTGGGGCTGTCGCTCAAAGCGGTCAACTCGCCCGCAGGACTACGCCGCGGCCACCGTGAGCTGGGCGCCGTCGGCCTGCACGATGCGGACGCGGCTGCCGGCGGGGGTGTCGGGGCCCGCGACGCGCCACACCGTGTCGTCGATGCGGACCGTGCCGTTGCCGCCGACGATCGGCTTCTCCAAGGTGAACTCGCGGCCGACCAGGGCCGCCGAGCGGCGGTTGAGGAACGGATTGTCCTGCGACGGCGCCGCACTCGCCCGCGCGAGGCGCCGCCACAGCGGCACGGCGGCGATCGAAAACAGCGCGAACAGCAGGATCTGCAGTTGCCATCCCGGCGCAAACGCAAACGACAGCAGCCCGACCAGCAGGGCGGCGAGGCCGAGCCAGAACAGGAAGATGCCCGGCGCGAGCAGCTCCAGCGCCATCAGGATGATGCCGAAGATCAGCCAGTTCCAGGTGCCGAGCGTCACGAACATGTCGCTCATCAGTGTCCTCCCTGCGTCAAGCCTGCGGTGGCGTCGGCGGTTTCGGGGCCGTCCCCGCTGACGGCACCGAGCCGCCGCGGCGCGCGGCTGCCACGGCCGAAGCCGCGCTCTCGCCGAACGTCGCCTTGGCGATCTCACCGATGCCGGCGAGCGAGGCCAGCATGCCCGTTGCCTCCAGCGGCAGCATGATCACCTTCTGGTTCGGCGAGTCGGCGAGCTGGCCGAACGCCTTGATGTATTTGTCGGCGATGAAGTAGTTGAGCGCGGCGACGTCGCCCTTGGAGATCGCGTCCGACACCATCTGCGTCGCCTTGGCCTCGGCCTCCGCGGCGCGCTCGCGCGCCTGGGCATCGAGAAAGGCCGACTCGCGGCGCCCCTCGGCCTGCAGGATCTGGCTCTGCTTGGCGCCCTCCGCGCGCAGGATCTCGGACTGCCGCTGGCCCTCGGCCTGCAGGATGTCGGCGCGCTTGACGCGCTCGGCCTTCATCTGTCGGCCCATCGCCTCGACCAGGTCGGCCGGCGGCACGATGTCCTTGATCTCGATGCGGTTGACCTTGAGGCCCCACGGCGACACCGCGGCGTCGACGACGCGCAGCAGCCGCTCGTTGATCTCGTCGCGATGCGACAGCACCTGGTCGAGATCCATCGCGCCCATCACCGAGCGGATGTTGGTCATGGTCAGCGTGACGATCGCCTGGTTGAGGTTCGACACCTCGTAGCTCGCCTTGGCGGCGTCGAACACCTGGTAGAAGGCGACGCCGTCGACCGTCACGGTGGCGTTGTCCTTGGTGATGACCTCCTGCTCGGGGATGTCGATCACCTGCTCCATCATGTTGATCTTGCGCCCGATGCGATCGAAGAAGGGCACGATGATGTTGAGGCCCGGCGACAGGGTGCGGGTGTATTTGCCGAACCGCTCGACGGTCCAGTCGAACCCCTGTGGCACGGTCTTCACGCCGGAATACAGCGTGAAGATGACCAGCAGCACCAGCGCTATGGCGAAAATGTCGAAACCGCTCATGGATCCTCCAAGGGAGGAGACGATCGTCCCCTCACCAGCCTCTGCAGCCATCACAATCTAGGGATTACTGCATGATTTTGTCGGGGATCCGCTAGGGGCGGTTCAGGAAAGTATTTTCGAGGCGCGGACGGTCGTCCGACTTGCGCCGGCGGGCGGCTCACCTAGCGGGCCGGCAATACCGCCGACGGCTCAGAGCCAGCCCTTTACAACCAGCCCTGCAGCTCGCGCAGCACCAGCTGCCGCAGCACCTCCATGCCGGGCGCGCTGTCGTTCAGGCACGGCACGGCGGAGAATTCCTCGCCGCCATTGTGCTTGAAGGTCTCGCAATTCTCGCCGGAGATCTCCTCCAGCGTCTCCAGGCAGTCGGCGGAGAAGCCCGGCATCACCACGGCGATGCGCTTGACTCCGTCCTTGGCGAGCTTCTCGATGGTCTTGTCGGTATAAGGCTGCAGCCACTCCGAGAAGCCGAAGCGCGACTGGAAGGTCAGCAGCAGCCTGGTGTCGTCCATGCCGAGCCGCTTGCGCAGCAGCTCGGTGGTGGCGACGCACTGCTCGCGATAGGGATCGCCCTTGTCGACATATTCCTTCGGCATGCCGTGGAACGAGGCCACGATCAGCTCGGGCTTGTACGCCAGCGTCTTCAGATGATCCTCGATCGAGACCGCCAGCGCCTCGATGTAGAAGTCGTCGTTGTAATAAGGCGGCGTCACCCGCAGCGTCGGCTGCGCGCGCAGCTCGGTCAGCACGCGGAACGCCTCGTCACAGACGGTCGCCGAGGTCGCGGCCGAATATTGCGGATAGAGCGGCACCACCAGGATGCGGTCGCAGCCCTTGGCCATGAGACCATCGACGCCAGCCTTGATCGACGGATTGCCGTAGCGCATGGCCCAGTCGACGATGACGTGGCTGCGATCGGCGATGCTGGCGGCGAGCTTCTCGCTCTGCGCGCGCGTGATCGTCTTCAGCGGCGATTCGTTCTTCTCGGTGTTCCAGATCGACTGGTAGTCTTTCGCCTTCTTGCGCGGCCGGACATTGAGGATGATCCCGTTGAGGATGATCTTCCACAACAGGCCCTGGTCCTCGATGACGCGGCGGTCGGACAGGAACTCCTTCAGATACACCCGCACGCCGGCGGCGTCCGCCGTATCCGGCGTCCCGAGATTGACCAGCAGCACGCCGACACGTGACGTGCTCGCGGCCGGCAACGGCCTGACGTCGACAGGCCTGGCATTGTCCAGAGAGATGGCGGCGGTCATGATGCCCGTGACTGCTGAAGGGCGTGGCTTGGCGGCTTGTTTCGACATTGTCAAGATAAGGGCCATTTCACCGATGTCATCGGACTGGAGGAGCCATGACGATTGCCGAATTGTGCATTTTCGCCAGCGTGATGCTCTACCTCTTAACGATCCTGCCGGCGAAATGGATCAGCGTCGACGGTGCCGGGCGCTATGACAACGCCCGGCCGCGAGATCCCGCCTTCTATGCCGGCGGCATCCGCGAGCGGGCGCTGGGCGCCCATCAGAACGGCATCGAGGCGTTCCCGTTCTTTGCCGCGGCGGTGCTGCTGGCCGAGTTCCGCGGCGCGCCGCAGAACTTGATCAACGAGCTGTCGGTGCTGTTCGTGATCGTGCGCACCGCCTATGTGCTGACTTACGTCGGCAACCGGCCGTCGCTGCGCTCGATCCTGTGGGCGATCGGGTTTCTGATCACCGTCGCGATCTTCTTCCTGCCCCTGCTGCGCCAATACCTGCCGGTTTGAGTGGGCCAGTTTCCGGACGTGAGACGCGTCACATCTCCGTGTCCGCCGGGATGCTAACCACAACGGCCATGGGGGCTCCGTCTGTACGCCTTTCGTTTCCCCTTTGATCCGGTCCGCTGCGGCCAGTTGATTGGATTTGACGGCGAAATTCCCTATAGGGCGGAGTGAATTCGACTGCCGCAGCGGCACTGTGAGGCCGCCAGAGGGATCGTGATGACTTTGACCAGCTCGGCCCCCGCGCGCGCGCCGCGCGACCCGGGAAATTACCAGACCGCCCTGCAATCGACGGTGCGGGCGGCAGCGGACTGGCTGATCGCCAACCAGAAGCCCGACGGTCATTGGGTCGGCCGCGCCGAATCCAACGCCTGCATGGAGGCGCAATGGTGCCTGGCGCTGTGGTTCATGGGGCTCGAGGAGCATCCGCTGCGCAAGCGCCTGGGCCAGTCGCTGCTCGACAGCCAGCGCCCGGACGGCGCCTGGCAGGTCTATTTCGGCGCCCCCAATGGTGACATCAACGCGACCGTCGAGGCCTATGCCGCGCTGCGCTCGCTCGGCTTCCGCGACGACGAGCCGCCGGTGCGCCGCGCCCGCGAATGGATCGAGGCCAAGGGGGGCTTGCGCAACATTCGCGTGTTCACGCGCTATTGGCTGGCGCTGATCGGCGAATGGCCGTGGGAGAAGACCCCCAACATCCCGCCCGAGGTGATCTGGTTTCCGCTCTGGTTTCCGTTCTCGATCTACAATTTCGCGCAATGGGCACGCGCCACCCTGATGCCGATCGCGGTGCTGTCGGCGCGGCGGCCGAGCCGGCCGCTGCCGCCCGAGAACCGGCTGGACGCGCTGTTTCCGCATGGGCGCAGCGCGTTCGACTACGAGCTGCCGGTCAAGGCCAATGCCGGCGGCTGGGACAAGTTCTTCCGCGGCGCCGACAAGGTGCTGCATGCCCTGCAGAACCTCGGCAACAAGCTCAATCTCGGCCTGTTCCGCCCGGCGGCGACCAGCCGCGTGCTGGAATGGATGATCCGCCACCAGGATTTCGACGGCGCCTGGGGCGGCATCCAGCCGCCCTGGATCTACGGCCTGATGGCGCTCTACGCCGAGGGCTATCCGCTCAATCATCCCGTTCTCGCCAAGGGCCTCGATGCCCTGAACGATCCCGGCTGGCGAGTCGATGTCGGCGATGCCACCTACATCCAGGCGACCAACAGTCCAGTGTGGGACACGATCCTGACCCTGCTCGCCTTCGACGATGCCGGCGTGCTCGGCGATTACCCCGAGGCCGTCGACAAGGCGGTCGACTGGGTGCTCGACCGCCAGGTCCGCATGCCCGGCGACTGGTCGATGAAGCTGCCGCACGTCAAGCCGGGCGGCTGGGCGTTCGAATACGCCAACAACTATTATCCCGACACGGACGACACCGCCGTGGCGCTGATCGCGTTGGCGCCGCTGCGCCGTGATCCGAAGTGGCAGGCCAAGGGCATCGACGAGGCGATTCAGCTCGGCGTCGACTGGCTGATCGGCATGCAGAGCGAGGGGGGCGGCTGGGGCGCGTTCGACAAGGACAACAACCAGAAGATCCTGACCAAGATTCCGTTCTGCGACTATGGCGAGGCGCTCGATCCGCCGTCGGTCGACGTCACCGCCCACATCGTCGAGGCTTTCGGCAAGCTCGGCATCTCGCGCAATCATCCGGCCATGGTGCGCGCGCTCGACTACATCCGACGGGAGCAGGAGCCGAGCGGCCCGTGGTTCGGCCGCTGGGGCGTCAACTACGTCTACGGCACCGGCGCGGTGCTGCCGGCGCTGGCCGCGATCGGCGAGGACATGACGCAGCCCTATATCGGCCGCGCTTGCGATTGGCTCGTCGCGCATCAGCAGCCGGACGGCGGCTGGGGCGAAAGCTGCGCCTCCTACATGGATGTCAGCACGGTCGGCCGCGGCACCACCACGGCGTCGCAGACCGCCTGGGCGCTGATGGCGCTGCTCGCCGTCAACCGCCCTGAGGACAAGGAGGCGATCGAGCGCGGCTGCATGTGGCTGGTCGAGCGCCAGTCGGCCGGCACCTGGGACGAGCCGGAATTCACCGGCACCGGCTTCCCCGGCTACGGCGTCGGCCAGACCATCAAGCTGACCGATCCCACTTTGCAGGAGCGGCTGATGCAGGGCCCTGAGCTGTCCCGCGCCTTCATGCTCCGCTACGGCATGTACCGCCACTACTTCCCGCTGATGGCGCTGGGCCGCGCGCTGCGGCCACAGGGGCATGGCAACACTGCAGCTACGCCTTCGCCGCCGTCCCGGCCTCGTTGACGATGGAGCCTGGCATGAGCGTTACGAACGATCGTGCCAGCCCGGCGCGTCGAAGCGCTGAAGCCAATTCTCTGGGAGGTTCATCGTAACCTTCGTCGGTCAGACGAAACGTACCCCAGTGATGACCAACCGCTTGCCGCGCGCCGCACAGCCGGAACGCTTCGACCGCCTCGGCCGGGTTCATGTGTTGGTCTTTCATGAACCAGCGCGGCGCGTGGGCGCCGACGGGCAGCAATGCCAACCGCAACTGCGGATGCGCCCGGGCCACCTCTCTGAAGGTGCTTCCGTCACCGAAGCCCGTGTCGCCTACGAAGTAGGTACCCCCACCCGGCGCCTCAATCATACAGAGACGACGCTCGCGCGACGTTCGCCCCGATGGGCGGACGAACTGGCGAGCTTGGACTCAGGCTGCTGCATCGCGGCCAACCCTTCGTCCATGGTGATCCGGGGCGCATAGCCCAGCTCGGTCTGAGCCTTGCGGGTGCTGATAGTGAACGGCTTGCCGATAAGGCGTAACATCTGGCGCGTGATCGGCGGCTCGCCCTTGAGGCGCAGTGCACGCCACGCTGCCCCCATGAGGCCGGCCATCGTCCAGGCTATTCCGAAACGAACGGACTTGTCCGCAGCGACTATCCCACGAGTGGCAAGCAGAGACGAGATGAAGCTTTTCAAGGTGCTCTGCTCGGCATCGGCGATGAAATACGCTTCGCCCCCCCGGCCCCGATCTGCGGCGAGAATCAGCGCGTCGCACAAGTTATCGACATGGCAGCTCGACATGGCCTGCGTGCCTCCAGCGACCCACTGCCACCGGCCTGCGTTCACGGTCTCTACCATGTGATCGAGAGTTGGCATTTTGCCTCCCCAGATAAATGGCGGCCGCAGCGCGATGGTCTCCAGGCCGGGACGCATGCCGTTAGCTGCCAGCAACACGCGCTCGCCTTCGGCCTTCGAAGATCCGTAGGGCGAGAAGGCACGGATCTGCAGCGGCAGGCTCTCGTCGACATTCAACATCGGTTCGGGATCGCCCATGACCACGGCCGCAGCGCTCACCGCAACCAAGCGGCGCACGCTGGCCGTCGCTGCGGCCGCGTTCACGACGGCGCGCGTGCCCTCGACGTTGATCCGGTCGAAAATCTCCTGGTTGCCCCAAAGCTCGAAGTGCGCGGCGACATGAAACACGACCTCGCATCCTGTCATCGCCTTTCGCAACGCTTGTTCGTCGTTGAGTTCGCCGCGTACGGGCGTTGCTCCGAGTGTCTTGACTTGCGCCTCGCTCTCCGCGCTTCGGGCCAGCGCCCGCACCTGCCACCCCCCCACGAGGAGATGCGTAATCAGGCGGCCGCCAACAAAGCCGGAGCCACCGGTCACGAGAGCGACGCGTTGCTGGTCGGATGGCGTGGCGGGAGCAGTCATGGCGAACCTCCTTGAGCTGGATGACCCAACCTTGTGGCCGCCCCATTCAAAAGTCAACGAACATATTTCATATTATGTTCGTTTGCATGAACCGGAGAGTTCTAGTATCCTTTCCGAACGATGGAATCGAAGACATCCATGCCCGCAACCCCTTCTCCTACCGAGGAAACTTCGTTTCGGGCGCAGATCCTCGACACCGCGCGCGCCCAAGTGCGCCGCCATGGGGAGGCCAAGACCAACGTGGTCGACATCGCCCGCGCTCTCGGCACTTCGCACACGACGATCTATCGCCACTTCCGCTCCAAGGCTGACATTTTCGATGCCCTGGTCGTCGAGGCGATGCGTGATGAGGAGGAGATGGCAAGCCGCTTCGTCGAGGCGGAAGGACCTTTCGCGGAGCGTCTGGAGGGCATGGTGCTCGCGCTGCATGCCCGCAAGCGGGAGCGGTTCACTGCGGATGCCGAGGTTTACGGCCTATACCGCCGAATTGTGGAAGAGCGGCCGGAGATCATCGCCGCTTACTCACGAGCAATGACTGCTCTTATCGCCCGCATTCTGGCTGATGCAAAGAAGCGCGGCGAGATTCGAGTTGATGATATCGAGGCTGCCGCGGGCGTTGTGCGCGACGCAGTCACCGTGTTTGTCCACCCCGCTCATGTGGCAGCCGCCGTCGCGGCCAATCTGCCAAGCGAAAAAATGGCCCGCAACGTCGTGCGCACGCTTTGCGCCGGCTTCCGCGCAGGAGCCGAATTGACCTGAAGCAGACCTTCGCGCGGGGCGTGTGTCAAACAGGCGCTGGCTTCTATCGCCTTTGACAATGCCGAGGTGGGCCTCATCTGCCCTGGGGACTACCTCCAATCGCCTATCAAACCCCGCGGCGGAAGGTATGGGTCCCGAGTCGACGCCACCACCGCGCTATCGCGCGCTCGTGGCTCGCCCGGGACGACACAATTGTTGCTGCGCGATCGCGGCCAACCTTCACCGCTGTCATGCCTCGCGCAAGCGGGGCATCCAGCACGCAGTGACCAATGCGTGGCCAGGAGCGGAGCCCGCGCCGCTCAGAAGCAGGTCGTGCGTTCCGCCGCCATGTAGCCGAACAGCAGGCCCACGCCGAACAGCAGCACGAGGCCAGCCGCGCCGAACTCCAAGCCCCGCATAATCAACGCGCCGCCGCCGTCGCGGCCGGCGCTGAGGCGCCGGGCGATGTCTTTGGCGGCCACCGCAATGACCGCGATGGTGGCGACGGTGATCGCGGTGCCCATGCCCATCACGATGGTCGCGGCGACGCCGGCCCAGAACATGCCCTGCGCCAGCGCGAACACCAGCACCAGGATCGCGCCCGAGCACGGGCGGATGCCGGCGGCGAAGATTGCCTGGAAGCCGCGCTGCCAGCCGCCGGGGCCTGCGAGCTCGCTCGGCGCGGGCCCGTGGGAATGGCCGCAACCGCAATCATCGCCATGGACGTGATCGTGGTGGACGTGATCGTGAGCGGCGTGACCATGCGCCGCGGCCGCATGCGTGTGAGCATGACCGTGGTCATGATCATGTCCATGATGGTCATGACCGTGATGATCATGATGAGGCGCGCGATGCTGGTGATCATGCGCATGACCATGATCATGGGTCGACGGCGCCACCGCGGCCGCGGGCGCACCGGCCAGCGCCAATGCCGGCGCCGCCGGCTGCCAGGTGCGCAGGAACGCCGCGCCCTTGACCCAGACCAGGCGCGCGCCGAGCAGCGCGATCAGGCCGTAGCTCGCGATCTCCACCACCTTTTCGGCGCTGCACATCGTGGCCGCGGTGGCATTGAGCACCACCGCACCGATGCCGACGATGACGACCGCCACCAGCGCCTGCATCAGGCCCGAGGCGAACGACAGCACGATGCCGCGCTTGGCCGTCTCCTGGTTGGCGACGAGATAGGACGCGATCACCGCCTTGCCGTGACCGGGGCCCGCAGCATGAAAGATGCCGTAGGCAAACGAGATCGCGAGCAGCCACCACACCGCCGAGCCGTCTTGCTTGGCCGAGCGGATCGCCCCCGACATCTGGCGATAGAATTCCGACTGCTTGGCGAGCAGCCAGCCGACGATGCCGCCGACCTGTGGCTCGGCCGGTGCGCCGAACGGCGGCTTGGCGAGCAGCGCATGCGAGGCGGCGTCGGCGGCGACGAGTGCTGCGAGGATCGCAACGCAGGTCAGGAGCGGTCGAGCGGAGCTGGGGCGAGGCGTCATGGACATTCCACTGAGATCTTGTTGGCGAAGTTCATTCCGAAATTGGCGTTCGCCCCGCCGCTCAGGAATGTCTGTTCGTTCATGGTCTGCGCGACGGATCCGCCGTCGCTCGGTCTCACCAGGCCGAACTTGCAGCCCGAGGGAGCGCTGACCAGCGTGACGGGATCCTTCTCCGCCATCTGGAAATCGATGAAATAGCTGGGATCGTAGACCTCGACCTGGAGCTGCTTCGTCTTCACCGGCGCCTTCAGCGGCAGGGTGAAGTGCAGGGTCAGCTTGGTGTCCTTGTATTCGAGGTAATAGTCGACGGGGTCCTCGAGCTTCTGCTTGCGCCCGTCGGCCTTGAGGAAGGTGAAGTAGGCATATTCCTTCAGCGACTCGGCGTTGGTCTGCGCCAGCGGCGCCAGCTCCTCGCGGGTGTAGACGCCCTTCTGCTTGGTCTCGAGGCCCTGCAGCGCGTAGGTCGCGAACATGTCGTCGAAGGTCCAGGCGTGGCGCACGCCGGTCACCGAGCCATCGGCCGCATAGAGCAGCTCGCTGCTCGCGGTGACCCAGACATGCGGGTGGGCGCTCGCCGCGCTCGCGCCGAATACGAGCGTCAGCGCAGCGAAGACGAACCGGACCAGTGCCATCCTCTTCACCTCAAGCCGCCTTGGCAACGTCGAGCAGACCGCGCCGGCGCAGCAGCGCGTCGGGCTCGGGCTCGCGGCCGCGGAAGGCGATGTAGGCCGCTTCCGGATCGAGCGAGCCGCCCGAGGCGTAGACATTGTCGTGGAGCCGCTTGGCGACCGCCGGATCGAAGATGTTGCCGGCTTCCTCGAAGGCGCCGAAGGCATCCGCATCCATCACCTCCGACCACATGTAGCTGTAATAGCCCGCCGCATAATGGTCTCCCGAGAAGATATGGCCGAATTGAGTCGGCCGGTGGCGCAGCGCGATTTCGGGCGGCATGCCGATCTTCTCCATCTCGGCCCGCTCGAACGCACGCACGTCCTTCGACGCCGCCGCCGGCTGGGTGTGGAATTCGAGATCGATCAGCGCCGAGGACACGAACTCGACGGTGGCAAAGCCCTGGTTGAAGCGGCGCGCGGCCAGGAAGCGCTCGAGCAGGTCCTGCGGCAGCGGCTCGCCCGTCTGGTAGTGGCGCGCGAAGGTCTGCAGCACCTCGGGACGCTCCTGCCAGTGCTCGTAGAGCTGCGACGGCAGCTCGACGAAATCGGTGAAAACCGCAGTGCCAGATAGCGAGGGATAGGTCACGTTGGACAGGATGCCGTGCAGGCCGTGGCCGAACTCGTGGAACAAGGTGCGAGCGTCGTCCGGCGACAGCAGCGACGGCTGGCCGTCGGCGCCTTTCGCAAAATTGCAGACGTTGATGATCAAGGGCGCGGTGTCGCCGTCGAGCTTCTGCTGGTCGCGCAGCGAGGTCATCCAGGCGCCGGAGCGCTTCGACGAGCGGGCAAAGTAGTCGCCATAGAACAGCGCCTTGTGGCGGCCTCCCGCGTCCTTGATCTCCCAGACCCGGACGTCCGGATGCCAGACCGGGATGTCCTTGCGCTCGGCGAAGGTGATGCCGAACAGCCGCGTGGCGCAGTCGAAGGCGGCTGCGATCATGTTGTCGAGCGAAAGATACGGCTTGATCGCGGCGTCGTCGAAATTCGCCTTCGCCTGGCGCAGCTTCTCGGCATAATAACGCCAGTCCCAGGCCGCGAGCTTGAAGTTGCCGCCCTCCGCCGTGATCATCTCCTGCAGTTGATCGCGGTCGGCCAGCGCCTTGGCGCGCGCCGGCCTCCAGACGCGCTCCAGCAGCCCGCGCACGGCCTCCGGCGTCTTCGCCATGGAATCCTCGAGGCGATAGGCGGCGAAGTTCGGAAAGCCCATGATCTTGGCGGCCTGCTCGCGCAGGGACAGGATCTCGCCGATGACGGCGTTGTTGTCGTTGGAATTGCCATTGTCGCCGCGCGCGGTGAAGGCCTTGAACACCTTCTCGCGCAGGTCGCGGCGGGCAGAGCTCTGCAGGAACGGCTCGACTGAGGAGCGTGACAGGGTCACGATCGCCTTTCCGGGCATGCCGCGCTCGTCCGCCGCTGCCTTGGCGGCAGCCATGAAGCTCTCGGACAGTCCGGCACGGTCGTCCTCGCCGAGCTCGAGGTACCAGTCCTGCTCGTCGCCGAGCACATGGTGGCTGAAGGTGGTGCCGAGCTGGGCGAGCTTCTCGTTGATCTCGGCCATCCGCACCTTGTCGTCATCGGACAGGCCGGCGCCGGCGCGGCGGAAGCGGGTGTAGGTGCGCTCCAGCAGCCGCTGCTCCTCGCTGGTCAGCGTCAGGTTCTTGCGGTTGTCGTAGAGCAGCGCGATGCGGCCGAACAGCACGGCATTCATCATGATCGGGTTCCAGTGCCGCGCCATCCGCAGCGACACGTCCTTGTCGATCTCCAGAATCGCCGGGTTCGAATGCGCCGACACCAGATCGTAGAAGACAGCCGCGACCTTCGACAGCAGCTTTCCCGAGCGCTCCAGCGCCGTGATGGTGTTGGCGAAGTCCGGCTCGGCCGGGTCATGGGTAATGGCGGTGATTTCGGCGGCGTGGTCGGCGAAGGCGCGCTCGAAGGCCGGCAGGAAGTGCTCGGGCCTGATCGCGTCGAACGGCGGTGTCTGGTGCGGGGTCTCCCAGGCCACGAGCAGCGGATTGGTCTGGGCGTCGATCACAGCGGTGGTGTCTGACATCGGCTGGGGTCCGTCCTCTCCCGGAAGTTCGATGCGCCCCTCATACCACGGAGCCGGCCCTTTTTGGGTCATTTCCCCTTGAAGGGCCGGGCCTTTTCGGAGAGATTGCGGCCCGCAACAGGACCCTGGACCATGAACGCAGAGACCACCTCCAAAGCCGGCCGCCAGATCGCCTGGCCGACCGTGATCACCGTCATCTCGGCGGCGATCCTGATCGGTGCCGAAGTGTTCGGTGCGGCCTTCGCCGGCGGCTGGGCGCTCGCGATTCTGTTCGGGCTCGGCGATGGCGGCGCGCACATCGTTCAGGCCGTGCTGTTCGCGATCGGCGTGTTCGTGATGATCGGCTTCATCCGTGGCGCGCAGCGCATCGAGCCGTTCACCAGGCGCGCGTGAGTCACGCGAAAACACTGTCCTGCAAGGGTGAACGCGTTACGAAACTTTAAGCTCGCTTAACGTTCGTTCAGACATCTGCGCAGCATGTGTGTCGCGTAAGCACAGATTAGGGAAATCTTTCCCGGCGCCCAAAAATTCCTTGCGAACGAAATTCAAAACGCTTATTTCCGCTTCTGCCCAATTTCGCACGTGCCTGTGGTCGTGTGTCAGTCGGTAGGTATCCGGACAAGAGGCCGGACAGCCGCCAAGGGATGAGGAACCGAGGGGCCCTCGGATCGTTGCGATCAAGATCAGTTCGATCGAGATCGTCATGCTCCGAAAGCCCAGCATCTCTCTCAAGAGATGCCGCTGAAGGTCACCCCATCTTTTGCAACCGTGACTGGCAGCCGGAGGCGAACCGGCGCACCCCGCTCTCAACGGGGGACGCGACTTAAAGCAACGACGGATCGGGCTTTTTTGGTCTCTACCGGCAGTCCAAAGCCGGCGCGGGCTACTGAAAAGGCTTGTCCTTCATTGCCAGGTGTGCGGGCGGGAAATCCCCAACCAATCCACGGCAGCACAATTCGGCTACGGGTTCGAGGTTTTGTCGCCTTTCCATCGGGCGGCAACGCCAAGGCACCCGTGTCGGGATCATTTTGAACGGGTCTCGTCGCTGGGACCGTTTGGAGGGTGCTATGACCGAACGTATCCGGGAATTCCTGCGCAACCGCCGCGAGGAAGGTCTGGACCACGAGCCCTGTCTCGTGGTCGATCTCGAGATCGTGCGCGACAACTACATGAGCTTCGCCAAGGCGCTGCCGGACAGCCGCGTGTTCTATGCGGTCAAGGCCAATCCGGCGCCGGAAGTGCTGTCGCTGCTCGCCTCGCTGGGCTCGTCGTTCGACACGGCGACCGTCGCCGAGATCGAGATGGCGCTGGCCGCCGGTGCGACGCCGGACCGCATCTCCTATGGCAACACGATCAAGAAGGAGCGGGACATCGCGCGCGCCTATGCGCTCGGCATCCGCCTGTTCGCGGTCGACTGCGCCGCCGAGGTCGAGAAGATCGCGCGCGCAGCGCCCGGCGCCAAGGTGTTCTGCCGCATCCTGTACGATTGCGCCGGCGCCGAGTGGCCGCTGTCGCGCAAGTTCGGCTGTGATCCGGAGATGGCGGTCGACGTGCTGGACCTGGCCAAGCGGCTCGGCCTGGAGCCGTGCGGCATCTCGTTCCATGTCGGCTCGCAGCAGCGCAAGGTGAAAGCGTGGGACCGCGCGCTGGCGATGGCCTCGACGGTGTTCCGCGACTGCGCCGAGCGCGGCATCAACCTGACCATGGTGAACATGGGCGGGGGCTTCCCGACCAAGTACCTGAAGGACGTGCCGCCGGTCGTGCAGTACGGCCGCTCGATCTTCCGTGCGCTGCGCAAGCATTTCGGCAACCAGATCCCGGAGACGATCATCGAGCCGGGCCGCGGCATGGTCGGCAATGCCGGGATCATCGAGTCGGAAGTGGTGCTGATCTCGAAGAAGAGCGACGAGGACGAGCTGCGCTGGGTTTATCTCGACATCGGCAAGTTCGGCGGTCTCGCCGAGACCATGGACGAGTCGATCCGCTACGCCATCCGCACGCCGCACGAGGGTGCGGAGATGACCCCGTGCGTGCTCGCCGGTCCGACCTGCGATTCGGCCGACGTGATGTACGAGAAGCTGCCGTATCCGCTGCCGGTGACGCTCTCGATCGGCGACAAGGTGCTGATCGAGGGGACCGGGGCCTATACGTCGACCTACGCGTCGGTGGCCTTCAACGGCATCCCCCCGCTGAAGACCTATCACATCTGATCCGGCTTGCTTCGCCACCCGTTCGCGGGTGAGACGACGCGAAGCTTCGGGTGGGGTAGCCCCCACCCCGACCCTCCCCCGCAAGCGGGGGAGGGAGCGATAGACCGTCATCATCAACCTGACATCACGTGTTTGCGCGCGGGCGGTGGCTCGCGGCGCAGGCCGGGGACTGACGTGCCATGACCGCTTTTCGCTCCGTTACCACTGCGCCCCATCGGACTGCCGCTTCGTTCGCGATCCGCAGCGAACGAGCCTCCGACGTCGCGGCGCGCGAGACGCTGCTCGATGCCTGCTTTGGCGACAACCGCCATGAGCGCACCTGCCAGCGCCTGCGCGACGGACGCGCGCCCGCCGCAGGCCTGGCCCTGTCGGCGGTGCGCGGCGGCACGCTGGTGGGAACGCTGCGGTTGTGGCACGTCAGCGCCGGCGGACGCGACGCCCTGATGCTCGGGCCGCTGGCGGTCGCGGCGGAGGCGCGCAGCCTCGGCGTCGGCGCTGCGCTGATGAATGCCGCGCTGATGATCGCGGCGTCGCGCGGCCATGGCGCGGTCATCCTGCTCGGCGATGCGCCGTACTACGCCCGCTTCGGCTTCTCGGTGGACAAGACAAGCGAGCTGGAGCTGCCCGGCGCGTTCGAGCGCGCGCGCCTGCTCGGCCTCGAGCTGGTCGACGGCGCGCTCGACGGCGCCGCTGGCCCGATCCTCGCCACCGGTGCCCGGGAGCGGAAGGCCCGCCGCAGCCGCAAGGAGCGGATGGTATCATGCGCGGCGTAACCGCCCGCGACGGGCACGCGCCGCGGCGGCGGACATTGCTGCCGACGCTGGTGCTGATCCTGCTCGGGATCATGATCGTCCGCGACATCGTGGTCCGCTGCTGGTCCAGCGCTCCGCCTGCCGGACCCGACGTCACCCGGCTGCGTTAGGCATTCGGGCAACGGGCGCCCGGCCCGCCCCGCCAGGGGTTGCGCAGGTGCAGCAAAAGCTCTTTAACCCCGGCAAATCCCCCGACGACGAGGTGCGCCATTTCCCGCCGTTTGATCTCTACCGGATCACCGTTCGAAAAGACCGCCGGCTACAGCCGCGCGGTTGTTGATGGCGAGTTCGCCTTCGTCGCCGGCACCACCGGCTATGACTACAGCACGATGACGATGCCGGCCGATGTCACGAGCCAGTCACGCAACTGCTTCAAGACCATCGCGGCAGCCCTGCGGGAGGGCGGATTCGAGATGGCCGACATCGTCCGCGCGACCTACTACCTCACCGACGTCAACGACGCAGACGCCCATTTCGCCGTCTGCGGCGAGGTGCTCGGCGACATCCGGCCCGCCGCCACGATGGTGGTGGTCGCGGCGCTGCTCAAGCCCGAGATGAAGGTCGAGATCGAAGTCACCGCCAAGCGCCGCAGCAGCACCTGACAACGGCGCAGCGCCTGATCATCAATCCCGCACCCACGCGGACGCACTTTTCCGGAGACAAGCCCCACATGAGCTCGCAGATCCACGCCAAGATTTCCGGCCCCATCGTGATGATCGGCTTCGGCTCGATCGGCAAGGGCACCCTGCCCCTGATCGAACGCCATTTCGAGTACGACAAGAGCCGTTTCGTTATCATCGATCCGCATGACGACGGTGCGCTGGCGAAGAAGCACGGCGTGCGCTTCATCCAGCAGGGCGTGACCCGCGACAATTACCGCGAGCTGCTGGTGCCGCTGCTCACCGAAGGCGGCGGCCAGGGTTTCTGCGTCAACCTGTCGGTCGACACCTCCTCGGTCGACCTCATGACGCTGTGCCGGGAGATCGGCGCGCTCTACATCGACACCGTGGTCGAGCCGTGGGCCGGCTTCTATTTCGACAAGCAGATGGGCGTCGAGCAGCGCTCCAACTACGCGTTGCGCGAGACCCTGCTCGCCGCGCGCCGCAAGAGCCCGGGCGGCACCACCGCCGTCTCCACCTGCGGCGCCAATCCCGGCATGGTGTCCTGGTTCGTCAAGCAGGCGCTGCTCGACATCGCCCGCGACACCAAGACCGAGATCGTCGAGCCGAAGAGCCGCGAGGGCTGGGCGCAGCTGATGCACAAGCTCGGCGTCAAGGGCGTCCACATCGCCGAGCGCGACACCCAGCGCTCCAAGAATCCGAAGCCGATGGACGTGTTCGTCAACACCTGGTCGGTCGAGGGTTTTGTCTCCGAGGGCATGCAGCCGGCCGAGCTCGGCTGGGGCACGCACGAGACATGGATGCCGGAGAACGGCCGACGCCACACCGAGGGCTGCGGCGCTGCGATCTATCTGCTGCAGCCGGGCGCCAACACCCGCGTGCGCTCGTGGTGTCCGACGCCGGGCGCGCAATATGGCTTCCTGGTGACCCACAACGAATCGATCTCGATCGCCGACTACTACACCGTGCGCGACGGTGACAAGGTCGTCTATCGCCCGACCTGCCACTACGCCTATCACCCGGCCAATGACGCCGTGCTGTCGCTGCACGAGATCTTCGGCGCCACCGGCAAGATGCAGGGGAAGTGGCACATCCTCGACGAGAACGAGATCGTCGACGGCATCGACGAGCTCGGCGTGCTGCTCTACGGCCACGGCAAGAACGCCTATTGGTACGGCTCGCAGCTCTCGATCGAGGAGACCCGCCGCATCGCGCCGTATCAGAACGCGACCGGCATGCAGGTCTCGTCCGCCGTGCTCGCCGGCATGGTGTGGGCGCTGGAAAACCCGACCGCCGGCATCGTCGAAGCCGACGAGATGGACTTCCGCCGCTGCCTGGAGATCCAGTCGCCCTATCTCGGCCCGGTGAAGGGCTACTACACGGACTGGACGCCGCTGAACGACCGCCCGGGCCTGTTCCCCGAGGATATCGACACGTCGGATCCCTGGCAATTCCGCAACATCCTGGTGCGGTAAACCTCCACTGTCGTCCCGGGCAAGCCACGACGGCAACGCCGTCGTGGCGCCGACCCGGGACCCATACTCCCCGGCGGGTATGAGACGGGAGATGGAGCTAACAGCCCGCCTCGAACGACGTCCTGGGGTTATGGGTCCCGGCGTTCGCCGGGACGACAGCGGAATTTGTGGCCGCGTTTGGGCCTCTCCAGCTACTTCCGCTCCATCGTCGGCGCGATCTTCTCGGCCGGGGCTGGCGGCAGCGCAGGCTTGGCGCCTTCCTTTTGAGCTTCCACGTCAGGGCGCGCGGGCTCTGGCGCCGGCGTGGTCGGGCGGGTGCCGCCGGGCTTGGACTCGGCCGGTGTCGCTGACGGCTCAGGCGAGGCTGAGGGCGTCGCCTGCGCGATCTGGTCGAGATGATTGGCCATGATCTCGGTCAGCGAGATGATGGCCACCAGCGCGCCCAGGCCGAGCAGGCCGCCTGCCAGCAGCATGTCCCGGCGCAACGTCTGTTTGCTGTTGATCAAGGCCATGGCTTGTCATCCGCATCCTATGATGTGCGGAACAACGGTCACGCGCCTGCGAGGTTCCATCGGAGCCTGCGCCCCAGTGGCCCATCAGAGCCGCAGCAGTCCCGCCTCGCCGCTCTCGTCCGAGAATGCGAGCCACGTTCCCGCAGCATTCCAGCCCAGCGCCACGATCGGCGGCGTCTCGTTCCGCCGCACCAGGATCTCGGCGCCGTCCTGCATCCGCACCATCAGCACGGTGCCGTCCTCGTAGCCGCAGGCGAGGATGTCCTGCTTGGGATGGCAAGCGACAGCGGTGACCTTGGCCTTCATCGGCGCCAGCATCGCCGGCTCCTTGCCCATCGGGCCGTCCTTGCCGACGAACGGCCAGAGGATGACCATGTCGGCCCCCGAGGTCGCCAGGAAACGGCCGCCGCTGCCCCAGGACATCGACTTCACCCGCGAGGGGTAGCCGGTCATCCGCATGTGCCTGCTATCCGCGAGCCGCCAGCCATGCAGCGCCGGCTCATGCATCGCGGTGACCAGGAACTTGTTGTCCGGGCTGAAAGTGACGGCGTGATGCGAGCCGGCCCAGCCGAGGAATTCCGGCTCGCCCGCCATGTTGGGAAACCACAAGGTCGCGCCGTTGTAATGCGCGATCGCGAGCCGGAGGCCCTTCGGCGCAAACGCAAGTCCACCCGCGGTCGACGGCACCTCGAGCGACTTCTCCTCGCCCTTGGGCTGACGCACGAACGCGGTCTTGCCGACCGACCAGGCGATCGCACCGTCCGGATGAAGGGCGACGTTGTCGATCCAGCGCCGCTTCGGATCGGTCACGAGCACGCTGACGCTGCCCGCCTTGTCGAGCGAGGAAACCTTGCCGTCATCGCCGCCGATCACGATGCGCGATCCGTCCGACACTGCCGACAGGATGCCGCCGCCAGACACGACGACCTTGCTGATCTCACCCTCGCCGTCGACGATTGCGACGCTCTCCTCGGTGCCGACGAAGGCGGCACGATCGCCGAGATAGTGCACGGCCGTGACGGCCATGCCGAGCGAGACCGGCTTCACCTTGTCGGTGACGGACACGATGGATGCGGCCTCGCCGCCCTGGTCAAACGACGTCATCAGGTCACGATGCAGCGTTCGAAACCTTCGCGGATGGCGTCTTCCGGCAGCTCGCGGCCGATGAAGACGACGCGGCTCTCGCGCGCCTCGTCGGGCTTCCACTTCCGCTGGTGATCGCCTTCGAGCATCATGTGCACGCCCTGGAAGACGTAGCGGTCGTCATCGTCCTGAAACGACAGGATGCCCTTGGAGCGCAGGATCTTGCCACCCTCGGTCTGCACCAGGTTCTGCAGCCACGGCATGAACTTCGACGGATCGAGCGGCTTGTCGGAGCGCAGCGACAGCGATTGCATCTCCTCGTCGTGATAGTGCTTCAGGCCGTGATCGTGGTGATGGTGATCATGGCCGTGGTCGTGATCATGGTGATGATGATCGTGATCGTCGCCGGCGTTCAAAAATTCCGGCTCGATCTCCAGAATGCGGTCGAGATCGAACGCGCCGCGCTCCAGCACATCCGAGATCGCGATCTGGCAGCGCTCGGTGCGATGCAGCTTTGCGTAGGGGTTGATGGCGCGGATGCGCGCCTCGACCTCGGCGAGCTCCGGCTTGGTAACGAGATCGGTCTTGTTGAGCACGATGACGTCGGCAAACGCGATCTGGTTCTTCGCCTCCGGCGCATCCTTGAGCCGGTCCGAGAGCCACTTCGCGTCGGCCACCGTCACGACCGCGTCGAGCCGCGCGTTCTTCTGCACGTCCTCGTCGACGAAGAAGGTCTGCGCCACCGGCGCCGGATCGGCCAGCCCCGTGGTCTCGACGATGATGGCGTCGAACTTGCCCTTGCGCCGCATCAGGCCGGAGATGATGCGCACGAGATCGCCGCGCACGGTGCAGCAGATGCAGCCGTTGTTCATCTCGAACACTTCCTCGTCGGCGCCGACGATGAGGTCGTTGTCGATGCCGATCTCGCCGAATTCGTTGACGATGACGGCGTATTTCTTGCCGTGGTCTTCCGAGAGGATGCGGTTCAGAAGCGTGGTCTTGCCGGCCCCGAGATAGCCGGTCAGGACCGTCACTGGTGTCTTGCTCGCGTCGGACATGCTCACTCCGAAAACCTCAGATCGCGTCGAAAATGGCTCAAAAAGCGCGCCGCCGCGAGGGCTCGAAAACCCTAACGGACCAGCGCGCTCGTCAGGGCCCTTATATTGTGCCTGACCATGGCAATGTAAGTGGGAACGGGGCCCTTTTCATCGCTCAGGGCGTCGGAATACAGCGTCCCGCCGATCTTCGCGCCGGTCTCGGCGGCGATCCGGCCGACCAGCCGGTCGTCGTTGAAATTCTCCAGGAAGACGGCCGGAATCCCCGCTTTTTTCACTTGGCGGATGATCTCGGCGACGTCGCGGGCCGACGGCTCGGTCTCGGTGGAGACGCCGAGCGGGGCGATGAAGGCGACGCCATAGGCATCGGCGAAATAACCGAAGGCGTCATGGGTCGAGATCACCTTGCGCCGCTCGGCCGGGATCTTGTCGATCTCGGCGCGGACCTCGCGGTCGAGTGCATCGAGCTCGCCGAGATAGCGCTCCGCATTGGCCTTGAAGACCTCCGCGTCTGCGGGGTCGGCCGCGACCAGCGCATCGCGGATGTTCTTCACATAGACCTTGGCGTTGCCGACCGACTGCCAGGCATGCGGATCGGCATCCGAGCCGCGCTTGCGCGGGGTGATGCCCCGGGTGGCGACGACGATCGGCGCCTTGCTGCCGGAAGCCTGCTGCAGCCGTGGCAGCCAGCCCTCCAGCCCGAGGCCGTTGACGATCAGGAGCTGCGCGGCGCCGACATCCTTCGCATCATGCGGCGTCGGCGTGTAGACGTGCACGTCGCTGTCCGGCCCGACCAGCGAGGCGACATTGACCTTGTCGCCGCCGACCTGGCGGACGAAATCGGCGAGGATCGAGAAGCTGGTGACGACGTTCAGCCGGGTCTCGGCCGATGCGGGGACAATCAGAACAAGGCCGAAGAGCAGGCTCAGCGCGGACAGCAGGCGTTTCATGGGCATCGACTTCAAGCTTCGAGATGGCGTCCCGGAAACAGTTGCGGAAGCACGCCGCCCACGCGTCCGAACAGTACCGAGCCGAGATAGAGCAAGGACGCGACCAGGATGATCGCAGGCCCCGAGGGAATGCGGGTCTGGAACGACAGCACCAGACCGACATAGCCGGAGACGATCGCAGAGGCGACCGCGATGCAGATCATCGGCGTGACGTCGCGCGACCAGAACCGGGCGATCCCCGCCGGCAGGATCATCAGGCCGACCGCGAGCAAGGTGCCCAGCGCCTGGAATCCATTGACCAGATTGACGACGATCAGGGCGAGGAAGATCAGATGCGCCGGCGCACCGGCCCGGCTCACCGTGCGCAGGAACGAGGGATCGACGCTCTCCACCACCAGCGGGCGGTAGATCACGGCGAGCACGACGAGCGTGATGGTGGCGTTGGTCGCGACCATCAGCAGGGTCGGGTCGTCCATCGCCAGGATGTTGCCGAACAGCACGTGCAAGAGATCGACGTTGGTGCCCTTGACCGAGACGATGGTGACGCCGATCGCGAGTGACGCCAGATAGAAGGTCGCGAGCGACGCGTCCTCCTTCAGCCCGGTCGAGCGCGACACGAGGCCCGATAGCAGCGCCACGGCGAAGCCGGCGATCAGGCCGCCGGTCGTCATCGCGAACAAATTGAGCCCCGACAGCAGGAAACCGATCGCCGCGCCGGGAAGAATCGCATGTGCCATGGCGTCGCCGACCAGGCTCATGCGCCTGAGCATCAGGAATACGCCGATCGGTCCGGAGCCGAGCGATAGCGCGATGACCGCGGCGAGCGCGCGGCGCATGAACTCGAAATCCGAGAACGGAGCGAACAGCACCTCGCGCAGCATCATGCCGCCTTGGAGGCTTGCGCGGGCACGCAGGGCGCGGCGGCATCGTCGAACGCCTCGCACATCCGACGCGCCTGTGACAGGTTATCGGCGGTCAGCACCTCCGCCGTCGGTCCCCAGGCCACGGCCTCGCGCGCCAGCAGCAGGGTCTGCGGGAAATGCGCGCGCACCATCTCCATGTCGTGCAGCGCCGCCAGCACGGTGCGCCGCTCGCCATGCCAGTGCTCGATCAGTTGCAACAGGTCGGCCGAGGTCTTCGTATCCATCGCATTGAACGGCTCGTCGAGCACGATCACCCGGGCATCCTGCAGCAGCACGCGCGCGAACAGCATGCGCTGCATCTGGCCGCCCGACAACGTGCCGATTCCGCGGCCCTCGAATCCGGTGAGGCCGACGGCCGCGATCGCCTGCGCGATCTTCTCGCGCGCGGCCGCGCCGATGCCGCCGAACATGCCGGTGCTGCGCCACAGTCCGGTGCTGACGAAATCGAACACCGAGATCGGGAAGGAGCGGTCGATATCGGCGATCTGCGGCAGATAAGCGATTTCGCGCGGCTTCAGGCCGGCCGCGGCGATGGTGCCGGCGAGCGGCTTCAACAGGCCGACGATGCCGCGGAACAGGGTCGACTTGCCGGCGCCGTTGGGGCCGACCACGGCGAGCAGCGCGCCCGTCGCGACCTCACCGGTGAGGTGATGCACGGCGGGGTGGCGGTCGTAGCCCAGAGTCACGTCGCGGAATTGCAGCTGGACCATGGCCGTCATCACCGCATCGCCAGCCAGACGATCAGCCAGAGCACCGCGCTCGCCGCCAGCGCCGCGCCGAGCCGGGTGGTCACCGGCATGCGCAGGATCGACCACGGCGCCGGCTGCGCCGGATGCGGCGCCGCGGGACCGTGGCTATGGCCATGGCTGTGGGCATGGGAATGGCCGTGGCTATGGAGGGCAGGCTGCGTCATCGTCATGATGTTACATTATAACATCACCCCTGTCCACCGGCCGGCTGGGCGGTGTTTCTGAGGCCGGAGGTCTTCGCCCCATCCGTCATTGCGAGCGCAGCGCGCTGCGCTCGCAATGACGGATGAGAGATCGTGCCTCGCTCTGCCCGCCGATCCGTCAGCTCAGATACCGCATCAGAGCGAGGCCGCCGAACAGGCCGGCGATGGAGATGCCGACCGAGCCGAGCACATACATTGCGGCCAGCCCAAGCGCGCCGCGCTCATAGAGCAGCGCGGTGTCGAGCGAGAACGCCGAGAATGTGGTGTAGCCGCCGAGGATGCCGGTCATCAGGAACAGCCGCCAATGCTGGGTCGCTTCGCCCTTGAAGGCGAGGTAGCCGGCGATCAGGCCCATCACGGTGGAGCCGGTGATGTTGATGATAAAGGTGCCGTACGGGAAGTCCGTCCCGAATGCCCTGGCGCTGGCCATGTTGATCGCGTGCCGTAGCGAGGCGCCGCAGCCGCCGCCGAAGAAGACGAGAAAATATCCGACCAGCTGATTCACGGGACCTCACCTGCAGCAGGCATCGCGAGAATGGATGCCCTGCCCTTGCCACAAAAGATGCAAAACTTTTGCCGCAGCGGCTTCCGCCTTGCAAGGATCGCCCGCATCAAACCGCGTCGGGCATGAAAAAGGGCGGCGAGCCGAAGCCGCCGCCCTGGTGTCTCGCCCGGCTCGCGATCAGATCGCCTTGCCGTACAGCTCGTCGACGTAGTCCCAGTTGATCAGGTTCTCGACGAACGCCTTCAGATAGTCGGGACGACGGTTGCGATAGTCGATGTAGTAGGAGTGTTCCCAGACGTCGCAGCCGAGGATCGGGGTCGCGCCGTGCACCAGCGGGTTCTCGCCGTTCGGCGTCTTGGAGATTTCGAGCTTGCCGTTCTTGACCGAGAGCCAGCACCAGCCCGAGCCGAACTGGCCGACGCCGGCGGCCGCGAAGTCGGCCTTGAATTTCTCGAAGCCGCCGAGATCCTCATCGATCTTCTTCTCGAGCCGGCCAGGCAGCTTGGAGCCGCCGCCGTTCGGCTTCATCCACGACCAGAAATGGATGTGGTTGAAGTGCTGGCCGGCATTGTTGAACACCGCGGGGTTCTTGCCGAACGAGCCCTTGACGATCTCCTCGAGGGACTTGCCTTCGAATTCGGTCCCCTTGATCGCATTGTTGCCGTTGGTCACATAGGCCTGATGATGCTTGTCGTGATGGTACTCGAGCGTCTCCTTGGACATGTAGGGTCCGAGGGCTTCATAGGCGTAAGGCAGGGGGGGAAGCGTAAAGGTCATGGGGGCGGTTCCGCAACTTGTGGAAGACGGGATTTAACGGGACCTTCTTATAGAAGGTTCCGACACCGTAAAACACCGTGAATTTGGAAAAAGCGAGCCGCTTTGATGAGCATCGAGATCGACGTATTGAATGGTGACGCCGCCTGGCCGCAGGTCAAGCCGCTTTACGACGCGATTTGGCCGCCGGAGGTGGTCGCCGGATTACCGTGGGCAGGTATCACATTTGCGCATGCCGACCTGCGGGTGCTGGTGCAGGACGAGAGCGGCGAGGTGCTCAGCCATGTCGGCATCTATCGCCGACTCGTGAAATGGAACGGTCAGAACGTCAATGTCGGCGGCATCGGCGGCGTTTTGACGCGCGCCGACATGCGCAACCGCGGTCTCGCCACGGTGGGACTGAACGCGGCGATCCAGACCCTGCGGCACGAGGACTCGATCAACTACGCCGTCCTGTTCTGCGCGGCGGATCGCATCCCCTTCTATACGGCACGCGGCTTCATTCCGTTCGACGGCGACGTCTACGCCGAGCAGCCCGAGCAGGGCCGCATCCGCTTCGACACGCTGTCTGCGCTCGTGCACGACGTCAAGCGCACCGCGCCGACGCGCGGCACCATCGACCTCTGCGGCCTGCCGTGGTGAGGCCGCTCTCCCCTGTCGTCCCGGACAAGCGCGCGGCACGCGCGCGCAGATCCGGGACCCATACCCCCAGGGAGATGTTTGAGGCACGCTGGCCATTGGCTTTTCGCATCTCACGTCCGCCGCGGCGTATGGGTCCCGGCTCAAGGCCGGGACGACAGCGGAGCACATGGCAGTCTTCCGAAAAAAATAATCCTATTGCGCTTTTTAAGAAATCATGATTGTATCCCGGCATCCCGCCTCACCGCAGAGGGGCGTTGCGCGCGATCGTCACGACACGCGAGGTGGGGATGCGATGGCCGCGTTGCTGCCGCAGCATGCTTATCGGCGTGCGGACGAACGGTAGCGCGCGGACGTGAAGTCGCAGCGTCCTGACACCCCGAAGCTGGTGTCAACCTGGCGCAATGCTAACGCATGGCGCTGGGGATGGTGGCCAACAAGCCCGGCGCACCAGGGAGACTGCGTATAAGCGTGAAGACCGTCGCGCAGGGAATGCCGGAGTGTTCGGCTTTGCCTGTGGTACCTGCCGCCTGCATTTTTTCAGCAGGCGGGCCATGGGTGAGGCCTTCACCCGGCATTCCCTGCGCCCTCTGCATTTTTGCAGGGGCCACGATGATCGCAGACCTCGGGCCTAAAGGGCCGCGAGACTGCAAAGCTATGTCCATCGCTGTTTGAACCGTGAAACCGCCTCACCCGCCGTCGTCGTCCCGGACAAGCCGTGACGCGCGCCAGCGCAGCATGGCGCTGATCCGGGACCCATACGCCGCGGCGGACGTGAGATGCGAAAAGCCAATGGCCGGCGTGCCTCAAACCGCTCCCTGGGGGTATGGGTCCCGGCTCAAGGGCCGGGACGACAGCGGAGTTTGTTGCGGCAGTCAAAACCATTTCCCGGCGCATGCCATGAGACAATCGAACAACGGATTGAGACGCCCCGTCGGCAATGCACCTGATCGTGATGATCATGCCTTGGACAACCGCACCTCGACGATTGCAACTGCGCCGTTTGCTGTTATGGAAACGCGGCTTCAACGGGGGGTAAGATGATTTGGAAATTGCGTTTGGCTGGTCTTGCGCTGGCGACCGTCGTGATGGCGCAGCCCGCTTTGGCCGCCGATGATCCGACCGGCACCTGGCTGACCCAGGCGGGCGACGCCAGGATCAAGGTCGCCAAATGCGGCGCCAATCTCTGCGGCACCGTCGTGTGGCTGAAGGAGCCGATGGACACCGACACCGGCAAGCCGGCCGTCGACAACAAGAATCCGAATCGCTCGCTGGCCAACCGCCCGATCATCGGGCTGCAACTGTTCGAAGGCGTTCACTCGGAGGGGCCGAACAAATGGTCCGGCAAGATCTACAACGCCGACGACGGCCAGAGCTACACCAGCCACATCTCCGTTTCCGGCCCGGATACGCTGAAGGTGGAAGGCTGCGTCGGATCGCTGTGCGGCGGCGAGACCTGGACCCGCTCCCGCTGATCCGCGCTCAGGCGACCGCGGCTTTCAACGCGGTCGCAGCCGACGCGTAGCCGCCTCGTGCGCCGTCGATGAAGTGGACGTGATCGGGCCGGATCGCGGACGGCGTGAAGCAGGTCATCATCGCGGCATCCTGCCGATGCAGCCCGTAGCGGACGATGCCGCGCGAGGCCGCCGCGCCGAGCCGGCGCTCCAGCTCCTGCGCGAGCTCGTCGGTGCAGTCGAGGATCATGCGCAGCGCATCGTCATATTTGCGGAAGTCGGAATTCTCGACCACCTGCTGCTTGTAGAGATCCGGCACAAAGCCGCCGATGCTGATGTTGAACCGCATCACGGCATAGACGAACAGCGTACGTCCGAGCACGCGGGCCCAGCGCGAAAACAGCGGTCCGCGCGCGGCGCGGACCTCGTAGCCAAATCCCTGCGGCGGCCATCGCAACGCCGGCGCGCCGGCCGGCACCGGCCGCCCGGCATCGGGGCTGCGCTCGGTAAGGGTGATGATCTCCTCGATCACCTTGCGATAGGCCTGCGCATCCGCGCCCGGGGCCGGCAGCACCAGCACCGACAGAATGACCCCACGCGCCGCCGGAATCTCCTCGAAGCGGCACGAGAGTCCGGACAGATCGGGCTGCGCACCGGACGGCGCCGGGGGAATCGCGAACTCGCCCCGCTTCATCGCGGCCTCGGCCCAGCCCAATCCGCCGCCCGCGAACATCGCGTAGGACAGATTGGCCGATGGACCGTAGCGCGCCACGCGGACGTCGAGCCCCTGCGCGCGGACGGCGCTCACCGGCACCAGCGCGACGCGCATCGCCAGAGCGAGATCCTCCCTGACCCAGGTCGCGGTGGCGGCAAGGGCCTCGCGCGCGGCCGCTTCGTCATCCGGGCTGACGGCGAAGCTGGCGCCGTCACCGCCGAACACGAACGGGAATTCGCGCCCCTCCAAGGCATTGGTGACCGCGGCGATGACCGCCGCCCCGGCCATGTTGACCGCCTTGTAGCGCTTGTCGGCGATCGCCTTGGTCGACTCGACGATGTCGGCCGTGCCGATCAGCCAATCATCCGGCACCGGCTGGTAGAGCTGCGGCTCCATCAGGCGCGCAAAGCCGCGAAACACCGGAATCGAGGCATAGTAGTCCGCAGCGCTGGTCTTCGACATCGAGAGGCATCCGTCCGGGGTGCGCGTCCAATGAGGAGCTACGTTCATTCCTGTCAAGCGGGTTCACGCAACGATATTCGGCAGCGGACGTGTCGCCAGGCTTGCGCCGCGTTATCGTTCTGTCGGGTTCGACGTGCTAGCCTTTCGCCATGATGGCCGACAGCTCCCCCGTTCCACAACTCGCCGCCCGCGCGCTCCAGATCGCGGACCGCATCAATACCGCCGGCTTCGAAGGCCAGGTGCTGTCGGCGACGCCGCTTGCGGTCCGCATCGGCGAGACGGGAGTCGCCGTGGTCTTCCGCTATGGCGTCGTCGTCTTCATCGGCCTGTCGGTGGCCGAGGAGATCAACTTCCTCGACCGGCTGAGCGCGCGGCTGTTCGGCCCGATCGCACCGCACGAGGAGGAGACGGCCAGGGTCCAGGTCGCGCGCGAATCCGACGAACCGATCCCGGTCGGCGGCCCGGTCCTGGTCAAGGAATTGTCGCTGGAGCGACTGCTCATCGTCGCCGATGCGCTGGCGAAGAGCGTCGTGCTCGGCCGCAGCGAGCGCGAGATCGCCAACGTGTTCGACACGATCGAGCCGTTCGCGCGCGAATTGGCGATGCTGGGGCGAACGTCGAAGAGCCGGGTCGCGATGCTCAGGCTGCTCGGCGAGGCGCTGCTGGTGCAGCACCGGGTCTCCGGCCGCGTGGCGGTCGGCGAGAAGCCGGACGTGTTGTGGGACCGGCCCGATCTGGAGCGGCTCTATGCGCGGCTCGAGGACGAGTATGAGCTGAAGGAGCGGGAGGAAACCCTCAACCGCAAGCTCGCGGTGATCGCCGAGACGGCGACCACGCTCGCCGACATCATCGACACCAAGCGCTCGCTGCGGCTCGAGGTGATCGTCGTCATCCTGATCGCCAGCGAGATCGTGCTCGGCTTCTACGAGATCTTCGCCCGCGGCGGGCACTGACGATGGAGCTGCCGCACGCCGGGCGACCGAGGGCGTTGCATTCAGCGATGGTTCAGGCGCGACATGGAACTTTCGCCTGGGCGCGATGAGCGATGCGGGGGATGTCGAACCATGACGTGGGTGGGGAGCTTGCGACGACCGCCGACGGCAGGCAGCCACGAGGTGTGGCGAGCGCCCCGCCGCCGGTGCGGCGATGCTGGTCGGCCAATGCCGTCACACCAGCGCTCTGACGTTCCAGGTCGCATGACGGACCCCGGCGAGCTTCGCCAGCTCGGACACGACGCGGTCGAGATCGACCGTATCGACCGCGAGCGGCACCAGCGTCGCGACGATCTCGACGATGTCCTCCGACCGATAGACGACCTCGGTCTCGCGCACCGGGTATTTGGCCGCCTCCAGCCGCTCGTCGAGCGCCTCGCGCAGCTCGGCGGCGCGCAGCCCGTCGGTGGTCAGGACGATCTCGTAGTGCGCCTCCGACGTCTGCGCATTGAGCGGGATGCGATCGATCGCGTTGACCAGCGGCCGCAACAGCGTGTTGCCGGCCAGCACGAACACGGTCAGCGCCACCGATTGCGCGATCAGGTCGGCGCCGGCGCAGGCGCCGACCGCGGCGGACGCCCACAGCGTCGCGGCGGTGTTGAGCCCGCGGACGTTCATGCCCTCCTTCATGATCGTGCCGGCGCCGAGGAAGCCGATCCCCGACACCACATAGGCGATGATCCGCACCGCGCCGTCGGCGCCGGTGAGGCGGTTGCCGAGGTCGACGAAGGCAGCCGCGCCGACGGCAACCAGCACGTTGGTCCGAAGACCGGCGCTGCGCTGCCGGTATTGCCGCTCGGCGCCGATCAGCGTCCCCAGCACGAAAGCCGTGAACAGGCTGACGAGCGTGTCGAGGAAATCATAGACCTGGAAGGTGTGGAGGAATCGCATGGGCTTGCCGACTGTCTGCGGTATTGTGCTCCGTGGCCCGCCTGGCGGCAGCGACACGCGTGGCATCCGGCGGCGGAACCGCCGCGAGAAGCCGCTTTCTTAGGACGTCCTTGATCGAAATCAAATCCCAGTCCCTCCCGCATATTTTAGGCTAATATGATCAACAGGCAGATGACGTCCGGCAAACACATGACGCCATTCTCCGACGTCCGCAGGGATCACAGCCCGGCCGTCCGGCTGGGGCATGATGCGGTGAGTGCGGTGAAGCTGTCCCAGGAGCTCACCGCCGAGATCGACGCCTGGGCGGAGGCCCACCAGATGACACGCTCCGACGCCATCGGCCAATTGCTCACGATCGGCCTGCATGCATCGCGGCCGGCAGCAACAGGGCAGCTCACGTCGCGGGATCCCGTCGCCATCGAGCAGAATGCGATCCGGCTGATCGATCGGATGCTCGACCCGAACCTGGCGGCCGACGAGCGCCAGCGGCGGATTCGCCGCCTGATCGAAGGTCCCGCGGAATTTGCCAACGAGCGGATCGACCTGCCGCGGCATCCGGGCTGACGCGAACGGCTCAGGCGGCCGAGCGCGCCACCACGGCCTCGTAGATGTCGTCCTCCTGCGCCGTGTGCATGCGCACCAGCGTCTCGATCGCCTCGATCACCCGTTGCGCATCGCGGATCAGATAGCGGTCCACATGCTCGGACGGCAGATCCTCGACCAGCCGGCCGAGCAGCCGCGCCAGATGCAGGATCTCGCGATGCGCCCGGCTCATCGCCGACAGGCCATGGCTCTCCTGCAGGAGCCGCGCGAGCTTCGGATAGACCGAGCCTTCGTCGTCGCGCTCATGCGCCACGACCTTGTCCTGCACCAAGCCGTTTGCCTCCATGATCAGCGCCACGGCGCCGTCGGGCGAGGCCTCGTCGAGCGCATCGACGATCGAGCGCAGGCGGTCGAGGCCGCGCAGCAACGCCTGGTGATCATGCCTGAGCCCGCGGCCGTCTTCGGCCGTGATCCGGCCGGCCTTGCTGCGGCCAGCCGGGAACAAAGCGCGGAGCGCGTTCAGGATGACGGCGACGTCGATGGCCTCCTGGGCCAGGGCGGCAGGCACCGGCTGCAGCAGGCCGAAGGCGGCGGCCCCCATCGCGACAAACGACAGGCCCATGCCGACGAAGATGCTCTCCAGGGCGATGCGCCGGGCGCGCTGCGCGATCACGATCGCCTCGCCCACCCGATCGAGCCGATCGGCGAGAATGACCACGTCGGCGGCTTCCGACGAGGCGCTGGCGCCGCGGGCGCCGAGCGCGATGCCGACATCGGCGGAGGCCAGCGCAGGGGCATCGTTGATGCCGTCGCCGACCATGATCGTGGGATGCAGCCGCTGCTCGGTCTTGACCGCCTCCACCTTGTCGGAGGGGACACGGTCCGCCAGCACGGCGTCGAGGTCGAGCGCCGCGCCGATCGCCTGCGCGGCCGCGGCGCGGTCCCCGGTCACCATGACCATGCGCGCGATGCCGGCCTCGCGCAGCCAGCGGATCGCCCGCGGCGTATCCGCACGCAGCTCGTCGGCCAGCAGCAGCGCCCCGATCGGGCGCCCCTCGACGGCGACGAAGACGATCAGGGCCGAACGCCACGACGCCCGGCGGATCGCGCGCGCCGCCCAAGCCGGCGGCGTGCGGCTGCCGAGCACGAGGTCGCGCGAGCCGGCCATCACAGGGCGGCCATCGATCAGCCCTTCGAGGCCCGAGCCCATGGTCTCCCTGACCTGTTCGGGCACCTTCAGCTTCAGCCCGCGGGCCTGGCCGGCCTGAACGATCGCGTGCGCCACCACGTGGTGCGAGGCCTGCTCGAGCGATGCGCAGAGCAGCAGTACCGCATCGGCGTCCTCGCCCGGTGCCGCGTCGACCGAGAGCAGCCGCGCGCCGCCGACGGTCAGCGTGCCCGTCTTGTCGAACAGCACGGTATGGGCACGCGCGAGCGCCTCCAGCTTGCCGCCGCCCTTGACCAGGATGCCGCTGCGCGCGGCCTGCGCGACCCCCGCGATGAAGGCCACGGGTGCGGCGAGGATCAACGGGCAGGGCGTCGCGGCGACCAGCACCGCGAGGCTCCGGATGAGATCGCCCGAGGCGAACCAGGCGGCCGCCGCAATGGCGAGGCTGACGGGCAGAAAGATCAGGGCATAGCGGTCGGCAAGCCGCACGAACGGCGCCTTCGCGGTCTGGGCCGTCGTCACCAGCTTGACGATGCCGGCATAGGTGCTTTCGCCCGCGGTGGCCGTGACCACCATTTCGAACGTGTCGCCGGCGTTCACCGATCCCGAAAGGATCGCCATCCCGCGCGTCTTCGTCACCGGGATCGGCTCACCCGTGAGCGCCGACTCGTCGACGACGGCGATCGTCGCTTCGACCATGCCATCGACCGGGATGATTTCGCCGGCGCGGACCATCAGGCGATCACCGACCGCGACGCTGGCGATCGGAACGTTGTCGATGTCGTCGCCACGGCGGCGATGCGCCTCGCGCGGCGCGCGATCGACCAGCGCGCGCAGATCGTGCTCAGCGCGGGCGACGGCAATGTCTTCCAGCACGTTGCCGCCAGCATACATCAGCGCCACGACAGCGCCGGCCAGCGGCTCGCCGAGGATGATTGCCGCGCTCATCGACACCAGCGCAATCGCGTCGACGCCGATGCGGCCGGCCAGGAAATCGCGGACGATCGAGACGATCAGCCCGAGGATAACAGGAACGGTCGAGGCCGTGAACGCGATCCCGGCAAGATCGGGGCGACCGACCACATGCGCGAGGCCGCCCGCGGCAAGGCCCGCGATTGCGATTGCGACGAGGCTCCACCGCAGAATGCGCTCGAACATGGATACCGGTTCCGGATTGCGCCGGCACTATCGCTGCTGCCGCCCGTCGGACGCTTGAGCGAAATCAACGGCGAGAGCGACCGATCGCCGCAAATGGCCTCAGGCCGTATTGCCTGCGTCGACCGTCAGCACGGTGCCGGTGACATTGCGCCCGCCGTCGCCGAGCAGGAATTCAACCATCGCGGCCACGTCATCGGTTTCCGGCAGCCGCCGCAACGCGCTCCGGCCGGCGATGCGCCGCTGCTGCTCCTCGTCCATGCTCTGCGTCAGCTCGGTGGCGATGAAGCCCGGCGCGATCGCGTTCACGGTGATGCCGACCTTGCCGACCTCGCGCGCCAGCGAGCGCGTGAAGCCGTTGGCGGCCGCCTTGGTCGCGCCGTAGACGGACAGGCCGTTGTAGCCGGTAGAGGCGATGATCGAGGAGATGTTGATCACCCGCCCCTCGCCCGCGGCCATCATGTGGCGAACGACGTATTTCGTCAGGATCATCGGCGCCAGCACGTTGAGCCGCACCAGCGCCTCGATCTCCGAATTGTGCATGGTCGCGAGCAGCCCTTCAGTGCCGAGACCGGCATTGTTGACGAGACCATAGAGCGGACCGAACTCGTCGCGGACCGACTTCACGAAGGCCGGAAGGTCGTCAACGACGCTGAGGTCGCAGGCGCGGAAATGAATGCCGGCGCTGCTGGCGCTGAACTCGGCCATCGCGGCGCGCAGTTCGTCGCTCTCCCGGCGGGCCACCGCGATGACGTCATAGCCCGCTCCCGCGAGCCTGCGCGCGATGGCGAGCCCGATGCCACGGCTGCCGCCGGTGACGAGAACATTATGCATCGGCGCGCGCCAGCTTGCCGGCCGGTGTGACGTCGAGCGCTGGCACGACGCGGATCATCGCCGGCACCTTGTGAGCCGCGAGACGCGCGCGACACGCGGCGAGGATCTCATTGCGAACCGTCTCACTCCGCGCCGGATCGGCATCCGCCGTCAGCACGACCTCGGCGACGACGATGCCGCCGGTGATCGGGCTGCGTCGCGACTTGGCGCGCGACATCCGCACCTCGGGATGGCCATTGATCACGGCTTCGATCTCTTCGGGATGGACCTTGAGCCCGCCGACATTGATGATGCCGTTGCGGCGCCCGACGAAGTAGTAGCGATCGCCGCGCAGCTCGACCATGTCGCCGGTGTCGACATAGCCGTCCGTATCGGTCAGGGCAGCCGCAGCGCGTCCGACATAGGCGTGCGCCGCGCGCCTGGAGCGGATGAGCAGCGAGCCGTCGACGACCTTCATGTCGACGGCACCGCGGCCTTCGCCGAGCAGCGTCGCAGGAAAACCCTCCAGCCCATCATTGACCGCGAAGCCGACGCCGGCCTCCGTCGAGGCGTAGGCATGACCGATCGAAGCGTCGGGAAATGCCTGCTTCAATCCGTCGAGCACGGCCTGGTCGGCGATCTCGCCTGAGAGACGCACATAGCGCGGCGCAAAGCCGTCGACCGATCCGCTCATCAGCAGCTTGCGCCAATGCGACGGCGTTCCGGACATGTGAGTGACGCCGCGTGCGTTGAGACGCGCGATGTGGTCCGTGAGCCCCTCGCCCGGATCCGACAGCACCATCGAGCCGCCGCCGACGATGGCACGCAGGAAGATCTGCAGGCCGCCATAGCGGCGAATGTCGTAGAAGGTCGCCCACACCGGCATCGCTTCGCCAGGACCCGGACGGTCGCCGATGATCGCGCCGCACAGGCCCTCGAGCGTATGCCCGACAATCTTCGGCACGCCCGATGTGCCTGATGTCAGCATCAGCCATTCGGTGGCGCGCACCGTCTGCACCACCTCGACAGAAGGTTGCGGCAGGGCGACCTCGATCACGAGATCCACGCCGCAGGCGTCGAAACGCTGGACCTCATCGGTCACAATGACGTCGATGTCCGCATCGGCGATGATGCTGGCGAGATGCTCGCCCTTGAGATCCGGCGGACACAACAGCAGGCGCCGCGCGACGCCGTCGATCTCGATCAGCGCGAGGCCGGCGAGCAACTGGCCGGAGGTCGCCAGCAGCACCGAACGTCCGTTGAGCTCTTTGGTGCGGCCGCCGAGGCAGCTTCCACGCGAGAGCTCGGCGAGCGATAGGACGTGACGCGGATCGGAGATCGTCCGCTCGGTCAGCGCGGTCCCGAGATGGTCGCGAAGGGCGAAGATCTCACGCGGGGACATTCTCATAGGCCCCGATGAAGTCGCCTATCGTGTTGGGGAACGTCACGTCCTCGGACAGTGTGAATGGATCGACGCCGAGATCGTCCTCGAGACGGGCGACAAGGATGGCAAAAGCGAGCGAGTCGAAGCCGGTCTCGTGCAACGTCAGTTCGTCGGTCAGCGGCGGCAGCTTGACCTTCTGCTCGTCCGCAATCTGCTTGATCGCTGCAATGATTCTTAACCGTACCGACATGGGCCAATCCGCTCACTGTTCAAACGATGAAACCGACCATAGGACGAGAAGGTGAAGGAAGCCGGACTTCCCAGCCATCTTTCGGGACCGTTGGTAAATACCCATCACGGCCTATGATTAAAATCATCTACAAACGAACCTCGCCGGCGAGGATCCGCGCATGGAGATGCCGATCGAGCGGGCAATAGGCACCCGTCCCGGCGTCCCGCACGTAGAGCGGCTCGTGCACGATCGACGGATCGAAGCCGTCGCGCATCAGCTCCTGCTTCTTCTGCTTGAATGTTTCGGTCGACTGCAGCGACGACGTGATGCGGAGCGCCACCGGCCGCGCATAGGGCGGCAACCGGCGGGCAAGTTCTAAAGAGAGGCGATCGAGATCGAAGCTGTCGCCGACAACGAGCGCCGCCATGCCGGCGCGTCCATCGCTGCCCGGCACGACGACACCATAGGTCGATGCTTCCAACACGCCGGGACATTGCAGGATCGCCTCGTTCACCTCGCTGGTCGCAACGTTCTCGCCCTTCCAGCGGAAGGTGTCGCCGACGCGATCGACGAAATAGAAGAAGCCTTGGTCATCCTGGCGCATCAGGTCGCCGGTGCGGAACCAGGCATCGCCCTTCGCGAAGACGTCGCGCAGGATCTTCTTCTCGGTCTCGCCCGTGTCGGTATAGCCCTCGAAGCGGCCGCCTCCCTGGTCCGCCGTACCGATGCGGCCAATGGCTTCGCCGATCTCGCCGCGCGCGCAGACCAGGCACCGCCCATCGGGTCCGCGCAAGGGTGCGCGCTGGTTGGCGTCCAGCTTGATGATTTCGGCGGGAAAGCGATGCGCGAGCAGCGACGGCACGCGCCCGATCGATCCCACCCTGCCCTCGACATTGTAGAGTGAGAAGTTGCCTTCGGTCGCGGCATAGAATTCCAGCACCTGGGGAATGACGAAGCGCGCCTGGAACGCCTCCCAGACGTCACCGCGCATTCCGTTGCCGCAGGCGAGCCGCAGCCGATGGGCGCTGTCGAAATCGGATGGCGCGGCGGCCAGCAGGTAGCGGCAGAGCTCGCCGATATATTGCACCAGCGTGCAATCGTGACGAACGATGTCGCGCCAAAAATTGCTCGCCGAGAATTTCTCGGCGAGCACCGCCGCACCGCCGGCGCGCAGCATGCTGCAGGGCGCGACGATGCCGCCGACGGAATGATAGACAGGCAGACAGTCATAGAGGCGATCGTCGGGACCTGCACCGGTGAGGCCGGCAAACCAGCCGCCCCAGTTCATGATGCGGCGATGGCTGATGCTGGCGGCCTTGGGCAGGCCCGTCGTGCCGGAGGTGTAGATCAGCAGCGCGCGGTCGTTGATCGTCACGGCGCGGCGCTCAGTTGCGTCGAGCGCGTGCGTATCCATCGCGGCGACCGCGACGTCGAGATCGCCGCCATCGGCAACCCAGACACGCGGCCCGCCTGCGATCACCGGCGCAACCTCCGTATAGGCTTCGTGGAAGTCCTTGGAGACGATCACATGGACTGGCCGAGCCACATTGATGCAATGCGCGAGCGACGGTCCGATCAGATTGGTGTTGATGAGCGCAACCGTGCCGCCGACGCGGCTGATCCCAAGCCAGGCGGCCAGGTAGTCGGGCCGGCTCGGCATCATCAAAGCGACCGTGTGACCAGGCCCGATGCCGTTGGCCAGCGCCCAACGGGCGTATTGGTTGATGCGCGCAGACAGGGCGGAATAGCTCAGCGTCTCGCGATCGGAGACGAGCGCCGGCCGTTCGGGCTGCTTCGCAGCCCAGTCGTCCACCACGTCGGCGAACAGCCGCGCCGGCTCTGCCTCGATGCGCGAGGTCAGCTCGATCGCCTTCAGCCAGATCTTTGCCGCCGACGGCCTGCGAGGGGACGTGCTGAGTTCCACAGACCGGTCCGCCCGCTCGGAGTTCATGACTGCCCCCACCTCAATCCGGGGCGCTTATAGGCCCACCGGCCTGACCAGCCGTTAACCGGGAGGGTTAACCGGCCGAGAGTGCGTCGCTGTTGATGCGAATGCGATCCTTTACGAAGTTCTCGGAAATGCCGGTTAGCGTACCGCTCCCAGAACATGCCAACGCGAAGGCCGGCATGCCCAAGGACACGATGACACGACGCGCATTGCTGCGCTGCGCCGCCTGGAGCAGCGTTGCAGCCATGACTTCGACCACGGCGTTCGCCGGAGTTGATGCGCCCTATCCGGCTCAGCCTGTCACCTGGGTCATTCCGTTTGCTCCGGGTGGGGCCACCGGCCGGCTGTCGCTCTTGATCTGCGACCGGCTGACCCGCCGACTGGGCCAGCCCTTCGTGCTCGATCACCGGCCGGGTGCGGGCGGCGCGACCGCCACCAAGAACGTCGCGAGCGCCCCGCCGGACGGTTACACGATCCTTGCGACCTCGACCGCCAACGTCATCACGGCCTCGACCGACGGCCCGCCCGGCGCCGACGGCGATCTCATCCCCGTCGCGGGCATGGCGCGCATGCCGCTGCTGCTGCTGGTCAGCCGGCAGCTGCCGGTCAAGACGCTGCCCGAATTCCTGGCCTATGCCAAGGCCAACCCGGGCACGCTCAGCGTCGGCTCCGCCGGCCCCGGCACCGTGCAACTGCTGTCGGCCGAGCTGTTCCGGACCCTCGGCGGCATCACCTGGTCCACTGTGCACTATCGTGGCTCGGGGCCGGCCTTGACCGACCTCGCCTCCGGCCACATCCACGCGATGTTCGACAACGCCGCTTCCGCCGTCGACCTGTTGCGCAGCGGCAAGGTCCGGGCGCTGGCCGTCTCGACCCGCGAGCGCGCCGCCGCCTTCCCCGATCTGCCGCCGGTCGCCGACGTGCTGCCGGCGTTCGAAACCTCCGGCTTCTATGGCGTCGCAGTGCCGCACGGCACGCCGGAAGCCATCGTCCAGCTGCTCAACCGCGAGATCAACGCCGCGCTGGCCGATCCCGACATCAGCAGGCAGTTCGCGGAGGTCGGCGCCACGCCGCTCACCGGCGACGTCGGCGTCTATGCCGCGACCTACCGCGCCGAGATCATGCACTGGCGCAAGCTGGTCCCGCAGGTGAGCGCGAAGAACTGACCTCCGCGCCCGCAACCCGCCTGCCTCAAGCCCCGGCCACGCCCTGCAGCACCAGCCGGTTGAGACGGGCCGCGAACGCGGCCGGATCCTCCGGCAGTTCGCCGTCGAGAATCTGCGCCTGCTCGAGCAGCAGGAACGACAGGTCGTCGACCTTGGCCTTGTCGGCGGCGGCCTTCGCGACCGTCACGACCAGCGGATGGCGCAGATTGATCTCGAGGATCGGCTTGGTGCGGGCGCCGCGCGCCTGCTGCGACAGGATGCGCTCCAGCTCGCGGTCGGGACCATGGCTGCCGGCGACCAGACACGAGGCGCTGGTCGTGAGCCGGGTCGAGACCTTCACGTCGGTGACGTGGTCGCCGAGGCTTGCCTTGATCAGTGCGATCGTGTTGGCCTCGTCGGCGGCCGGCTGTGCCTCGTCCTCGGGCTTCGGCTCGGTCACCGGGATCGGATCGAAGTTGATGTCGCCCTGGCTCAGCGACTTCAGCGGCTTGCCGTCATATTCGAGCCTCGCCGAGGTCCAGAACGCATCGACCGGATCGGTGAGCAGCAGCACCTCGACGCCGCGCGCCTTGGCGGCCTCGAGCCGCGGATTGGACTTCAGCCGCTCGATGCTGTCACCGACCAGGAAATAGATCTCGGTCTGATTCTCCTTGAGCCCCTCGACATACTGCTTCAGCGAGCGCTTCTCGCCTGATGTCGTGGTGAAGCGCGCCAGGGCCAGCAGCTTGTCGCGGCGCTCGAAATCCTCGTACAGGCCTTCCTTGATGACGGCGCCGAACGAATCCCAGACCTTGTCGAAGTTCTCGGCATCCTTGTCGGCGAGTTGCTCCAATTCGCTGATCACCCGCGTCGTCACCGCCTTGCGAATCTGGGCCAGCTGCGGATTGTTCTGCAGCATCTCGCGCGACAAATTGAGCGGCAGGTCCTCGCTGTCGATCACGCCGCGGATGAAGCGCAGATAGGCCGGCATCAGGTCGGCGTCATCGGTGATGAAGACGCGGCGGACATAGAGCTTGACCTTGCCCTTGCGCGCCGGCTCGAACAGGTCGAACGGCTTGGTCGACGGCGCGAACAGCAGCACCGCATAGGAATAGCGGCCCTCGGCGCGGTAGTGCAGCGTCATTGCCGGCTCGTCGAACGCGTGCGCAATCGACTTGTAGGCCTTGCTGTAATCCTCGGACGTCAGCTCGGACTTCGAGCGCTGCCATAGGGCGCTGGCGGAGTTGATCTGGCGCGGCTCGCCCTCCTCCGGCACCAGCATGATCGGGAACTGGATGTTGTCGGAATAGGCGGTGACGATGCGCTCGATCTCATAAGCTTCGAGATACTTCCTGGCGTCGTCCTTGAGGTGCAACACGATCTCCGTGCCGCGCGCCACCCGCTTGGCGTCCTCCTCGGACGCGGGTGCGACCTCGAAGCCGGCGCCGCCGGAGGAGGTCCAGGTCCAGACGTCGTTCTCGCCGGCGCGCCGGCTGATGACGACGATGCGGTCGGCGACCATGAAGGCCGAGTAGAAGCCGACGCCGAACTGGCCGATCAGGCCGGTGCCGTCCTTGGCCTCGGCCAGCTTCTGCACGAACGCCTTGGTGCCGGAGCGGGCGATGGTGCCGAGATGGTCGATCAGTTCCTGGCGCTCCATGCCGATGCCGCTGTCGGCGATGGTCAGCGTATCCGCCGCCTTGTTCGGAATGATGCGGATCTGCGGCGGCTCGCCCTCGCCGATCAGCTCGGGCCTGGCGATCGCCTCGTAACGCAGCTTGTCACAGGCGTCGGAGGCGTTCGAAATCAGCTCGCGCAGGAAAATGTCGGTCTCGGAATAGACCGAATGCACCATCAGATGGAGCAGCTCGGAGACTTCGGCCTGGAAGGAATGGCTAACGGTCGCGGTGTCGGTCATCGTCGTGCGTTGGCCCATGCTATCAAGGGTGGAGAGAGACCGTCGATATAGCGCGGCGGCGGCACCGATCAAGCCTTTCGGCCGGGGGGATCATCGAGCGACCGTTCGGCGGCCGCGAGCAGCTTGTCGATGACCGTGTCGAGGGTCGCGATCTCGGCGGCCGAAAGCACGCTCAGCAGCTCGGCCTCGCGCGCCAGCGCATGGGGCACGATCCTGCGGTACAGCGCCCGCCCGGCGGCCGTCAGCGCTACGATCCGCTCCCGTCCATCCGCGGGATCGCGGCTGCGGCTGACGATGCCGCGTGCCTCCAGGCTCTGCATGGCGCGGCTGACGTTCATCTTGTCGAGCGTCGTCAGCCGGCCAATCTCCTTGGTCGGCAACCGCGGCTGCTCGCCGAGCGCCGCCAGGATCCGCCATTCCTGGCGCGACAGCGCGAACCGGTCGGCATAGACCTCCGCCACCGCCAGCGACACCTGCTCGGCGAGGCGGGCCAGCCGATAGGGAAAATAGCGCTGCAGTCTGAGCTCGCGCTCGGTGGTCCCCTCGCCGTCCCTCCGGTCCCGCATCTCGCTGGCCAGCTTCGTCATCGCGTCCTCTGCCCTCATCCGTTCCAGGCGCTCGCCCCTGGCGACCTCAATCCGATCCCAATCGGGTTGATCTGGATCAAAGCGACCAGATCGTATCATCCGTTACCATCTTGCCAACCACGAACATGGGAGGACAATCATGCAGATCGAGAAGATCCATCACGTCGCCTATCGCTGCGTCGACGCCAAGGCCACGGTCGAGTTCTACAAGAAGGTCCTCAACATGGACCTGCTCGGCGCGATCGCCGAGGACAAGGTGCCCTCCACCAAGGCGCCCGATCCGTACATGCACATCTTCCTGGATGCGGGAAACGGCAACATCCTCGCCTTCTTCGAGCTGCCGAACTCGCCGCCGATGGGACGCGATCCCAACACCCCGGAATGGACCCAGCACATCGCCTTCCAGGTCAAGGACATGGCGGAGCTCGAGGAAGCGAAGGCACGCGCGGAGGCCGCCGGCCTCGACGTCGTCGGGATCACCGACCACACCATCTTCAAGTCGATCTATTTCCATGATCCGAGCGGCCACCGGCTGGAGATCGCGGCCTGGACCGCGACGCCCGACCAGATCGCGCGGATGAAGTCGGTCGCCCACGCCATGGTCGACGAATGGGCGACCACCAAGAAGCCGCCGCGGCACACCGCCTGGATGCACGAGAAGGAATTCGCAGGCAGCGACTGAGCGATTGCTCGTCCCGACAGTCCCGACCGCAACGCGCCAGGCGAGGCAGCCATGAGCAACTATGTCTATCCGCGATTTCCCTATGTCTGCTCGGCGGAGCAGCGCAGCGGCGAGACCCGCCGCCATCCGATCGTCGTGATCGGCGCCGGGCCGATCGGCCTGACGGCGGCGCTCGATCTCGCCGCCCGCGGCCAGCCCGTCGTCGTGCTCGATGACAACGATACCGTCAGCATCGGCTCCCGCGCCGTGTGCTACGCCAAACGCCCGCTCGAGATCTGGGATCGGCTCGGTTGCGCCGCGCCGATGGTCGAGAAGGGCGTCAGTTGGAACATCGGCAAGGTCTTCTTCCGCGACCAGCTCTCTTATCAATTCGATTTGCTGCCCGAGCCCGACCATCGCTGGCCGGCAATGATCAACCTGCAACAATACTATCTCGAGGAGATTCTGGTCGATGCCTGCAACAGGACTCCGCTGATCGATCTGCGCTGGAAGCATCGGCTGGTCAGCCTCAAGCAGACCGACGACTTCGCGCAGCTCGCGGTGGAGACGCCGGACGGCATCTTCACCATGGAGGCGCAATGGGTGATCGCCTGCGACGGCGCCAATTCTGACACCCGGCGCATGGTCGGCGCTGAGTTCAAGGGCCAGTTCTTCCAGGACCGCTTTTTGATCGCCGATGTCAGGATGAAGGCGGAGTATCCGACCGAGCGCTGGTTCTGGTTCGATCCGCCGTTCCATCCGGGACAGTCGGTCCTGCTGCATCGCCAGTCCGACAACATCTGGCGCATCGACTTCCAGCTCGGCTGGGACGCCAATCCGGACGAAGAGAAAAAGCCCGAGCGCGTGATCCCACGCATCCGGGCGATGCTCGGCGAGACCACCGAATTCGAGCTGGAATGGGTGTCGATCTATCAGTTCGCCTGCCGCCGGATCGACAATTTCCGTCACGGCCGCGTCCTCTTCGCCGGCGACGCGGCGCACCAGGTGTCGCCGTTCGGCGCCCGCGGCGCCAACACCGGCGTGCAGGACATCGACAACCTCGCCTGGAAGCTGGCGCTGGTGCTGCGCGGCGAGGCGCCGGAGAGCCTGATCGACAGCTATCACGAGGAGCGCGCCTTTGCCGCCGACGACAATATCCTGAACTCGACACGGGCAACCGACTTCATCACGCCGAAGACGCAAGCTAGCCGCCTTTATCGCGACGCCGTGCTCGACCTCGCACAGAACCACAGCTTTGCGCGGCCGCTGGTCAACAGCGGCCGGCTGTCGACGCCGACACCCTATGTCGCGTCGTTGCTGAACACGCCTGACGGCGGGAGCGTCCCCGGGGCGATGACGCCTGGCACCAATGCCGCCGATGCGCCGGTGACGATCGCGGGACAGCCCGGCTGGTTGCTGAACTGCCTCGGCTCGGGCTTCACGGTGGTCACCTTCGACAACGCCGTCACGGCCGAGCAGCTCAGCATCGACGGCATCACGGCGCGGGTGATCGTCGTCGGCCGCGACATCGCTGATGCCAAGGGCCTGCTCGCGGCACGATACGGTGCCTCGCCCGGCACGACCTATCTGTTCCGTCCCGATCAATATGTCACCGCCCGCTGGCCGCAGTTCGACGAGAACGCGATCACGGACGCGGTCCGGCGCGCCTGCGGCAGGCGCGGCGCGGTCCAGCAGGAGCTTGCGGCATGAGCCTGACCCTCACCCCGAATATCAGCGATCCCGACGACTTCTATGCCGAGCTGATCGGCGGCCAGCGCGACCTCAGCGAGGACGAAGCCCTGCGCATGAACGCCAGGTTGGTGCTGCTGCTCGCCAACCATATCGGTGACCGCGCGATCCTGAGCGAGGCGATCCGGCTGGCGAGGTCGCCCGCCGGCTGATGCAGGCCGCGACACGCCACATCGGCAGCCGGCTTTGATCCGGATCAAAGCCGTTTCTCCGCATTCTGCGGCAGACAGAGAGAGCAGCCGGCGAGTCGTGCGCCGGCGCAGAGTCCGCTCGCTTGCGCACATTGCGGCTCCCGATCCGCTCCCGGTCGGTTTCATTGTGACAACATCATAATGTCACGCCACCTTCACTGAAGGCCTCTACGTCTTCGCCTCGTTCCACAACGGCACGGGGATTCGCATGTCGCGCTACTACAAGACGCTGCAGACGCAGCGCTTCGACGACTATCGCTACTATCATCAGAGCCGGATCAATCAGACGCTGCACCTGATCAGCGCCGTGATCTTCCTCGTGTGCTATGCGCTGCTGTTCAAGGATCCGGCGATGGCCGGCCTGGTCGGCTGGCTCGCGATGCTGACGCGGCAGACCGGGCACTTCTTCTTCGAACCGAACGGCTATGACCACGTCAACGGCGTCAGCAACGACTACAAGGAGGCGGTCAAGGTCGGCTACAATCAGACCCGCAAGATCGTGCTGCTGACGGTGTGGGGTCTGGTGCCGGTGGCGCTGTTCGCGTTTCCGACGCTGTTCGGCCTGTTCGCCGAGCCGGCCAGCCGGATGGACTTCGTCCGCCACGTCGGCCTGCTCTGGCTTGCGGTCGGCATCGGCGGCGGTCTGTTTCGCGTCATCCAGCTGTTTGCAATGCAGGATGTCTCGACGGGCCTGATCTGGGCCTTCAAGGTGCTGACCGACCCGTTCCACAACATTGCGCTGTATTGGAAGTCGCCGCTGGCGCTGCTGCGCGGCGAGCTCATCGATCCGACCATCAAGGACGCCTCGCATTGGGGCGCCGCCGAGGACGAGGCCGAAGAAGCTGCGCATCTCACCTGATCGCGAGTTCCCGCCGCCGGCCGGTCCTGCGGCGGGAGTTCTCGAACAGAGGGGCTGCAACAACATGGAACAACTCTCCTGCTACGCCGTTGCGGCCTCAGTGCTGGCGGCCTTCAGGAGCTCCCCATGTGTGACTACAGCCTCCATACTGTTGCTTCCCGCGATGCCAAAACTGCCGACGTGCTGGTCTCCTGTCGGTTTCCCGGCACGGAGACCCGCGGCTTCTGCACCAAGGACGACCCGTTGACCGCCGTCTGCCTGCGGCCGGGCACGGAGCTCGCCTTCGAAGACGATGTCCGCATCAAGGGCTTCTTCTTCCGCCGCAAGGTCGGCGCCCATCTCGCCCGCTTCCGCCAGGTCGACACCAACAAGCCGACCGAACATCACGATGCGCTCGAATTCTCCAATGGCCGAATCGTCAAGGTCACCGACCTCGCCACCGGCCAGCGCGCCCGCGTGCTGCAGATGCCGGCCGATCCGGCCGCCAAGCGCACGACGGCGCCGCTCACGATCGAGCTGCGCGCCACGCAGCTCTGAAGGCTTCGACATTGACTTCGACATGGACGATGTCGGCGCCGCGGCGCTGGCGTCGCCCATGGCCAATCGAAATGCTCGGCTCATCGAACGCGATGCGTTGCGGGAGTGAGGTCTTGCTGCGGATATCATCGACATGCGTCGTCGCGTTCCCGCGGCCCGTCGGACCCGAGTGATGCGGCAGTCGTCCCTCTGAAAATGAGAGGGCGCGGGGAAGGCCGGGTGCTGACCGCGGCCCATGGCCCGCCTGCAACAAGAAAAGCAGGCGGCAGTCACCACAGGTCGGGCCTGACAACCGGCCTCCCCCGCGCGATCGGTTTTAACGGTGTCCTTCGTGCTCTCCCTGGGGATCGGCTTTCTTGCCCCCATCGCCCGCGCGTGCCGTCAAGCAACGCTTGCGGACTTGACCTCAGCGTCGAGAGGCCAGGACCACACGACTTCGCCGTCCGCGCCGGACTGCGCTCGTCTGGCACAGCCGTCACGTCCATCGCAGCCCACCTCCACGTTCGTGACGACGCGTACGTCCCTCTGCACGAGGTGGGATGGGAGGAGATAAGCATTGTTTCGGAAAAATAGCAAGAGCAATTTCGCGAAATCCGCAAGCGCCCATCGAGCAGGGGCGGTGCGCTCCCCTCCCCCCCTTGCGGGGAGGGAGCGCACGGCGGGGCCGGTGCAGAAGGCGGAGGCTCGGGAAGCGCAGTCCGACGAATGCCTGGTTCAATCCGGCAGGTTCATGAACCGCGGCCGCCAGACGCCGAGGATGACGTTCACGGTGGCGCGCCGAGCATGACCCAGATCGCGCCCTGCTCGGTGCCGAAGTTGGGCTGCAGCGTCGCCGGATCGATCTGGCCGGCGACGGCGCGCGCGGCCTCGTCGGCCGCTTCCTGCATCGGTCCGTGCACGGCGGCAAAGCCCATTCGAAGACGAGGATGCCGGAAGCCAGCTTGGCGAGCGCCCAGCCGGCGCTCTCCGGCCTCAGGACGGTGAGGCCGTCCGCGGAGCAGGCTCAGGCTTCTGCACCGCCGTGGTGCCGGTGCCGCCCTGCCCGACGCGGAACAGTTGGATGTAGCTGCCGAGATAGAGCGGTGTGAGGCCGGCGACCGGCTGCTCAGGAAGCGGCGGGTCGAGCAGCAGAACGGCATCGAAGTGCGACCGCCAGCCGGCCAGATAGCGCGCGAGCTGCAACACGTCGGCCGACGGCGTGTCCGGCTGCAGCCAGCGCCACGCGGCGGGCTCGGCCAGCGGCTGCGCAAGGCGCGCGAAAGAGGGACGGACCGCCACGGGCTGCTGGCTCGGATGGGCGAACATCAGCGGCCAGAACGCCCGTCGCTCGATCACGAGCAGCGCCGCCATATGGGAATCGACATAGCGGAATCCGGGCAGGATCCGCTCGCGCCGGCTGGAGACGGGCTGCTCATGGCCATGCGCGGCGATGACGCGCGCGCCGGGCTGCACATGCGCGATCGCCGCGCGCAGTTCGGCGAGGTCGACCCTGTGATCGATCCATGCCGATGCGATGTCCGCGGTCCGAATCAGCGTCAGGCCCGCGAGGACGATGCCGACGAGCGCCGCCTTCCTGCCGGACACGACCGGCTGCAGGCCGGCGAACAGCAGCAGGCCGCACATCGCGGCAAAGCGCATATCGATGAACGTTCCGCCCAGCGCGCTCCATGGCGCCGCGACGAAGGCGACGAACAGCGCCGCCAGCGCCAGCGGAATGCCCGGCGCGACGACGATCTGGCGCCTGACGAGGATCAACACCGACAGCACCGCGACGGTCGTGATGACCGTCAGCTCGGCGCTGGTGGTCAGGAACGGCGTCATGATGCGCCACAGCTTCGGAGGTCCGATCCAGGCGCCGAGTTGCAGCCCGCCCTCACCCAGCGGACAGAGCCCGTAGAGCAGCACGGCCGGGCTGAGCGTGATGCCGAGCGCGCAGGCGACGACCACCAGCTCCCGTGCAAGGCCGGGCGACCGGCGCAGCCGCCACAGCCGATCGGCCTCTCCAGCGCCGATCAGGACCGCGAAGAACAGCAGGCCGAAGATGTGGCAGAGGAAGGCGGCCGCCGCGGCGATGGCCCCCCACGCGATCGCGGGCAGCCAGCCGCGACGGCGCAGCGCCACCCAGCCGGCGGCGCCGCCGAGCGCGAGACCAAGCGAGAGCTGGAAATTCATGAAGCCGAGCAGGAAGACGCCGTCGTAGGCGATGATGCCGGCCGCCAGCGGCCACAGCGACAAGCGGCCGAACACCGCGCGGTGATAGGCGATCACGCCAAAAAGCGGCGCGAACAGGCTGAGCGCGAGCAGGATGCGGCCGCCGACATGAACGTCGGTGAAGCGCAGCAGCGCCACGCCGATCACATCCATGCCGAGATTGGGCAGGACGCGCCAGTTCGGCGCGTACATCTGCGACAGCACGGGATCGTCGGGATGCGCCAGCACGAACAGGCGCGCGAGGTGGTTCGGATAGTCGAGCACCGGCGGCACATCGACCAGCAGGAACGGCAGCGCGAGCACGATGGCGAGCACGAGCGCCAGCACGGCCCAGAGCCGCTGCATGTGGCTGGCGGTGGACGCGAACGCCGGATCGTGCAGGCCCGGGAGAGTATCTGAATGCAGGATGAGGCCGGCCGGCGCGATGGCGCCGGTCACCGACGAGCACGATTGCGAACGCATTGAGGTACCCCACTCCGCCCGGGATACTTCGATACCATCCGACCAAAGACTGCAAGACGCTAAAATACAACCTTGTGGTTGTGCCTAATGCCCCGTTACTTTACGGGGGTTCGTGGAACCAGCGGCTCAGGCGATCGCCTGGAGATAACGCCGCACCGAGCGATCGAACGCCGCCTTCGCATCGTCGCCGATGTTCTTCTGCCACCACGCGCCGTAGATGCGGTCGAAGGCGAGCGGCGCGACCGCATCGGCGATGCGGCGCACGGCGGCGGCGCCGAGCGGGATGTAGTTCGGATAGGAGTACATGAAGCTGACGTGGCGGCGATCCATCGCCACCATCGCGATGTCACCGGTCAACAGCGCGCCCTTGCCACCGGCACCTTTGCGCCAATGCAGGATGGTGGCGCCGGCGAAATGCCCGCCGGTCCGCAGCAGCACGACGTCATCCGAGATGGCGAGGCGATCGCCCGTCCATGGCACGATGGCCGGATGCGGCCGGGTGACGAAGGCGCGGTCGTCGCCATGGAGATAGACCGGCGCGTTGCCGAATGCCTCGCTCCAATCGGCGACCGCGCCATAGTAGTGCGGATGCGACACCGCGATGGCCTTCAGGCCGCCCAATGAGCGGACGCGGGCAATGGCTGCCTCCGTCGCCAAGGGAATGCAGTCCCACATCACGCAGCCGTCCGGCTCGGGAACGAGCAGCGCGCGCTGGCCGATCGCAAAGCTGGGATCCAAAGCGAGGCCGGTCAGGCCGTCATCCTCGCGCCAGATGACCTGATGCCGGCCAGCAAGGTCGTCGCGGCTGAGGAAGCTCTGTCCCTTCCAGTTCACATATTGCCGCTCGTCCTCGCAGACGACGCAATGGCCGGGCGGCGCCTTCGTATCGGGAAACTGCGCGCCGCATTGAAAGCAGGTCCAGAGAGGCATGGATCACCGGTCGTCGAGATGGGATTGCGGAGGATAGCACGCGGACCATCCCGGAACACCGTCGCGCGCGGCTTCGTGATTGCCTAGTGTCGCCGGACGCCCGACAGGAGTTCTCGACATGCCGACCACGCTGCGCCGCGCCTACGTTCACCGCCTGCCGATGCGCAGCCCGGACGATGTCGGCGCGCTCGAGGCCGGAATCGCGCAAGGCGCCATCGATCCCGCCGGCATCGTCGCCATTCTCGGCAAGACCGAGGGCAATGGCTGCGTCAACGATTTCACCCGCGCCTTCGCCGTGCGCTCGCTGGAGGCGCTGCTCGGCCGATATCTCGCGGCCGACGCCGTGCGGCAGATCGCGATGGTGATGTCCGGCGGCACCGAGGGCGCGCTGTCGCCGCACATGATCGTGTTCGAGGCACGCGACGGCGGCGACGCCGTGGCGCCGCGCGCTTTCCCGGCATCGCTGGCGCTCGGGCGCGCGCGCACGGCGGCGCTGGCGGGCGAGCATCTCGGCCGCATGCCGCAGGTCGAGCTCGTGGCGGCCGGCGTGCGCGCGGCGATGGCTGACGCCGGCATCAGCGATCCCGCCGACGTCCATTACGTGCAGGTGAAATGCCCGCTGCTGACGATGGAGCGGATCGAGGCGGTGGAGGCGCGGGGAGAGCGCACCGCCGTGCGCGATACGCTGAAGTCGATGGGCTTTTCCCGCGGCGCCTCGGCGCTCGGTGTCGCCGTCGCGCTCGGCGAGGTCGCCGCTGCCGATCTCTCCGATGCGACGATCTGCACGGATGTCTCGCGCTACAGCGAGCGCGCGGCGACATCGGGCGGCGTCGAGCTGCTCGACCACGAGATCATGGTCGCCGGCATGTCGGCCAAGTGGAGCGGGCCGCTGGCGATCGATCATGCGGTCATGGGCGATGCCATCGACATCGAGCCGGCGCGGCAGGCGCTCGCCCGACTCGGCCTGAACGTGCCGGGCCAGGTGCCGGCCGCCGATCGCAGCCGCATCGCCGCGGTGCTCGCCAAGGCGGAGGCAGCGCAGAGCGGCCGGCTGCGCGGCCAGCGGCATACCATGCTCGACGACAGCGACGTCTCTTCGACCCGCCACGCCCGCGCCTTCGTCGGCGGCGCACTGGCCGGGCTGTTCGGCTTCACCGACCTGTTCGTCTCGGGCGGCGCCGAGCATCAGGGCCCCGACGGCGGCGGGCCGGTCGCGATCATCGCCGAGCGCCGCTGAACTCACGGTCGAAATCCCGGGCCACGCGTTCTACCTGATCACCACGGCGAAGTTCTGAGCCGCACACGCGTCCCGATCAGGAAACAGATTCGCCAGATTCCCGCCGCATCTCGCGACGCGGCGGGGAGCAGCTCGAGCCGAAGATCGACCGAAGTGATCGTCAAGCGCACGATTCACCTCGCGAGACGACGTGAAAGACCATCAACTCTCTCATCAGCAATTGAATGACGGAGATCAGCTCAACCAGGAGGTTTCAACTGTTGCCGTGAGGCGACACTTTGCGAACAAGTCTCATTTTCAGAAATGGATGGAAACTTTTCGCATTCCAGCCTCCAGCGGAACCAGCTTTGGACCGCTTTCGCTCGCTTCTTGACTTGCATTCGCAACAGGCACGCGCCCGTTGCGGGCGTTCAAACGAACCCAAGTCAAAGTTTTGCGTAACGAATGGGGTGGTCGAGTATGGGTAAGGCAATCTTTCCAAGGAGCTTGCGAGGGGCAAGCGGGCACGAGTGGGATCCATCTCCCGAGATTTCCGGTGTGAAAGTCTCGGCGGTCGCGAGCCTGATCGCGGTGGCCTCGTTCTCCAGTGCCGAAGCCCAGCAGGCGCCGCTGCCGTCCGTCAACGTCGAAGCCCCGGTGGCCCGCCCCAAGCCGGCCGCCTCGCGCCCGACCGCGGACCAAGTCCGCGCCCGCGACGCGATGCGCCGCGCCGCCCGCCAGCAACAACAGCAGCAGGCCGCGGCGCCGAAGAGCAATCTGCCGCCCGACCGCAACCCCTATTCCAGCCCCGCTTCCGACTACAAGGGCGAGCGGCTGCAGGCCTCCGGCAAGTTTCCGGAGAAGCTGCTCAACACGCCCAAGACCGTCACCGTCCTGAGCAAGGAGATCCTGGCCGACAAGAACTCCACCAGCCTCAAATCCGCCGTGCTCTCCACCGCCGGCGTGACGCTCGGCACCGGCGAAGGCGGCAACGCGTTCGGCGACCGCTTCTTCATCCGCGGCTTCGACGCCCGCAACGACGTCTTCATCGACGGCGTGCGTGACGCCGGCGTCTCCGTGCGCGAGAACTTCTTCACCGAGCAGGTCGAGATCCTGCGCGGCCCGGCGTCGTCGTTCGCCGGCCGCGGCACCACCGGCGGCGCGATCAACATCGTGACCAAGCAAGCCACGACCGAGAACAGCTTCTACAACATGGACACCACGCTCGGAACCGACAGGACCAAGCGCGTGGTGATCGATGTCAACCAGAAGATCACGCCGACCTTCGCTGCCCGCGTCGGCGGCCTGTTCCAGGATGCCGGCGTTGCCGGCCGCGACTACGTGACCGACAACCGCAACGGCGGTTTCATCGCCACCAAGTGGACGCCGCTGGACACCGTGACCCTATCTGCCAACTACATCCACAACGAGGTGACCGGCCGTCCGGACTTCGGCGTGCCGTATTATCGGCCGAGCACGCTCACCGCCGGCGCGCCGTTCCCCGAGGTCGGCTCGCCGCGCAACGCATGGTATGGCTTCGTCAACCGCGACTTCTCGCGTGTCGGACAGGACATCGGCTCGTTCAATGCCGAGGTGAAGGTCACGCCCGACCTGACGATCTCCGACAAGGTCCGGGTGTCGCGCTCGACCTTGAACTACATCGGCACGCTGCCGGAAGGCCCGACCAACATCAATCCGCCGTCCGGCGCGCTCATCAGGGCCAACCCGCAGAGCCGCTTCCAGCAGACGGACGTGCTCGCCAACCAGCTCGAGGCGACCTACAAGTTCGACACCGGCAACTTCAGGCACACCGTGCTCGCCGGCCTCGAGGTCTCGCAGGAAAAGGCGCGCATCAACAGCTACACCGGCCTGACCTCCGAGCAGCAGGGCCTGGCGTTCGCGGGCAGCGGTTCGCTCTCGGGCGTGAGCGTGTTCAACCCGCAATTCACGAACCTGCCGTTCGGCATTCCGTCGCTGGGGCAATTCCCGACCAACGTGAAGATCGACTCGGCGAGCGTCTACGCGCTGGACAGCGTCAACTACCGCGATCTCGTCATCCTTAACGGCGGCGTGCGCTACGACAAATACGACGTCCGGGTCGACGGCTTCGGCACCGTCAACGGCGTCGCCAACACGCCGGGCTCGACGGCGGCCTCCAGCGGCATGCCGAACTTCAACGTCGGCATGACATTGAAGCCGGTGCCCTACGCCAGCTTCTATGCGGCCTACGCCACGTCATCGAATCCGGTCGGCGCCGAGTTCGACGGTCTCAGCCCGCAATATGGCGGCCTGTCGGCGGTCACCAATGGCGGCGCAAACCAGATCTTCGGGCCCGAGAAGAACACCTCGATCGAGATCGGCACCAAATGGGAGCTGCTCGACGGTCGCCTGCTGGTCACGGGAGCCTTGTTCCAGACCGAGAAGGAGAACGCCCGCGAGTCGCGCAACATCACCAGCGCCGCGCAGGCCACCGCGGACTGCCCGTATCCGGCAGGCACCATCGGCTCTGTGCCGTGTCTCTCGGCCGGTGCCGCCTACCGCATCCGCGGCATCGACCTGCAGGCCGGCGGCAAGCTGACCGACAAATGGAGCATCTTCGGCGGCATCGTGCTGATGCAGTCCGAGGTGACGAAGTCGAACATCCCGCCGGCGAACACCGCGCTGTTCACCAGCAATGTCGGCCTGCAGCTCGCCAACACCGCGCACCAGTCGTTCAGCCTGCTGACGAAGTACCAGATCAACGACACCTGGGAGATCGGCGGCCAGGCGGTGTACCGCTCGAAGATCTTCGGCGGCACCTGGCTGGCGGCGAACCAGGGCACGGAGTTGCCGAGCTACTGGCGTTTCGATGCGTTCGCGGAAGCCAAGCTCGACAAGAACTGGACGGCGAAGGTGTTTGTTGCCAACATCTTCGACAAGCTCTACTACGACGCTCTCTATCAGAGTGCCACGCCGTTCGTGCTCGTCGGTCCGGGACGAAGCGCATCGATCGTCCTGTCCGGACGGTTCTGATCGCAGACCACCCAGCCGGGGGCACACATCAATTGATGAGTTCATGCTGATCTGTGTCCCCGGAATTCTGAGCAAAGACGATGTGGCGGAGTTTCGCCGCATCATGGACTCCAGCGACTGGGAGGACGGCCGCTCGACGGCCGGCGCCCAGTCGGCCATGGTCAAGCGCAACGAGCAGCTGCCGCCCGACAGCGAGGTGGCGCGCAAGCTCGGCCACCGCATCATTTCGGCGATGACCGCCAATCCGCGCTTTCTCGCCGCCGCCATCCCGCAGCAGATCTTCCCGCCGCTGTTCAACCGCTACAGCGCGGAGTCGGGTCATCATTTCGGCATCCACGTCGACAACGCCGTGCGCGGCGACAAGCTCACGGGCCTGCGCGTCCGCACCGACCTCTCGGTCACGCTGTATCTCTCCGAGCCGGAGGATTACGACGGCGGCGAGCTGGTGATTGAGGATCTCTACGGCTCGCACGAGGTGAAGCTGCCGGCCGGCGACCTCGTGCTGTATCCCTCCTCGAGCCTGCACATGGTCACCCCGGTGACGCGCGGCGTCCGCGTCGCCTCGTTCTTCTGGCTGCAGAGCATGATCCGCGATCCCCTCGCGCGCAGCATGATCTTCGATCTCGATACGACGATCCAGGGATTGTCGCAGCGGATGGGGCGCGACGATCCGGAAATGGTGCGGCTGACCGGCCTCTATCACAACCTGATCCGCTACTGGGCCGAGAACTAGAGGTTCTCCTTCGATCGCAACGATCTGGTTGAGTTCGATCGTTTACGAGCCGGGTTGCACGCGATGCAGCCCGGCTCATTCGTTTTGGTGATGATCCCATCGTTCAGGCGCTTTCCCCAGCGCTCGCGACAGACCGCCATCCGTGCTCACATGCAGTCGGCTGGTCCGTTTCTCGGAGCTGTCGATCCATGTCTTTGACCGCTGGCGGATCGTCGTTGGCGAGCTCTGCGATTTTCCGTGGCGGTGAGCGCGTGCGCTTCGCGAGCCCCCATCGCGACCGCGATGGCCGTTGATCACGACGTGATCAGGGGCGTGCGGCGCGTGCTTCTTGAACGACGCCGATCTCATCGGCATTCTGATTCGGACATCGACGCCCTCAAGCTCCTTTCGGACGGCATCCCGTCCCGAAAGCCGCGCGGCATGCCCTCGTACCAGCCGAACAGGATCATCACGGCGGTTCCGACTAATTAGAATCGATGGAAGACCGAACGGAGGCAATTGCGTGACGCGCGGCCGCATCGGCGGCGTCATGCACGGCTAGCTCCGTCTCGCATCAGGACTTTCAGGGAGTTAGGACGTCACGTGCGGCATCGACGGCCGATGAACAGGCCGCACGATTCGATTTTTCATTTGGCATCGCACTCACCGGAGTGACTGCCGACCTTGATGTTCCCGCTTTGAGTCAACGGGCCGTCTCAAAACAGCCGGGTTACGACTAGAAACATTACAGAGAAGATAACTACCAAGGGGTATGCAGCAACATGTTCAGGATCGTTCTTCATGTAGGAGCGGTGATCGCAGCCGTTTCGGCCGGCGCCATGGCGCATGCCGAGCAGCCGGCCACATCGCCGAGACCTGGCCAGGCTGCAACCGCCCCGCAGACCACAGCACCAAATCCGGCGAATGCGACCGGAGCGAAATCCGTTCAGCCTCTGGCTACAGCGGCCGCCACGCAGGCGCCTGCCGTTGCGCCCGTCAACGCCGCCGCGGCCAGCGCGCCGGCTCCCGTTGCGCACGCAGCTCAAACTCAGAGCGCGGCGCCGAAGCCAGTGACCATCGGACAGGCGCAGACGGCCCCCGCTGTTGCCCAGCCCGCGCCGCAGACGGCCGCGCCTGCTCCCACGGCAACGGCTCCGGCCACCGGCGGCGCCGCCACGGCGGCCGCACCGGCACCGGCTGTCACCACGCCGCAGGCTGCCGCAACGAGCCAGGCGCCGGCAGCCGCAACGAACGACGCCCAGCCGTCGACCGCTGCCGAAACCGTTACTGACGCGTCGGTGGGCGACAAGGCGAAGGATCAGGCAGAGAAGCCGACGCAAGGCGGTGCGCAGGCGGCATCACACGTGCCGCACGATCTGTCGCCATGGTCGATGTTCCTGGCCGCCGACATTCTCGTGAAGTCGGTGATGATGGGGCTGGCGCTCGCCTCGCTTGCGACCTGGACCGTCTTCATCGCCAAGACCATCGAGTTCTCCATCCTGCGCCGGAAGCTGAGCAGCGCGCTGCGCAAGGTCGACGACGTACGCTGGCTGTCGGAAGCCAAGCTCGCGCTGGGATCACGCCAGAACGTGCTGACAGCACTGATCGATGCCGCCATGCACGAGATCAGGATGTCGTCCGAACTGCCGTCTCACGGCGTCAACGAGCGCGCGGCGTCGAGTTTCTCCGAGATCGTGCGTGCCGAAGGCCGGCGTTGCCGGACCGGCATGGGCCTGCTCGCCACGATCGGCTCGATCTCGCCCTTCGTCGGCCTGTTCGGCACGGTCTGGGGCATCATGAACAGCTTCATCGGCATCTCGAAGTCGCAGACCACGAACCTCGCCGTGGTCGCGCCCGGCATCGCCGAGGCGCTGCTCGCGACCGCCATCGGCCTCGTCGCCGCGATCCCGGCAGTAATCATCTACAATCACTTCACGCGGGTGACGAAGGGCTACATGGAGCTCGTCAACCGGTCCTCCGGCGCCACCGCCCGCATGCTGTCGCGCGATCTCGACCGCGGCCAGAGCCACCACAGCCATCACGGCGAGCGCTTCGAGCCGATCCACGTCCACTCCGCGCCTCCGATGGCGCTCGCAGCGGAGTAGGTCATGGCCGTTTCTCTGTCTGAAGGTGATGGTGACGACGATCTCGGCGAGACCAGCGACATCAACGTCACCCCGTTCATCGACGTGATCCTGGTGCTGCTGATCATCTTCATGGTCGCGGCACCGCTCTCCACGGTCGACGTGCCGGTCGATCTTCCGACCTCGACCGCCACGCCGCAGAAAAAGCCGGACAAGCCGATCTATGTCAGCATCAAGCCGGATCTGACGCTGTTCGTCGGCGAGGAGCAGGTGAAGCGGGCGAGCCTGGTCAGCACGCTCGAGCACATTCCCGAGGCCGCCAAGGACAAGTTCATCTTCCTGCGCGCCGACCGCGGCGTGGCCTATGGCGAGCTGATGGACGTGATGGAGCTGCTGCGGACCGGCGGCTATCCGAAGATCAAGCTCGTGACTGTCGAAGGCGTCTCACAGGCCGCCGCCCAGGCTGCACATTGAAACCAGTGAAACGACGGAAGTGAAGAATGGTCGAACACAAGTATCAAGGAGCGTCGCGCCGCTTGTGGATCTCAGCCGCGATTGGCGCCGTGATGTTGCACGGTGGCGGCGCCGCACTCGCGGTCGTCCATCTCAGCGGCAATGATGCGGAAGGTGGCCTCGGCGCCGCCGGCGCTGAATTCGCGCTCGAGATGGCCTCGCCCCAGGTCGAGGACAACGATCTTCCGCCGGGCCCCGACAGCGACGCGGCCGAAGCTGCGCCGGAGCAGATGCAGCAGACCGCCGAAGTCCAGGAGTCCGACGCCGTCAAGGACAAGCCGACCGAGACCGAGGAAGAGGCCGATCGGGTCGTCACGCAGAACGACCCCAAGAAGCCGGAGAAGGAGGAACAGCAGCAGGCGACCCAGCAGGCCGAGGCGTCGGTCGCGTCTGCCGCGCAGGAAGAATCGGCCCGCAAGGCGCTGGACGAGGCCGCGCCGCCGGCGGAGACGGCCAAGGCCCCCAATCCGGGAATGGGCAAGGACAAGCAGAAGCTGACCAACGATTGGGGTCGCAAGATCAGCGCCTATTTCGAGCTGCACAAGCGCTATCCGGAAGGCAAGAAGCACAATGGCACGGTCAAGGTCGCGCTGGTGCTGAGCCGGGCCGGCAAGGTGGTGTCTGCGTCCGTCATGCAGTCGTGCGGCGACTCGATGTTCGACGATGCCGCGCTTGCGATGATCCGTCGCTCCGACCCGGTGCCCGCGCCGCCGTCCGGACTGACGGACGATCAGTTCAGCTTCAGCCTCGACGTGAACTTCAACCAGAAGAAGTAGTCGTGGCCGAACTGACACGCAGATCCGGAGTTGGCAGCGCTCACCTCGTGGGCGCTGCATTTCGTTTTGGAGACTGGAGCCAGCCACTCCCGCCGCGCGTCCACCCGTCGCTGGGTGGCTATACTACATGGCGAAGCCGGCGCGAAACTCCAGCTTCCAGGCTTGCGGCCCTGCCCCGGAATGACTGTGGCCGCGTCACGACAGCAGGCGTGATCTCCAGGCACGCGCTCAGAAGACCGCAGATGCGGCGCGCGGGCGCCTGCCGGGCAGCCGATCAGTACTGTACCCGCGCGCCGACCTGCACCACGGTCGCCGACAGATTGTTTTCGCGGAAGTTGGAGCGCGTCTCCTCGCGCCGGACGCTGGCCCTGAGCTGCAGCAGGCGTGAGAACTTGTAGAGCATGCCGAGCTCGACCAGGTAGCGGTCGTCGACCCGCGTCGTGCCCGTGAAGGCGTCCTGACCAAAGCCGGCGAGGAAGGTGCCGATCAGCCACGGCTCGAACTGGTGCTCGACGCCGACCGTGACGTCGCGCTTGAGCACGCCGGAGATTCCGGGCTCGGTGATCTCCACGACCTGCGACTTGGCGCCGAACATCACCGCCGTCTCCTTGGCATACTGCCAGGTCAGGTTGGCGTCGGCGATGAAGCCGTTGACCGGTTTCAACATCGGATCCTGATAGCGGCGCGTGAGATAACCCACCGCAACATCGCCGGTCAGCTTGTCGGCATAGTTGAAGGTCACGCCCGCCTCGACCGCGGTGCCGGTGGAGTCGCGGCGAAAGCCCTCGGCATCGACCGCGATGTCGTGAACGCGGCGGTCGACGGCGACGTCGACGAAGGGCCGGATCTCCGGGGTCAGGTTGTAGGTCACGCGGCTCTGCGAGCCGTATTGGACGAAGTTGCGATCGGCGTTGCTGACGATCTGGCCGTCCATCAGCGGCGCGTTCTGGAAGGCGACACGGTCGATGGCGGCCTTGGTCGAGATTTCGACCTCCTCGAACCGCTTGGTGACGCCGGCCGAGCCGCCGACGGTGGAGGCCAGCGGAATCTTGGCGAACCGGCCGGCGAAGCGCGGCGTGCCGGGATCATCGGCATCGACGGCAACGTGCCCCTCGCCGTTGAGCGCAAACGTATCGGTGATGTCGTAGCGTCCATTCACCTTGGCGTCGACGGTAGGCCTGCTGAGCTGCCGGAGCTTCGCATAGTCGATGTAGCCGACGCGCACATCGGCGTTGAGCAGATGCCGCTCGAACTGAGAGCGCACGAGCAGGACCGGCGCAACGCTGACGAACGCCGAGCCCTTGCCTTGTGGTACACGGCCGGGATTGCTGTCGAAGCCTGATGACATTTCGAACGCAGGCTTCAGGAGGAAGTTTCCCACCGTGATGCCCTTGGGCTCATAGGGGTCCTCCTCCATCATCGGCGGCTGCGCCGGCGGCTCCTGCGGCTTCTGCCCCTTGTTCACCGGCGGCAGCCGCATCTTCGGCTTATCGGCCAGAACGGGCGGAATCGGCTGCGCATCCTGTCGCGGAATCGGCGGCAGGTTGCGCGGCAGCACGCCACGGGTGGCCGGCGGCGGACTGACGGCGAAGGCCAGCGCATCCAGACAGCGATTGGGGACGTTCGTCGTCGACAGCCGGCCGGGCGTCGACAAGCAGCCGCCAACCAGGAGGCCGGCGGACGGAGCACCGAAAAAGCCGTTTCGAACCGGAGCCAGACGCGGCGCCGGTTCGCGGCGCGCGGCCTGAGGGAGCGCGCCCGCGCCGGCATCGATCGGAGACCGCGGCCGCGGCGGTGCAGCCCCATCCACCTGCGTTGCCGCCTTGGGCTCCGGCTCGACGCCGCCAGGCGAAACGATCACCTGCGGAATGACCAGCGGTCCATTGCCATTCGCGGGCCGCGCCGGCTGGCGGCGGCGGTTGGGCACGACCACCACCGGCCCACCCTCGGCGGCCCCGGGATCTGCATAGGCTCTGACCTGGCTCCCCGGAACGACGGTCTGACCGTAGGACGGCGCGGCTCCAAACAGCGTCACGAGCAGCACGGTGATCGCAACCGACTCCTCCTGGCACCATGAGACGTCGCGACCGATGCCACGTCTGGAAGCGACCGTCTCTCGTGCTGCCCGTTCCAAAAAGCCTCGTCTCCGTCGAGTTCGGCAACCTGCGAAGCGCGGCCCCCCCCCGCGGCGTGACACGTTCCGGCATCACGGCGCCGCGGGGGCCGAAGGCCGGATCACTCGATGATCAGCGTGCCCTTGTTGCCCTGATGGAAGTCGTCGAAGAATTCGTAGCGTCCCGGCTTCTGCGCCTTGACCTTCACGACGCCTTCCATGTTCGGCTTGATCACCGTCTCGAACTCCAGGGGCTCGCTCTCGAACTCGACCGGCGCGCCATCCAGATTCTTGACCTTGAACACGATCGGCGTGTCGGCCGGCGCCTTCATCTCCGTCGGCTGAAACTTGTTGTCCTTGACCGATATCTCGATCGTGGTCTCCGCCGCGCCCGCCGGAAGCGCGAGCGCCGCGATCAACAGCGCGGCGGCTCCTGCTGCCTGTACCTTCCCAAAGAGATTCATGGTGTATGTCCCTGTCCCGAATTCACCCAAATGTGCCGGACGGCTTCCAGACGCTCGCCTGTTTCGACGAGTCTCCGACACTTCATAGAACGACTATAAAGTCCCGAATGCGGCAATTTGCCGTGTCCAAATTTGACAACATCGTTGTGTGCGACAAAGCGCGCGACTTTATTAGTTGCGTAGCGTCGCGGCGCCGCGCAGATGCATCGGCTTGAGCATCGCCGACGCGCGGCACCGAATGACAGCGACGAAAATCAGCGGTTTCTGCGGTCGAGAGCAGCATGATCGCCTTGGTTCGCATCGCGGCTGTGCTGATATGAGACACGACAGGTCATGCAGCGTGGTCGCACACCCCGCGAACCACACGAGACTCACGATCGACCGCGCGCGCTGCGCGCAGCACATGCATGATCCTCATGCGCCGGCTCGTCGAGGCGACTGCGAGCGAGATACACGCATAGGAACGCGCTCGCGCTGGTCCCGCGCGGCATGGGCCGAAATGTGCGTGCGCGTCCATCCAGCTCGAGCCGTGCGCGGACAAGCCTTGCGCGCACCAGAAATGAAATCAGACGCGAGCCCGCCCGCCCATATCGGCGGCGAGCGCACACGACCGATGCCCGCCGCCTCACCTGCCGACCCCCAGCCGCTTGTCGTGAATGCTGAGGGACCGCGGCATGCGTGCGGGCTTCGCGGCGCCAAGCGTCGGATTCACGCGCAGGGGCGGCAGATCGGGCACGACGGATACGTGCTCCTCGTTCGCCATCGGCTCGGGCTCCGGGTTCTGCCGTGCGACGCTGCGCGCCGCCGCCGCACGCACGATTCCGGGCACGCGCTTGCGTCCCGTGACCATCGCGCGCATCAGGTTCTCCCGCTGCAGCACGCTCATCCACACCGTGCCGAGCACATGCACGGCGATCAGGGCGATGATGGCATTGGACGACAGCGCATGCGCCTGTTCGATCCAGCCGACGCCGAAGAACCGGACCGAGACCTGCATGACGCCGCTGATGGTCGAGACGATCAGAAGCGCGAGCATCACGACCAGCATCGCGGCGCCTGCCGGGTTCAGCCCGAGATAGCGTCCCGTCTCTCCGCGCAGCATGCCCACGATGTATTGAGGCGCCGCCCGCAGCTTGAGGCTGATCCGCGCGAACAGCGAATGGCGGCTGCCGATCAATCCCCAGATCAGCCTGAAGGCGAGCAGACCGATGACGGCGTAGCCCGCCAGCCGATGCAGGCGGTCGAACGTGTTGGGCGTGACGCAGGCGACGAGCACGAAGGCCGCGAGCGACCAGTGCCAGACGCGCAGCGGAAAATCCCAGACCGCCACGGTCCCCGAACTTGAGTTCGCCGGCGTCTCGGAGGAGACGCTCCGCTGCGCCCGGCCTGCGTCACGCATGACCATCAGATCACTTCGCCTTCGTATGCTTCAGTGCGAGGTCCTCGGGGCTGTAGAACAGCTCATAGAGCTTGCCGCCCTTGACGCCGTAGACCTCGTAGCAGGTGCCCTCGATCTTGGTCTGGCGGACCTCGTAGCCGGCAGCCTTCGCCTTCGCTTCGGCCTCGGCCGTCGTCTTCCACGACGCCTTGTCGAGCTTGGTGCAATCCTTGTAGCCGTCGGCGAGCGCAGCGGAGCCCGACGCAAGACCCGCCGCCAATGCCACAACCATTATCTTGATGACCTTCATTATCAAATCCCTCCTCGAAGACTGCGCCATCGGCGCCAACAGCGCTCGATGCGCGGGCTACAAAGGGGAGGGAGATTTCAACGAAACTTGGACATCGCATTCCGCGGCGGACGGCCTCGAACACGCATGCGCGGCTCGAAACAATCCGCATCCGGCCGCAATGTCGCTGAGATGCGAACTCATATACGTTCCAGTCAGGATCGAACCGTGTCGGCAGGCTGCTGATCTTTTTCCGGAATCGGCAACGTGCGTAGTTCCCCGTACGTTGCAACTGATATTGATTCGCAAGGATGTAGCAGCACTGGCGCGAGGCGCACGCGCCTTCCTCGCGCATAAGGCGTCACTGGCGATGCGTGCGGGACCACACTCCTGCCCGATTGCGGCTGTGACCAGGGTGAGGCGAGAAAGGAACAGACAGCTACACGGCTGCGACCTTAAGCCTCAGAAAAAAATATTCTGAGCGCTGCGATCGTTCACTCGACCGGAGCGATATCGGTACCGGACGATGACAATGCGGCTGTGCGCACGCATCTACCAACCGTCAAGCGCACATGCGTGCGAACAGCGGTATACCGAAGAAGCGATCCTGATCTCAGGCGCGGGCGATGCCCTTGCCGACACGGACCACCGGCCAGGATGGCGGATCGCTGCAGGGAAACGACTTGTCGGATGCCTCGGCAACGACGTCCCAGCTCGCGTCGGGATCTGCCATGGAATCGCGCCCGGACGAGCGGCCACGGCCGGGTGAGCTGCCCTTGCTCTCGCCGCCGCTGCGGACCGCGACGTCGGCACGCCTCGCGAGCCTTGGCGCGAATTTCGACATGCTTCATTCCATCGCTGCGGCAGGCAGGATGATGATGGATCGCCCTTGCCGCTATGGAGCGACAAGCGCCGCCCTCGGCGATGGTTCCACAAGGAGCGACCGAGCTTGCGTCCCACGGTCGCGCGTAAGCCGACGCACATCAACGCGCTCGGCCACCGGGAATGGAGAGATCGTCACTTCGTCCCGGAGAAGACGCGGCTGATGAAGTCGGAGCTCTCGGGCGACTTCGTCGTCTCCGGCGGCGGCTCGGGCTGGGCCGGCGGCTCGGCTGGTACGGATCGGATCTGCGGTCTGTTTCGGGCGCTGGCGCTGCGCGTCGCACGCGCCTCCTGCTCGCCTCCGTTCGGCTTGCTCACCGTGATCATGATCTTCTCGGAGATCACCGGCGGATCGAAGTTGAGATGCCTGGTGTCGCCCAGCACGAGCTGCAGCGTGTGCTTGCCGGGCGACAATTCGATCCGCGCCTCCGTCTCCCCCGCTGCGTAATGAACGTGTTTCTTGTCACGCGGAATCTCCTCGCCGGCCTGCATCGTCTCGTCGACGTCGACCAGAAGATGATGATGGCCACTGCCGGCGAAATCGTCACCCGCATGGGTAACGCCCATGTTGCGAAGTCCGAAGCGAGCGATGACTGGCCCGGTCACCGTCTCCCCGTCCGCAGGGGAGATGAAATAGACGCGGGCATCCTTCGCAGCCTTCGTTCCCTTGGCCGGCGCCAATGACGGCGCGAGCACGAGCGATGCGGTCAGGATGAGGCAGAGTCGCGCAGACCTCGGCAGCATGCAAATCCCCTATGGTGAGAGCGCGACGCGGAAACCCAGGGTCGGATGCCGGATGCGGCCGTCATAGCGGTCGCGGCTGCCGGCCCGCGCATCGGCGGCGCCGTTCTTCCACGATCCCGAGCGGATGACGCGGGCATAGCTGCTCTCCTCGAGCCAGGCCGATCCGTCCGCCGGCGCGCCCTTGTAGTTCTTGTGCCAATTGTCGGCGACCCACTGGCCGACGCCGCCGCCCATGTCGAACAGGCCGTAAGGATTGGCCTGGACGCTGCCGATTTTCGGCGGCTGATCCGTCTCGGCCTCGCCGGCGCCGTTGCACCCCCTGCAACTGGCCATGCCCGGGCGCATGCGATCGCCCCACCAATAGCGGGTGCGCTGGCCGCCGCGCGCGGCGTATTCCCACTCGGCCTCGGTCGGCAGCCGGAACGACTTGCCGGTCGCCTTCGACAGCCAGCCGAGATAGGCCTGGGTGTCGTCGTAGCTCAGGTTGGTGACCGGACGATCATCCGCACCGGTCGCGATGTCGGCGCAGCTTGCCGCCGCGACACACTGCCTCCACTCGCCGATCGTGACGGGATACTTGCCGAGCGAGAACGGCCGCACGCTGACCTGATGCGCCGGCTGCTCGGACTCGTCGTCGCCACCCATCGCAAAACTGCCGCCGGCGATCGCGACCAGCTCAGGCACGCGCAACTTCGACTCGGCTTCCGGCGCGGGCCGCGAGATGGCTGCGGTGTCGGATGATCGCGCCAGCGTCGCCTCGAGGGGCGGAGCCGCCTGGCGCGGCGCGATGAAGGCGCTGGACGGCGATCGCGAGGCGTCCTGGGGCGCGCTGGCGGCTTCCAACAGGATCCGGCGCGGCGAAGGCAGCGGCGCGGCAGACTGCGCCTCCCGCTGCGAGCTCGACGATCCGGCCGACCCAGGCGGCGCCTGAATCAGCAGCCCGATCTCGCGTAGCGGCAGCAGCACGCCGCCGAGGAAGACGATGCCGAGGACCACGACGCCGAGCGCTCCACGGATCAGCTTCTTGCGAGCTCCTGCAGCCGGTGCGAACAGGGCCTTCAGCCGGCCGCCCTCACCCGTCTCCTCCTGATCATCGTCGCCGCCGTCGTCCCATCTGTCCGGAAGGGACGCCGCCGGCGCGAGCGACGGGCGCGGACGCACCGGAGAGATAGCTGCAGGTTCTCGTCGAGCCGCACTCTCCGGCTCTGCGATCTCCCATTCGGCGTCGAGCGACTGCTCGAGCGCGCCGCACATCATCAGCAGCAGCCCGCCTTCGCTCTTGCCGGTCCAGCGCTCCTGCACCTCGGGACACTCGACCTGATCCTCGACGCGCAGGAAGCTCGGCGGACGCATCGGGCTGAGCGAGACCTGCACCGTACGGCCGCAGCGCCGGCAGGCCACCGCGCGGGAATCCTCCGGCAGCGCATCCTCGGCAAGCTTGGGAGCCCGCAGCCATTGCAACGCTGAACTCTCGCTCATGCTGTCCTCGCTCGTGATGCCCGCCAACCCCGTCACTGACCCCAGCTGGCGAACACGTCCTTGAACACGCGGTCGCCGTCGGATCCCTTCTCGATCGACAGCAGCGCCCGGTTGCCGCCCTCGTAGACGATCGGAATGTCGAACCACTGCTTGCCCTTGAGAAGCATCAAATTGCGCTTGGTATCGACCTCGTTGGCAGACAGCGCGACCATGAAGTATTTCGGTGTCACCCTGGCGGTCTGGATCACCAGCGCCGTCCCGCGCTCGGCCTCCTCGCCCTTCAGGCCGATGCCCCTCAGGCTGTTGAGGCCGCTCACCGACTGATCCGGCCAGTCGAACTTGAGCTCCATGACGTGGCTCGCCGGCATCTCCATGTCGGCGTTCCGCCGCAGCGAGATCGTGGCCTTGGTGCCGTTCTCGATCTCGATCTCACCCTTGATCGCCGGCGCCGCATCGAGTCGCGGCCCCTTGCTCTGCTCGATCGACCAGGTGACCTTGCCCGGATAACGCTTGCCCTTCGGATCCTGCGGATCCTCATGATAGAGGAACGCCTGCGCCGGTATGCTAACCGGCACGCTCATGCCGACCGTGGCATGCTCCTCGGCCGCGGCGACAACCACCGGCTTGGCCTCCGGCGTGATCCGCTCTGCATTGACCTTATGGGCGCCCGGTTCGCTCGGCAGAGCCGACGCTGCCGTGGCACCGCTCAGGGACAGCTGGACCCATTCCGACGCGCGCTCCCAGGACACCGCCGCACCGACGACTGCAAGCAGTCCGGCCGCGGCAAATGCCATCACCCGCCGGCTCGGCCGACGGCGGCGTGGTGCCGCGGCGTTCTCCGTCGACTTGAACGCCATCTCGACGAGGGAGGGATGAATCTTGATCTCTGTCGCCGGCGCTGCAGAAGTCGCAGCAGAGGCTGGAGCCGCAGCAGCGGCGGCGGGCTCAGTGGTGGCAGAAGCCGCTGCCGCAGCGGGTATCGCAACGACGCCAGGCTTCACGGGCTCTGCCGGCGCGGCGCTCGTGGACTCCGCCTCGATCTCCGCCGTGACCACCTTCTTTTCGGCAGGGCGCTGCGGCACCGCAAACCGATCGGCGACAATGACCGGCGCTTCAGTGACGGCGGCCGCGCGCGGTTGGGTCTGCTCGGCCGTGGCCGGCTGCGCGACGGCCGGAAGCTCGGGCGGAGCCGGAGTCACAACCGGCGTCACCATGTCCGCGGCCGGCTCGCGCGGCGGACGCCGGCGCAGAACGCGAACCTCCGGCGAGGGCTTGGGCGCAGCCGCGCGGCTCTCGGCCCGCTGCGGTATCGCGGGCGCGCTGGGCTTGGCCGCGGCAGCCGTGACGATGTCCGTCCCCGAGCGGCGGGCCATCGACAGATATTTCGCGACGGTGGCGATCTCCTCTTCGAGCGAGTGCGTCGTGATGACCTGCCGTGGCTGCGGCCGCTGCTTCGGCGCCGGCGCGCGGGCCGGCCGCGGCAGCTCGGCGGCCGGTGCATCGGCCGGCCTGGACGTATCAGCGGGCAGCAGCGGAGCTGGGACCGAGGCTGCCCCGACGCCGGCAGGGCGCGCACGCAGCTCGATCCTGCGATCGGGAAAGAGGATCTCGGCGAGATCGCGCAGCGAGGCACCCGGCATCAGCAGCCGCCGCAGCGCCGGCGGAACGCGGCGCTGCGTGTTCGTCTCGGTGCGTTTGACAACAGTATCGTTGCGGCCGGCTTCGACCACGGCCCCGTCGTCGTGAAGCTCGTCGCTGATCAGAACCTTGCGGGCCCGCAGCATCGCCGTCAGTTCGCGCAGATCGGAGCGGGAGGCGTGGTCGATGACCAGAAGATCGAAGGTGCCGATCCGGGCCGGCAGCAACTCGGCGACACGCCAGGCCGGCATCACGTGACAGGGAATCTCCTCGAGCCAGCCGTCCAGAGACCTGCGCGCGGCAAACCGAAGTCGGCGCGCGGTCGGGCCGGAGCAGGCCGACGCCATCTTCTGCATCGAGTCCCTGAACCGCTTCACCGCTTGCCTGACGGCGCCGCCCGCATTCTGCGCGATGCCCAGCGACATGCGGGCGCCGATCACCGCTTCGAACAGGGCCAGCGACCGCGTCTCCAGCCGCGCGCGCTGAGCCGCGAGGTCATGCAGCAGCTGCCGCTCCTCCGCACTTTCGATCCGCATCAGCACGGCCCAATTCCAGGCCGCCACCCATTCCGCGAGCGTCGCCGCATCCTTCGCCTCGCCCGCGGCCGGCGCGGACCGCAGCCGCTGCGCCAGACTCGGCGCGCCCGCTGCAGTCGCCATCCGGCAGGCGGTCCTGACGAGTTCGTAGTCCGCGCTGGCCTCGCGGATCTTCTCCATGGTCGCGAGAATGCCTGTCCACCGCGTCTCGAGCTCCTCGGGCTCCGTCTCGGCGTCACCGACCCGCGACAGCACGTCATCCTGAACGGAGACGGCAAGCTCTCCCGCCCGGGCGAACAATTCGCCCAGCCGCGCAAGCTCGACCAGCGGTCCCGATACGCGCGTCATGACGGTCCGGATCGCCGCGCCGAACGCGGCCAGCCGCTGCGCATCCGCCAGCATCGCCCTGACCTCGCCGTCCGGCATCGACAGCTTGCAGCAGGCATCGGCCACGTTGCGGACGGCGAGCGCGGCCGTCACGATGGCGGCCTCGACGCTCTTGACGATGTGCTCGAGGTCATCGAACGTCCGCGCCGATTCCAATTGAAGCGCGGGTGCATCGATCTGCGTCGCGATCGACGTCCAGCGCGCGCGCAACGCATGCAGGTCGTGGCGCCACAGCAGGAAGCGCCCGACATATTGCCAGTCCGCCGGCTTCGACGGCGCGGCACCGTCCACCGTGATCGCTTCGACGGCGGCCTTCAGCGCGCGGCGCGAGGGCGAGAACCGCGCGAACGGCTTCTCGCCGGCCGCAAGCCGCTCGACCACGCGGATCGCGTCCTTCCTGGTGAACGCCTCGACCGGCGCCTGCACCTGGCGCCTTGCGAATTCGGCGCTCCGCGACAGTTGGAACGAGGCATCACGCGCCCAACCCACGACCTTGTCGAGACCTGCGGGAGCGTCAGCCTTTGCGGCACCGAGCGGCGACAGCCGCGCGAGCCAGGTCTCTTCGGCGATGACGCGATGGCCGGCTACCAGCGCATCGAGGTCGGCCGCCAGGCGGGTGGTTGCGTCAAGCCCGAAGGTCGCGATGGCGTCGAGCGCGAGATCCTCGTCGCGGCCTGCGTCCGACGTCAGCCCTGCCTGGTGCTGCAGCTCCGCGTGCAGACGCAGGATCGCGGCGGTATCGGGAAGCACCGCGAGCTCCGGCAACTCGTCATCGATATGCTTGAGATCAGTGGCAAGCCGCAGCCGCGCTTCGCGCGCCTTGTCGACCGCCGTGACGAGCGGGTCCGTAGCCGCGAGCAGGCGCTTCGGCCGGTCGGTGAACCAGGCGTGAATGTCCAGCTCGCCGATCAGCGCATCGAACAGATCGAACGGCAGCTCCGGCAAGCCGCCGGCGAGCCGCAGATTGCGCCCGACGATCTCGGCGATCTCGTCGTCCAGCGATGCGATCTGCGTGCGCTTCGAGATGATGTCGCGCTCGAGCCGGCCGATCTGACCGACATGGTCGCGCAGATTGGTCGCGTCCAGGATCGATTGCAGCCGGCCCGCCAGGGCTTCGGCCTTCCTGAGCACGTCCTTGTCGGAGCCGGTCGAGCTGACGGTCAGCTCGCGAATGGCCGGCGGCAGCTTCTGATGCAGCAGGGAAAGTGCAGCCTCGTCCCTGGACACGACGAGGACGCGCGAGCCGAGCGCGAGGTGATGGCAGACGACGTTGGCGAGCGCCGTGATCCGATCGTCCCGCGCGACGGACTGGACCATCAGGCCATCCGACCGGGACAGCTCGCGCACGATTTCGACATCCTCCACGACCGCCGGCAACGGGAAGAACAGATCTCCCTGCTCGATGGCGGCAGGCTTGGGCGCAGGCGCAAGGTCGATCGGGCCGCCGACGACGCTGGACAGATGCCGGCGCAAATTGGCGTGCCCTCGTTTATCCGGCTGCGACAGCAGCGCGCTCACGGCTTCCGACAGGCAGCACTCGCTTTGCGGCGCATGCACGATCGCATTCTTGAGGCAGTCGATGTCGCGCAGGGCGAGGCTCTCCGGCCGACGCCGCGCGGAGATGACCCAGCGTCCCGCCGCGATGGCAGCCTCCGCGGCCTCCATCGCCGGCGCATCGTCCGAAGACGCGAAATTGCGCGACGTCTTGTAACCGGATTGCGCGCCTGCGGCGCTCAGGATCTGATCGAGGCCGATCGGCGTGAACGGCGACAGCTCTGCGCGCTGCTCCAGCGCCTCGACCAAGCGATCCGGCTTGTCGCGCACGGCAAGCGCCGCGTCCGGTGCCACCGCATCCAGCGCCCTCAAATTGACGGCTGCGCCGACGAAGCGCGGCCGGACCCTGACCTCGGCATCCGGACGCGCGATGATCTCGATCTCGACCGCGCGCTCGAACAGCGGCAACTCGAATTCGCGCCCGCCCTGCCGCCACGATGACAGCGCGATGCCCCACAGGACCTCCATCGCCTGATCGGCGCGGGTCGCGGCGGCCATGTCGCGCAGCCGCTGGTGGATCGCCATCGTACGGCGGCGCATGCGCTCGGTGTCGGCCCAGACGGTCCATGGCCCGCTGATATAGCGCTCGATCCGCTGCACGAAGTCAGGGCGCTGCTCCAGGCGCAGCCGTCCGGTCCAGGCGCCCAGCGCCGGGGCCGGCGAAAAATCCTCGGGCCGTGCGTGGCGGGCAAAGGTGAGGCGGTTCTTCTCGATCTCGTCGACCGTGACCAGGATGCTCTCGTGCTGCGATGGACGACGGTCGGGGTCGGACGACGGCTCGACCCAGGTTTTGAGATCGTCGTCGATGGCGGGCGGCTCCGTCGCGGCGAGCGCCTCGACGGCGAGCCACACCGGGCCGTCGACATCGAAGGTATTGAGCACCACGCCCGGCAGACCCGCCAGCTCCTCCTGGTCGAGCGTGAAGCCGTGATCGTCGGCGAATGGATGATCCGGCTGCCGCTCCGCCGGAGAGGCATCGGCACGAATGATCTCGGTCAGACTGCCGAGCACGTCCTGCAACGGCTCGACGGCCGATCCCGTGCCGAGCACTTCGCTCGTCGAGAACGCCCAGGCGTCGGTCGGCGACTGCGGCTCCAGGGCCGCGGCGCCGATAGCACCAAGCAGCCGCATGCCGTGATCGGCGGCACTGCTCTGCGCCTTGCGATCGCCCGCGCCGGCCTCGTTGGGCCGCACATTCACCAGCTGGCTCATCGCGCAGATCCTTCTCTGAAGTCGGCCGCGACGTCGGCACGAGCGCGGCGAGAGGCTGACCGACAAGGATGGCCCTGCGCATGATCACGGTGCGCCGGGCGATCGGAGAGTGGGTTCAGAGTGGACAAGCTTGCCTCGCTGCAACGTCGACGGAACTCCCGACTCGTTGCGGAGGGGTATGGCGAAGTGAGGTCACATCAATGACCCGACAGGTAGATGAATGTGACGATTCTCGCTCCCGTAGGCGAATCGGGAAAAAATCCCGGGTCATTCGATGAGGAAAATCGTGCGTAAGAAGTTTGTTGGTCTTGGCTTTTCGTGTAGCGCGGCGCGTGTGGCCGGCAACAAGCTTGGGCTGCGGACGAATACGCTGGAATGTGTCTAAGAATACTTCTAACGCTCAAGAAGAAATATCGGGACGCATGCCGAACGCCCGATCTCCCCGCCGCAGCGCGGCTGCGGTCCAGGTTCGGCCACTTGCCTGCCGCGCATGCGGCTCGCTTGCGAGACAGGCGCCACAAGCATCGGTGCCGGGCGTGCATTGCACTGCGTCGCTCCCTCCGCAGGTACCGTGATCGCATCGACGGAAGCGGCGCGGACAGGACGCGCGCGATGGCCCGACGAAGTCCTATGCGGTGGCTCCCGGCCGGCGCTGCTTGAAACACCCTCGAAGCTGAAGTAGCTGTTGTCGCAATGACATCGACGTCGTCCAGACGTTTCCCCGATCGATGGGCCGGGACTGCATGGTGAGGCAACGGACGAGAGCTGCGGCCGCATGCGGTGCCATGCTGTTCACGCTGGTTTCCCTGTCGTCGCGCGCGCAGGCGCAGTCTGACGGCGCGGCAGGCCGTGAACCGGCAACGGTCAAGCTTTCTGCAACGCAACAGAAGCAGATCGGACTCCAGACCGCCGTGCTGGCCGCGGAATCCCATCCCGAGCAGTTTCGCGCCTACGGCACGGTGCTGGACGTCGGCAGGCTGACCGACCTGACCAACAACTACGCCAATGCCCAGGCGCAGCTGCAGACGGCGCAAGCGAAACTCGACGTCGCAAGGCTCGCATTCGAGCGCGCCCGCGACCTCGTGCAGTCGGCGGCGATGCCGCGGAAGGACGCAGAGGCGGCGGAGGGCACGTTCCGGACCGATCAAGCCACCCTGGCTGCCGCCGAATCGCAAGTGAAGACCCTGATGGCGACGGCGCGGCAGGAATGGGGCGCGGTCATCGGAAGGGGCATCATCGAGCGCTCGCCGCAGGTCGTGCAATTGATCGAACGCGAGCAGCTGCTGGTGCAGGTCACGCTGCCGCCCGGCGTGACCTTGGCAGGGCCGCCGCGCGGCGCGCTGGCGCAGGCGCCCACCCGCAGCGCCAACATCGATCTGCGCTATTTGTCGGCTGCGCCGCGAACGGATCCGCGGATCCAGGGCGTGAGCTATTACTTCGTCGCCGCTGGCGACAGCGGGCTGCTGCCGGGGATGAACACCACCGCCTACGTGCCCTCGGGCAAGTCGTTCGACGGCGTCTTTGTCGAGGACACCGCGATCGTGCAATGGCAGGGCCGCTCGTGGGTCTATTTGCGCGCCGGTCCCGAGCTCTTCAAGCGCCACCCGATCCGCACCGATCAGCCGGTGTCCGACGACGACTATGTCGTGCAGGACATTCCGTCGGGCTCCGAGATCGTCCTGCGCGGCGCGCAGGTGCTGTTGTCGGAGGAGGCCAAGAGCGAGTTGCGCGGCGGCGGCGACGATGATTGACGGCGTTCGCGGCGCCGCGGCCGGCCCCCAGGCGGCGCTGATCTCGTTTGCCATCCGCTTCCGCGGCATCGTGCTGGGGGTGGCCTGCACCATTCTCGGCTACGGCATCTTCTCGCTGGGCAGCGCAAATTACGCGGTCTTTCCCGAATTCGCCCCGCCGCAGGTCTCGATCCAGACGGAGGCCCCCGGGCTCAGTCCCGAACAGGTCGAGGTGCTGGTCACGCAGCCGATCGAAACCGCGATCAACGGTCTCGCCGGCGTCGAGAGCATGAGGTCGTCGTCGATCCAGGGACTGTCCGTCATCTCGGTCATTTTCCAGCCCGGCACCGAGGTCTTCCGGGCGCGGCAATTGGTGACCGAGCGACTCGCGGTCGTCGCCGGCAGCCTGCCACAGGGCGTGCGGGCGCCATCGATGACGCCGCTGGTGCCGGCGGCCGGCACCGTGCTGGCGATCGGGCTGACCTCCGAGCAGCGCTCGCTGATGGATCTTCGCACGATCGCCGATTGGACCGTGAGCCGACGGCTGCTGGCCGTCGCGGGCGTGGCGCAGGTCACGACCTATGGCCGGGACATCCGGTCGCTCCAGGTGCAGGTGCGGTCCGACGACCTTGTCCGCTTCGGCGTCGGCATGAACGACGTCGTCGCCGCCGCGCGCAAGGCCACCGGCGTGCGCGGTGCCGGCTTCGTCGACACCGCCAATCAACGGGTCATCCTGCAGACACAGGGCCAGTCGCTCACACCCGAGCAGCTGGCGCGGACGGTCCTGCTGCACCAGGGCGGCGCCAGCGTGGTGCTCGGCGACGTCGCGACGGTCGTGAACGCGCCGGAGCCGCCGATCGGAGGCGCGCTGATCAACGGCCAGCCCGGCATCATGATGATGATCAGCCAGCAGTTCGGCGCCAACACCCGCAACGTCGCGGCGCGCGTCGAGGCCGCGCTGCGGGATCTGCGCCCGGCGCTCGACAGCGAGAATGTCAGGCTGCACGCCGATCTGTTTCGTCCGGCGACCTTCATCGACGCGGCGACGCAGAACGTGCTGTACGCGCTGCTGATCGGCGGCGCCCTGGTCATCATCGTGCTGTTGCTGTTCCTCTACGACTGGCGCACCTCCGTCATCAGTTGCACCGCGATCCCGCTGTCGCTGTTCTCGGCCGTGCTGGCCCTGCAGTGGATGGGACAGAGCCTGGACACGATGACCCTCGGCGGCCTCGCCATCGCGATCGGCGAGGTGGTCGATGACGCCGTGATCGGCGTCGAGAACGTGGTGCGCCGGCTGCGCGAGAACCGCGGCCTGCCGTCGCCGCGCAGCGAAGCGCGTGTGGTCTACGATGCCATGCTCGAGGTGCGCAGCGCGGTCGCCTATGCGACTTTCGCCGTGCTCCTGGTGTTCGTGCCGATCCTTGCGCTGCCGGGCCTCGCCGGCCGGCTGTTCGGACCGCTCGGCATCGCCTACATCCTCGCCGTGGTGGCCTCGCTGATCGTCGCGCTGACGGTCACGCCGGCGCTGTCGATGCTGCTGCTGGCCGGCCGGAAGCCGCGCGAGGAACACGAGCCGCCGCTGGTGCGCTGGTCGCGCGGCTCCTACGAGATGCTGTTGCGGCGGCTCGGCCGCTTTCCCAAATCCGTCATGTTGACGGCCGTGCTGGTGACCGCCGGCGGCGCAAGCCTGGTTCCGTTCTTCGGCGGCACCTTCCTGCCCGACCTGAAGGAAGGTCACCTGATCCTCCACGTCTCGACGCTGCCGGGCACCTCGCTCGACGAATCGCTGCGGCTGGGCACGCTGATCGCCGGGGCCCTGCAGGGCGTGCCGGAGGTCCGCAGCGTGGCGCAGCATGCCGGCCGCGCCGAAGCCGGCGTCGATACCGCGGGCACGCATTCGAGCGAGATCGAGGTCGACCTGAAGCCGGGCCTGTCCGGCGAACAGCAGGAGCTGGCGCAGCAGCGCATCCGCGCCGCGCTCGCCAACTTCGCCGGCATCAACCTGTCGATCAAGACCTACCTGACCGAGCGCATCGAGGAGACCCTGTCCGGCTTCAACGCCGCCGTGGTCATCAACGTGTTCGGCCCCGATCTCGACGATCTCGAGCGCGCGGCGCGCGACATCGCGCGCGAACTCGGCGAGGTCTGGGGCGCGATCGACATCCAGCAGCAGTCGCCGCCGGGCATGCCGCAGGTCAACGTGACCCTGCGCCCGACCGATCTGCAATCCTGGGGCCTGGACGCGGTCGAGGTGCTGGAATTGATCCGCACCGCCTATCAGGGCGACGTGGTCGGCCAGGCCTATGAAGGCAACGTGGTCTTCAACGTCATCGTCAAGCTCGACCCCGATGCGAGCGCCCGCCCGACCGAGATCGGCAACATGCCGATCCGGACGCCGAGCGGCGCCTACATCCTCCTGAAGCAGGTCGCGGACATCTACGGCACCGCGGGGCGCTACGTCGTGCTTCATCGCAATGGGCAGCGCGCTCAGACCGTCACCGCCAATGTCGCCGAGCGCGATCTCGAATCCTTCGTGGCCGCGGCCAAACGGAAGATCGCCAAGGAGGTCAAGCTGCCGCCGGGCGCGCATGTCGAGTTCACCGGCGCGGCCGAGGCGCAGGCCAAGTCGCGGCGCGACCTGCTGGTGAATTCGCTGCTGGCGACGATCGGCATCGTGCTGCTGCTGTCCTTCGTCACCGGGCACTGGCGCAACCTGGTGCTGGTGCTGATCAACCTGCCGTTCGCCTTCGTCGGCGGCGTCATCGCCGTCGCATTGACCGGCGGCGTGCTGTCGCTGGGCTCGATGGTGGGCTTCGTGACGCTGTTCGGGATCGCGCTGCGCAACTCGATCCTGATGATCTCGCATTACGAGCATCTGGTCGTCGCCGAAGGTCGCGCCTGGAATCTGGAGACCGCGATCGCCGGCGCCGCCGACCGCCTGGTGCCGATCCTGATGACCTCGCTGGTGACCGGCCTCGGCCTGCTGCCGCTCGCGCTCGGCGCCGGCGAGCCGGGCCGCGAGATCGAGGGGCCGATGGCGGTGGTCATCCTCGGCGGACTCCTGACCTCGATGGCGCTCAACCTGCTGGTGCTGCCGACGCTGGCGCTGCGCTTCGGACGGTTCGCGCGCGGCGTGCACGCCCGCGGAGATGTCGCGGCGAGCTGATCTTGGGCGTTAGACGTCCGCGACGTTCGCCGCACTGCTCGACGCTTCACCGTGCGGGCCGGATGAAGGAGATTAACTTCCGACCCGTGTTGACGAGCTTGCCACTGGTCAACTGCAGACCTTCGCGACCGAATTCCCGGCGTCCGCATTCAGCCCATTACGGACGTGGAGGGCTGCTGATATTCGCGATCGAACCGGGCTGGATCACTATGTCCGGGTTACCTCCGGTCGCGACCGTCAGCGCGGACATCCTGGGGCGGCAGCCATGGGCCACCAGCAGACATTCACAGTCTCTTAAGCCCGTAAGGACCAGCGCCGATTGGGCGTATTCACAAGATAGTGCCACTTTGATACTCCTCGCGGCATTGAGCAACTCCATAGGGATTTGACTTCGTTCTCTGCCTGCGGGTGCAAATGTGGTTCAGAAGAAAGTCGCCCCTCGTCTTTTTGTGATATTTGCGCGTGAAGCACATGAAGCCGTCATCTTCCGTCGGGGTCCGTCGGACTGGTTTCATATCGTTCGCTGGGACACCAAGAACGATAAGTTCCATCCGGGCGCCTGGCTGAAAGGACGCATCTATCCTGAGAAATGCGATTTGTCGCCTGACGGCAAATTGCTTCTGTCGTTCATCCATCAAGGACGCAAACTGAAAACTGACTACAGGTCGGCGTGGAGCGCTATCAGCCGGAGTCCCTGGCTTCATGCCCTTGGGCTGTGGCCCCAGGGTACGACGTATGGCGGAGGCGGACGCTTTACAGACGATCGAAGCGCCGTCCTCAGATTTTATCCGGTAGCAGCACATCCAGATCACCCGGGAGCTGGGCTCAATGTCAGCTTCATTGCCTTCGACACGAGTTTTGAGAGAAAATACGATCTTGCTCCCTTACATCAGTCGACCCAGGAAATTGAGGGAGCTGAGTGGACCGATCGAGATCAACGCGGCAGATTAATCTACGCGGCTGATGGCAAGCTCATCTGCGCGGCTACAAAGACACGGGAAGCGATCTGCCTCGCCGACTTCAACAATCTCGTTCCGGACCCGCAACCGCCCCCTTTCTCCGCAACTGTGCCGCTCGGAGCGAAAAAGCTTCAGCGACGTGTCGAACGTAAACAAAGATAGCAGCATCATCTGGACTTGAGATCGTATATCAACGCGGATGGATTCTCTTTTCTCTTTTGGTAGACGGCGCAACCCAGTAGCTCGTTCGCTAATATCCGCTCTGGGGTCAGGAGCGGAAGTCTGGGAAATCTAGTTTGGACAACGAAGTAGCCCGTCTGGAATAACGACTACTTTGCGCAAAAGACAAACGGCTGTATCTTCAGGTTAACCGGTCGGCTTCTGATTAGACATGCAATGTTCGACGATTACTCGCCCAAATCAATCCAAACACTGACTATTGTTTCGGGAAAGCCTGGATGGGCGCCCGTCTTTCTCGCCACTCTCATTGTCCTTGCAATAGCAGGGTTGGCGAGCGGGATTGCGGCGCCTAGAGATCCGGCCGGAGCAATTGTCATCCTCGTCGTCATTCTTTGCGTTCTTGTTTTTCGAGCTACAGTCCAATGGATCGCGGAAATAGATCAGGTGGCTCGTCGTTTGACGATATCAAAACGACGCTTAGGCGGTCGCTTACTGACGGTGACGGCACGTTGCTCGTTCGATGAGTGCAGCGAAGTAGGAGCTGTCCAGTACACGGACCCTGTTTGCGCCAAAATCTATTTGAAATTAGGGCGAGGCGGAAAATATGAAATTCCAGTGGAAGGTTCTAATTTCAATGAGGCCGCGAAAATCGCCTCGGAATTGTCGAGTCTAACTGGAATCCCAAGAGGTCTCGACAGGTTCTCGAATTAGCGAGCGGTGTTCTTGAGATATGTCGCTAACGTACGTCCGGTCAGGGTCAAAGACTGAAATTCTCATGCCGAGCAGATCTCTTCTGCACAACCTCGAATAACCGACATGGCACGGCCTGATGGCTTCTCTCGGGCGGGCGATCGGCTGTCCTTCCGAAAGTCGGTGTATCCCAGATAACTGCCGACTTGCCGCAGTGCCGCAAGTCGGCAGCCATGGGCCACAAGCCGACCTGGGGTGGTCGCTGCGTATCATTCGAAGCTATTTGTCTGGATCAAGATCAGGGTGTAGGCCTACGATGGGCAGCAGCAATACTGCTCCGCTGCCCATTGCCTCTCCCAGAGCTCTCTTGAACTGCATTTTGACGCCTCCCTCCGCGACATGGGCTTCGATCAGATCGTTCAGGCGATTGAGGCTCTCTCCCATGGCGAGTATCTCGCGAACCATTTTTTCAGCCAAAGCACGTTCCATGTTTATGCCTCCAACGGAGAGAATGTCAGCATTGGGTCACGAGCTGCCTTCCCGAACGAGCTAGCGTCACAGCTGGTGTACCTCGGATAGTTGCCGACTTGATGCAGCGCCGCAAGTCGGCAGCCTCCGGGGCCATTCAGAGTCCGGTCGGGCGACCCGTCACGTCCGTAATTCGCCCTTCTCGGACCTTCCGGCCGCCGCCAAAGACGTCGGCCGGCTGGGCTTGAGCGGATATGCTTCTCGAGACTTGTACGGGCCCGGAGCCAGGCGCGCACGACCGACAAGTAGACCTCTGATGCGATGCGCCCAAAATCTGATTTTTACTCACCGCCTCAAGCACATCACCCTTGTCCAGTCCTCCCACGGAAAATATTCTACTTTCGTTTTTCAGAAAAACATGATTGATTATGCGTATCCCGTCCCGCCATGAGGGGCGCTTCGCGATCGTCACGAGACGTGGGTGCGGGATGCGGTGGGTGCATTGGATCGCAGCGCGAGCAATCGTGCGGACGAACGAGCCCGATGCGCCGGCGAAATCGTAGGGTCCTGGCCTCCCGGTGCTGAGGCCAAGCGGACGGTGACGATGATCCGTTCGTGACGGGGGCAAGACAGCCGGTCCCCGGGGAGAGGACGTATAAGCCGCCCAACCATCGCGCGGGGAATGCCGGGATGTCTCGGTTGAACCTGTGGTACCTGCCGCCTGCATTTTTTTCGCAGGCGGGCCATGGGGGCGGCCAGCTCCCGGCATTCCCTGCGCCCTCTTCGTCGATGAGGGCGAAACGACCCGCACAACTCGGACGCACGGAGCGCCGCGAGGCCGAATGACTGCGTTCTAAGAAGCACTCATCGCAGATGTCGGCGCCCGCAGCGTCGAGGCGGCGGAGAGACGATGGACGTCCCGCATGACAGCGCGCACAAACGCTGGGACTGTCGACCATTGGCCCGGTGGATTTCGGCGCCGAGTTGCCTCAGGCGTTCAGCCGGTCGATGTGGACCTTGCCCGCCTTCATCACCAGCGGAATGTGATCGCCCTGGCCGAGCAGGCACGAGACGTCGCGCAGCGGATTGCCCTCGACCACGAGCAGGTCGGCGAAGGCGCCGGGCGCGATGCAGCCGAGCCTGCCCTGCATGCCCAGCACCTCGGCGCCGACCACGGTCGCGCTGGCAATGACCTCGCGGGCACCGAGGATCTCGGCGCGGATCCGGAATTCATCGCTCTGCAGGCGCTGCGACGGACCGAGCAGGTCGCTGCCGAAGCCCATCTTGACGCCGGCGTCGCGGTAGATGCCAAGCGAGCGCAGGCCGGCATCGCGCACATCGGCGATCTTGGCGACGCTCTCCGGCGGCAGGCCATACTGCGCGCCCTCATTGGCGAGCGCCTCATAGGTGACGAGCGTCGGGATGACATAGACGCCCTTCTCGGCCATCAGGCGCGCGGTCGGAAGGTCGACCAGATTGCCGTGCTCGATGGTGCGCACCCCGCAATGGACGGCGCGGGCGATGGCTTCCGCCGTGTAGGCATGCGCCAGGACGTAGGTCTGCCGCGCGCGGGCCTCGGCGACGATGGCGCGGATCTCGTCCTCCGAATAGCCGAACGCACCGACGGGATCGGTCGGCGAGGCCACGCCGCCGGACGCCATGATCTTGATCTGGTCGGCGCCCATCTGCAACTCCTCGCGCACCGCCTTGCGCACCGCGTCGACGCCATCGGCCACGCGGGCCAGCGCGCCGACGCGCACGCAGCAGGGACAGGGTGCGTTGTCGGACAGGAAATCCGTGCGCGCCCGCATGTCGCCATGGCCGCCGGTCTGGCTGAGCGCCCGGCCGGAGACGAACAGCCGCGGGCCTTCGGTGAGGCCGGTGTCGACCGCCTGCTTCAGCGGATAGCCCGCGCCGCCGGCGTCACGCACCGTCGTAAAGCCCCGCCGCAGCATGCCCTTCAGCAGCAGCGCCGAGCGCAGGGTCACCAGCACGTTCGGCATCTGCACTTGTTGTGCGAGATTGAGCTCGACCGCGATCGCATGCACGTGCAGATCGATCAGGCCGGGCATCAGCGTCTTGCCCTCGAGGTCGATGGTCTGATCGGCGCTGGTCTGCAGCGGCTTGTCCGAGACCTCCTTGATCAGATTGCCCTCGACCAGAACGTGCTGCCCCTCGAGCAGGTCGGGCTGCAGCGGGTCGAGCAGTGCGGCATTCTTGAACAGGATGGTCGACATCAAGGTGTCCTCGATCTGTACGAAGCGTGCGTCAGCGGGCGGAGCGGGCCGACGATGACGGTGTTCTCCCCTATCCTGTCCTGCGGCCTCGAGCCAGCCCGGGACGGAATACCTGTCTTCTCAGCCGATCGACATCAGGCTGGCATTGCCGCCGGCGGCCGCGGTGTTGGTGGAGAGACTGACTTCGGTGACCAGCCGGTCGAGATCGTAGCAGCCGTCGCTGGCGCGCGGCGTGACGAGCAGGACGATCGGTCCGGGGCGCGTGGCGAGGTCGCGGCCGAGCGCGATCAATTCATCCGCCTCGCCGTCGGCAAGCACGGCCTGCAGATCGCCGAGAGCCCGCCAGCTGTCGACGATCCGCAGGCGGCCGCGCAGCCGGCTGGCGAGCGGTCCCAACACGGCACAAGCAGGGCTGGCGCGTTCGACGAACGCGTCGTTCCCGGTCATCAGAATGACGCCGATCTGGACCAGCAACGCCTGCTCGCTTCGCGCCAGTGCGGCGACGACGCCGCGCGCGGTGATGCGATAGATGTTCTGTTCGCCGACGGGTCCTGGCAACTCGATCTTGAGCCCGGCCAGCACCTGGGGCCCATGCGCCTCGCACGCCAGCGCCGCCTCGGCGTGTCCGCTGGCGCGCAACCCGTCGAGATAAGAGCGCAAGACCGCGTCAGACTGCGACGCCACGAGCCGCTGGCGCGGCGGCATCGCGAACAGCCGGCGCAGATACAGCGGACCGCCGGCCTTCGGCCCGGTCCCCGACAGGCCGGAGCCGCCGAATGGCTGCACGCCGACCACCGCACCGATCACGTTGCGGTTGACGTAGATGTTGCCCGCCGCGCTGTGGCTCGAGGCGCGGGCAATCGTCTCCGTGATGCGCGAATGGATGCCGAAGGTCAGGCCATAGCCGGTGAGGTTGATCGCGTCGATGAGGTCAGCGAGCTGCTCGCGACGGTAGCGCAGGACGTGGAGCACGGGGCCGAACACCTCGCGCTCGACATCGAAGATGTTGCCAATTTCGATGATGGTCGGCGCGACGAACGTGCCATGCGCCGCCTGCGGCGGCAGCGGCAGCCGCTCCACGGCATGGCCGCGCGCCTGCATCGTGGCGACATGCGCATCGAGCGCGTCGCGGGCCTCGCCGCTGATCACCGGGCCGACATCGACCGACAACGACGCGGGATTGCCGAGTTCGAGCTCGCGCAGCGCGCCGCGCAGCATCGACAGGATGCGGTCGGCGACGTCTGCCTGCAGGCAGAGGATGCGCAGCGCCGAACAGCGCTGGCCAGCGGAGTCGAAGGCGGAAGCGATGACATCGCCGACAACCTGCTCGGCGAGCGCCGAGGAATCCACGACGAGCGCGTTCTGGCCGCCGGTCTCGGCGATCAGCGGCACGGGCCGTCCATGGACGGTGAGGCGCTCGGCAAGCTGTTTCTGGATCAGCCGCGCGACGTCGGTCGATCCCGTGAACATCACGGCCTGCACGCTGTGATCGCCGACCAGCGCGGCGCCGACGCGGCCGTCGCCCGGCAGCAATTGCAGGACATCCGCCGGCACGCCCGCCTCGTTGATGATGCGAACCGCTTGGGCGGCGATCAGCGGCGTCTCCTCGGCAGGTTTCGCCAGCACCGGATTGCCGGCCGCGAGTGCGGCTGCGACCTGGCCGGTGAAGATCGCGAGCGGAAAATTCCACGGGCTGATGCAGGCCACGGGGCCGAGCGAGTCGGGACTATCGCCCTCGGAGAGACGTTCGATCTCGCCCGCATAATAGCGCAGGAAATCGACGGCTTCGCGCACCTCGCCGACGGCGTTCGCAAAGGTCTTGCCGGCCTCGCGGACGATCAAGCCGATGAGGACGAGGCGACGCGCCTCCATCGCCTCGGCCGCGGCACGCAGGCATGCGGCGCGCGCGCGCGGGCTGGTCGCGGCCCAGGCCGGCGCGGCGTTCGCCGCACGCGACAGCGCCGCCTCGATCTCGGCAGGCGCGGCATCCCTGACCGCGCCGACGACGTCACGGCGATCGGCGGGATTGCGAATGCGGCGCGCGCCTTCGCTGGTGGTCGCTCCGGGCGCCGCAGCCGTCCAATCGAGGCTCGCGCTCGTGACCAGACCTTCGCCGAGACGCGCCAGCGCGCGCTGATCGGAGAGATCGAATCCGGCCGAGTTCACGCGGCCCGGGCCGAACAGGTCGGGCGGACGCCTGATCTTGTCGTGGGCTGCGCCCGGACGTTCCGAATTGCGAACGACGGCGACGGGGTCCGCGATCAGATCATCGACGGAGACGGCGGGATCGGCGATGCGATTGACGAAGGAGGTGTTGGCGCCGTTCTCCAGCAGCCGCCGCACCAGATAGGCCAGCAGCGTCTCGTGCGAACCGACCGGCGCGTAGATGCGGCACGGGCGGCCGAGCCGTGCGGGTCCGACGACCTCCTCGTAGAGCGGCTCGCCCATGCCGTGCAGGCACTGGAATTCGTACTGGCCGCGCTCGTAGCTGGAGCCGGCCATCTCCACGATCGATGCCAGCGTCCGCGCATTATGCGTCGCGAACTGTGGGAACACGGCGTCCGGCGCGCCCAGCAGTTTGCGGGCGCAGGCGAGGTACGACACGTCGGTATGGTGCTTGCGCGTGAAGACCGGAAAGTCTTCCAGACCATCGACCTGGGCGCGCTTGATCTCGCTGTCCCAATAGGCGCCCTTGACGAGGCGCACCATCAGCCGGCGCCGCGTGCGCCGCGCGAGGTCGATGAGCCAATCGACCACGAAGGCGCAGCGCTTCTGGTAGGCCTGGATGACGAAGCCAATGCCGTTCCAGCCGGCGAGGTCGGGATCGAGGCAGAGCGCCTCGAGCAGATCGAGGGACAAATCGAGACGGTCGGCTTCCTCGGCGTCGATGTTGAGGCCGATGTCGTATCGCCGCGCGAGCAGCACCAGCCGCTTCAGCCGCGGCAGCAACTCGTCCATGACGCGGCCGCGCTTGATGCTGACATAGCGCGGATGCAGCGCCGAGAGCTTGATCGAGATGCCCGGCCCTTCGTAGATGCCGGCACCGGCCGAATGCCGCCCGATCGCATGGATCGCCGTCTCGTAGGCCGCGAAGTAGCGCGCGGCGTCGTCCGCCGTCGTCGCCGCCTCCCCGAGCATGTCGTAGGAGTAGCGAAAGCCCAGCGCTTCCCACGGCCGGCTGTTGGACAACGCCGCGTCGATGGTCTGCCCGGCAACGAACTGCTCGCCCATCAGGCGCATGGCGAGCGTCACGCCCTTGCGGATGATCGGCTCGCCGCCGCGAGCGATGAGCCGCGTGACGGCCGAGGCCAGGCTATCCTCGCTTGCCGCGGCCGTCAGCCTGCCGGTGACGATCAGGCCCCAGGTTGCCGCGTTCACCAGCAACGACGGGCTGTGCCCGATATGGGCGCGCCAATCGCCGGTCGCGATCTTGTCGCGGATCAGCGCATCGCGCGTCGCGGTGTCCGGAATCCGCAGCAGCGCCTCGGCCAGGCACATCAGCGCCACGCCCTCCTGGCTCGACAGCGAATATTCGTGGATCAGTCCCTCGACGCCGCCGGATTGCGCCTTGCCGCGCAGACGCAGGACGAGATCGCGCGCGAGATCGGCCGCTCGCGCCGACGATTCCTCCGGAAGCGCGGCGAGATCGAGCAGCGGCCCGATGCACTCCGGCTCGGCGCGGCGATAGGCCGAGGTGATCACAGCGCGCAGCCCGTTCTGGCGCTGGACCCGGGTAACGAACGCGGCGAACGGTCGTGGCGGCGACTGCGACATGACCCGTCTCCTCTGAAGCGATCCCCGTCACTCGCCACGCCTACGCGGCGTTGGCGCACGTCGCGAGCGACGGATAGCGCTACCGCCCGATCAACTGATCGGCGTAGTAGCCGATGGTCTTGCGGTAGATCACCGCCCTGTTCCACTCGCGCATCGCCTCGAAATTGGCCGAGCCCTCGTCATAGGGCGCGCCCATCTTGAAGCCGTTGCTGTGCAGCAGGTTCGCGGTCGAGGCCAGCACGTCGGCGGTGGAGTGGCGCAGATCGACGCGGCCGTCGCCATCGAAATCGACGCCGTATTTGATGTAGGACGACGGCAGGAACTGGGTCTGCCCGATCTCGCCGGCGAACGCGCCGACGAGGTCGCGCAGAGTGAGATCGCCGCGCTGGACGATCTTCAGCGCCGCCAGCAACTCGCCCTGGAACAATTCGGTGCGGCGGCAATCATGCGCCAAGGTCGCGAGCGTGCGGATCACCGGCAGCTTGCCCATGTCGCCCTTGCCGAAATCAGTCTCCAGCCCCCAGATCGCGACCAGGATCTGGCGCGGCACGCCATATTGCTGCTCGATGCGCGACAGCAGCGCCGCGTGCCGCTGCAGCATGGCACGGCCGCCATTGATGCGGCCCGCGCCGACGCGGGTCGAGACGTACTGCTCGAAGCTCTTGTTGAAGGTGTAGCGCTGGCGGCGGTCGAAGGCGAGCACGGCCGGATCGAGCGTCACGCCCGACAGCGCCTGGCTGATCGTGCCGCTTGAGACGCCGGCGCTCTGCGCCTCCGCCGAGACGCCCGCGATGAAGGTATTGAAATCGCCGCCGCAGCGCGCCGCCTGCGCGGTGCTTGCCGCTGAGAGGGCCGAGAACGAGGCCGCGAGCAGCACGGCAAGACGACGCAAGAGCATGCGGGATCCTTCGTCAGTTCAGAGCTTCGTGATTCCAAGTGCAGCGCGATCATGGCACGGGCGAAATGCTCGCGTCAAAACTGCGGCGGCGTGCCGCAAAGCGCCGATCACGGAGCCGGTGCGCACCCTCTCCCGCCTGCGGGAGAGGCGCACACCGCGCACGCGGCACGATGCGTGATCACCCCCTGCCTGCAGCTTCCATCACCCCCGCTTGATCCTCGTCAACACCGCGCCATCATGGCTCCCTAAGATCCACGGCCGGAATGGAGACGACGCCATGATCGGGATTACGCTATCTGCCGACCAGATCCGCTCGGCGCCACCGGAGGTGCGGCGCTGGATCGAGCATCAGGTGCTGTCGGGCCTCGGGCTCGGCCCGGAGGCGCCGCCGACGCCTGCCCTCCCCGCCCAGAGCACGCATCTCGTCGCCTGCAGCGTCGAGGATGCGGCGAAGGTCCTGGCGCAGATCCAGAGCGCGCTGCCGGCGGTGAACGTGTTCTTCGAGTTCGGCCGGCCGGGCATTGCGATGGGCCAGCCGCCGATCATGATGTTCCGCCTGATCGACATCCTGCATCACACGCGGCTGCAGAACATCGGCCAGGTGATGGCGTCGCTGGAGATGATCAACAAGGCGCTGATCGAGGTGAGGCGCGATCCCTCGGTGCGCTTCTGCGGCTTCGACAATGAGGGCCACTGCCTGATCGCCCCGGAGACGCAACGTGCCATCGCCAGCGTCTGGCAGAGCGTGATCGCCAGGCAGCATGGCGTGGCGGAGGGCGAGGCGGCGTGAGGGCTGCGGTGGGCCGAGGTTTACGCGACAGAGGCGGCCGTCGTTTTGAGTCCGTGGTGTTGAGCATGGCGCTTTCGCCTTGTTCCGTCATTCCGGGGCGCTCGCGTAGCAGCAAATCAGCAAAGCTGATTTGCCGCGGAGAGAGCGAACCCGGAATCTGGAGCTGAGGAACGCATCTGCATACCAAGCTCGAGATTCCGGGTTCGCTCGCTGGCGCGAGCGTCCCGGATTGACGGCGTGCACGGCTCGTATCCCGATATCCCGACGAGGTCAGCAGGCAACAACGGCAAGCAACACCCTCTCCGCACCTCACGTTCGATCCAGCCTGTCCCGAAACGACGCGCCCTCGCCGCGACACAGCCATGTCCGCCCCAAGGCGGCTCGGGCCTTGAGCCTGCCGCCGTCGATGCTACGATATCATTGTCGTTCACGATCCCATCGGGAGATCGCCGATGCAGCACAATCAACGCCAGCGCCGATTGCTCCAGATCCCTCTGTTCCGCCTGCTCGCGATCAACCTCGCGCTCGGCCTCGGCATGGCCGTGGTGCTGGTCGGCGGATTGCTGCTGCTCGATCCCTGGGGCCTGCGTCACCTGATCTTCGCCGACCACTCGCCCGTCGTCGCCATCGGTCTCTTGCTCGGCTCGTTCTTCGTCACCTTCGGCTCGACCGCGATGGGCACTGCGATCATGGCGCTCGGCCGCAGTGATGATGACGACGGCCCGCACGGCGGCACGCGGGTGCACGCCCAGGTCAAGGTGCGGCGGCGTTAGAGTCGAACTGTTGCTGCACAGACGGTGCGCTCCCTCGCCCCGCTTGCGGGGAGAGGTGAAAAGCTGAGCTCGGCGCGATATCCTCTCAATCGTCGCCTCACCAATGCCCCCTGCGCTTGTTCCAGGCGAACAGCACATCCGCAAACCGGTCGTAGCCGAAGCGCGTCAGCGGGCGCACCAGGCGGTTGCCGAACAGCGTGGCGAGCCAGCCCTCGCCGGGCGTCAGCGCCCACAGCAGCAGCGCCACGTCGGCGCCGGTGATCAGCTGCCCCTCCTCGTCGGTGGCGTGCAGGCGGCGGCGGACGTCGTCGACGTCGACACCGAACTCAGCCAGCGCCTGCGGCTCCTCGTTGATGTCCTTGAACACGACCCGCCCCGACTTCACCAGCGCCAGGAGCTTGTTGCGCTGCCAGTCGATGCCGGCGTCGCAGACCGGGCAGCGCGTGTTGTACCAGATGGTGAGTTGGGGCATCGACATGGGCTGCATTCGCGGCGGGGTGAGACGTCCACGATGAACGCACTTTCATCCGGCAAAATCGAGGAGTTTCGGGACCCTGCCGGCCGGTCCGTGATCGCTCTGGCCGCCCTGCCGATTCCGCGAAAACCATATGACAAAAAAGTCAAATTCGGGCAGCGGATAAGCATTTTCTTGCATTGACCGGACAGGCCCCGCCGCCGTAAAGCGCCTCCATGGCGAAAAAACCCGGCTCCAATCCCAAAGGCGAATTCGCCTTCTTCAACGTGACCTACGAGGACGGCTCGCAGCGCTCCAACCGCCGCGTCCCGGCCGAGCTGCTCGGCGGCCTCGACGGCGACGAGCCCGCCCGTGGCTTCATCATGGAGCAGGACCGCGACATCGCCGAAAAATCCGGCCGCCCGCCGCTTCAGATCAAGTCGCTGGAGCGCGTCGGGGCGAAGAAGAAGTAGATCAGCCGCGCCGCCGTAGGGTGGGCAAAGCGCGCAGCGCGTGCCCACCATCTTTGCCCACCCTACGGCAGCGCGCTATGCGGCTTGCTTCTGGCGCTCCGGCAACAGAGCGCTTTCGCCAGCGTTCATCTCCCTCGGCCGGTTGATCAGGCTGACCAGCGTGTAGCTGATGATCAGCAGCAGGAACCACGACCCGAGCTTGGCCGGCGACACCATGGTCCAGCCATGCGCCTGCTGCGGATAGAGCCAGACCCCCGTGAAGGTGCCGACGTTCTCCGATAGCCAGATGAACAGCGACACCAGGAAAAGCCCGAGCAGCAGCGGCATCGCGCGGTGCACGCGCCAGACCTTGAAGTGAACCGTCGCGGGCGCGAACAGCAGCGTAGCCCAACCGAACAGCACGAGCCTCAGATCGAGCCCATAGTGGTCAGTGAAGAAGTTCAAGTAGATGGCCGCGCTCAGGCCGATCAGCCCGCGCCGCGACGGATGGCCGGTGAAGCGAAAATCAAAGAGACGCCAGACGCGGCAGAGATAGCTGCCGATGCAGGAATACATGAAGCCGGAGAACAGCGGCACACCGCCGAGCCGGATGAGGCTTGGCTCGGGATAGATCCAGGAGCCGGTCGCGGTCTTGAACAGCTCCATCACTGTCCCGACGAGGTGATAGATCAGGATGATCTTCGCCTCCTCCCAGGTCTCGAGCCTTGTGGCGAGCAATGCGGCCTGAACACCGAGCATGCAGAGAAAGAGGAAATCATAGCGCGCGAGCGGCGCGGTCGCCGGATAGAACTGCCACGTCAGCAGCATCAGCGCCACCGCGATGCCGCCGAACAAGCAGGCCCAGCCCTGCTTCACGCCGAAGCGGAGGAATTCGTAGAGGCCCCCAGTCCAGGGCGTCGCAGCCGCCCGCGCGGCAAGTCGCGCCTCGGCGGCAATGAAGGGACGCAGTGGCGCCCAGATCGCGGCAGAGCTGGTGGGCGCGTGGAAAACAGATGATGAGACTTCGTCGTGCTGCATGGAAGGCCGGATCGGTGAGGACACCGATGACTAGCAGCCGCGTGTCATGCCGCGTCAGCGTAAAGTTCCGTCTCTTCCCGCCGCAGCGCGGACACGTGCGGACGTGCGAAGGCTGACTTTTCTGCAGCGACAATCCAACGCACGGTTCCGCGGCGACGATGAAAGTGGCTCAGCCCCGGTGCCGTAGGGTGGGCAAAGCGACGCCGCTAGGCGGCGCGTGCCCACCATCAAGTGCGGCGCCCGTGATCGGTGGGCACGGCGCACGCAGCGATGGCGCAAGTCGACACAGCAAGCCTCGCCTTTGCCCACCCCTACCATTGCTACACATGATATGGTTCGCAGAGGTTGTTCGCGGTGCATGATCCCAAGGATGGGCGAGAACATCTATATACGAGTGCGCTGGCTTCACGACTTTCAGGATGAGCCAGTTGACTTGTGGAGCGAGCTCGATCGGGAGCGCTTTGAAACGCGCAAGCTCGAAATATTTCGCGATGGCACGGTGGGATTCGCAAGCGCCACCGAAGCAACCGACGGCACGCGACTCGGCTCGATCCCCGTTCCTCCGCTGGCCGAAATCGCGAGAGATCCCGAGTTTGTACCCGAAGAGATTTCGCAGGAGGCTTTCGAGCGTCGTTGGAATGCACGGCATTCGCGCAAGTAACTCCAAACATGGCCACGCATTACACAACCCCGCCTGTTTTCGCTCGTCCGGGCGCAAACGAAAACAGCGGACCGATCGGCCCGCCGTTGATGTCTCGATGGATTGCCGGGTCAAGCCCGGCAATGACGACAAAGATCGAACGTCAATCAGTTATCCAAGAAGCTCCGCAGCTTCCTTGACCGGCTCGGATGCTTCAGCTTCCGCAGCGCCTTCGCTTCGATCTGGCGGATACGCTCTCTGGTCACCGAGAACTGCTGGCCGACTTCTTCCAGCGTGTGGTCGGTGTTCATGCCGATGCCGAAGCGCATGCGGAGGACGCGTTCCTCGCGCGGGGTGAGCGAGGCCAGCACGCGGGTGGTGGTTTCGCGCAGGTTGGACTGGATCGCGGCGTCGATCGGCAGGATCGCGTTCTTGTCCTCGATGAAGTCGCCGAGATGAGAGTCCTCCTCGTCACCCACGGGGGTTTCGAGCGAGAGCGGCTCCTTGGCGATCTTCAGGACCTTGCGCACCTTCTCGAGCGGCATGCCGAGCTTCTCGGCGAGCTCCTCCGGGGTCGGCTCGCGGCCGATCTCGTTGAGCATCTGGCGCGAGGTGCGGACGATCTTGTTGATCGTCTCGATCATGTGCACGGGGATGCGGATGGTGCGGGCCTGGTCGGCGATCGAGCGGGTGATCGCCTGCCGGATCCACCAGGTGGCGTAGGTCGAGAACTTGTAGCCGCGGCGATACTCGAACTTGTCGACCGCCTTCATCAGGCCGATGTTGCCTTCCTGGATCAGGTCGAGGAACTGCAGGCCGCGGTTGGTGTACTTCTTGGCGATCGAGATCACCAGACGGAGGTTGGCTTCCACCATCTCCTTCTTGGCCTGACGGGCCTCGCGCTCGCCCTTCTGCACCGAGTGCACGATCTTGCGGAACTCGCCGATCTCAAGACCGGTGAGCGCGGCCATGGCCTGCACCTCCTGGCGCAGATCCTTGATGCGGTCCTTCTCGTAATGGACGAAGTTCTTCCAGCCTTTTGCGGAAAGCTTCGAGACGCGGTTGAGCCAGCGCGGGTCGAGCTCCGAGCCCTGGTAGTTGCGCAGAAAGTCCTCGCGCGCCACGCCGTGGGAGTCGGCCAGGCGCATCAGCCGGCTCTCGAACGAGACCAGCTTCTTGTTGATGTCGTAGAGCTGCTCGACCAGCGAGTCGATGCGGGCCTGGTTGAGGCGCAGCGACTTCACCTCGACGATGATCTCGTCCTTGAGCTTCTTGTACTTGCGCTCCTGCGACGGCGACAGCGACTCGCTCTGCAGCTGGTTAGCGATGTCCTGCTCCTGCAGGCGGCGCAGCTTCTTGTACTCGGACGCGATCTTGTCGAAGGTCTCGACGACCTTCGGCTTCAGCTCGGCCTCGATGGCCGCGAGCGACATCTGGTTCTCGAACTCGTCGTCGTCCATGTCGGCTTCGGCCGCCGCCTCGCCGGGGTCCTTCTCCTCGGCGGGCGCGCCGTTCGGCGCGGCACGGAACGGGGTCGGCTGCTGCGGGGCGGCCGGCGGCGCCACCGCGGCCTGGACGTCGCCGCCCTCGGCCGGAGCGCCCTCGCCATTCACGGGCGCGGCGATCTGTGGATTCATGCCGCCCTTGGCCTCAGGGCCGGCATAGGTGGCTTCGAGATCGATGATGTCGCGAAGGAAGATCTTGCCTTCGTTGAGCTCGTCGCGCCAGATGATGATGGCCTGGAACGTCAGCGGGCTTTCGCAGAGGCCCGCGATCATCGCCTCGCGGCCGGCCTCGATGCGCTTGGCGATGGCGATTTCGCCCTCGCGCGACAGGAGCTCGACGGTGCCCATCTCGCGCAGATACATGCGCACGGGATCGTCGGTGCGCTCGCCGGGCTCCGACTTCTTGACCTCGGTGACGGCCTTCTGGGTGATCTCGACGAGCTCGTTGTCGGTCTCGTCCTCGCCGTCGTCCTTCTCGTCGGAGTCGTCGGCCTCCTCGGCCTCGGTCACGTTGATGCCCATGTCGGAGAGCATCGACATGATGTCTTCGATCTGTTCCGGCGAGGTGGTGTCGGAAGGCAGGACCTCGTTGAGCTGATCAAAGGTCACGAAGCCGCGCTTCTTGGCCTGCTTGATCATCTTCTTGACGGCGGCGTCCGACAGGTCGAGCAACGGCGAAGGCGCATCGGCGGCGTCCTTCTCGGGAGCGTCGGCCGCCTTGTCGTCCTTTTCCTTGTCCTTCACCTGCAGCGTCTTTGCCTTCGTGGCCATTCATTGCTCCCGAAACGCGCCCGCTCCGCCCATGGCATCTTCGCCCTTGGCATCGCGGCGCCCGCCTGCTCTACTCAAACTGTTCTCGACGCGGAAAGGGCGGCGCACTTTTAACGTCGCCACCCCCTGAAGTCTGTCGCTGGTGTCGTCCCGTTTTCGGACCGGCGCGCGTTTCTTGCAAAAGCGATACCGGTTTTGCAATCGAATCCGGCGCCCGACATGCAGGCGCGGCGTCCGACAGCGAAACCAACCCATCTGCTGCAGAAAATGCCCCGGACCTCTTAAACTTCGATTAACCCTGTTTTTGCAGCCAAACCATGGATTTGGCGAGTCTTTTCGCGCGGACCGGATACCGCGCGGGCGGACCGGGCCGAAATGTGCTCAACTGGCGACTGGGCGCCGGGCGTCCAGTCTACACGTTGCGGTTGGTACGTCCGGACAGTTCCCCGAAGCCTTCGATCAGCGCTTCGGTGCCGTCCATCTCGGCCATCCTGGCCTTCACGTCCCTCAACCAGCCCATGTTCGGCTCGCTCGGCTCCTCGCCCAGCGCCAGCTCGGCATCCTTCAATTCCCTAAGTAAGGAGTGCCATTGCCGATGCAAGGCAACGAGCTGATGCCAGGTCGCAAGAACGTCATCGCGCGCCGCCCCCGACTTGGTCGCCCACACCGCCGCGGTCGTGATCGCCCGCTCAACCCGTTGAAGAAGCTCAGAAAAGCCAGACTTCTCCAGATCGGCCCGCATCTTCTCGGCCTGCTCGTCCGGGTCCGGCGAATGGTGGTGGTCGTGGGCGAAGGCGGCGATGACGGCAGCGCGGAGCTTGTGCGCCTCGGGATGGGCCAGCTCCAGCGCGGCGACCTCCTCCAGGTGATCGTGCAGGAGCCAAGGGTGGTTGATCAGGCACTGCAGGATCAGGGCCTCCCGGCGCGAGATCGCCGAGCGCTGGCCGCGCATGATCGGGCTCATGGCGAGCTGCGGACTGGCCGCCTGATAGGGGCCGCGGGCCATCGCCGGGCCTGTGGATGGCGGTCCGCCGCGGCGGCCGCCCCCTGTGGATAACCGCCCCGATTGTCCGGAACCGGGACTGCGGGGGCTAAACCGCCGTCCTGATTCGGCACCGTAGCCGCGGCCAAAGCCCCGGCCGCCGTCTGGGGCGAACGCCCGGTACAGCCGATCGCTGAGGTCCTGCTTGTAGTAGCGCCGTACCACCTCGTCGGCGATGCCGCCGGTGAGCTGGCCGATCCGCGCCTCCAGCGCGGCGCGGCGCTCCGGCGTGTTGAAGCTGCCGCCCTCGACCTCGCGCGACCAGATCACCTCGGCCAGCGGCTTTGCGACTTTGAGCACCTCCTCGACCGCGCCGCGGCCGCCGGAGCGGACGAGGTCGTCGGGATCCTGTCCTTCCGGCAGCAGCGCGAAGCGGAGACTCTTGCCGGGCTTGAGATGCGGCAAAGCAAGGTCCGCGGCACGATAGGCCGCCTTCTGGCCGGCGCGGTCGCCGTCGAAGCACAGGATCGGCTCGTCGCCCATCTTCCAGATCAGCGAAAGCTGGCTCTCGGTCAGCGCGGTGCCGAGCGGCGCCACGGCGCCGGCGAAACCGGCCGCCACCAGCGCGATGACGTCGACATAGCCCTCGACCACGATCATCGGCGCGCCATTATGCGCGGCCTGGCGGGCGCTCGGCAGGTTGTAGAGGTTGTCGCCCTTGTGGAAGAGCGGCGTCTCCGGCGAGTTGAGATATTTCGCCGGCACGTCCTTCTGCAGCGCGCGGCCGCCGAAGGCGATGACGCGGCCGCGGAGGTCGGTGATCGGGAACATCACGCGGTCGCGGAAGCGGTCGTAGGGCACCGGAATGTCGTCGCCACCGACCAGCAATCCCGCCTCGACCATGTCGGCCACCGGCACGCCCTGGGCGCCGAGATATTCCTTCAAGCCGAACCGATCCGGCGGCGCGTAGCCAAGCCGGAATTGGAGCTGCGTCTGCGGCAGGATCGCGCGATCGGCAAGATAGCCGCGGGCGCGCGCGCCATGACGGGACGCCAGCGTGTCAGAAAAGAACTTCGTCGCCAGCTCCATCACGTCATACAGCGTCTTGCGCTGGCGCTCCTGGCGCGCCGCGTCGGGCGTCACCGCCGGCAGCGCCAGGCCGGCGATCCCCGCCAGCCGCTCGACGGCTTCGGGGAAGCTGCAGCCCTCGGTCTCCATCACGAAGTCGAAGATGTTGCCGTGCTTGCCGGAGGAGAAGTCGTGATAAAAACCCTTCTGGTCGTTGACGTAGAAGGACGGCGTCTTCTCCTGCTGGAACGGCGACAGCCCCTTCCACTCGCGCCCGGCCTTCTTGAGCTTGACGCGCTTGCCGACGACGTCCGAGACCGGAAGCCGGGCGCGCAGCTCATCGAGAAATTCCGGCGTGAAGCGGGCCATGAGCGGGGCGGAGGTCCTGTGGTGATGGCCTAGGCATATAGGCACCCGTGTACGAAATGTGAACTTCCTCCGGCTTGTCCGGGCTATTCACAGGCCAGCTCGATCCTCCGGTCATTCCGGGGCGCCCGCAGGGCGAGCCCGGAATGACCGCGTGGAGAGACCGGGTCACGGCGCCAGGAAGCGCCCCGAGACGATGCGGCCGGCTTCGTCCACCGGCCAGTTGTAGACATAGGTCCAGGCTTGGCTGACGCTGCCGTCGGCCAGCGTCACGGCGAGGCACCGGCGCAGATATTCGGTCGGCGCGGCGAAGCCTTCGCCGCAGGCCTCGTACATGTCGAACTCGCGCAGCATCGGCTCGGGCTGGCGCAGCCGGAACAGCTCGCCATGGACGAGATCGGCCGCGTCATCGGACAGCACCAGGCCAGGATAATGCTGGATGCGGTAGAGCCGGCCGCGGCAGCTGGCCTCGGCGACGAAATCGGCATTGGCCGACAGCAGCCGCGCCATCGGATGGTCGAAGCCGCGCATCAGGGTGCCGTAGACGAAGAGAAGATCAGTCATGGCCCGTCTATAACGGCGATCGCCGGTGATGCGAAGCGCCCGGCCGCGCCCTGCTCCGCTCAGGCAGCCATGATCTCGTCGCTGACGACGTGAAATTTGGTCAGGGTCATCAGGCCAAACGAGGTCGACAGCGCGACGTCGGCGGCGTCCCGTCCGGTCGCCATCAGGATGCGACCAATGCGCGGAACGTTGTGGCGGGCATCGAACGTGTACCACCGGCCCGAGAGATAGACCTCGAACCAGCCCGAGAAATCCATCGGGACGGGGTCCGGCGGCACGCCGATGTCGCCGAGATAACCGGTGCAATAGCGCGCCGGAATGCCCATGCAGCGGCAGAAGGTCAGCGCGAGGTGGGCGAAGTCGCGGCAGACGCCGGCGCGCTGCTGATAGACGTCGTGCGCCGACTTCATGGCGTGGGCGTGCTCATAGCCGAAGGTGACGTGGCTGTGCACGAAGTCGCAGATCGCCTGCACGCGCGCCCATCCCGCCGGCGCACGGCCGAACAACGACCACGCGACCTCGGCCAGCTTGTCGGTCTCGCAATAGCGGCTCGGCATCAGATACAGCAGAAGCTCATCGGGCAATTGTTCGATCGGCAGTTGCTGGGCGCCGGGATCGATCGCGTCCGGCCGCCCACTGTCGCGGACGATGGCGCTGCCATGGAAGGTGACCCCGCCGGCAGGCGCCACCAGGCGTCCACAGAGATTGCCGAAGCTGTCGTTGTAGAACTTGATCGGCACCTTCGGCTCTGTCGTGATCGTCTCGGTGCCGACGATGTCCGGAAAGCGCGACGGATGGATCGACAGCATGATCACCATCGGCGTCGCCGCCGGGGCCGCATAGGCGATCTCGAATCCAACCTTGATCAGCATGAAGCCTCCCTGCCTCGTTCGGGCGGCACGATGCGCCAGCCTCATCCAGCCCGGACCGTAGGCCCATTGCGAACTTCTGTCTTGTGAATGATCGCCAGAATCAGCAACGTTTGGGCGACCATCATGATGTCCGCCGGCCAAATCCTCATCTGTCTGCCCAATCCGAGATCGGTCTGCCGCTTCATGAAGCAACGAGAGGCAGCATGACCGTGTCCGGCACGAGCAACACTCATCTACTCCTTCAGCCAGACGAAGTTCCGCCTGTGCTCGAGCGCAACGCCGGTGGCGCGTCGGCATTGCTCTTCACGTGCGATCACTACGGCCGCCTGCTGCCGCGCGCACTCGGCGATCTCGGCCTGCCCGAAAGCGAACTCGAGCGGCATATCGCCTGGGACATCGGCATTGCCGAGGTCGCGGAGCAAGTATCGCGGGCACTCGATGCGCATCTGGTGGCGCAGCGCTATTCGCGTCTGGTGATCGACTGCAACAGGTCACCGAAGGCGCCGAACGCGATTCCGATGATCAGCGAGCGCACCACGATCCCCGGCAATGAGGGCCTGACGCATGAGGACGCCGACCTGCGGCGGCGCGTCGTCTTCGATCCCTATCACGACCGGATCACTGACGTGCTCGATGCGCGCAAGGCCGCCGGCCGGCCGACCATCCTCGTCTCGCTGCACAGCTTCACGCCAGTCTATGCCGGCATCGCGCGGCCCTGGCACATCGGCACGCTGTACCAGCACGACCGCGTGCTGCCGCCGCTGCTGTTGAAGGCGCTGCGGGCCGAGCCCGATCTCGTGGTGGGCGACAACCAGCCCTATGCGGTCGGCGACGGCACCGACTACACCATCCCCGTGCATGGCGAGGCGCGCGGGCTGATCAATTCCGGCATCGAGATTCGTCAGAACGAAATCGCCGAGCCCGAGGGCCAGCAGCGCTGGGCCGAGCGGCTGATCCGCATTCTCGGCGAGATCGAGGTCGAACTGCGCAGCAAGGGTCTCGCGTAGTCCGCTACTCCGTCATGTCGGAGGCGTCGTGATGCGCGAGCAGGCCCGCGAGCCGCCACAGCGCCGTGCGCAGATCGTCATGGCTCGGCAGGCCGAGCGCGAGCCGCACCGCATTCGGTGAATGGCCATGCGCCACCGCAAACGCGCTCGCCGGCGTGATCGCGATGCCGGCGCGGGCCGCAGCGGCCGTCAAGGCTTCGGCGCGCCAGCCCTCCGGCAGATGCAGCCAGACATGATAGGAGCGCGGATCAGCCTCGATGTGATGACCGGCGAGGCACTCGGCGACGATCGCCTGCCGCACCAGCGCATCGGCACGCTTGCGCCTGGTGATCTCGGCCGCCGTGCCGTCGGCGAGCAGCCCCATGCCGGCGGCCAGGGCCAGCGACGTCACCGACCACGCCCCGGTGCGCACCGTGGCGGCGAATTTTTCGCGCATGGTCGAGGGGACGTACAGGAAGCCGACGGCGATGCCCGGCGCCAGCCGCTTGGCAAGGCTGTCGACCACGACGACGCGCTCCTCGGCCTGCGTCGCCAGCGAGACCTGATCGCTGAGGAAGCCGTAGACCAGATCCTCGATGATCATCAGCTCGTGCTTGCGCACCAGACGCACGATCTCCTCGCGCCTCGCCTCGCTCATCGTCAGGCCGAGCGGATTCTGCATCACCGGCTGGATGTAGATCGCGTTGAGCGCACTGCTGCGATGCGCCTTGGTCAGCGCGTCCGGGCGGACGCCCTCGCCGTCCATCGCGAGCGGCACCAGGGTCACGCCGAGCCGCGCCGCGATGCCCTTGATCATCGGATAGGTCACGGCCTCGACGCCGAGCCGGCCACCGACCGGCACCAGCGCTGAGATCGCCGCAGCCAGCGACTGCCGTCCGCTGCCGGCGAAGACAAAGTTCTCCGCGCGCGGGCGCCAGCGCTCGCTCGCGAAGAAGGCCGCGGCGGTGCGCCCGGCCTCGGCCAGCCGGCGCTGCGTGATCGGCGCCAGCACCGGCGCGAGCTTCTCCGGCCGCTGCCAGACCGCCATCGATTTCGCGATCATGGCCGCCTGGTCGGGCAGTGTCGGAAAATTGAACTCGAGATCGATGCGGCCATCGAACGGCTCCAGCCGCAGCGAGGACGGCACCGGCACCGCCTCTCCTGCGACGAAAGTGCCGCGCCCGACCTCGCCCACGACCAGGCCCCTGCGCAACAATTCGGCATAGACACGGGCTGCCGTGGAGGCGGCAATTCCTCGCTCGTAGGCGAACTGGCGCTGCGGCGGCAGCCGGTCGCCGGCCTTCAGCCTGCCGTTGGCGATGTCCTCGGCGATGTCGTCCACCAGGACCGTATACGAAGCATTCATGCTATATTGCACCGAGAGCAATGTTTCGATTGCACCGAGATATGTACTGCGCGATTGCTCTTCGAACAACGCAATTGAAGAGCAATAGGTGACTCATGGCATATTCCCTGGCGCAGCGTTGGGCAATTCCGCAAGTTGCCCATGGAAAGAGCAATTTGCTCGGGGTGCCGCAACTCTGGCTGCAGCGCCTGTTCTGGCGGTCCGAACTGGCGATGCTCGATCGCGAACAGATGCGTGATTGCGGCCTTGATCCGGCGATCGTCCAGGAAGAGGCCAACAAGCCGTTCTGGCGCGACTGACAACGAGACCTGGGAGGACACAGCCATGCCGATGCTTCCGTTCCATCAAGTCGACGTGTTCTCCAAGGTCGCCTTCAAGGGCAACCCGCTTGCCGTGATCGCCGAGGCCGACGGCCTCGACGATGCGGCGATGCGGGCGATCGCCAACTGGACCAATCTGTCCGAGACGACCTTCCTGTCACGCGCTCAGAATCCGGGCGCTGATTATCGCGTGCGCATCTTCACCCCGCAGCGCGAGCTGCCTTTTGCAGGCCATCCGACGCTCGGCTCGTGCCACGTATGGCTCGCGCTCGGCGGCAGGCCGAAGGGCGAGCATGTGGTGCAGGAATGCGGCGCGGGTCTCGTGCGCATCAAGCGTGACGGAGACCGGCTCGCCTTCGCAGCCCCGCCGCTCAAGCGCTCCGGCACCGTCGATGCCGAGCTGACGAGCAGGATCGCAGCAGCGCTCGGCATCCAATCGAGCACGGTGCGCGCCGTGCAGTGGGTCGACAACGGCCCGGGCTGGATCGGCGTGCTGATCGACTCGCGCCGCGCGCTGCTCGACATCCGCTTCAATCCGGCGGCGCTGCCGCAACAGCCGATCGGCGTGGTTGCGCCATGGGATCGGGCGCAGGATGGCCCGGAGGCCGACTACGAGGTCCGCGGCTTCATGTGGGGCGGCGGCGAGGACCCGGTGACGGGCAGCCTCAATGCAAGTCTGGCGCAATGGCTGATCGGAGCCGGAATTGCTCCGAAGCAATATGTCGCCTCCCAGGGCACGGTTCTCGGCCGCGCCGGCCGCGTCCATGTCGCGCAGGACGGCGAGACGATCTGGATCGGCGGTGACGTCGCGCCGGTGGTGAAGGGAACGATCAGCCTGTAAGGCGCGTCAGCAGACGGCGATGCGGCCGCGGGGCCAAACGCGTGCTCACCGCGCTCGCGTCAGCGCCAGCCACACGCCGCCGCCGATCATGAAGCCGCCGGAGATGCGCGACACCAGCCGGGTCCGCCTGGCCGAGAACAGTTTTCGCGCACGGCCCGCGAGCAGCGCATAGATCGCGTCGGTGAGACCCGCAATCAACATGAAGGTGACGCCGAGCAAACCGACCTGCGGCACGTGATCCCGGCTCATGTCCATGAACTGCGGCAGGAACGCGCCGAAGAACACCATCACCTTCGGGTTCGAGAGCAGCACCAGCAGCCCCTGCAGGAAAAAGCCGCCGCGCGGCGGCGGTGGCGGCGCCTCGCCCGCAGAGATCCCCTCGATCGGCGAGCGGATGAGCTGAATGCCGAGCCACACCAGATAGGCCGCACCGATCAGCCGCACCCATTCGAACCAATAGCCCATCGTGGCCATCAGCGACGTCAGGCCGACGGCGACGATGCCGATCGCGATCGTCAGCCCGGTCTGCACGCCGGCGATATTGATGAGCGCGGCGCGGGTCCCGTGGCGCAGACCGTTGGCGATCAGCAGCGTAACGACGGGACCCGGCAGCAGCGCGAGCCCGATACAGGCGGCGACGAAGGCGAGATAGACTTGCAGGGACATGAGGCGCCTCGATGCGAATGAGGCGCTCACTAATGCACGAGATGTCTGCTGAGGGAAGCCTGCTTGTCCTCGCGCGATCCACACCGCAGCGCTCTTGACACGCAACCATTTGGTTGCCTATTCTTTCTCACATGGATGATGTCTTCAAGGCGCTTGCGGACGGCTCACGACGCGCCCTGCTCGACAGGCTCCACGCGCGGAACGGGCAAACCCTGACCGAGCTCTGCGACGGCCTCGCGATGACGCGACAGGCCGTGACCAAGCACCTTGCCATTCTGGAAGCGGCCAATCTGGTCGCGACCATCCGGCATGGCCGCGAGAAGCTGCACTATCTCAATCCAGTGCCGATCCATCACATCGGGGAGCGCTGGATCAGGAAATTCGAGCGCGGCAAGCTCGCCGCGCTCAGCGAGTTGAAGCGGCAATTGGAGGAGCGCGATGAGTAAGCCCGAATTCGTCTACGTCACGTATATCGCGACGACGCCCGAGAAATTGTGGGAAGCGCTGACATCAAACGAATTCGCGAAGCGCTACTGGTTCGGCACCGAACTGCATTCCGATTGGCGCGTCGGCTCGCCGTTCACGCTGGTGACCGACGGGATGACGACGGATGTCGGCCAGATTCTGGAGTTCGATCCGCCACGCCGGCTCTCCTACACTTTCCAGCACGTCCTGAAAGACGAGTTTCGCAACGAGCAGCCGACCAAGGTCGTATTCGCGATCGAACAGCACGGCAACTCCGTCAAGCTGACCCTGACGCATGAAGGCTTCGAAGGAGCGGGGAGATTGCTCGATGCGGTTTCCAACGGCTGGCCCGCGATCCTGTCCGGCCTAAAAAGTCTGCTGGAGACCGGAACGGCGCTGGCGATCCCGATGTCAGCGCTCGGCAAAGGAGTCTGAGCGATGGATCTTGCAAAGTTCAGGCCCGCCACCGTCTACACGATCTACATCGCCGCCAGCCCTAAGAGGGTGTGGCAGGCGCTGACCTCGGCCGAGTTCAGCCGGCAATATTTCTTCGGCTTCGCGGTTGAAGCCGAGCTGAGGGCGGGTGGCGCCTTCATCGTGCGCGCGCCGGACGGCTCCGAACACATCAGCGGCCAGGTGATCGTCTGCGAGCCGCCGCACCGGCTGATCGTCACGTGGGACGTCAACTGGCCCGGCCTCGTCGAGGCACTGGGCCGCACGCTCGTGACCTATGAGATCGAACCGGCCGGCGACGCCGTCCGTCTCACGATGACTGAAGCGCACGAGCGGCCGCTCTCCGACGACATCCTGTCCGGCGGACGCCAGGGCTGGCCGGCCATCCTGTCGAGCCTCAAGAGCGTGCTCGAGACCGGCAAGCCGCTCGCGGTGAAGATGACACCGCCGACGCGCATGCTGGCGGCCCTGAAGGCGATGGGGATTGCAGTGCCTTAAACGACAAGGCCTGCTACGACACCGCGGCGATCTGTGGGATGCTGGCGAGGACGGCGCCGACCTGGACCGCATTGCTCAGCATGCCACCCCAATGCAGCCAGCGCAGCCGACGCACGGCCGTCGCATCGCCGGAATCCCTGTCGCGGATGCGCGCGTCCATCTGCCGCAGAAACCAGCGGCGCGAGACCAGCGCGAACGCCGCGATCAGGCCAATGCCCAGCCCCAGAACGGGGCGGCCGTCGGCCAGCACGGCGAGCGCGCCGATGCCGCCAGCGATCGAAAGCGCCACGAAGTAGGAGTCGAACATGCCGCGCAGGAGCCGGGTGACCGGCACGATGTCGAGCCGCACCAGCAGGAACGCCGGCGCGGCCAGCAGCAGATAGAACATCGGCAGCAATAGGACGATCGCGGCAAACAAGGCGACGTTATCCGGCATCATCCTTCTCCGACATTGGGACCGGCCGACCATTGGCGAGCCGCGGTTCGAACCAAACCCGTGCGATCGTCGCGGCAGTCCTGGCCTTACGCCGGAGCTACGATCCGGCGGTACAGATGCCAGCTCGCATGGCCCAGCACCGGCACCGTGACCAGCAGCCCCAGGAAGTACGGCAATGCCGAGATGATCAGCAGCACGGTGATGACGGCGGCCCAGCCGATCATCGGGCCGGGACTGGTCACGACCGCGCGCACGCTGGTGATCATCGCCGTCACGAAATCGACGTCGCGCTCCAGCAGCAGCGGAAACGATACGACCGTGAGCGAGAACAGCACCAGCGACAGGGCGGCGCCGTCGAGATTGCCGATCGCCAGGAAGAGCAGACCCTCGTTGGTCGTCAGCACCACGGTCATGAACTCCTTGATGCTGGAGAACGAGGCATTGAGCCCGAGCAGCAGCGCGATCAGGAGGCGCACCTGGTACATCCAGATAATGAAGAAAAATAGCGTCACGAACGCCATCCAGGCAATCTCGCCGCGTGACGTGATCGTGCGCCAGATCGCGCCATAGGTGATCGGCTGGCCGAGCTCGCGGCGGCGACTGACCTCGTAGAGACCGATCGCGACGAACGGGCCGATCAGCGCAAAGCCCGCGGCCAGCGGATAGGCCAGGTAGACCATACCGAACGCGGTGACGCACAGCACGATGCTGATGCCGCCGAGCACGTAGATCAGCCCGAAAGCAAGGCCGAACATGGGCTGAGCCTGAAAATCACGGAGGCCTTGCGTCAAGGCTTCGGCGATATCGGCCGTCGTGATGCGGCGCACCACGGGATCGGATCGTCCCGAGACGGATGCGGTCATCGGCGTACCCTCCTGACTGTTCTTGTTGGCGATGATGCTAACAGCGGTAGGGCGAGGATTTCAATTTCAACTTGTAGGCAGCGGACAGGGTCTAAGCCGTGGCGTCCCGTGAGGCGAGATGCGAAGCCGCGCGGCGCCGCAGGTCCTCTCCCCCGTCCTTACCGGGCGAGAGCTGGGATCAGGCGCGGCCACATCCGACGCATGTTGTTGGACTCGTGCTCGTCACCAAGCGGGGGAAGCCTCGCAAGCCGCGCCATCGGGCTCGCACGGCAGCAAGCTCGCCCTACCCCCGCGCCCGCAACTCGCGCCTCAGCACCTTGCCGGTCGCCGTCATCGGCAGGGTGTCGGTGAATTCAACGTGGCGCGGGTATTCGTGCGCAGCGAGCTTGACCTTGACGAAGTCCTGGATGTCTCGCGACAGAGTGTCATTTGCAACGAAGCCGGGCCGCAGCACGATCCACGCCTTGATGGCCTCGGTGCGCACCGGGTCGGGAATGCCGACGACGGCCGCCAGCGCGACTGCCGGGTGCTTGAGCAGCGTGTCCTCGATCTCGGCCGGGCCGATGCGATAGCCGGCCGAGGTGATGACGTCGTCCTCGCGGCTCGCATACCAGAAATAGCCGTCGTCATCCTGGGTGCCGAGATCGCCGGTCAGCAGCACGTCACGAGCGAACTTCTTCTGCGTCGCCTCCGGATTGCGCCAGTATTCGATCATGGTACAGGGATTGGGCTGGCGCACGCCGATGATGCCCCTCTCTCCGCGCGGCAGCTCCTCGCCCTTGTCGTTCACGATCAGAACCTGGAAGCCCGGCGTCGCCTTGCCCATCGAGCCCGGCCGGATCGGAAACAGCCTCGCATTGTTGCCGACGACGAGATTGCATTCGGTCTGGCCGTAGATCTCGTGCGCATCGATGCCGAAGATCGCGCGCACCCAGTCGAGCAGCTCGGCGCCGAGCGACTCGCCGCCGGTGAGGATGCTGCGCAGCTTGACGCCCTCGTGCTTGACATTGGCCTGGCGCATCAACTTCAGCGCGGTCGGGGGCAGGAACACGTTGCGGACGGCGTAGTCCGCCATCAGTTGCATTGCGGCCTGCGGCTCGAATTTCCTGGCGCGATAACCGATCACCGGGATCGCGTGATACCATGCGGGAAACAGCGCGTCGAACAGGCCGCCGATCCACGCCCAATCCGCCGGCGTCCACATGACGTCGCCGGGCTTCGGCAGGAAGCCGTGCACCATCTCGACATTGGGCAGGTGGCCGAGCAGTACGCGATGGGCGTGCAGCGCGCCCTTGGGATTTCCGGTCGTACCCGAGGTGTAGATGATGATGGCAGGGTCGTCGCTCGACGTGGCGACGGTCGGGAATTGATCCGAGGCGCGCTCCAGCGTCGGCCAGAAGGCTCGGGCGCCGAGGCCGTCGCCGTCAGTGACATAGATCGTCTTGAGTTCCGGCAGGTGGTCGCGAATGCGCGCAAGCTTCGCAAGGCCCGTGGCGTCGGTGACGACGACCTTGGCGCCGGAATTCTGCAGCCGGAATTGCAGCGCGTCCTCGCCGAACAGCGTGAACAGCGGCACCGAGACGAGACCGGCGCGGAACGCCGCCAGATGGACGATCGGCAGCTCCAGCGACTGCGACAGGAACACCGCGACGCGGTCGCCCTGCGCGAGACCATCGGCCTTCAATACGTTGGCGAAGCGACAGGAGTAATCGCGCAGCTCATCGAATGAGACGCGCCGGGCGGCGCCGTCCTCCTCGACGACGATCAGCGCGAGGCGGGCGCAGCCGTCGGCGTGGCGATCGCAGGTCGCGACTGCGATGTTGAACTGCGCCGGGATGTCCCAGCGGAAGTCGCGAGTGAGCTGGTCGTAGTCGGACGTTTCCTTGAGCATTGTTCTCTCCGTCATGGCCGGGCGAAGACCCGCCTGCGGGGCCGAAGCCCCTTCGGCGCGGCGACGGCCCGGCCATCCACGTCTTTAACTCTTGATGATAGTCTTAAAGACGTGGATGCCCGGGACAAGCCCGGGCATGACGATTTGGGGATGGCTCGGCGCTTCGCGCGGCCTAGCCCGACAGCGCCGCCTTCACCAGTGCGCTCGCCTTGGCAAAATCCATCTGTCCCGTGTACTTCGCCTTCAGCACGCCGATCACCTTGCCCATGTCCTTCATGCCGGCGGCGCCGGTCTCAGCGACGGCGGAGGAGATGGCCGACTTCACCTCATCGTCGCTCATCTGCTTCGGCAGATAGGCCGAGATGACCGCGATCTCCTCGCGCTCGCCCGCGGCGAGCTCGGCGCGGCCGCCCTTTTCATACAGCTCGACCGACTCCTGACGCTGCTTGATCATCTTCTGCAGCACCGCGAGCACGTCGGCGTCGGTCAAGGGCGGCTTGCCTTCGCCGCGCGCCGCGATGTCGGCATTCTTCAAGGTCGAGTTCACCATGCGAAGGGTGGACAGCTTGCGCTCGTCCTTGGCCTTCATCGCCTCCTTGACCGCATTGTTGATGTCGTCACGCAGCATGATCTCGCCCTCTCAAAATCCATTGGCGCTGGTCTAGGCGGTTCGCCCACCCGAAACAACACGGTTCCGCATCCGTTCCGGTCGGATGCCTCGAAACTCCAGTCAAATTGACCGATATCGCGTGTGAATCGGCCGCTTCCCGCTTTGACGCCGCGCGCCAGGGGCACTATGTAGAGGTCTCATGACACACATCGATACTGACGCCGCCTGGCCGGACCATAAACCGACCGCGCTCCTCGTGCTCGCCGACGGCACGGTGCTGGAAGGCTACGGCCTCGGCGCCGAAGGCCACGCCGCGGGCGAGGTCTGCTTCAACACCGCAATGACCGGCTACGAGGAGATCCTCACCGATCCGTCCTATGCCGGCCAGCTCATCACCTTCACTTTCCCGCATATCGGCAATGTCGGCACCAACGACGAGGATATCGAGACGGTGAACATGGCGGCGACGCCGGGCGCGCGCGGGGTGATCCTGCGCACCGCGATCACCGACCCCTCAAATTATCGCGCGACGCGCCATCTCGACCAGTGGCTGCGCGCGCGCGGCATCATCGGGCTGTCCGGCATCGACACAAGGGCGCTGACTGCGCTGATCCGCTCCAAGGGCATGCCGAACGCCGTGATCGCGCATGCCAGGGACGGCAATTTCGACCTCGGCGCCCTAAAGAAGGAAGCGCGCGAGTGGCCGGGGCTGGAGGGCATGGACCTGGTGCCGATGGTGACCTCCGCCCAGCGCTTCACCTGGGACGAGACCCCCTGGGTGTGGAACGTGGGTTTCGGCCAACAGACCAATCCGGAATTCAACGTCGTCGCGATCGACTACGGCATCAAGCGCAACATCCTGCGCCTGCTCGCCGGCGTCGGCTGCAAGGTGACCGTGGTGCCGGCCACGACGTCCGCCGAGGACATCCTCGCGATGAAGCCGGACGGCGTGTTCCTGTCGAACGGACCGGGTGATCCCGCGGCGACCGGCAAATATGCCGTGCCGGTCATTCAGCAAGTGATTTCGTCGGGCACGCCGACCTTCGGCATCTGCCTCGGCCATCAGATGCTCGGGCTTGCGGTCGGCGCCAAGACCAAGAAGATGCATCAGGGCCATCACGGCGCCAATCATCCGGTCAAGGACGAGACCACCGGCAAGGTCGAGATCACCTCGATGAACCATGGCTTCGCGGTCGACCAGGACACGCTGCCATCGGGCGCGACGCAGACCCACATCTCGCTGTTCGACGGCTCGAATTGCGGCATCCAGCTCGAGGGCAAGCCGGTGTTCTCCGTGCAGTACCACCCGGAAGCGTCGCCCGGCCCGCGCGACTCGCACTATCTGTTTCAGCGCTTCGCCGAGCTGATGCGCGAGAAGAAGCGCAGCGCGGCCTGAGGTCGGCAGCTGGACACGATTCGAAATGCCCGGGCTGGTCCCGGGCATTTTTCTGTCCGCAATCTTGTGATCGCCGGCATCTGTTTTGCCCTCGATCTTTTCGCACCACATTCATATGATGATCATCATACATTGGAGATCGACGATATGAGCGAGACGGATTCGCGCGCTGAATTCGGCGTGGTGCCCCTGGCGGCGCTGGCCTCGATGCCCGGGCTCGATTTCGTGCGCGGCATCTTTGCCGGGACTTTGCCGCAGCCGCCGATCATGCAGACGGTCGCGCCGTTCGACTGCAGCGCCGAGCCCGGCCAGGTCGTCATGCACAGCGTGCCGGCCTTGCGGCATTATAATCCGATCGGTTCGGTGCATGGCGGCTACGCCGCGATCCTGCTGGATTCCGCGATGGGGCTCGCCGTCCACACGATGTGCCCGCAGGGCAGCGGTTACACCACGCTGGAATTCAAGGTCTCCTTCATCAAGGCAATGACCGAGGCCACCGGCATCGTGAGAACGGAGGGCAGGACGCTATCGTTCGGACGCCGCGCCGCGACCGCCGAGGCACGCATCGTCGATTCGCAAGAACGCCTGCTGGCGCATGCCACCACGACTTGCCTGGTATTCGAACTGCCCAAGGTGTGAGCTGGAACGGCGGCCGCGCGGGCCGGTTGATAGGGCGAGGCCCCATCCGTTTGTTCCGAGGTCGCCATGCCTGCCGCCCCCTCGCCCCGCGTCAAGTCGATCGAACCGCTCAGCATCGTGTTCGCGGATGACGGCTTGGTGCCCAATAATCCGATGCCGTTCCTGGTCTACAAGGCCGTCATCGATCTGGACGGCGCCGATCCGGCGGCCGACATCGAGGGCGTGTTCGCCGCCAATGGCTGGGGCGACATGTGGCGCAACGGCGTCTACGACTATGTGCACTATCATGCGACCGTGCATGAGGCGCTGGGTGTCGCCGGCGGAACGGCGCGGGTCCGCTTCGGCGGCGATCAGGGCCAGGAGCTGGAGCTCAGGCCCGGCGACGTCGCCATCCTGCCGGCCGGCACTGGGCATCAATGCATCGCTGCCAGCAGCGATTTCTGCATCGTCGGCGCCTATCCGCCCGGACCGAAGATGCAGGTCACGCGGCCGACGCCGGAGAACCACGCGCGCGCATTGAAGACGATTCCGGAGGTGCCGCTGCCCGCGACCGATCCCGTGCTCGGCGCGGGTGGCCCACTCACGCGCCTGTGGCAGCAGGCGCGCTGATCAGGCGCAATACAGCCGATACAGCGTCTGCAGTATCTCGCGGACCTCGCGGCTCGCCAGCCGATAGTAGATGGTCTGGCCATCGCGCCGGGTGGCGACGAGATCGAGCGCGCGCATCTTGGCGAGATGCTGCGACAGCGCCGCCTGTCGCAACCCGACCTGCTCGGCGAGATCGCCGACTGCGCGCTCGCCGTCGATGAGGTTGCAGAGCACCATGAGGCGCTTCGAATTCGCCATGGCAGCGAGCAGGCCGGCCGCCTCCTCCGCCTTGTCGTCGAGCGCCGCCACCATGGTCTCGCGGGTTTTGCGCCTGGCCTGTGTTGTCATCATTGTTACTTCTTCAATTTCGTATATATGCAATAATGCACATGACAGCCGATTGCAACATGCGCCCGACGAGGGAATCAAGGGACGATATGATCACGGAGTATACAGCGGTCACGGCGCTCGCAGGCGGCGCCCTCATCGGCGCTGCAGCCGTCATGCTGATGGGCCTGACCGGCCGCATCGCCGGCGTCAGCGGCATTGCCGCGCGGCTGCTGCCGCCCTGGGACGGCGCGCTCGCTGGCCGGCTCGCCTTCATAGGCGGGCTGGTCGCGGCCGCCCTTGCAGTCCGCATCGTCAGCGGGAGCCTGCCGCCGCTGAAGCTGGAGGTCGGTCCGATCGATATGGTTGCAGCCGGGCTGCTGGTCGGCTTCGGGGCGGTCTGGGGCAACGGCTGCACCTCGGGTCATGGCGTCTGCGGCATCGCCAGCCTGTCGCCGCGCTCGATCGTCGCCACGCTGATATTCATGGCCACCGCGGTCGCGACCACCTTCCTCGTTCGCCACGTGCTGTGAGACGCCATGATCATCTTCATCCAGTTCATCGTCGGCCTCGTCTTCGGTCTCGGGTTGCTGCTCTCAGGCATGTCCAATCCGGAGAAGGTGCTCAACTTTCTCGATGTCGCGGCGATCCGCTCCGGCGGCTGGGATCCGAGCCTGATCCTCGTGATGGCTGGAGCGGTCGGGGTCACCTTCGCCGGCTTTCGATTGGTTTTCCGGCGCCGGCGTCCCGTCCTCGGTGACCAATTCCACCTGCCATCCTCGCAGACGCTGGATTGGCGGATCGCAACCGGCCCTGCCGTCTTTGGCATCGGCTGGGGCCTCGCCGGCATCTGCCCGGGCCCGGCCTTCGTGGCGCTCGGCTACGGCTCGCCTGCCATCGTCCTGTTCGTCACGGCCATGATGATCGGAATGGCCGCAGCCCGCATGCTCGCGAGCCGCCGGCCCTCGCTCGCCGCGGTCGCTTCAGAATGAGGGAGGCTTGAATGTCCGGCATTCCACATCCGGTCGACCTGTCGGTGAAACCCGAGGTCACACCGTTCTTCGATCCCGCCACCAACACCGTCAGCTACGTGGTCAAGGACCCAGGCTCGCGGGCCTGCGCCGTGATCGATTCGGTCATGGACATCGACTATGCCTCGGGTCGCATCGCGCCCCATTCCGCCGACAAGATCATTCGCCTGATCGAGGATCGCGGCTGGCAACTGGACTGGCTGATCGAGACCCATGTCCATGCCGACCATCTGTCGGCGGCGCCCTACATCCAGTCAAGGCTGGGCGGCAGGATCGGCATCGGCGCCAATATCAGGATGGTGCAGGAGACGTTCGGAAAGATCTTCAACGAAGGCACCGAGTTTCAGCGCGACGGCAGCCAGTTCGACCGCCTGTTCCATGATGGCGATACCTACCGGATCGGCGCAATGACTGCCTTCGCCATGCATACGCCGGGGCACACACCGGCCTGCATGACTCATGTAATCGGAGACGCCGCCTTCGTCGGCGATACGCTATTCATGCCGGACGGCGGCTCGGCACGCGCCGACTTTCCTGGCGGCGACGCCCGCACCCTGTATCGCTCGATCCGCCGGGTGCTGGAGCTGCCTGACGCGACGCGGCTGTTCATGTGCCACGACTACGGTCCAAACGGCCGCGACATCCGCTGGGAAACGACGGTGGCCGAGCAGCGCGCGCACAACATCCACGTCCGCGACGGCATCACCGAGGATCAGTTCGTCGCCGCCCGCGAGGCGCGCGACCGCACCTTGGACATGCCCAAGCTGATCATCCCCTCGTTGCAGGTGAACATGAAGGCGGGACGGCTGCCGACGCCCGATCAGGACGGCCGGCGCTTCCTGAAAGTGCCGCTCAACGCGCTCTAAGTCACCCCCGCCCCGCCGAGCACGCGGCAGACGTCGCGGCTCGGCTTTCCCATTTGGCAGCGTCCGCGCACCGGCGCGGCATGCCACTCCGGAGCATCACAGGATGACGCTGTCCGCTGCCGAGCTTGCGCTCGGCTCGCTGTCCGGCTCTTTCGTCGGATTCACGCTCGGCCTGATCGGCGGGGGCGGATCGGTGCTGGCCGTGCCGCTCATGGTGTATCTGGTGGGCGTCGGCAATCCCCACGTGGCGATCGGCACGAGCGCGGTCGCCGTGGCGATCAACGCGGCGGCCAATCTCGCCAATCATGCCCGCTCTGGAAACGTCAAATGGCGTTGCGCGCTGGTGTTTGCTGCAACGGGCGTGGTCGGCGCCTTCGCGGGCTCGACGCTCGGCAAGATGGTTGACGGCCAGAAGCTGCTGCTGCTGTTCGCCCTGGTCATGATCGTGATCGGCCTCTTGATGCTGCGCAAGCGCGGCACGGACAGCCAGCTGGACGTCAAGCTTTCACGCGACAATCTGTTGCCGCTAGTGGCATTCGGCTTCGGCACGGGAATGCTGTCCGGCTTCTTCGGCATCGGCGGCGGTTTCCTGATCGTTCCGGCTCTGATGTTTGCGACAGGCATGCCGATCCTCTACGCGATCGGCTCCTCGCTCGTGTCCGTCACGGCGTTCGGACTGACGACCGCAGCAAACTACGCGCTGTCGGGACTGGTCGACTGGGCGCTGGCGGCGACCTTTCTCGTCGCCGGCATCGCCGGTGGCCTGGTCGGTGCGAAGCTGGCCGCTCGCCTGTCCAGTACGCGCGGCACCCTGAACAAGGTGTTTGCCACCGTGGTGTTCGTGGTGGCGGCTTACATGATCTATCGGAGTTGGTCGGCACTCGGCCACTCCGGATAGTGCGGCGTGGATATGAGCCGGAGCCAGCATCGAGGCCGGACGGGCGCCCCACGTCCTCGCAGCGCGCCCGGAGCTCAACTCAACGCGGGCCCGCTTATGCCGCGTTGCTGCCTTCCTGGCGGCTCGCTTCGAACAAGAACCAGGTGCGGCGTTCGGTCTCGTCGATGAAGGTCTCCAGCAATCCCGCGGTGGCCGGATCGTCATTGTCGTCGCACAGCCCGTGCGCCTTCCGCATCGCAGCCGCGACGTGCTTGTTGTCCTCCATCAACTCCCGCAGCATCTCGCGCGGCGGCACATACTCCTCGTTGTTGTCCTTGATGGTCTGCAGCTTGCTGATCTGGCTGATCGATTTCAGCGTCGTGCCGCCGAGCTTCCGCACCCGCTCGGCCAGTTGGTCCGTGGTGGCAAAGATCGCGTCCGACTGCTCGTCCAGCATCTCATGGTAGTCATGGAAATGCCGTCCGCTGACGTGCCAGTGGAAGTTCTTGGTCTTCAGATAGAGCGCAAAGGCGTCGGCAAGCAGCGTGTTCAAAGCTGTCGAGATCTTGTTTACGGCGTCCGGCGACAGATCGGTCGGGGTATCGAGCTCGGGGGCGGTCTTGTCGGTCTTTGCTTTACTCACGGCCTAACCTTCCTGTTAGAAGCAGCGATGGACACGGGTGATCGGACCCGTTAACGCTCGCTGACCCCTCCAGTTCCGATCAAGGAACTGTGTTTGCCGGAACACGCCATGGACGACTGGATCGACTATTACGATTCCACGCACACGATCTATGCGAGCAAGCTGCATCGCGACCTGCACTTCCAGGGGATTGCCCGCGACATCGTCGGGTATATTCCCTCGCCCGACGCGGTCGTTCTCGACTATTCCTGCGGAGAGGCCTTATCGGCCGCCAAGGTCGCCGACGCATGCATGACGCTGATCCTGGCCGAGCCGGCGCCGGGCGTGCGCGGCCGGTTGATCGCGCGTTTCGCGCCCAACACCAAGATCCGCGTGCGCTCGCTGGACGAGCTGCGCAACATGCAGGAAGGCTCGATCGACCTCGTCGTCATGAACTCCGTGGCGCAGTACATGAGCGAGGCGGAATTCGACGCGGCCCTGGCCGTGATCAGGCGGCTGCTGAAGCCGTCGGGAAAGTTCATTCTCGGCGACGTCCTTCGTCCGGACGTTGGCATGGGCCGTGACGTGCTCGCGCTGCTGATGTTCGCCGCACGGGACGGCTTCCTCAAGGATGCCCTGGTCGGGCTGGTCGCCACGGCGCTGTCGGATTACCGGCAACTGCGCACCAAGGTCGGCCTGCAGCACTACAGCGAGGCCGAGATCCTGGCGAGACTGAAGAAGGCCGACCTCAGCGCCGTCCGGGCGCCCAAGAATATCGGCCACAATCCCTGGCGGATGACCTTCGTGGCTCGGCCGATGACGGGAACCGGGTGACCGCGTGGGCCGACCAGCCGGCCGCAACTGCCAACATCAAGCAACTGGATTAGGGTTAACTGAAATACGGGCTGGCTCACGCGGCCGTGAGAGGTAAGATCACCCTTGGCCCGGTGGCGGAAGCTACGACGCGAAGAGCGGTGCAACGCTCTTGAACCTGGTTCAAGTCCAGGCCGGGCCTCCAGCCTTCGCTGCTGCGCAGCTTCGGCTCGGCGAGCCAGCGACGGCAGGGCGCCCCTCCGCCCCTCCCCGCCAAATTGGCCGTTGATTTCGGCCCAAAACCCTTTTCGCTCAGAGGAAACTGGTCTAAAGACCGCTCGCGCGCGAGCACTGGTCGCGCCTGGGCCTTACGGGGACGCGCGATACGCGCGCCCTTTTTTTGTGCCCAATTCCTGCCCGTTCCTTGCCCGTGAGCTTGAATGCCGAAACGAACCGACATCTCGACCATCCTGATCATTGGCGCCGGTCCGATCGTGATCGGCCAAGCCTGCGAATTCGACTATTCCGGTACGCAGGCGGTGAAGGCGCTGAAGGAGGAGGGCTATCGCGTCGTCCTCGTCAACTCCAATCCGGCCACGATCATGACCGATCCGGAGCTGGCCGATGCGACCTATATCGAGCCGATCACGCCCGAGATCGTCGCCAAGATCATCGAGAAGGAACGCCACGTCATCCCCGGCGGCTTCGCGCTGCTGCCGACCATGGGCGGGCAGACCGCGCTGAACTGCGCGCTGTCGCTGCGCCGGCAGGGGACACTGGAGAAGTTCGACGTCGAGATGATCGGCGCCACGGCTGACGCGATCGACAAGGCCGAGGACCGCCAGCTGTTCCGCAACGCGATGGAGAAGATCGGCCTGCAGACGCCGAAGTCGCGGCTCGCCAACGCCTCCGCGCTGAAGAAGCAGTACCGCGACAAATACCTCGCCGAGCGCGAGAAGCTGTCCGGCGCCGAGCGCGACGAGCTCGACCGGCAATGGACGCTTGGCGAGAACGAGCGCCGCAAGCGCTACCAGGAGCATGCGCTCGGCCAGGCGCTGATGGCGCTGTCCGAGATCGGCCTGCCCGCGATCATCCGTCCCTCCTTCACGATGGGCGGCACCGGTGGCGGCATCGCCTACAACAAGGAAGAATATCTCGACATCATCGAGCGCGGTCTCGACGCCTCCCCCACCAACGAAGTGCTGATCGAGGAATCGGTGCTCGGGTGGAAGGAGTACGAGATGGAGGTGGTCCGCGACAAAAAGGACAACTGCATCATCATCTGCTCGATCGAGAACCTCGATCCGATGGGCGTGCACACCGGCGACTCGATCACCGTCGCGCCGGCGCTGACGCTGACCGACAAGGAATACCAGATCATGCGCGACGCCTCGCTGGCGGTGCTGCGCGAGATCGGCGTCGAGACCGGCGGCTCCAACGTGCAGTTCGGCGTCAACCCGGCCGACGGCCGCATGGTCGTGATCGAGATGAATCCGCGCGTGTCGCGCTCCTCGGCGCTGGCCTCCAAGGCGACCGGCTTCCCGATCGCCAAGGTCGCGGCCAAGCTCGCGGTCGGCTACACGCTGGACGAAATCGCCAACGACATCACCGGCGGCGCGACCCCGGCCTCGTTCGAGCCAACCATCGACTACGTCGTCACCAAGATCCCGCGCTTCGCATTCGAGAAATTCCCGGGGGCTTCGACCACGCTGACGACCTCGATGAAGTCCGTCGGCGAGGTCATGGCGATCGGCCGCACCTTCCAGGAAAGCCTGCAGAAGGCGCTGCGCGGGCTGGAGACCGGTCTCACCGGCCTCGACGAGATCGAGATCGAAGGTCTCGGGCGCGGCGACGACAAGAACGCGATCCGGGCTGCGCTCGGCACGCCCACGCCGAACCGTCTCCTGCAGGTCGCGCAGGCGATGCGGCTGGGCTGGTCGAACGAGGACATCTTCAACTCCTGCAAGATCGACCCGTGGTTCCTGGCGCAGATGCGCGGCATCGTCGAGATGGAGGACAAGGTCCGCCGGCACGGCCTGCCGCCGAACGCGAGCGGCATGCGCACGCTGAAGGCGATGGGCTTCTCGGATGCACGGCTCGCGGTGCTGACCAACACCACCGAAGCCGACGTCGCGGCCAAGCGGCAGGCGCTGGGCGTCCGTCCGGCGTTCAAGCGCATCGATACCTGCGCGGCGGAGTTCGCTTCGCCCACCGCCTACATGTATTCGAGCTACGAAACGCTGTTCGCAGGCCAACTCGCCGACGAGAGCGCGCCGTCCGACAAGAAGAAGGTGATCATTCTCGGCGGCGGTCCGAACCGGATCGGCCAGGGCATCGAGTTCGACTATTGCTGCTGCCACGCCTGTTTCGCGCTGTCCGACGCCGGCTTTGAGACCATCATGGTCAACTGCAATCCGGAGACGGTCTCGACCGACTACGACACCGCCGACAGGCTCTATTTCGAGCCGCTGACCTCCGAGGACGTGCTGGAGATCATCGCGACCGAGCGCAAGAACGGCACGGTGCATGGCGTCATCGTGCAGTTCGGCGGCCAGACGCCGCTGAAGCTGGCGCGTGCGCTGGAGGCGGCCGACGTGCCGATCCTCGGCACCTCGCCGGAGGCCATCGACCTCGCCGAGGACCGCGACCGCTTCAAGCGCGTCCTCGACAAGCTGCATCTGAAGCAGCCGAAGAACGGCATCGCCTATTCGGTCGAGCAGGCCCGCCTGGTGGCTGCCGATCTCGGGCTGCCGCTGGTGGTGCGCCCGTCCTACGTGCTCGGCGGCCGCGCGATGCAGATCATCCGCGAGGACAACCAGCTCAGCGACTACCTGCTCGGCACCCTGCCCGAGCTGGTGCCGGCCGACGTCAAGGCGCGCTACCCGAACGACAAGACCGGCCAGATCAACACGGTGCTGGGCAAGAACCCGCTGCTGTTCGATCGCTATCTGTCGGACGCGACCGAGATCGACGTGGACTGCCTTTCCGACGGCAAGGACACCTTCATCGTCGGCATCATGGAGCACATCGAGGAGGCCGGCATCCACTCCGGCGATTCGGCCTGCTCGCTGCCGCCGCATTCGCTCGACGAGGCGACCATCGCCGAGCTGGAGCGGCAGACCCGCGAGCTGGCGCTCGGGCTCGACGTCGTCGGCCTGATGAACGTGCAATATGCGATCAAGGACGGCACGATCTACGTGCTCGAGGTCAATCCGCGTGCCTCGCGCACGGTGCCCTTCGTCGCCAAGGTGGTCGGCACGCCAGTCGCCAAGATCGCCGCCCGAATCATGGCCGGCGAGAAGCTCGCCGATTTCGGCCTGAAGAAGCGCGCGCTCAGGCATGTCGGCGTCAAGGAATCGGTCTTCCCGTTCGCCCGTTTCCCCGGCGTCGACACCGTGCTCGGCCCGGAGATGCGCTCGACCGGCGAGGTGATGGGCATCGACCGCTCGTTCGCCGTGGCGTTCGCCAAGAGCCAGCTCGGCGGCGGCACACGCGTGCCGCGCAAAGGCACGGTGTTCGTGTCAGTACGTGAAAGCGACAAGGCGCGCATCACCGAGGTGGTGCGGATGCTGCACGAGCTCGGCTTCAAGGTGGTGGCGACATCCGGGACCCAGCGCTTCCTGACCGACCAGGGCGTGCCGACCGAGAAGATCAACAAGGTGCTGGAGGGACGGCCGCACATCGTGGACGCCATCACCAACGGTGACATCCAGCTGGTCTTCAACACCACCGAAGGCCCGCAGGCGCTGGCCGACAGCCGTTCGCTGCGGCGCGCTGCCCTCTTGCATAAAGTGCCGTATTACACCACTCTTTCGGGTGCCGTGGCGGCCGCGCAAGGCATCCGTGCCTATCTCGGGGGAGACCTTGAGGTCCGCACCCTGCAGAGTTACTTTTCCGAAAACTAATCGCAGCGTGCGGGCGAACGCCCGCTAAGCGGTTGGCAACAATCGGCAATAGAAGCTTTCAGGAACCCGCCGCCCCGTTCGATGTTGTACCGGCCTTTGACGGGACGGTCTTGCCGGGCCTTCAGGCTTTGCTTTGAGCCGCAAAGGCCTATTCTGAAGCTGCTGATCGTGCGCGCCCCCGCCCGCACGACTGAAGGACGAGAAGAGATGGTGGAAAAGGTTCCCATGACTTCGATGGGCTACGCCGCGTTGGAGAACGAGCTCAAGCAGCGCCAATCGGTGGACCGTCCGCGCATCATCGAACATATCGCGGAAGCGCGTTCGCATGGCGACCTGTCCGAGAACGCGGAATATCACGCCGCCAAGGAAGAGCAGTCTCACAACGAGGGCCGCATCGCCGAGCTCGAGGACAAGCTCGCGCGCGCCGACATCATCGATGTGACCAAGCTCTCCGGCGACACGATCAAGTTCGGCGCGACGGTGACCCTGATCGACGAGGATACCGAGAAGAAGGCGGTCTGGCAGATCGTCGGCGAGGTCGAGGCGGACGCCAAGAAGGGCAAGATCTCGATCACCTCGCCGCTGGCGCGCGCGCTGATCGGCAAGAAGATGGGCACCACCGTCGAGGTCATGGCGCCCGGCGGCGCCAAGTCCTACGAGATCGCCAAGGTCGAGTGGCGCTGAGGACCCGAGGCATCGGAGCGATGCCTGTGACCGTTCGGACGAAACCAAGGGCTGCGCGAAGGCGCGGCCCTTCGTCGTTTGGCCGGCCGCACTGCGGCACAATGGCGTTCGGCAGCACACGGTCAATTCATCGGGCTGCAGGCCACACGCCGGTGACGGGCTTTCAGGAATGAGCTAGTGCAGAACCGACGAGCCGTGCCGGGAGGATGGGTCCGGTCCGTCGCATCATGATGGCTTTGATTGGGGGATGATCGACATGGAGCAGATGTTCTCGAAATGGCAACCGGCTGTGCTCAGCCTGTTTCGCTTCGTCACGGGCCTGTTGTTGTTTCAATATGGCGTGGCGAAGATCTTCAAGTTTCCGGCCGTGGACATGTTTGCCAAAGTTGAGCTGCTGTCGCTGTACGGTGCGGCCGGCTCGCTCGAACTGGTGCTCGGCGGATTGCTGATCCTTGGGCTGTTCACGCGCCCGGTCGCCTTTATCCTGTCCGGCGAGATGGCCTTCGCCTATTTCATTGGCCACTTCCCGAGAGGTTTCTTCCCGGTCGTCAACAACGGCTCGCTGGCGATCGCCCTCTGCTTTGCCTGCCTCTATCTGACGACCTCGGGCGGGGGGTCGATCAGTCTGGACGCGCTGCTGCGCAAAAAGAACTGAACTCTCTCGCGTTCTGTTCGCTTCGCGACCTCGAGCTTCCGGGTTCAGCCTTGGCGAGGCTGGCCCGGAAGGACAGCCGGGCCTAGCTGCGCCCCTTGACCTCGAGCGGCACCGCCGCCTCGTATTTCGAGTTATGCAGCACCAGGGACGTCCGCACGTTGCGGACGTGGGGCGCCGCCGTGAGGTGCGTGACGAACTCCTGAAACGTCGCCATGTCCGGTGCCACGCATTTCAGGATGAAGTCCACCTCGCCGGACAGCATCCAACATTCCCGCACCAGCGGCTCGGACCGCACGAACTCTTCGAACGCCTTCAGGTCGGCGTCCGCCTGGCTCGACAGGTGGACCGAGGCGAACACGGTCACGTCGAAGCCGAGCTTGCGCGGGTCGAGCAGGCCCCGGTAGCCGGTGATGTAGCCTTCCTCCTCCAGGGTCCGCACCCGGCGCAAGCAAGGCGGCGGCGAGATGCCGACCCGCTTGGCGAGCTCGACATTGGTGATCCTGCCGTCGGCCTGAATTTCACTCAGGATTTTGAGATCGATCTCATCAAGATTCTTGGACACGGGGATTGTGGGCTCTGGCGGAACAGGAGGGGGGCGCAGGGCGCCGGGGAGACGATGGGCAACTCTCTTAGCGCAAGCCGGTCAATTTGCGCAATTTTATTACTTTAGATTTCCCCTGTTGACCGGGTCGTGAAGGGAAAATTCGCCGAGATGCGTTGCAATTCTTGCATAGCTTGCCAGATCGCTTAGACTTGGATTTGACATTTTCGATGGGGCTTCGGAGCGTTTCTTCCGCGCATTCCGCTCGCTGCGTCGTCAATCCTCCCTTTTCCAGCGAGTCTTCGGCCACATGCAAGCTCCGATCCATGCCAAAGTCGTCATCATCGGTTCCGGCCCTGCCGGCTATACGGCGGCGATCTACGCGGCACGAGCTATGCTGGAGCCGGTACTGATCCAGGGCATCCAGCCCGGCGGCCAACTCACCATCACCACCGACGTGGAAAACTATCCGGGATTTGCCGACGTCATCCAGGGTCCCTGGCTGATGGAGCAGATGGAGAAGCAGGCGACGCATGTCGGGGCCCAGATCAAGACCGACCTCGTGACCAAGCTGGAGCTGGGGCAGCGTCCGTTCCGCCTGACCTGCGACTCCGGTGACGTCTACCTCGCCGAGACCGTCATCCTGGCGACCGGCGCCCAGGCGCGCTGGCTCGGGCTGCCGTCGGAGGAGACCTTCAAGGGCTTCGGTGTCTCGGCCTGCGCGACCTGTGACGGCTTCTTCTATCGCGGCAAGGAAGTCATCGTCGTCGGCGGCGGCAACACCGCGGTCGAGGAAGCGCTGTTCCTGACCAATTTCGCCTCGACCGTCACCGTCGTGCACCGGCGCGACCATTTCCGCGCCGAGCGCATCCTGCAGGAGCGGCTGTTCAAGCATCCCAAGATCAAGGTCGTGTGGGACAGCGCCCTCGATGAGATCTGCGGCGCCAGCTCGTCATCCAAGGTCACGCATGTCCGGCTCAAGAACGTCAAGACCGGCGCGCTCACCGAGCTGCCTGCCGACGGCGTCTTCGTCGCGATCGGCCACGCGCCGGCAACCGAGCTGGTCGCGGGGCAACTGAAACTGAAACCGTCCGGTTATGTCGAGGTGATGCCGGGCTCGACCGCGACCTCCGTTCCCGGCGTGTTTGCAGCCGGCGACGTTGCCGATGAAACCTATCGGCAGGCGATCACCGCAGCCGGCATGGGCTGCATGGCCGCCCTGGAGGCCGAACGCTTCCTCGCCCACGCCGCGAGCGAACGCGCCGCGGCGGAATGAACTGACGATGCCACGATCACGGGATGGATTTACGGATATGGATTGGGACAAGCTGAAGGTGTTTCACGCAGCGGCGGAAGCAGGCAGCTTCACGCATGCCGGGGAGCAGCTCGGGCTGTCGCAATCGGCGGTGTCGCGCCAGGTCAGCGCGCTCGAGCAGGAGCTCGCAGTCTCGCTGTTCCACCGGCACGCCCGCGGACTGATCCTGACGGAGCAAGGCGACCTGCTGTTCCGAACCGCGCATGACGTCTTCATGCAGCTGCAGGCGGCGCGGGCCAAGCTGACCGACAGCCGGGAGCGCCCGAGCGGCGACCTGAAGATCACGACCACGCCGGGCGTCGGCATCAACTGGCTGATCCCGCGACTCGGCGAATTCACCGCGCTCTATCCGGAGATCCGGATCTCGCTGATCGTCACCGACGAGGAGCTCGATCTGTCGATGCGCGAGGCCGACGTGGCGATCCGCACCCGCAAGCCGACACAGCCCGATCTGATCCAGCGCAAGCTGTTCGCGATCAGCTTCCACGCCTATTGCTCGCCGGAATATGTCAAGCGCTTCGGCACACCGCGCACACTCGACGAGCTCGATGATCATCGCATCATCATGCTGGCCGACGGCCAAGTCGCCCCGCATCTCCAGAACCGCAGCTGGCTGGTCGATGCCGGCCGCAACGGGTCCGGTCCGCGCGAGGCCTATTTCAGGGTCAACAACATCCTCGGCCTGGTCCGCGCCTGCCAGCAAGGCCTCGGCATCGCCGCGCTGCCGGACTACCTCGTCGAGGAAAACAGCCGTCTCGTGCAATTGTTCGGAGAGTCGGATTCGATCCAGCTCGACACCTACTTCGTGTATCCCGAGGAATTGAAAACGGTCGCACGCGTTCAAGTGTTCCGTGACTTCGTCGTGAGCAAAGCGCAGCGCTGGCCGGCGTGAGATTGTGCATGTCTGACATGCGGCTTGCATGGTTGCTGCGACGCCATTGAGCCCATACTAAAGTTGTGCTGAGCGTTGGCGTTGCGCATTGTCCCCCTCCTCCAGTGGCGCGAGCGTTCAGAAATCCCTCTTGGAAGGTGATTGTGTCGGCCTCGTTGGCCAGTACCTCCAGCCGGGCTCATTTGGGCCCGGCTATTTTTTTGCCGAATGTTTCCGTGTCGTGCCCGATGCGGCGTTGACAGCATCGCCTGCACCGCGCATCTAGATCGCATGTCCACGTCTTCGCACGCCAAGCTGTCGTCGAAAAAAGCTCCCCTCCCGGGGACATGTGGACGCGCGCGCTAGAATCTCTCGAATTCACCGCCGCATCACCAGCCCCGCCGCGAGGACGGGGCTTTTTTGCGTGTCCCGTCTCCGGCTCCTGCTACCCAAGGAGATGGACCATGACCAACATTACGACCCGACTGCAGGGCCTCTGGCTGCCCCTGATCACGCCGTTCCGCGATGGCGCGCTCGACGAGCCATCCTTACGCAATCTGGTTCGGCACTACGCCGCCAAGCCGATCGATGGACTGGTGCTCGGTGCCACGTCAGGCGAAGGACTGGCGCTGTCTTGGGACGAGCGCGCCCGCCTGATCAGCGTGGTCCGGGACGAGCTCGACGCCACCGGCCGGTCGCTGCCGATCTGTCTCGGTGTCGGCGGCGTGGCGACGGCCGAGGTGAGCGCATCGCTCGACCGAACCGCGGAATGGCCGATCGACTTCTATCTGATCTCGAGTCCGCCTTACGTGCGCCCGTCGCAGCGCGGCCTGCTGGCGCATTTCACCGCATTGGCTGACCGCACCACCCATCCGATCGTGCTCTACAACATTCCCTATCGCTCGGCGGTCGGCCTCGACAACGAGACGCTGCTGCGGCTCGCGCAACATCCGGCCGTCGCAGGCCTCAAGGATTGCTGCGCCAATCGCATGCAGACGCGCGACTTGATCGCACGCCGACCGCCCGGATTTCGCATCCTCACCGGCGAGGACGCCCAGAGCTTCGATGCGCTGCAGGCCGGTGCCGACGGCGCCATCCTGCTCTCGGCGCATCTGGAGACCGAGACGTTTGCCGCAATCTTGCAGCACGTAAAGGCCGGCCGTCACGACGCGGCAGCAGCGTGCTGGGCGCAGGTCGAGGATCTCACGCGGCTGCTGTTCACCGAGCCGAGCCCGGCCCCGGCCAAGTACTGGCTGGCGCGAACCGGCATCATCGCGAGCCCCGACGTGCGACTACCTATGGTGGAGATCGGTGCCGGCCTTGCCGTACGCCTCGACCAGGAGATCGAGCGCCGCACGGCGACAAGGACGCAGAGCTGCGTCGCCTGAGCGCTCCCCGAAACGATCGTCGGACCGAGAGACGAAGCCGCAGCGCGGCCGCGGGCCACATCGGAGACCACGGAGGCCGACACCTCCGTGGTTAATCCGAGCTAACAAACGCGATCAAAAGCGGCGCAGTCCGCAACCTCGTGTTTAAAGATGTTCCGCTATGGATGTTGAAAACGTCAAAGAGCGCGGGGGCGTCGTGGCTTTGCAGGATCATCCATACCCTGAGCATCAGGGATTCAGCGTCGAAGACATTCTCTGGGCGGTCGGGATCTGGTCCGTGATCCTGACCCTGACGCCGGCAATCGCCTTCTATTTCCTGATGGTCGCCTGACCTCGCCGCGCCCTCTCGCGCGGCACGAAATCGGCACTCACGCGAGATCGTGTGACCCGACGCAAAAAACGCGCGGAAGACCGCGCGTCGATGCCTCATCTGATGCCGCGATCAGGCCGCCTGCTTGTGCATGGCGCCGTTAGCCGACACGGTCCCGCGAATCGCCCGCACCGAGCGCTCGATCGCAGCCCAAAGGCGCGCGATCTCGGCTGCGGCACGCCCTTCCGCATAATATTCACGCACGCCTTCGCCCTGGCCCAGCGCCATCAGCAGATCGGCGCGGTTGGTGATCTGGCCGCCCCACACCGGCGCCTTGAACTTCGCCAGCGCCTCCCGGGCGATGGTAACGATCGGGCTTTCGGCATCGTCGCGGCGCGCCGGTGCGCCATTGAGAACGACCGCGTAGGGCTTGCGCGCGGCGCGGCAGGTCTGGATCGTCTCCTGCACCGCGTTGACGTCGAACACGCCGGGGCGGGCCGGGATGATCACCATGGTCGCGTTCTTGATCGCATCCTCGACGACGGCCGAGATGGTCGGCGGCGTATCGATCAGCACCCACTCGACGCCGTCACGGCGGGCGGCGGACACGATCGCGCTCACCGAGTTCACGGCCGTCTTGATCGGCGGCTCGTTGGTGCCGCGCAGCTTGTGCCAAAGCGTCAGCGACCCCTGAGGGTCCGCATCGATGAGCAGACTAGACTTGCTCGACTTGATCTGCGCAGCGAGATGGGCGGCCAGGGTGCTCTTGCCTGAGCCGCCCTTACGCGATGCGAAAACAATGACGTTCATACCTTGGCCTCCAGATTGACCCCGGCAGCGAAAATGAATCAGCGGACTGATTCGCGGAAGAAAAATTTAGCGATTAATAAGACGTAACTCCTGATTGCCGAAACGGATTGGTTTTTGAGTCACACCAAAGCAGGCAAAACAGCAGATCCGGCCGCGATGTTCGACAACATCCGGTCATGCCCCATCGCATTTACATGTTGAGGCTGCGCATCGAGGTGCGCATCCAAGGACCTCGGTCATTCCGAGTGCCGCCAAATGCGGCCATCGGCATCGCTCAAGTCGCGTCCGGTCGCGTCGACTTCCTCGCTTTGCCGGCGCGCGCAGTGACCGGCTTGGTGACAGGACGAATGCTCATCGGCCGTTCCGCGCGGCCAGATGACGCTGCCTGGCGCTGCGGTGGCCCGAATTGGGCGCGGCATGGCGGCGACAGCTCGGCCTTGCGGCGGACCATGCAGGCAGTGACACGATCGACGTCGGGAATGTCGGAACTACAAAGCCGGAACGCATCGCCCGTGCACGCCTGCTCCTGCTCGGGGGTATAGGCCCGTGCGGTTACGGGGACTAACAGCGCGGCTACTACGATCAGTACGGCAGAGATGCATGGATCGAGATCAATCCCTCTCATCGTCCCCTCCCCCTCGTTGCCGCAAAGTGTGATTGAAGGAGACAGGATTCGCAAGCAACAGCGCCACGCCGTGCTTCTGATCCGGCGCAGCAAACCGCAAGCGAGCGCACGCCCCGGCGATATATCCGTCGAAATACGGAGACCGGGCTCAGGCTTCCGCACAGCTCTGCGCACACGCCCAGTCTACAGCCATACGCGAGAGGTCGCGACAGGGCTACAAATCACGGTGCACGATCAACCGGGCGCGGAGCACGGATAGAGGTGAGCTTGCGAACGGCACAGCAATGGTCCTGGCCATGGTACAGTTGGGTGGGCTCGAACCACCGACCTCCTGTTCCACAGACAGGCGCTCTAACCAACTGAGCTACAACTGCATCCGCCATGGACTGCCCGCGAGGGGGCGTCCGAACGGGCCGGAAACTAGGTGCAACGGGCCAATTTGGCAAGGCCGAGAACGGATAAAGTCCCCGGCCATGCCGGCGTTTTTTGACGCTGTTTCGGCCCGAGTGAGCCCCCGTTCAAGCGGGAGCCCAGAAAGCATCGAACCCGGCCGCAACGCGTCCGGGTCCTGGATCTTCCGCTGGCCTCACCGGCACACGGCCGTACCGCGCACCTGGCTCGAATCAGGCCGGCCTCAGGCCGCCGTCTTGAACAGCTTGCTGGCGCTTTCCTTGATCGGCTCGACCGTCTCGGCCGCAACCTTCTGGCCGAGCTCGCCGAGCTCCTTGGCCTGGGACGTGAAGGTCTCGAACTGCTTGCGCGCGAAACCGGTCCACAGCTCCATCGCCTCCGACGGCGACTTCACGCCGAACAGCTCCTGGGCGAAGTCGAGCGAAGCCGTCGTATTGGCCTTCGTAAATTCCATGACCTTGGACGAGTAGACGCCGGCGCCCTTGCTGGCGTTGGCGAAGAAGGCCTCGATGGCCGAATTGTGCGTTTCCGCAGCGTCCTTGAACTTGGCGTAGTTCTCACGGGCCTGCGACACGCCTTTTTCGGCGAGCGCGCGCACCTGCTCGGGAACCTCAAACGGGATGATGGACGCGGAGAACGGATCGGTGGCATTGGTCATGGCATGTATCCTTCGAAACATTGAGACTGGACCGTCCCGGCAATCGGGAAGTCACTTCGGATCACGCAGAGGAACCGCCCCTGGGAGGTAACAACCTCGCGTAGAGCTATATCGTGTCGTTTTTGTGCAACGCAATGGAAATTCCATTATCAGGAACTCTTTGTCGCGCCCGCTTCCAAAATTTTCGGGAGCGGAGAACGTCCCCTCAGGCCTTGGGCATAGTGGTGTCGATCGCAGCCTTGCCGATGGCTTGGCCCATTTCGCTTGCCTGTTCGGCGAGCGACCGCATCTGGCCCTGAAAAAATTCGCGGTGCAGCCGCAGCACCTCGGGCAGGTCCTTGGCGTGCACCAGCGATTGGGCGTAGTCGAGCGATGATTGAACGTTCCTTTCGGCATAGCAAAAGACCCTTGGCGCCGATGTCCTTGGCCCCGGCCCGCACCGTCGCGCTGCGCTGTTCGAGCGAGCCTGCCGTCGCCTCCGCTCCAGCCAGGAGCTGCTCGAACGTCTGACGTGCCTGGTCGAAGCCTGCCTCCGCGATCGCCTGCATGTCTTTCGGAATCCTCGAGTCGTCGCCCGTCGTCGGTCATGGGTCCCTGACGTCCCGATTGGCTTCGCCCGCAGCGCCTCGTCTCGAAGCGGCCGTCCCGCTGCCTACGCAACTCGTGGTCCCCAACGGGGGGATTGCAGCGAGCCATGTCCGGGTTCGCCGCAATTCCGTGCGCTGCGGCTCACGAGGAACACATTAGGGTTATCCAAGCTTTAGCAGGACAGGAGTACGGCCCCGCCGTGGACCTTGGCCCTCAAAACGCGCGATAGTAACGAATTCTTAACGCCACCAGTTCCGGCCGCCGATCAACATCACAAGAGCCGTTCGCCGTCGTCGCCCATGACCTACGCCGATCTCGAATTGCAGGCCCTCAGCGACCCCCGGCTGGCTGTCCACGCCGCCGGCAGTCTGCCGGCTTGGCTATGGTCGGCCGATGGCAGCCGTGTGCTGTGGGCCAATGCGGCCGGTGCACGCGCCCTCGGCGCGGCGAGCGCAACGGCGCTGATCGCGAAGACGCTCGGCCCCGCCGACGCGCATCGCCGCCAGGTCGCTCAATTGGGACGGCGTCTGCCCGAGACCGGCGCCTTGCGACTCGAACGCCTCCGTGGCTTCGGCGCGCCGCTCGGCACGCTCGCGACCTGCGGCTGCACCAGGATCGATCTGCCGGATGGCACGCGCGCGGTGCTGATCACCAGCACCGACGGGGGCGGACGCAGCGTCCCGCTGGCGGAACGCCTGAAGCGGCTCGTGGAAGCCAGCGGACATGCGCTGATCGCATTCACCCAGGATGGCCAGTTCGCCGGCATCAGTGCAGCCGGACGGCGCCTGTTTGGCACGCGCGACCTGAGCGAGCCGGATTTCGCCGAGATCCGCAGAGCGGCGCTTATCGACGGCATGGCCAAGGTGACGTTCGGCACCGAGCGCGCAGCGCTCTACCGCATCGGCAGCGGCAACCAGGTCGGGCTGGTGGCCGTCCCGATGCCGGCCCTAGCCGACGGGATGGAGGCGCCAGGCTCGGCGCAGACATCAGAGCCAACCGCAGATGCCGCCCCCGCATCACCAGCCCCCGTGCACATTGCCGCTGGGCCCGTGGTCGTGATTTCGCCTCCTCTTCCGGTGGATGCAATGACTGAACGCCGAACCGAATACGAATCCCCCGCGCTGTCGAACGAAGCGCCGGCCGAGTTCCTGCTGATCGACGATCAGGCCAAGGCCGACCTGTTCGAGGCGCCGGTGCCGGTGCCGCAAACGACGGATGAGACGCATCCTGCCGAGTCCGGCGCGGCGGACCCTTCAGTCGGCCGCCGCCACCCACTCCGATTTTCCTGGCAGATGGATGCCGAGGGACGATTCTCGATCGGCTCCGACGAATTCACCCGCCTGATCGGGCTGCACAGCGCCGCCAAGCTCGGCCGTCCCTGGCATGAGCTCACTGCATCGCTAGGCCTCGATCCAGACGGGCGGGTCGGTGCGGCGATCGAAACGAAAGAGACCTGGAGCGGGCTCGTCGTCAGTTGGCCCGCGGACGGCGAGCGGCTTGCGGTCGAATTGTCGGGACTGCCTGTCCTGACGGAGGACAGGACCCATGCCGGCTATCGCGGCTTCGGCGTCTGTCGCGACCTCGACGCTCTGGACCGGCTGGCCGCACTGCGTCGCCCCGCATTGGCCGATGCAGACGCGGCCGATGCTCCGGACGCCGACGAAACCGATCCTACCCAATCCGACCATGTGCAGGCCGCAGATGTGCCGCCGCAGCAGGAGAACGTCACTGCGTCATCGCGTGAGGCTTCCATTGCGCCGGACGTACACCACATCGACGGCATCGGGCTCGAAACGACCGGGAACGTGGTCCCGTTCCGCGCTCCGGGCGAGTCCAAGCATCCTGCGCTCACGCCGGTGGAGAACAGTGCGTTTCATGAACTCGCGCGTCAGCTGTCGGCCCGGCTCGAAGGCGAGATCCGCAACTCAGCCGCGGACGTCGCGAATACGGCGTTCGAGCCGGGATCGCACGTGAGCGATCCGTTGGTCCCGCCGCAGCAGCAGACCCCATCGGCGACGGAGACGGCGACCGATCATGGCGCGGGGCTGCAGACCGAATGGCTCATCCCCGAGGAGCCGCCGGCCCAGGGCGACAGCCAGCGCGACCGCATCCTGCTCGACCTGCTGCCAACGGGCATGCTGATCTACCGGCTCGATCGCCTGCTCTATGGCAATCCGGCCTTCTTCAGGCAGATGGGCTACGCCGACCTTGCGGCCCTGGAGCAGGCGGGCGGGCTCGATGCGCTCTATGTCGAGCCGGGCGTGTCGTCAGCGTCGAACAAATCCGAGGCCGGCACCCCCGTCACGATCTCGGCAGCCGATGGCTCCTCCAGCGAGGAGGTGAAGGCGGAAGCCCGCCTGTTCACGATCACCTGGGACGGCGATACCGCCCATGCCCTGATCTTCGCTCCGGTGCCCGGAACCGCGGCCGCGGTTCCGACGGCGACCGACGCTGCACCGATGCCGGTGCCGGCCTCGGCTGCACCAGCCCCCCTGGTCGTGGCCCCGCCTCCGGCCGCCGGCCACGCCGAAGCCGAAGATCTTGCGGCGATCCTCGACGTCACAGCCGAGGGCATCCTGATGTTCGACGCCGGCGGCAACATCCACGCCTGCAACCGCAGCGCCGAGGCGCTGTTCGGTCACGACGGCGCGGCGCTGGTGCGCCGTAACCTGATCGAGCTGTTCGCGCCGGAAAGCGCCCGCCTCGTGCTCGATTACCTCGACAGTGTGCAGCAGGCCGGCGCGTCGAGCGGGTTCGATCAGGGCCGCGAGGTGCTCGGGAAGATCGCTCAGGGCGGCCTCATTCCGTTGTCGATGGCAATTGGCCGGACCAGGCCCGACGGTCCGAACTTCTTTGCCGTGTTCCGCGATCTGTCGCAGCTCCACCGCGGCGAAAGCGAGTTGCTGCAGGCTCGCCGCGTGGCCGATCGGGCCGCCAACGCCAAGGCCGACATGCTGGCCCGGATCAGCCACGAAGTGCGCGCGCCGCTGAACGCGATCATCGGCTTTGCCGAGGTGATGATCGGCGAACGGTTCGGCACGATCGGCAACACCCGCTACGCCGAATACATGAAGGACATCCGCACCTCGGGCGAGCGCGTCGTCTCCCTGATCGACGATCTGCTGGAGCTGTCGCGCATCGAGACCGGCAAGCTCGAGCTCGCTTTCACCAGCCAGAATCTCAACGAACTGGTGGAGAGCTGCGTCGCAGCGATGCAGCCGCAGGCCAACCGCGCCCGCATCATCATCCGCACCTCGCTGTCGCAACTGCTGCCGCCGGTCATCGCCGACGCCAGGGCGCTGCGCCAGATCGCGATGAACGTGATCTCGGCCTCGATCTCGCTGGCCAATCCCGGCGGCCAGGTCATCGTCTCGACCGCGCTGACCGATTTCGGCGAGGTCGCGCTGCGCGTCCGCGATACCGGTCATGGCCTGAACGATCAGGAGGTGGCTGCTGCGCTCGAACCGTTCCGTGCGCCCTCGGCTTCCGAGCAAGGCTCCGATGGCGCCGGTCTCAGCCTGTCGCTCACCAAGGCGCTTGTCGAAGCCAACCGGGCGCAGTTCCATATCAAGGCCGCGCCGAAATCCGGCACGCTGATCGAGGTGGTGTTCTCGCGCGCCATGGCGCGCAATCAGAGCACCGGCTGAACCGATCCTGCCCGGCGTACGGCCAGCGCACGCCGCTTGAGACCGAGCAGCAGCGGACCGAACGCCAGAACGAAGCCGGCGAATGCGACCACCCAGGCAAGCGCCGCGACGTGCAGCAGCACCTCGGTATGCGCCGGCGCCAACACGGCGCAGACCCGCGTGACCGCTGCGACGATGATCGCCAGATAGATCACCTGGGTCGCGGGCGCGGCCGTCAGCGCCTGGCCGGTGTGGCCGAGCGTGGCCCGCGTCATCACTGCAAGCGTCGTGATGCCGGCGGCCCCGACCATCCAGGCGTGCAGCCCGGCGCTTGGAAGAATCCATCCGAGGCTGGCGGCCGCCGTGAGCAGGAAGCCGAGCGGAACGAACACGTAGCCGACATGCAGGATGACCAGCAGCCGTTCGCGCAAGGTGCGATCGCCGGCCCAGCGCGCGAGCCTCACCACATGCAACAATCCGGCCGCCGTGAGCGCAAGCGCGGTCGGCGCGCTCTCAGGAACCAGAATCCAGCCGAGCAGGCTTAGCGCACTGAACAGCACGACGGCGATGTCGAAGCGGCCGAACGGCGCCGGCAGCCGACCGGGATTGTGCTTGACCAGCCAGTTGCGGGTGAAGCTCGGCGTGATGCGGCCGCCGATCAGTGCGAGCAGCAGCACGATCACGGCAACACCGACGCGAATGGCGTAGTCGGCCGAGCCACGCAGATGAGCCTCGACGTGGAACGCGATGTTGCCGGCGCACAGCACCGCGACGATTGCGACCACCGGCAAATTCCGCCAATTGCGCCCGGCGACGATCTCGCGCGCGGCGGCCAGAACGACAAGCGTGAGGAAGCTCGCATCGATCAGCAGCGCGGCCCACCAGGGGCCCAGCGCGGACATCGTGACGGCCAGTCGCCCGGCCATCCACACGATCACGAGGGTGAGCAGCGGCAGGCCCCGGATCGGCAGACGTCCGGTCCAGTTCGGGATCGCCGTGAACAGGAAGCCAGTGACGACGGCCGGCAAATAGCCGTAGAGCATTTCGTGCACATGCCAGTCGCGGGGAGCGAAGCCGGAGCTCAGCTTCAGCTCGCCGTAGAAAGCCGGGACCCAGATCAGGATCGCCAGCGCGGCCTGGAGCGCGCCCAGCAGAAAGAACGGCCTGAAACCGTTGGCGAGAACGGTCCAGCCCTGATAGTTGCGTGGAATGGCCATGTGCATGCTCGCTCGATGAAGGACGGGAACCGCACCGATCGCGGCGTTGTGCTTAACATGTAGTTGCGCGTCGCCCACTATGACTTGCGCCAGCACAAACTTCCGACGGATCGCAAAAACGTGCTATTGAGCGCCGCAAAATTGAGCCGAATCCGGCCCCGGAGAACACCATGGCTTCCATCGACCGTTCGCTGGTCGCGCATCTGCCGCTGTTTGCGGGGCTGTCCGCGGAGGATCTCACGGACGTGCTGCGGGAAGCCCGCTCCCTTCGCGTCCCCCGCAACGGCGCAGTGTTCGAGCAGGGCGCCGATGCGACCTCGTTCTTCCTGCTGCTCCACGGTCATGTCCGCGCCAGCAAGACGACGCCCACCGGCGACCAGATCGTGGTGCGCTATGTGGTGCCAGGGGACACGTTCGGCGTCGCCCCGGCCATCGGTCTCCAACATTATCCGGCGACAGCGACCGCCGTCGACGACAGCATCGTGCTGGCCTGGCCGTCCGCCTCATGGCCGCGGCTGGTCGCGAAGTTCCCGTCGCTGGCGGCGAACACGCTGCAGACGGTCGGCCAGCGGCTGCAGGAAACCCATGCGCGCGTGATCGAAATGTCGACGCAGCAGGTGGAGCAGCGCATCGCGCATGCCCTACTTCGGCTCGCCAACCAGGCCGGCCGCAAGCTCGATCACGGCGTTCAGATCGACTTCCCGATCAGCCGGCAGGATATCGCCCAGATGACCGGAACGACCCTGCATACGGTAAGCCGCATCCTCTCGGGCTGGGAGCAGCTCGGCCTCGTCGAAAGCGGACGTCAGAAGATCGTGCTGCGCGAGCCGCACAAGATCGTGCTCCTGGCGCAGCAGAACGCCGGTGACGCGGCCGCGTCGCGGACCTGATCACGCGCAGGCACACAGGGCCGCGAGGAACGCGTCGGGATCGACGCCATGCTCGTGGCAGGCATCCGCGACGTTGTGAAAACAGGCGATCGGGCAACCGACGCAACGCATCTGGAAAGCAAGAAAGACGCGGATCGTCTCCGGCCTTCGCCGCATGACGTCGTCGACCAGTTCATCGAAGGAGATTGGCATGCGCGCCTCCATTCCCGCGCGAATGGTAGCGGGCATGCCCTTGGCGGTCTTTGTCGCGGCACAAGCACCGCGGCAGCTGGCCGGTCAGACCGCCCGGCTGTGCAGCTGCTTCGACGCGTCGAGATGCGCATCGAACGCCGCAGCGACGCTGCGCACCAGGAACCGGGAATGCTCGGTCACCGCGAGCGCACCGCCGTTGAGCTCGACCACACCGTCGGAGATCAGCGATTGCAGCCGCGGCGCCGATCTCAGCATGTCGTCGGTGTCCGTGCCATGGCGGGTGCAGATGACGTCGAGGTCCACGCCATAGTCGCACATGATGCGCTCGATGATGTCGGCCCGTAGGCGGTCGTCATCCGTCAGTCCATAGCCTTTCACGGTCGCGAGGCTGCCGGACGCGATCTTCTGCTCATAGGCCCGGACCTGCGGCGCGTTCTGGACATAACCTTGCGGCAGTTGCCCGATCGCCGAGGCGCCGAACCCGAGCAGCAGATCGTTGGCATCGGTCGTGTAGCCCTGGAAATTGCGATGCAGCCGGCCTTCGCGGAACGCGATGGTCATCGGGTCGGTGGGCAAGGCGAAATGATCGAGCCCGATCTGGACGTAGCCTGCGTTCTTCAGCGCATCAGCGATCGCACAGGCCTGATCGTAGCGTTCCAGACTGTCCGGCAGCGCCGAGTCCTGAATCTTGCGTTGGTGCGTCTTGAACGATGGCACATGAGCGTAGCCGAACACGGAGAGCCGGTCGGGGCGCAGGTCGATGGCACGCCGGACGGTGTCGAGACAGGACGCCACGCTCTGATGTGGCAGCCCGTAGATCAGGTCGAAATTGATGCCGGCAACGCCGGCCTGACGCAATCCATTCGTGGCCGCCGCGGTCTGCTCGAAGCTCTGTACCCGGTTGATGGCCTGCTGCACCCGCGGATCGAAGCTCTGCACGCCCAGGCTGGCGCGATTGACCCCGCTCACCCCCAGCGCGGCGATCATCTCCGGCGTCAGCGTGCGGGGATCTATCTCGATGGCGATCTCCGCCGATGGCAGCACGAAAAATGAATGACGCAGCGATCCGACGAGATCCACAAAGGACTCCGGCGCCATGATGGTGGGCGTGCCGCCGCCGAAATGAATGTGCCCGACCTGCAGCCGCCGGCCAATCTGGCGCGCCACCATGTCGATCTCGCAGCGCAGTGCCGATTCGTAGACCGCAATCGGCTCGTCGCGCTTGGCGACCATGGTGTTGCAGCCGCAATACCAGCACATCGAGCGGCAGAAGGGCACATGCAGGTAAAGTGATGCCGTCGCGCTCGCCGGTATCGCGCGCAGCCATTCTGCGTAGGTGGACGGGCCGACCGCGGCGGAGAAATGAGGCGCCGTGGGATAGCTGGTGTAGCGCGGAAGGCGCTCCTGTCCGTAGCATGCCGCAAGATCTGGTCTCATGTCCTGCCTGTCACCTGAGCGTGTCGACCTGGGGTTCGGAGGTCCTTGACATAAGGCAAGAGCGGCGGCCTTGAGCTTTCTCAAGGCGCGGCCGGCAGATGCCCCGTTGGATAACCAGTAGAACGCCGGTTATCGCCTCGGACTTTGCGCTTCCTCAAAGTGGCCGGCTCATTTCACATCATCATTGATCCATTGACGATTCGAGGAAACCGCAATGGAAGCTCTGCAATTTCTGATCCGTTCATTTGCTCTCCTCGCTGGCATCCGCGGCCATATCCCCCAGTCCGACGGATTCGAATCGTTCCGCGACGAGTCGGGGCCGACAGGCCTGCTCGGCAATATCGCCATGTTCATGACCACGATGTTTTGCCTCGCGGCGGCAGTGGCCTTCGCCGCGTTGCTGGCGCTGCGCTGGCTGAGCTGACGAGTTTGGTAGCCCATCGTCGATCGGTGCAATGCCTTGAACCTCGGCCTTGAACCTCGCATCCTAGTGCTCGTGACTGTCCTGCGGTCTCGGCAAACGGATGGATCATTTCTCGGCGCGTAGTTGCGCGAGGACAGTCCAGCCCCCTTTTCCTCCGCGCCCCGTCCGGACTCCCCAAGAACTACTCGCCGATGCAACTCATTCGCGCGCTGCGCTGGCGCAGCCGCGCCAATTTCGCTCCGAACCCGCCATCGCATTCCGCAAATGCGAAGTTGCTTGTTGCAGCACAAACAAGCCGGGTTCCAACGGGAGCATGATGATTGCGGCACTACAACAGATCCAATGAAGGAGCGATCCATGTTGACCCGCCGCACCGCCATGTTCAGTGCAGCCATCGCCGCGATGATGCTTGCGGCTCCCGCGATGGCCGAGGACCTCAAGCTGCCGCGCCAGAAGGTCGATCTGGTGGCTCCGCCGTTCGTGCATGCGCACGAGCAGGCGACGAAGCAGGGGCCCAAGATCATGGAGTTCAAGCTCGTGGTCCAGGAGAAGAAGATGGTGATCGACGAGAAGGGCACCACCTTCCAGGCCATGACGTTCAACGGCTCGATGCCGGGCCCGCTGATGGTGGTCCATGAGGGTGACTATGTCGAGGTGACCCTGGTCAATCCCGCGACCAACAGCATGCCGCATAACATCGATTTCCACTCCGCGACCGGAGCGCTGGGTGGCGGCGCGCTGACCCTGGTCAATCCCGGCGAGCAGGTCGTGCTGCGCTGGAAGGCGACGCGGACCGGCGTGTTCGTCTATCATTGCGCCCCAGGCGGACCGATGATCCCCTGGCATGTCGTCTCGGGCATGAACGGCGCCGTGATGGTGCTGCCGCGCGACGGTCTCAATGACGGCCGCGGACACGCGTTACGCTACGATCGCGTCTACTACATCGGCGAGCAGGACCTCTACGTCCCGCGCGACGACAAGGGCAACTTCAAATCCTATGACTCGCCCGGCGAGGCATATAGCGACACCGAGGAGGTCATGCGCAAGCTCACGCCGACCCATGTGGTGTTCAACGGCAAGGCCGGCGCGCTCACCGGAAAGAATGCGCTCACGGCCAATGTCGGCGAGAACGTGCTGATCGTGCACTCGCAGGCGAACCGCGACAGTCGTCCGCATCTGATCGGCGGCCACGGTGATTATGTCTGGGAGACCGGCAAGTTCTCCAACGCGCCGGAGACCGGGCTCGAGACCTGGTTCATCCGCGGCGGCTCCGCCGGTGCCGCGCTCTACAAATTCCTGCAGCCCGGCATCTACGCCTACGTCACCCACAACCTGATCGAGGCGGCCAATCTCGGCGCAACGGCCCATTTCAAGGTCGAAGGCAAGTGGAATGACGACCTGATGATGCAGGTGAAGGCCCCGGCCGACATTCCGACCGGCACGACGAACTGATCGGCCCAGGGGGCCGGCATGTCCGGCCCCCCACTCTTCTCAGTGTGCTGCCATGCTGCTCGCTTTCAAGATCAAGCTCACCCTCGCCTGCGTCGTCGGATTGGCTGGCCCGACCACAATGGCCCCGATCCTTGCAGGGCTGCCAGACCGCGCCGCCGGTCTCGACGGCCCCGCCCTCACCGAGATCGCACCTGGGACGATCAGCTACCGCGACTCCGGCGACCATCTCCGCAACGGCCGCCAAGCCGAAGCTCCCATCACGACGGTCCGCTTTGATCATCCGCTGACCATGATGACGAACCACGTCAGTGCCGCCGACTACCACGCCTGCGTCGAAGCCCATGCATGTCGCGCGCTCGATCGCGACGTCCCCATCGCCATCGATCGTCCGGCGGTGCAGGTAAGCTGGCACGACGCCGTTGCCTACGCCGAGTGGCTCTCGCACAAGACCGGCGATAGCTATCGGCTGCCGACCGATACCGAGTGGGCCTATGCGGCCGGGAGCCGATTCAAGGACGATGGCATCTCGATCGACGACGCCGATCCCTCGCGGCGCTGGATCGCCCGCTACGAACGGGAAGCCGCCCTGCAAGACGATCCCAAGACGCGCGGCTTCGGCGGCTTCGGCATCAACGAGCACGGCATTGCCGACCTCGCGGGCAATGTCTGGGAATGGACCTCGACCTGCTTCACACGCAAGCTGCAGGATAGTGCCGGTCGCGTCATCAAGACCGTCAGCAATTGCGGCGTCCGTCTGGCCGAAGGCGCGCATCGAGCCTACGTGACCGACTTCATCCGCGATGCGCGCGCCGGCGGCTGCGCCTCCGGCACGCCACCTGCCAATCTCGGTTTCCGGCTTGTCCGCGATCAACCCTCATGGAGCCGCAGCATGACGCGACGCCTCGGCCGGCTACTCGGCGCCATCCGCGCCTGACATGCTCGGCCTCCATAAGTCCGCTCGAAAAGTGCACTCGAAGCACGCTTGCCTGCAACCTACGCCGGCGCCGGATCGACGGTGCCCTGACACTGGCACAAATGACAGTCACGTAAAACAACTTTCGGTTGCGAAATCTGAGTTGCAAACGTTAGACAATTGCCGTTGAGCGACGCGATGAGCGGACCAGGAGGCGAGTGTGATTTCTCGACATCCGCCGGTCTTCTTCACGTCCGACCTGCATGGTTACGGGATCGGCAACACCAGCTGGTTCGACGACGATTCGCCGAGCGCACTGGCTGGACGCTGCCTCATCGACGCGCTCGAATATCTGCGGACGTCGCCCAAATTCGCCGCCAAGGACTGGCACGTGGTGAATGCGGGCGCGGCGCGTCTCGTGCACCAATGTCTCACGGACGGCGCGCTGGCGCGCAGCGATATTCTCGATCGCGTGGCTCCCGCCATCGAACGGGTTTGCGCACGGATCGTCGCGAGCCGCCAATATCGCATTCCGTTCTATGGCGACGACTTCTGGGACTGGGCCAGTGTGGTCGACGGTTTGTGCGAGGTACAGCAGGTTTCGGTGACCGCGGCCCAGGTCGCAAGACGCGAGCTCGACCAGTTTCGTAGGACCGTCCACATCCGCATGCCGAGCGGTCTCTCGGTCGGCGACCTCGAGCACGAATGGTTCGGACCGGCGATCGCAACACGCGCCTATCGTCTGCTGGATTCCCGCGCATCGGGAATAGATCCCGACCTGCGCAACGAGTTGCAGGCGCAATCGCTCGAACGCATCGAGCGCGGCAGGTATCGCGGACGGCAGGTGACGCCGTGGCAATTGAGCTGGCACTACGGTCAGGTCGTCGGCGAATTCCAGCGCGCCGCAAGCGAGCAGGCGGCCGAGCTGGCTGATTTTGCCTGGCTCGCCGTTCCCCTCGAACTCAGCAAGCGCGCCCAAGTTCTCGCGCGCATCCTGCAAGGCGCCTGCGCGGTGAAGGACCGCAGGACCGTCCTGCAGGCCTTCGAAGAGCTCTATCGCTGCGAGACACCCGGCCGGCCGCTCGGCCAGGGCGTGATCGGCGCCGACATCGAGGCCTCCCTGGACGTGCTCGAAGCGCTGTGGCAGCAGCTCGACGGTCGTGAGAAGGCCAGCATCAACGCGATGCTCGACGCGCTGCGATTTCTCCATGCCAAAGCCAACACGATCGGTTTCGTGGTCGAAACGCCGGAGGATATCGAAGCCCTGGTCCAGGCGATGGGCCCGGGCACGCTGATCGAACAGCGCAACGCGGCGCGCGCCATCATCAGGCATTCCTGCTTCCATGCAGTCGTGTGCCTCGGGCGATCGATCGCCGAGGTGGCGAGCGCGGCCGCAGTGGCGATCGAAGAGCATGGGGCGCAGTGGCTGATCATGCCGGGACGGGCCGACGCCCTGGGAGCGAATCTCCCGCAAGTGGCCCGCGGCCCGCGATTCGTCGGCGCCGGCCCCGGCGATCTCGTCATCGCCACCTCGGTCGCGCCATTCCGGATTCAGATCAAGCTGCGCGACGCGCTCAGCATGGCCGAGCCGCCCTCGGTCGATGACAGCGGAATGATCATTCCGGCCGATCCCGAGCTTTGCCGCCTCGCGCACGAGGCCGCAAATGGCATGCTGGACGACATCGACGTGTTCTTCGAAGGAATGACAGTGACGTGCGATGGCGACGGCACCCACGCCGAAATCTCGGCGGCGTTTCCAGGCGCGCTTGCGACGGATGACACGGCCTATGCGATGGGACTGATCTGCCTCGGCCGCAGTGTGCCGTGCCTGATCATTCAGGGGTTGGCGGAGACGGCGCCGCCCGCTGCTGCGAGCCGGGCGCGGCATGCGGCATGCCGGCTCGCCGTCAAGGTCGCGGAGATGCTCTGCCGGCGCTGGTAGTCGCGCCCTCAGGCATTCTTGAGCGCGACCCGGAACTCGGCTTCGGTCTTGGCCTTGACCTCGTCGAGCGTCACGCCATCGGCGAGCTCGATCAGGGCCATGCCGTCATTGCCATGCTTGTCGATCGTGAACACCGCCAGATCGGTCACCACCATGTCCACGACGCGCTCGCCGGTCAGCGGCAGCGTGCACTGCTTGAGCAGCTTCGGACCGTCCTTGGCGCTATGCTCCATGACCACGACGACGCGCTTGACGCCGGCGACGAGATCCATCGCGCCGCCCATGCCCTTGACCATCTTGCCAGGGATCATCCAGTTGGCGAGGTCACCGTTCTGGGCGACTTGCATGGCGCCGAGGATCGACAGGTCGATGTGGCCGCCGCGGACCATGGCGAAGGAATCGGCTGACGAGAAATAGCTGGTGATCGGCAGCTCGGTGACGGTCTGCTTGCCGGCATTGATGAGGTCGGGATCCTCCTCGCCCTCATAGGGGAACGGACCCATGCCGAGCATGCCGTTCTCGCTCTGCAGCGCCACGTCGACGCCCGGCGGGATGTAGTTCGAGACGAGCGTCGGAATGCCGATGCCGAGATTGACGTAGTAGCCGTCCCGCAGCTCCTTGGCGGCGCGCGCCGCCATCTGCTCTCGCGTCCAGGCCATCAGACTTCCTCCCCGGCTGCAGCGGCGGCTTCACGTTTGCGCACGGTACGCTGCTCGATGCGCTTCAGTTCGGTTCCGACCTGGATGATGCGTTTGACGAAGATGCCGGGCGTATGGATGTGGTCGGGATCGATCTGGCCGGCCGGCAGCAGGTGCTCGACCTCCGCGACCGTCACCTTGGCCGCAGTTGCCATCATCGGATTGAAGTTGCGCGCAGTCTTGCGGTAGACGAGGTTACCGGCGGTGTCGCCCTTCCAGGCGTGCACGATCGCCAGATCGGCAAACAGGCCGCGCTCCATCAGATATTTCTCGCCGTCGAACTCCCGCACCTCCTTGCCCTCCGCGACCAGCGTGCCGACGCCGGTCTTGGTGAAGAAGGCCGGGATGCCGGCGCCGCCGGCGCGGATGCGCTCGGCCAGGGTGCCCTGCGGGCAGAATTCGAGCTCCAGCTCGCCGGCCAGATATTGCTGGGCAAACAGCTTATTCTCGCCGACATAGGACGAGATCATCTTCTTGATCTGCCGCGTCTCCAGCAGCCGGCTGAGGCCGATGCCGTCGACCCCGGCATTGTTGGAGATGACGGTGAGGTCCTTCACCCCGGACTCGCGAATGGCGTCGGACAGGGTTTCTGCGATGCCACAAAGACCAAACCCACCCGACATGATGGTCATGCCGTCCTTGAGGAGGCCAGCAAGGGCGGATTTGGCGTCCGGATAGACCTTGTTCATACGGGAATGACCTGCTGCAGAGCGGCGATCGCGCGGATATCGACCGGATTATTAGGCGAAATCTTCGCAATGCGTCAATGATGCCTTCCCAACGCGCACATCCTGCTTTAGCTGTCGCACCAGCCTGCGCCTCCGAGGCGATCCGGAGTCCGGGATATCAGGGCTCCGCCGCAATCCGGCCACACCGGCGGCATGGCCTTGAAAGCGTCAAGAAAGCGCATCAAGTTGTTGATGTTGGCAGGGGTTTTCGGCGCACCCTGCCCATCCCGAGTAACCAGCGATCCGACGATCCCAGGACATGTCCGTGACCATGGCCCAAGGAATGAGGCGCCTCGGCACACCGATCGCGGTGCTGCTGGGCATCGCGTTCGTGGGCCTGCTGGCGAGCTCCTGGCTGGTCAATCGCGAGGCATTGCGGCAGGCGGTGGAGAGCCAGATCCGCGCCGTGACCGGGCTCGAGCTCGTTGTCAAGGGACATATCGACGTCTCCTTGTTTCCGGGCAGCTATGTCTCGTTCCACGATGTCGGTCTGAAGGGCAGCGGCACCGAGGATCCGGCTCTGCGCGTCGACGTGCTGACCGCCAATCTGCAATTGCTGCCGCTGCTGTTGCAGCGGTTCGAAATCGCCGACGTCATGATGCTGCGGCCGCAGATCAACGTCAGCCGCGAGGCCGACGGCAACAGCAACTGGACCCCCTTCATCGAGACCATCGCGCGCACGATGCGCCCGGGGCCCGACAGCCAGATGTCGTTCTCCGAGATCCGCATCCAGGACGGCATCCTGGTCTACGAGGACACCGGCCATCATGCTTCCGAGCGGCTCGACGATATCGACCTGTCGCTCGCCTGGCCGTCGATCTCGCGCTCGTTCGCGGCGACCGGACAGTTCGATTGGCGCGGTCAGCGCATCGAGGGCTCCATCAGCGTCAGCGACTTCCTGGCTGCGTTGTCGGGAGACCGGTCCGGCTTGAAGATGCGGCTCGCCAGCCCGCCGCTGAAGGTCGCCTTTGACGGCACGGTCGCGAATCGCACCAGCGCGCTGATGGAAGGTACGCTGACGGTGGACAGCCCGTCGCTCCGCGACGCGCTGCGCTGGACCGGGCAGACGCCGCTCGGCGGCGGCGGCTTCGGGCGCTTCGCCTTGCGTGCGCGCGCCAACGTGGTCGGCGCCTCGATCGCCCTCACCAATGTCAATGTCGAGCTCGACGGCAACACCGCCGAGGGCGTCATGACCTACGCCAATAACGGCCGGCAGACGCTGCAGGCGACGCTGGCGGCCGACGCGCTCGACTTCACCCCCTACATTTCGACGATCCGGCTGCTGGCCAATGGGGCCCGCGACTGGAATCGGCAGCTCTTCGACCTCAAGGCCTTGTCCACCACCGACCTCGACATGCGGCTATCGGCCGCAAAGGTCACGGTCGGCTCCTCGAAAATCGGACGCACAGCGTTCGGCGCCAACCTGCGCAACGGCGTGCTCGCCCTCTCGGTCGGCGAGGCGCAGATGTATGGCGGCATCGTGCGCGGCTCGTTTGGGATCGCCCGTGCCGACACCATGGCCGACGTGAAGGCCGAGCTGCAATTCAACGACGTCGATCTGCAGGCCTGCGCCAACGAGATGTTCGGCGTGTCGTCGCTGTCGGGACGCGGCAATCTCAACGTCTCGCTGACGGCTTCGGGCTCGAGCCCGTTCGGGCTCGCCCAGTCGCTCGATGGCAGCGCCAACCTGCAGGGCCGCGAGGGCGCGATCTCCGGCTTCAACGTCGAGCAGCTCCTGAGGCGCCTCGAGCGCAGCCCGCTGTCGCGCGGCGGCAATTTCCGCTCCGGTTCGACGCCTTACGACTCGCTGACGATCGCGGTCAAATTCTCCGAGGGCATCGCGACCGCCGAGGACATCCGCGTCGAGAGCCCGACCGCGCGCATCACCATGACCGGCACGGCCTCGGTGCCGACGCGGGAATACGATTTCAAGGGCGTCGCGAGCCTGCTGTCGTCAGGCAATGGCAGCAACGGCTTCGAGCTGCCTTTCGTCGTCCAGGGCCCCTGGGAAGATCCGCTGATCTTTCCCGATCCGGAAAGCCTGATCCGCCGCGCCCCGGCCGCCGCCCCGCTACTCGATGCGGTCAAGGACCGCAAGACGAGGGATGCGGTGCGCTCGGTGCTGGAACGATTCACCGGCGGCGGATTGCGCCCGGCCCAGCCGGACAACGTGCCGCAGGCTGACGCTCCGACAGGCGACACTCCCACCAAGCAGAACTGACCAACGCGGCTTGCTTCGCGTGCCGATACACGGCCGCCGCCACGACCTATGTCTGATATATTACTTCTGGATCACGTCGGGTCCCTGGGCTAGTGTCCCGCCACAACCGATCAAGCAAGATCGGCGGATCAGGGAGAGACACGTGAAATCCAGGGGAATGGGTGCGCTTTCAATCGCAGTCGCAGCCGCCGGGCTTTTTTGCGCTGCAGCACCAGCCATCGCTCAGGACACCATCACGATCTGGTGGAGCAAGGGCTTCTACAAGTCCGAGGACGATGCGCTGCTCAACGTCGTCAAGAAGTTCGAGGCCAAGACCGGCATCAAGGTCGAGCTGTCGCAATACGCGATCCAGGACATGATTCCGAAGACGGTCGCCGCGCTCGATTCGGGCACCGTGCCCGACGTGGCCTACGCCGACACCTACGACGTTCAGGCCCAGGGCAAGTGGGCCTACGAAGGCAAGCTCGAGGATCTCACCGACATCCTGGAGCCGATGAAGTCGGCGTTCGCTCCGAACACGCTCGAGACCGCCTACCTCTACAACAACGTCACCAAGAAGAAGGCCTATTACGGCTTCCCGCTGAAGCAGCAGAGCATGCACGTCCAGATCTGGGGCGACCTGCTGAGCAAGGCCGGCTTCAAGCAGAGCGACATCCCCACCAAGTGGGAAGACTACTGGACGTTCTGGTGCGACAAGGTGCAGTCGGCGGTCCGCAAGGCCACCGGCCAGCGCATGTATGGCGTCGGTCAGCCGATGGGCGTGGAATCCACCGACTCGTTCCAGTCGTTCTACACCTTCATGGACGCCTACAACGTCAAGCTGGTCGACGACGACGGCAAGCTGCTGGTCGACGACCCCAAGGTGCGCGACGGCCTCGTCAAGGCGATGAAGGATTATACCGACACCTACATCAAGGGCTGCACGCCGCCCTCGTCCACGACCTGGAAGGATCCGGACAACAACGTCGCGTTCCACAACAAGACGATCGTGATGACCCACAATTTCACGATCTCGATCGCGGCCAAGTGGTTCGAGGACTCCACCAACCCGGCGCTGACGCCCGAGCAGCGCGCGGCCGGCAAGAAGGCCTATGAGGAGGACATCATCACCGCGTCCTTCCCCAACAAGCCGGACGGCACGCCGATCAAGTACCGCTCCGACGTCAAGACCGGCCTGATCTTCGCCAATGCTCCTCACAAGGCGCAGGCCAAGGAATTCATCAAGTTCCTGATGCAGGAGGAGAACCTCGGCCCCTACATCGAGGGCGCGCTGGGCCGCTGGTTCCCCGTGACGACCGCAGGCCAGAAGAGCCCGTTCTGGCAGGCCGACCGCCATCGCAAGGCCGTGTACACCCAGTTCACCGGCGGCACCACGCCGTTCGACTTCACCAAGAACTACAAGTTCACGATCCTCAACAATGAGAACGTCTGGGCCAAGGCGATGAACCGCGTGGTCAGCGAGAAGGTGCCGGTCGAGAAGGCCGTCGACGAGCTGATCGCGCGGCTGAAGGAGGTCGCCGGCTAGTCTCTCGCCTCGCGAGGCACTAGCTTGAGCTCCTGACAACGACAACAAGTGCCGGCCGCAGTGTATGCGGCCGGTTCGGCAATAGGCTTGGAACAGACGACCATGGCGATCACGCTCTCAGCTTCCGATTCCGCGCTCGCGGAAGCGCCGCGCCCGGTGCTGCTGACACCGTCACAGGTATGGGGCATCGTCATGCTTGCCCCCTATTTGCTCGTCTTCCTTGCCTTCGTCGTCTATCCCGTCGGCTACGGCCTGTGGCTCGCCCGCGAGCCGGCCAGCTACGTCGCGCTGTACAACGACCCCATCTTCGCGCGCGCCGCCGTCAACACGCTGATCTTCCTCCTGGTCGGCATCAATCTGAAGATGGTGATCGCGCTGTTCCTGTCCGGCTTCTTCGTGCAGCAGCGCGGCTGGATCAAATGGCTGTCGGTCATCTTCATCCTGCCCTGGGCGGTGCCTTCGATCCCGACCATCCTGTCGGTGCGCTTCATGCTCAATCCCGAATGGGGCGTGGTGAACCAGCTGATCTTCAAGTTCACCGGCGAAGATGGCCCGAACTGGCTGAACGACCCGACGGTCGCGCTGTCGATGGCGATCGGCATGCACATCTGGAAGTCGCTGCCGTTCTGGACCTTGATCCTGATGACCGGGCGGCTGGCGATCTCGCACGACCTGTTCGAGGCGGCCGAGGTCGACGGCGCCACCTGGTGGCAGAAGTTCCGCTACATCACCTGGCCGTCGATGCAGACGCTCTACATCACCTGCACGCTGCTCTCGATGATCTGGACGCTCGGAGACTTCAACAGCGTCTATCTCCTGACCGGCGGCGGTCCGGCCGATCTCACCCACGTGCTGGCGACGCTCGGCATCCGCTATCTCCGGCTCGATCAGCTCAGCCTCGCCATGGCCTCGATCGTCTGCGCGATGCCGCTGGTGCTGCCCCTGGTCTATTTCATGATGAAGCGGTTGTCGCGATGAAGCTCCCCACCCTCCGCGAAGTCGGCACCGAGGCCCGGCTGCTGCTGATCGGCATTCCCGTCTTCATCTGGACGATGATCCCGATCTACCACATGTTCCTGTTCGCGATCTCGCCGAAGGAGGACGCGTTCTCGGGCAAGCTGTGGCCGGACCATCCGACGCTGCACAATTTCTCGATCGTGTTCCATCAGCAGCATTACTTCCTGCGCGATTTCTGGGTCCAGTTCGGCAACTCGGTCGTGATCGCCATGGCCGTGGGCGCGCTGACACTGATCATTGCGACCTGTGCGGCCTATGCCATCTCGCGCCTGCGCGTGCCTGGCAGCCGGGTGGTGATGAACCTCGCGCTGTTCACCTATTTCATCCCCGCCGCGTTCCTCGCGGTACCGATGTATCGCACCATGGGCAAATACGGCCTGCTCAACAACGACTGGTCGCTGATCCTGGCGATGGTGACGATTGCCTCGCCCTACGCGATCTGGGTGCTGAAGCAGGCCTCCGACAAGCTGCCGGTCGAGCTGGACGAGGCTGCCGTCATGGACGGCGCCAGCCCGCTGCAGATCTTCCGCCTCGTCTATGTACCGCTGATGATGCCGTCGCTGGTCGCGATCGGAACGTATGCGGTGCTGCTCGCCTGGAACGAATACCTCTACGCGTTCCTGCTGCTGTCGAACGACAAGGATATCACGCTGCCCGTGGCGCTCGGCAACTTCCTGGCCGCCGACGATTCGCCGTGGGAGCTCCTGATGACCACCGGCTTCATCTACGCGTTGCCGCCCGCGGCGGTCTATTACGCCTTCAAGCGCTACATGGTGGGCGGCCTCACCGCCGGCGCCGTGAAGTCGTGACGGAGCGATGAGGGTCGGATTTCGTCAGGGACGGTTCGAGGACGCTTCGCGGCCGAACTGGGATGGCGACGGGCCGCGCCCGATCGACTGGTTCGCTTGGTATCCAGCCGCCAACGGCGCCGTGGAGACGGCGCTCGCTATCGCACCTTGGCCGCAGGGCTGGTTCAAAGCGGGACCTGCGGCTTTGAATGCGCCGCTCGCTGCAAGCGCGGGCGCCTGTCCTCTCGTCGTGTACTCTCACGGCACCGGCTGCAACGGCCTGCAGTTCGAATGGCTGGCGCGCGAGCTGGCAAGTCGCGGCTTTGTCGCGGTCGCCGTCAATCATCATGGCAACAGCAATGCCGAGCCGTACCGAGCAGAGGGCTTCCTCTGCTCATGGGAACGCCCACGCGACGTGTCCTTGCTGATCGACCACATCGTGGCTCATCCCGATTTCGAAGGCCGCATCAACCTCGACCGCATCTACGCCGTCGGCTATTCGCTCGGCGGCGTCACGGCCACCGCCCTGATCGGCGCCATCATGATCCGCTCGCCGTTCGAGCCAGGCGCCAATCACGGCCGCGGCCCTCGCGAGTTTCCCGATCTCGTCGATCATCTGCCGCGGCTGATGGAGAAGAGCCCAATCTTCCGCGACTCCTGGGCGCGCATGTCCGCATCCTATCGCGATCCCCGCATCAAGGCGGCGCTGCTGCAGGCGCCGGGGCGCTCAGTGCAGGGCTTCTCCGAGGACAGCATCGCCGCGATCAACGTCCCGACGCGCATCATGGTCGGCGGCGCCGATGCGCTGCTGCCGGCCTCACGCTGGCTGCATGAGCGACTGAGCGGCAGCGCATTCGAGATCGTCGCCGACGACGCCGGGCTACGTCTTCCTGCCGGAGAGTACCGAGCTCGGCAGACAGAGCGATCCGGCTTGCTGCGTCGACCCTGCATCGGTCGACCGCGGCACGATCCATCGCGCGGTCGTCACCGCCGCCTTGCGGCTGTTCTCGCGTTGATCAACGCTGTCTCAGCATTCTCCGTCATTATAGCGGAGCTGCGCTCTCGCCGCGATCACTCGACAGCTTCGAGGCCAGCGACGCGATGATGATCACCACGGCAATCAGCCCGATCACCAGCGTGCAGATCGCATTGATCTCCGGCTTCACCCCGAGCCGAACCTCGGAATAGATCCGAATCGGCAGCGTCGCCGAACCGGGGCCGGTGGTAAAGCTCGCTATCACGAGATCGTCGAGCGACAGCGTGAAGGCCAACATCCAGCCCGCGACCACCGCAGGCGCGATCAGCGGCAATGTCACCATCACGAACGCGCGCAGCGGATCGCAGCCGAGATCCATCGCGGCTTCCTCCAGGCTGCGGTCGAGCGAGACCAGCCGCGACTGCACGACCACCGCGACGAAGCACATCGTGAGGGTGGTGTGGGCGACCGTCACCGTCCAGAAGCCGCGCTCGGCGTCCAGCGCCACGAACAGCAGCAGCAGCGACAGGCCGGTGATCACCTCGGGCATCACCAGCGGCGCATACAACATGCCGGAGAACAGCATGCGGCCGCGAAATCCCTGGCCACGCGACAGCGCCACCGCAGCCAGCGTGCCGAGCACCGTCGCCGCGGTGGCCGAGGTGGCGCCGACGCGCAGGCTCATCCAGGCCGCATCGATCATGGCGCGATCGCTGAAGAACTCGTGATACCAGCGCAGCGACCAGCCGCCCCACACAGTGACCAGGCGCGAGGCGTTGAACGAGTAGATCACCAGGATCAGGATCGGGAGGTAAAGAAAGGCGAGCCCAAGCGTCAGCGACGCGACGTTGAAGCGCGACAGGCGGGAGGGATTAGGCACGATCTCCTCCTCCCTCAATCCCAGTGAAACCCTCTCCGTTCCCTCCCCCCTTGTGGGGGAGGGTCAGGGAGGGGGGCACCCAGCAAAGACCGCCAATGCGGACCCCCACCCCCAACCCCTCTCCGCAAGGGGGAGGGGAGCGAGAGAGCGTGCCTTGCTGTACGCCATCCATCACCTGCTCTCCTCCAACTGCCGGCGCTGCAGCCGGTCGTAGAGCAGAAGCGGAAGCAGCAGCACGACCAAGAGGACCACGGCGATGCTGGAGGCCACCGGCCAATCCTTGTTGGTGAAGAATTCGAGCCAGAGCGTCTGGCCGATCATCAGCGATTTCGACCCGGCGAGCAGATCGGGAATGACGAACTCGCCGACCACCGGGATGAAGCACAGCAGCGCGCCCGCGCCGACGCCGGGCAGCGACAGCGGAAACGTCACCAGCCAGAAGATCTCGCGCGGCGAGGCGCCGAGATCGGCGGCGGCTTCTTCCAAGGCCGGCTCCAGCTTGGTCAGCGTCGCGAACAGCGGCAGGATCATGAACGGCAGATAGGAATAGACGATGCCGACATACATCGCGCTGTCGGTCGAAAGCCACACCACCGGCGTGGACACCAGATGCAGCGCGAGCAGGATCTGGTTCAGGAGGCCGTCATGCTGCAGGATGTTGACCCAGGCGTAGATGCGGATCAGGAACGAGGTCCAGAACGGCACGATCACCAGCATCATCGCGATGCCCTGCCAGCGCCTGGGGAGCCGCGCCATGCCATAGGCGATGGGGTAGCCGATCAAGAGCAGGATCGCCGTCGACGTCGCCGCGACGACGACGCTGCGCAGATAGGATGAAAGATACAGATCGTCAGACAGCAGCAGACGGAAATTGTCGAGCGACAGCGCCGCAAAGGCGTCGCGGAGCGACGACAAACCATCAGCCAGCGAGAACACCGGCGTATAGGGGGGCTGCGCGATCGCAGTCTGCGACAGGCTGATCTTGGCGACGAAGGCGAACGGCACCAGGAAGAACAGCACCATCCAGATGTAAGGCGCGATCGCCGCAAAGCGGGCCGGGCGCGAGAAGATGCGGCGCGCGCTCATCGTTCCAGCACCAGGCAATCGTCGGGCGTGAACCAGGCGACCACCCGCTGGTTCAGGCCATAGCCGTCGGCATCGAGCCGGGCGGTGTTGGCCTGCGCGGCGTGAAGCACGGCGCCGCCGTCGAGCTTGATCTTGTATATGGTCTTGCCGCCGAGATAGCTCGCATCGGTGATGGCGCCCTCGACACAATTGATCGCAGCAGCATCGCCGGCCGGTCGACGGAGCGCGAGGCGGATCTTCTCCGGACGGATCGCGACCGCGACCTTGCTCTCGCTGATCGGAGCCATCGGCTGCGCCACGACCAGCTCACCCGCAGTGTGGGTCACGACCCTGAGCCGGAGCGGCTCCCGCGCGGTCACCTCGCCCTCGAACAGATTGATGTCGCCGACGAACTCCGCGACCCACCGCGACGCGGGCTCCTCATACAGACGTCGGGGGACCGCGACCTGCTCGAGCCTTCCCGCGTTCATCACCCCGATCCGGCTCGCCACCGTCATCGCCTCCTCCTGGTCGTGGGTGACGATGATGAAGGTCATGCCGAGCTTGCGCTGCAGCTCCATCAGCTCGACCTGCGTGCTCTCGCGCAGCTTCTTGTCGAGCGCAGCCATCGGCTCGTCGAGCAGCAGCACCTGCGGCCGGCGCGCCAGTGAGCGCGCCAGGGCGACGCGCTGCTTCTGCCCGCCCGAGAGCTGATCCGGCTTGCGCTTCTCCAGCCCTTCGAGCCGCACCAGCGCTACCATCTCAGCAACGCGCGTGGCGATCTCGGCGCGCGGCATGCCGGCGCGCTTCAGGCCGAAGGCGATGTTGTCGCGCACGTTCAGATGCGGGAACAGCGCGTAGTTCTGGAACATCATGTTGACGGGCCGCTGATGCGGCAGCACCTGCGCGATGTCCTCGCCCGCAAGCAGGATGCGCCCTTCATCCGGCGTCTCGAAGCCGGCCAGCATGCGCAGCAAGGTCGTCTTGCCGCAGCCGCTGGGGCCGAGCAGCGCGAAGAACTCGCCGGCGCGGATGTCGAGCGAGACGCCGTCGACGGCGCGGAAGCTGCCGAAGGTCTTGACGAGGTTCTCGATCCGCAGGACCGGCGGCTGAGCATCGGGACGCGGTTCCGGCGCTGGTGATGCTGCCGGCTCTCCGGCAGGCGCTGGGTTTGCGATGTCGTCAGCCATGTCCCGATCAAATCACCCTGCCCGGCCACAACGGCCGACCGGTCGGCAAGCTAGCCGCCCACGGATTGCAGCTCAACCGCGCGGGCCGGACTATCCCCGCTCGCGTCAACGGCCTGCGGCGTGCCCCGGCCACAGGCCGCAGTGGTCATGAACGCAGCGAGCGCATCGCGTTCGGCAGCGGGAAGCGTCAGACCCAGCTTGGTCCGCCGCCACAGCACGTCGTCGGGAAACCGCGCCCATTCGCGCGCCATGAGGTAGCGGACCTCCGCCTCGGTCAGCTGCGGCCCGAACGCCTGCCCGAGATCGGCCCGGCATCTCGCCTCGCCAAGAATGTCCGCCAGCCGGGTGCCGTAGGCGCCGAGCAGCCGCCGGGCCTCGGCTTCGCTGAGAAAGCGCCAGCGCTCCCGTGCGTCATCGACGAGATCCTCGAACCGGTCCCACGCGAAGTCGCCACCCGGAAGCGGCGCTCTCGCAGTCCAGCGTGGCGACATCGGATAAAAGCGCGCGAGGCGGGAGACCGCCTGCTCGGCCCGGTGCCGGGCTGTCGTGACGTCGCCGCCGCACATGGTCAGGAGCGGCGCCTTGGCGCGGCCAGCATCGAGGCTCACGACCGTTTCCAGCCGCCCGCTGTCGGCGGCGCGCAGCACCATCATGTTGGCGCCGGCCACGCTCCGGACCACGTCCGCAGGCTGGATGTCCGAGCGGAAATAGCGGTTCGCCGCCTTGCAGAGATAGGCCACGTCTGCCGCCGGCACCGCCACCACGGCTGGGTCGCCCTTGAAGCCGTGGACCACCGTGCCGATCAGGGTGAAATCCTGCTCGTAGGGCTGGGCAAAGATCAGCCGTCCATCCGAATTCTGAAACACGTAGACCGCTTCGACATCGAACAGCCGCGGCACGATGATCTGGCTGACCTGCCGCGCGGTGACCCGCGGCGGCGGCTGACGCAGCACGGTCTCCGCCGTCGAGACGCTCCACGCGCCGGTGGCGTTGGCGAGCGCGCGCGAGGTGACGATGCGTCGATGGCCGCGGTCGATGATGGCGAGACGCCATATATGGTCGCGGTCGGCCCGCACGCAGCGGGCGCCGGTGCGGATCGACGCGCCGCGCTCGGCAGCATCCATCGCGGTCAGGACCACCAGCCGGGAATCGTCGACCACGCAATCGGAATAGTCGAATGCCGTCCCGATCGGACGCTTCAGGGCATCTCCGATCGGATGATGCGTGACGTCGAGCGCCGACGCTGACGGCAGCCGGTTGCGCGCAGCGAGGCGGTCGTAGAGCCAGAGTCCTGCGCGCAGTTGCCATGGCGGCCGCTCATTGGCGTGAGCTGGAATAGCAAAGCGGATCGGTCGGACCAGATGCGGCGCGACCGTGAGCCAGACGTCGCGCTCGGCAAGCGCGCGGCGCACGCGCAGAAAGCTGCGGCGCTCCAGCGCTGCGAGATCCCCATGCACCAGCCGCGACGTGGCCGACGAGGCGCCGCCGCCGAGATCGCCCTGCTCGACAAGGAGCACGCGCAGACCGCGGCCAGCCGCATCACGCGCCAGGCTGACGCCGTTCAGACCTCCGCCGATGATCGCAAGATCGTAGTCCGCCATACGCAAGGTCTTCGAGCGTGCCAGGACGAACGATCGTAGACCGGCGGAGATGATTCTCGTAGCGGCTTAGCTGTCAAGCGCGCGGATAAATTCGCGCTGTTGCGCAACGGCCTCTGACCACGAGTGCCCGGTCAGCCGGTCTTGCGAACGGACGCGTCGTCGTCGTCGTGAGCGCGACCGACGATGCCGTCGTATTTGTCGATCGGCAGGGGCTTGCCGAGCAGATAGCCCTGAACCGAGTCGCAGCCCTGCTCGGCGAGGAAGCCGAGCTGCTCGGGCGTCTCGACGCCTTCCGCCACGATCGACATGTTCATGCCGTGACCCAGACCGATGACCGCACGAATGATCGCCGCCGATTGCGGGTTGCGGCCGATATTCATGACGAAGGCGCGGTCGATCTTGATCTTGTCGAACGGGAAGGCCTGCAGGTAGCTCAGCGACGAGTAGCCGCTGCCGAAATCGTCCATCGAGACGCGAACGCCGAGCGCCTTCAGCCGGCGCAGCAGCGCGACACCACGATCGAAATCCTCGATCAGCACACCCTCGGTGATTTCGAGCTCGAGCCTGCCGGGCGCGAGCCCCGTCTCGAGCAGGATCGAATGGACCAGTGCGACAAGGTCGCCATGAACGAACTGGGCCGGGGACAGGTTGACCGCGACCTGCAGCGGCTTCGGCCACGACGCCGCCTCGCGGCAGGCCTCGCGCAGGATCCACTCGCCCATCTCGACGATAAGGCCGCTCTCTTCCGCGAGCGGAATGAAGTCGCTCGGCGGCACGAAGCCGCGGAGCGGGTGCTGCCAGCGCGCCAGCGCCTCGAAGCCGATGATCTCGCTGGCGTCGACCGTGCGGCCGGAGGCGGCCTGCGGCTGGAAGTACAGCGAAAGTTCGCCATGCTTGATCGCGACAGACAGCTCCTGATGCAGAACGCGGCGGTCGCGGATCTGCTGATCCATTTCAGGCTCGTAGAAGGTGATGCTGCCGCGCGATTTGGCCTTGGCGCGGAACAGAGCGGCACCCGCATTGGCGAGCAGCGACGCCGGATCCGAACCATTGTGCGGGAACACCGAGATGCCCGTCGTCAGCGCTGTGCGAATCGACTTGCCGTCGATCTGGAAGTCCACCGCGATCGCCGCCGCCAACTGCTCGGCCAGCGCCCTGCCCATCTCCGGTTGCTTGCCGTCGATGATCAGCCCGAACTCATCGCCGGAGAGACGCGCGACCACCCCGCCGCGGGCAACGGCATGGACGCGGCGGGCGACCTCGATCAACAGCTTGTCGCCGATGGCGTGGCCGAAGACGTCGTTGACGTCCTTCAGGCCCTTGAGATCGACGTTCAGGACCGCGAACTCCTCGTCCGTGTCCGCGCAGGCCTCGATCATCTGGCTCAAGGCCTGCAGGAACGCGGCGCGGTTAGGCAGATCGGTCAGGCCGTCGTGATAGGCCATGTGCGCCATCCGCGATTCGGTCTGGCGCCGGTCGGTGACGTCCTCATAGGTCTTGATCAGATATTGCGGCTCGCCGGTCTCGCCCAGCACGGTTGCCCGTCGGGTCAGGAACAGCCGCAGACCGTCTTTGGTCGAGATCGGATGTTCCTCGGTCAGAAGGCTGCGCTTCTTGATGGCGGCTTCGTCGCGCGCCATGATCAGTCTGGCCTCGCGCGGATTGAAGATGTCGGCGGCGGTCAGGCCCGTGGCATCCTCGCGCTTGCGGTTGAGGATGATCTCGGCGCTGCGGTTGGCGAGCAGATAGCGGCCGTCGCTGACGCTCTCGACGATGAGCGAGACCGGAATGTTGTCGACGACCAGCTCCAGGAACTTCTTGCTGTTTTCCAGCTCGCGGCTCAGCGATCGCCGCTCCGTGGCATCGTCGAACAGCGCGATGAGGAACTGCGGCTCGTTCTTGTCGTTGCGTGCAACGACCCGATGGGCTTCGAGGATGCGCTTGTCGTTGCCGCGTTGAACGACCAGCTCGCTGCAATAGGTAGTGCCGGGCGCCAGCATCGCTTCGCGGTCGGCAGCCGCGATGTCGGCCGCGGTCGCGTCGCCGAAGAGGTCGCTCGGGCGCCGTCCGATGATCTGATCCCGCGGCATCCGAGAGAACTGCTCGAATGCTCGGTTGGCGAAGATGTAGCGGCCGTCATCGATGTTCTTGACGGCGACGCAGACGGGAACCTGATCGACCACCGATTCCAGGAACTGCTTGGTCGAGGCGAGCTCGCGCTCCAGCCGGCGCTGCACCGTGCAGTCTTCGTGGATGCCGATCGATCCGCCGGTCGGAAGACGGAATATCTGGGCTCGCACCACACGTCCGCCGGGCAGCTCGGTCAGGCACCCGTCCGGCTCCCGCGCCTGGCGCGCATAGTCTTCGACCGTCAGATTGAGCAGGCCGCGCTGCCGCCGCAACTCGACCAGATCCCGGCCGGTGCAACCGGGCGGAATGTCGGCCCGGCTCATGCCGTAGATCTCGAGGAAGCGATGGTTGTAGAAGACGACGCGGTTGGCGGCGTCCGTCAGCATCAATCCCTGGCTCAGATTGTTGAGCGCGGAGCTGATGAAAACATTACGCCGCAGTTGTGCCCGCTTGGCGCGCCGCAAGGCCGAATGGATCCAGATCACGACCGAGGCGAGGAAGGCGCAGACGACGATCCCGGCGATCAACACTTCCCAGAGCACGTCCGGCTCGATGGTGCCCAGGTAGCCGGAGGGCGAGAAATCGGACGACGCAGCCCAGGCGCGCGTCGGCGCAGCCGCCCACGCTGCCATGGCGGCCATCGAGGCCGCAACGACGCACGCAGAAAACGCGTTTCGGTCGCTCGCCTGCCAATTCTTGCCAGCCATCAATCACCCGCGGTATTCGGCGACAGTATCTGGCTTCACCTATTGGGATCGGGTAAACGGGTTCGGCAAACTTCGAAAAAGACGAAGCAAATTTGGTCAATGGCCTCTCTATGATGAACGGTTTGCTAAGGGCGTGCGCACTCCGGACCGAGGCTCCACCCACCGGGGGTTGCAGCAAGCCATGATTTCCCCGAATCGTCTCAGGACCGTGCATGGATAGAGTGGATTGCGTCGTCGTGGGCGCCGGCGTCGTCGGACTTGCCGTCGCACGACAGCTGGCCCGCGCCGGACGCGAGGTCATCGTTCTCGAGGCGGCCGAGGGCATCGGCACCGTCACTTCGTCTCGCAACAGCGAAGTGATCCACGCCGGCATCTACTACAAGGCCGGGAGCCTGATGGCCCGCTTCTGCGTGGCCGGCAAGCGCATGCTTTACCGCTATTGCGACGAGCATGGCGTGCCCTACCGCAATTGCGGCAAACTGATCGTTGCAACCAATCCGGCCGAGACCGAGAAGCTGCAGGGCATCCGCGCGCACGCCGAAGCCAACGGCGTCGAAGGAATGCGGCTGCTGTCTGGATCCGAAGCGCTGGCGCTGGAGCCGGCCCTGGCCTGCGAGGCGGCCCTGCTGTCGCCGTCGACCGGCATCCTCGACAGCCATGCCTTCATGCTGTCGCTGCGCGGCGAGATCGAGGACGCCGGCGGCGCCTTCGCCTTCCACACGCCGCTGCTGCGGGCCAAGGCAGCCGGAGAATCGATCGAGGTCGACGCGGGCGGCGCGCAGCCGATGACGCTGAGCTGCCGGCTGCTGGTGAACGCTGCCGGCCTCGACGCGCCCGCGGTGGCCCGGCGGATCGACGGCATGCCGTCGCCGCTGGTGCCGACGACCTATCTCGCCAAGGGCAACTATTTCAGCTGCAGCGCCCGGGCACCGTTCAGCCGGCTCATTTACCCGGTGCCGGAACCGGGCGGGCTCGGCGTTCACCTCACGCTCGACATGGCAGGCCAGGCCAGATTCGGCCCCGACGTCGAGTGGATCGACCGGATCGACTACACGGTCGATCCGGCGCGCGCCGAGCGCTTCTACCCGGCGATCCGCAAATACTGGCCGTCGCTGCCGGATGGGGCGCTGATGCCGAGCTATTCCGGCATCAGGCCGAAGATCGTACCGCCGGCCGTGGCGTCGCAGGATTTCGTCATTCAGGGCCCGCGCGATCACGGCGTGCCCGGACTCATCAATCTGTTCGGAATCGAATCGCCTGGATTGACGTCATCGCTCGCGATCGCGGCTCACGTCGGCGATCTCGCCTCGAGCTGAAGACCCTCGATATCGCGATGAACAGCCTGTCGCGATAGACACGCTGGGAGACAACGCAGGCAGATGCGTTCGCGTCGTCGCGTATCGAAACTAAGTCGTGTATCGTAACTAATTCGATTGAAGTTGCGTCTGGGATGGACTCTTCGCCATCCCAGGCGCACGGTCTTGCGATCAGATGATACGGCGGATGATGGTCACATGTCAGTGAAGTGTTTCGCTGGTTACCTGTCTCAAGCGCTCGATCTCATCCTTCACCATCAGTTTGCGTCGCTTCAGTTCGGCAATTCGCAGGTCGTCCGTCGATGGATGCAGGAGAGCTTGATGCAATTCGTTTTCAAGAACTTTATGCTTACGCTCCAGTTCAACGAGATGCGCCTGAATAGCCATTCGAAACCTCCTCGGTAGGTGAACCTGAGATTCGACCAGGGCTAATGAGTGTACACTAGTCGCTTGACCTGTCGATGGGGCCAAAAGACCGCACATGCAAATTTGAGCGCCGTGTGTAACGAAGCGTGAGCTGATCCGGGCGAATCTAACGCCGGCGCCAACCTGAAATTCACGGGACAGCTGCACGGATCTTGAGGGGTGCGACTTGCTTATCAGCTTCGCAGGCGCAATATTTGCGCCCGCCTTCGCAAGGCTTTCCACTTCCTTCCGCTTTTTTGCTATCATAGATCATGGCTGACCAAGACGAGCGCGAACTGCAGGCCGAACTCGCGCGCCTGCAGCAGGAGCACCGCGACCTCGACGCGGCGATCGACGCTTTGCATCAATCGCCCGCCCCCGATTTGTTGCGGCTGCAACGACTGAAGAAGCGGAAGCTTCTGCTACGCGATCGGATCGCCTTCATCGAAGACCAGATCACGCCCGACATCATCGCCTGAGGCGAAGCGTCAGCACGGCTGACCGTATGCCCACAGGCAATACGGCGATGCTGGAGTTGCCGAAGCGCCTTGACAAATGGAACAAAAAGGGAACAATTAGACCATCCCTCGTAGTCCCCGGACAACAACAAGGATGGTTGTGATGCCCGCCTCCTTCTCCCCACAGGATCGCCTCTACGAACAGGCGTGTGACCAAGCCATCGCGATGTGCGACGGCAATCTGCGCTCCACGATCAAGGCGCTGATCATGGCGAACGAGTATCTCGAGCTGGAGCTGCAGGAGCTGCGGGCCGCGATCTCCTGCGGCTGCATGCCCAACACCGCCTCGGACGCCGCGCAGAGCGATGCGGCCTGAGCCCGACGGCTTTTGAGGCTCTCCAGGCGATGACCCATGCACTCGCTCGGAGCTTCGGCGAGAGGTCAGGAGGAGCGTGCAATGCCCGATATCACCTACTACGTCGCGATGCCGTTCAGGCGGGACGAGGGTGGCATGCTGGTCGCGGGAACGGCTGAGGAATGCCAGAGCTCGTCGGCCGCGCTGCGTCGCGCGGAGGCCATGTCGCGCTTATCAGACAATATCGGCGCCATTGCCTTCAGCCGCAGCGGCGATCCATTGAAGGGGGAATTCAGCGACGCCCGGCTGCTGCACAAGTTCGGCGAGTTGCCTGACGATCTCGGCGAGTTGTGAGCGCCGTGTTCCGCCAGCTCGGTCATCGGCGCGGATGGCCGGCGAGCGTCACCGCTTGTCGCCCGGCAGGGTCGTTCGTTACGCGGGGCTCTCGTACCTTCGCTGGGCCTTGCGCATGTACATCGCGCGGTCGGCTTCCTCCAACGCACGTACTGGGTTGACGCGCTTGTCGAGAAGGGCAACCCCGGCCGACGCGCCGGCACGCACGGTCTGATCGCCGAAGGTGAAGGTCAGGCTGTCGATGGCCTGCTCCAGCTCCGCCGCCTTGGCATGCGCCTCCGTCGGGCTGAGGTGCCAAAGCAGCACGCCGAACTCGTCGCCGCCGAGCCGACCGATCACGTCGGAGGATCGGACCCGCTCGCCGAGGACACGCGCAACCGCCTTCAGGACCTCGTCACCGGCCGCATGGCCGAAGGTGTCATTGATGGGTTTCAACCGATCGACGTCGAGCACGACCAGGGCACCGGTCGCATCGTAGCGCTTGATGAACGCGATGGAGCGATGGAGCTCGCGGGCGAAGCCGCGACGATTGAAGATGTCGAGCAGGAAATCGCGCTCGGCGGAGGCCGTGAGCTCGGCGATCCGCGCCTGCGCTGCCCTCAGCTCGGCCTTCAGGCGTCGGATCGTCTGCCGCGTGCCCGCCGGTGCGGAACCAGGTTCAGGTGAGCGCGCGCCCCGAAGAACCCGATGACGGTACCGGGTTCTTCGCTTCCCGGCCCGCCACGCGGCCGCCATGCGCTTCTTTTTCATCGGACACCTGCCGCGCCGTCGTTTGGGCTTGCCGGGCTTAACCAAGACAGGATAGTCCATTCGGGCCTCCATGCCATGGCTTGCCGCTGTCGGGACCGATCCTATACTCCGGCCCATGCTGATGGATTCCCGAGAAGATTTGAGGTTATGACCGCCCCGATCGCCATTATCATGGGAAGCCAGTCGGACTGGGATACCATGCGCCATGCCGCCGACACACTCGGAGCGTTGGGCGTGAGCTACGACGCCCGTATCATCTCGGCGCACCGCACCCCGGACCGACTGTATGCCTTTGCCAAGGGCGCCAAGGCGGCCGGCTACAAGGTCGTCATCGCCGGTGCAGGCGGCGCCGCCCATCTGCCGGGCATGACGGCCTCGCTGACAGAGCTGCCCGTGTTCGGCGTTCCCGTCGAGTCGAAGGCGCTGTCGGGGATCGATTCGCTATATTCCATCGTCCAGATGCCGGCCGGAATTCCGGTGGGAACGCTCGCCATCGGCAAATCCGGCGCCATCAACGCGGCGCTGCTGGCGGCGAGCGTGCTCGCTCTCTCCGATCCCGCGCTCGCCGGCCGTCTGTCGGCCTGGCGCCAGGCGCAGACCAATGCGATCGCCGAACGTCCGGAGGGCACGGCGTGACCGACTCCAATCGGGTGAAGCTCAAGCCCGGCGACACCATCGGTATTCTCGGCGGCGGCCAGCTCGGCCGTATGCTGGCGCTTGCTGCGGCGCGGCTCGGGCTGCGCTGCCAGGTGTTCTCGCCGGACCCGGACTCCCCCGCCTTCGACGTGGTGCTGAACGCAACCTGCGCCGAATATGCCGACGTCGAGGCGCTCGAGCTGTTCGCCAATGACGTCGACGTCGTCACCTACGAGTTCGAAAACGTCCCCTCGGCCGCGGCCATGGTGCTGGCGGCGAGGCGCCCGGTGCTGCCGCGCCGCTCGGCGCTCGAGACGACCCAGGATCGCCTCACCGAGAAGGATTTCGTCACCTCGCTGGGCATCAGCACCGCGACCTATGCCGACGTGTCCTCGGTCGCCACCTTGCGCGAAGCCGCGTTCCGGATCGGCTTGCCGGCCGTGCTGAAGACGCGTCGGTTCGGCTATGACGGCAAGGGCCAGATCAAGATCCGGCCGGGTGACGATCTCGAGCGGATCTGGGCCGAGCTCGGCACCAAGTCGGCGATCCTTGAGGCGTTCGTTCCGTTCGAGCGCGAGATATCGGTCGTGGCGGCCCGAGCGGCCGATGGACAGGTCGAGTGCTTCGACGTCACCGAGAACGAGCATCGCGATCACATCCTGAAGGTGTCGCGGGCGCCGGCGCGCATCCCGGATGCGCTCGCCGACGAGGCCAGGGACATTGCGAGCCGGATCGCCACGGCCCTCGATTACGTCGGGGTGCTGGCCGTGGAGATGTTCGTGGTATCGGATGGTCCCACTCCAGGCGTCCTGGTCAACGAGATTGCACCGCGGGTGCACAATTCCGGCCACTGGACCCTCGATGGCGCCTCGATTTCCCAGTTCGAACAGCACATCCGGGCGATCGCCGGTTGGCCGCTCGGCAAGCCGCTGCGCCACGGCCACGTCACGATGACGAACCTGATCGGGGACGAGATCGACAGCTACGAGCAGTGGCTCACGGTTCCCGGCGCGACCGTGCATCTCTACGGCAAGGGCGCCGCTCGTCCGGGCCGCAAAATGGGGCATGTGACCCAGGTCTCGCCACTGCCGCCGAGGCAGGGCTGAAATAAACCGCTCCGGCGAGGTTAAACTTGCGGTCAAGAGCCCGTCAGCGGGTGGACAGCGACGGTGTCCTCTGATACACGGGCGCGCTCAAGGTTAAGGGCGCGGGCATTTGCCAGCCCTGGCTTCACCAGATTTCAAACCGATAGACTGAGAAAGAGGATGCCGCGTGCAGGTTCTCGTTCGCGATAACAATGTCGATCAAGCCCTCAAGGCGCTCAAGAAGAAGATGCAGCGTGAGGGCATTTTCCGCGAGATGAAGCTTCGCGGCCATTACGAGAAGCCGTCCGAGAAGAAAGCCCGCGAGAAGGCCGAAGCCGTGCGCCGTGCGCGCAAGCTGGCCCGCAAGAAGTTGCAGCGTGAAGGCCTGCTGCCGATGAAGCCGAAGCCGGTGTTCGGCGCTGGCCCCGGCGGTGACCGTGGTGCTGGTCGTGGTCCGGGCGCAGGTGCCCGTCCCGGCGCGCCGCGCTGATCTGGCCACTTCAATTTGACGTCGTCTGAAGCGCGGGCCTTTGGCTCGCGTTTTTGTTTTGGGCGCTCCTTTTTGATTTTGCGCCTCTGGCCATCCGGCGACCGGATTGAATCCGGGTTGCTGCGCCCGCCCCTCGCATCGCTGCAGAGCTCGCCACTCCAAAGAAAAAGGCGGCAGACCGGCCAGGCCCACCGCCTCGATCACGTCCGCGAACGATTCGACCGGCTATTTCGGCAGCACTGAGTGGAACACCGATTTCGCCGCCGACATCATGTCCTGCGCCACGCTGGACATCTGGTCCTTGATCGATGGATCAGTCTTGTCGGCGCGCAGGTCGAGCGGACGCAACTGCTGGACAGGGATCTCCGCCGGCGGGGTCGGGCGCCCGTCCGGCTGCAATGATCCCGTGTAGGTCGGGCTCGAGGCCGACGGCAAGGCAAAGCCCTGCTCGGCCGGTGGCGCAGAGACCGTCACGGGAGGCGGCAGCGGACGGACCGGCGACACCTGTGGCGCGACGGTCGCGATGCGCGGGGTCTCGCCAGCGCCCCGGGCTGCGTCGCTCGACGGCTTCTCGACAGCCGCCCTGCCGGCACCTTCGCTCGCGCGCAACCGCTCGATCGCCGCGCGGGCGAGATCAGCAGCATCCCGGCGATCGTCCTGCTGGGCCGCTGGGGCCTCGGCCGGAGTACCGCGCGCAATCAGCTTTTCCCGCGGCGACCCGGGATGGCGCGCGGCCTGCACATCGGTCGGGAGGCTCGCTGTTTCGGTCGGCTTCACTTCGACGGCCTTCTCCGCAGCCTTGTCGGCGAGCGACTTCTCCGAGACCCCCTTGGCCTTGATGCCAGGAGCGGGAATGCTGGAGACCTCCGTCGACGTTTCCGCCGGCTTGGCGTCGGACTTGGGATCGGCCTTCGCTTCCAGCTTGGCGGGGTCGATCCCCTTGCCCGTGGATTTCGGAGCGTCGCTCTTTGAGCCGGTGAGCTTGGCGTAGGCAGCCGACGCCACCGCCGCCACGGTCGATGGCGGCGAGTCGGGCTTGGTATTGATGTAGTGGTTGACGATGTAGGCCCCGATGATGGTGGCAACCACCGACGGGACGATCTCCATGGCGAACTTTGTGAGATATTTCAGCATGCTGACCACTCCCGCGCGGTATTTGCGGGAACTTTGAGGCACAATTAAGGGACCATCCCAGTACCTTCCGGAGCCCGCAACCTGCGATCCCTGCAGGCGCAACCGCCGAAAAGTTGTTCTCCTGAAGCCCTTTGAGACCGAAGCCGTGCTGCAATCCAAGATCGTATGGGCGCTGCCAACTGCTTCCGGATCGCCGGCTCAAGATACCACAATCAGCGGCATCCCGGTAAACAAATGGTTACGGCTTCAATTCAACTTCGAGGAAAACGATCTCGGAACCAGTCTCATTCAGTACATCGTGTTCGACACCGGCTTTGCGGAAATAGGATTTGCCGACCGCGAGCTGCGCCTTCGAGCGCTCGCCGGACGGCGCCACGATCGTCATCTCGCCCGCGGTGACCGGCACGATCACGTAATCCATCTCATGAACGTGGCGCCCCGTGGCACTGCCGGGCAATAGCCGCCACTCCGTGACGCGGACTTCGGGCGTATCGACCTGGACGTCGGACTGGGCGCTGAGCATGGGGGATCTCTTGAATCAGGGGACGAAGAGCAGGAACAGGAATATCGCGAACACCACCATGTGCACCAGCCCGAACAGGATGTTCGTCCGTCCCGTGCCGAAGGTCAGCATGCTTAGGACGAAGGTCAGGACCAGCAGCACTATTCCCTGCGGGTCCAGCCCGAGGACGAGCTGCTTGTCGAGCACATGGGCGGCGACCGCCACTGCCGGGATGGTCAGCCCTATGGTGGCGAGCGAGGAGCCAAGCGCGAGATTGATGCTCTTCTGAAGGTCGTTGGCGCGGGCGGCCGAGAGGGCGGCGATACTCTCCGGCAGCAGGATCAACAGCGCCACGAGCACGCCTGCGACCGCCTGCGGCGCACCCGTTGCGGCAACGCCGGCGTCGACCACCAGCGAGAACTTCTTGGCAAGCAGGACCACAGCGAGCAGTGCGACCAGCAGCAGCCCGACACTGAGCAACAGCTTCGCACGCGGCAGCCGGACATCGTCATCGGCGAACCCAGCCGAGCCGCCGACGAAATAATCCCGATGGCGGGTGGTCTGCGTATACAGGAACACCGCGTAGAGCAGGATCGTCACGACGCTGACGAAGGCGATCTGCACGGCAGAATACACCGGACCAGGCGACGTCAAGGTATAATTCGGCAGCACCAGTGTGATGGTTGCCATCGTGAACAGTACGCTGAGATACAGATTGGCACCGGAGACCAGCACGTCCTGCTCGCGATAGCGCAGGCCGCCGATGAAGATGCAGATGCCGGCCAGGCCGTTGCACACGATCATGACGACCGCGAACACGGTGTCGCGGGCCAGCGCGGGCGCAGCCTTGTCGCCGAGCATGATGGTGGCGATCAGCGCCACCTCGATCACCGTCACCGCCAGGGTCAGGAGCAGCGTGCCGAACGGCTCGCCGATCTCATGCGCGATCACCTCGGCATGGTGCACGGCCGCGAACACCGTGCCGAACAGGATCACCAGCAGCACCGCGGCGAAGACCACGCCGGCGGCCGAAGGCGTGAAGTCATAATGCGTCGCCGTGACGATCGCGACAAGCGCGACCGCCAGGCCGGGAAAGATCACCGATGATGCGGGCGTTGCGCCCTTCACGCTCATGATTCGCGTCCTTCGATCCGTTCTGTCCGACTATGCGCGACAGCGAGGCGATCGTCACGCGGTCCGGCCGTGACAGGGTCAACCAGGGCGGTCTCTGAAAGTGCCGTCGATCAGGTCAATGCGGGCTGAGCAGCGGATGGATCGGAAGCACGGTCAGCAGCACGAACAGCGGAATGAGGACGGCACCTGCCCGCAGCATGTAGCCGAAGAAACTCGGCATCTTGATGCCGCGCTCATTGGCGATCGCTGCGACCATGAAGTTCGGCGCGTTTCCAATGTAGGTCAGCGCACCCATGTAGACGGCGCCCATCGAGATCGCCGCCAGCGTGCCCGAGAGTTCGCCCATCAGCACCTTGGGATCGCCGCCCGCCAATTCGAAGAACAAGAGATAGGTCGGGGCATTGTCGAGGAAGGCCGACATCAGCCCCGTGAACCAGAAATAGGCGACCTCTCTCGGCGCGCCGGCGGGTGTCGTCACGGCATCCAAGAGCCAGCCGAACGAGCCACTGCGCCCCGCGTTCAGCATGGCGATGACCGGGACGATCGCGGTGAAGATCGCCGCGAACAGCTTGGCGACCTCTCGGATCGGCTCCCAGTTGAACCCGTTCGCCTCGCGGTGCTCGTCCGGCGTGAGCCAGAGCGACAGGCCGGCGATCGCCACGAGGATGGCATCGCGCACGAGGTTCTGAAGCTCGACATGCGTGCCGAAGACGTCGAAGGAGATGCCTGGCTTCCAGGTCGCCGAGAGCAGCGTATTGGCAACGATCGCGGCGATCAGAACGATATTGATGAGGCCGCGAATGCGCACCGGCTCCTTCGCTACGAACGCTTGCGACGCAAGCTTCTCCGCTCGGAAGCGCCACCAGTCGATAGCGGCAAAGACGATGAGCAGCAATCCGGCGACGATCGCGGTCTGCAGCCAGAGGTGTTGCGTCGTCCAGAAGAAATCGACGCCGCGCAGAAAGCCGACGAACAGCGGCGGATCGCCCAGAGGGCTGAGCGCGCCACCGACATTGGCAGCCAGGATGATGAAGAAGACCAGCACGTGCACGTTGTGCGGCCGCGTCAGATTGGCGCGGATCAGCGGACGCACCAGGATCATCGCGGCGCCCGTCGTGCCGACCACGCTCGCGATGATCGTGCCGAGAGCCAGGATGGCCGTATTGGTCGCCGGCGTACCTCTGATGTCGCCGGTCACCAGGATGCCGCCGGCGACGGTGTAGAGCGCAAACAGCAGCACGATGAAGCTGAGATACTCCGCGAGCAGCGCGTGGATGAAGGACGCGAGCGAGACCGCCAGTCCCGCCTGCCAGGTCAGCGCCGCCAGCGTCACCACGGCCCATGCCAAGGCGATCTTGCCGTAATGATGATGCCAGAGGCGGGCAAACAGCAGCGGGCCGAGCGCGATCGACAGCAGCAATCCCGCAAACGGCAGCGCGAACGGCCAGGTCATCGCAGCGCCATCGAGGCCGGCGGCGGCATACGCGGGGATCGGCGGACCTGCGACGATCGCGACTACAAGCAGAGCCGGCCACCGACCGAGGACATTACGGGCTGTCGATGAAACTCTTGGCCGTACCTGTCGCACCGTAGAAATCCAGATCATTATGTCCGCCGTCGGGAAACCGTACGAAGCGCTTGGGGTCATGCGCAAGCGCGAACAATCGTTCCCCGAAGCGGATCGGAATCCCCGGATCTTTGGCGCCATGCATGATCAGCAGCGGCACATGCACCTTGGCGATGCGCTGATCGGATTGGAAGCGGTCGCGCATCAGCAGGCTGACGGGAACCACTTTGAGCATGTCGGAGGCGACGTCGACCGTGGACGTATAGGGCGCCTCCAGGATCAGCCTGGCCATGGGACGCTCAGCGGCGATCGCGGCGGCCACGCCGCTGCCCAGTGAAAAGCCCCAAGCCACGATGCGCTCCGCCGCGTAGCGCTCGCGCGTGAAGGCATAGGCGGCTGCGGCATCCTGAAGCAGCCCCTGCTCACTGGGGTTGCCGCTCGAGCCTGCATAACCGCGATAGGACAGCGCGACGAGGCCGGTCCCGTCGGAGGTCAGCGCCTTGAAGCGCGAGACCACACCGGCGAGGAAGTCGCCATTGCCTGGGAAATACAGCACGACCTTGCGGCCGGGCTGCGCCGGCACATGCCAGGCGATGACCTTCTCGCCGTCGGCCGAGGTCAGCACGTGCTCTTCAGCCTGCGGAAATCCGGCCGCGTCCGGCGCGGTGCGACCGACCGGCGGGATCGGAAACAGCATCGCGCGCTGGCGCATGAACAGCACGGCAAGCACGGTGGCGTAGATCGCCACCACGACGATCAGGAGCCATTTCAGGACCGCCATGGCTCCCAATAATGCCAGCTACATGCCCTTGACGATGTTCTCGGTCATCTTCTTGGCGTCGCCGAGCAGCATCATCGTGTTGTCGCGGTAGAACAGCGGATTGTCGATGCCGGCATAGCCCGAGGCGAGCGAGCGCTTGATGAACATCACGGTGCCGGCCTTCCAGACCTGCAGCACCGGCATGCCGTAGATCGGCGAGGACTTGTCCTCCTCAGCCGCCGGGTTGGTGACATCGTTGGCGCCGATCACGAAGGCGACGTCGGCCTGGGCGAATTCCGAGTTGATGTCCTCGAGCTCGAACACCTCGTCATAGGGGACGTTGGCCTCGGCGAGCAGCACGTTCATGTGGCCGGGCATGCGGCCCGCGACCGGATGAATGGCGTACTTCACCTCGACACCTTCCTTCTTCAGCGTGTCGGCCATCTCGCGCAGCGCGTGCTGGGCCTGGGCCACGGCCATGCCGTAGCCGGGCACGATGATCACCTTCGAGGCGTTCTTCATGATGAAGGCCGCGTCGTCGGCCGAGCCGAGCTTGGCCGGCTTCTGCTCACCGGTACCACCGCCGGCCGCTGCGGTCTCGCCGCCGAAGCCGCCGAGGATGACCGAGATGAAGGACCGGTTCATCGCATGGCACATGATGTAGGACAGGATCGCACCGGACGAGCCGACCAGCGCGCCGGTGATGATCAGCGCCGAATTGCCGAGCGTGAAGCCGATACCCGCCGCGGCCCAGCCCGAATAGGAGTTCAGCATCGAGATCACGACCGGCATGTCGGCGCCGCCGATCGGGATGATCATGAGCACGCCGAGCGCCAGCGCCAGCAGCGTCACCATCAGGAAGTCGAACCCGCCGCCCGTCATCACCAGACGGACCACGAAGAAGACGAGCGCAACGGCGAGCGCAATGTTGATCATGTGGCGCGCCGGCAGGATGATCGGCGCGCCGCTCATCCGTGCCGAGAGCTTCAGGAAGGCGATGACCGAGCCGGTGAAGGTCAGCGCGCCGATGGCGACGCCGAGCGACATTTCGACCAGGCTCTGCGGATGGATGTTGCCGGGCGTACCGATGTCGAAGGCTTCGGGCGCAAAGAACGCGCCGGCGGCGACCAGCACCGCGGCCATGCCGACCAGCGAGTGGAACGCCGCCACGAGCTCGGGCATCGACGTCATCGGCACCCGGCGCGCGATCACCGCACCGATGCCGCCGCCGATCGCAACGCCGAGGATCACGAGGATCCAGGCGATCGCATCTGCTGGTGGATGCCCGGCCAGCGTGGTCGCGACCGCAATCGCCATGCCGGCCATGCCGAAGAAGTTGCCTTGCCGGCTGGAGGCCGGACTCGACAGCCCGCGAAGAGACAGGATGAACAGCACACCTGCCACGAGATAAAGGAGTGCCGACAGATTGGCGTTCATTGCAGATGCCCCGTTGTGCCTGTCATCCCGCGTCGTGCGGCGTTGTTACTTGGACTTCTTCTTGTACATCGCCAGCATGCGCTGGGTGACGAGGAAGCCGCCGAAGATGTTCACGCAGGCGAAGATCAGCGCGACGAAGCCGAACGCCCGTGCCAGACCGCTGCCGCTCGACAGCATGGGAACGCCGACCGCCAGCAGCGCGCCGACCACGATCACCGAGGAGATCGCATTGGTCACCGACATCAGCGGCGTGTGCAGGGCCGGCGTCACCGACCACACCACGAAGTAGCCGACGAACACCGCCAGCACGAAGATCGACAGCCGGAAGACGAAGGGGTCGACGGCTTGGACGACATGTTCCATGGCTCTGCTCCTTAGGGCTTCGGCTGGAAGTTCGGGTGGACGATGGCGCCATCCTTTGTCAAAGCCGTGGCCTTGACCAGTTCGTCGTCCCAGTTGACCGCCAGTGTCTTTTCCTTCTTGTCGATCATCGTCTCGATGAAGGAAAACAGGTTGCGGGCGTAGAGACCGGAGGCGGAAGCTGCGACCCGGCCGGCGAGATTGGGGTAGCCGATGATCTTGACGCCGTCGATCTCGACGGTCTCGCCCAGCTTGACGCCCTCGACATTGCCGCCGCGCTCGACCGCGAGGTCGACCAGCACCGAGCCCGGGCGCATCGACTTCACCATCTCCATGGTGACGAGGCGCGGCGCCGGACGGCCGGGAATCAGCGCCGTGGTGATGATGACGTCCTGCTTCTTGATGTGTTCCGCCGTCAGCGCCGCCTGCTTGGCCTGGTACTCCTTGGACATCTCCTTGGCGTAGCCGCCGGCCGTCTGGGCGTTCTTGAACTCCTCGTCCTCGACCGCGAGGAACTTGGCGCCGAGGCTCTCCACCTGCTCCTTGGTGGCCGGTCGCACGTCGGTCGCAGAGACCATGGCGCCGAGCCGGCGCGCGGTCGCGATCGCCTGCAGGCCGGCGACGCCGACGCCCATCACGAACACCTTGGTCGCCGGCACGGTGCCGGCCGCGGTCATCATCATCGGGAAGGCGCGGCCGAAGGCCTCGGCGCCCTCGATCACGGCGCGGTAGCCGGCGAGGTTGGCCTGGCTCGACAGCACGTCCATCACCTGGGCGCGGGTGATGCGCGGCATCAGCTCCATCGCGAAGGAGGCAATGCCGGCATCGGCCATGGCCTTGAGCGCCGCGTCATTGCCGTAGGGGTCCATGATCGCGAACACCAAGGCGCCGCGCCGGTAGTTGGCGAGTTCGGAGGCTTCCGGCCGCTTCACCTTGATGATGATGTCGGCATCCTTGAGCGCGTCCGCGCTCACGGTTGCGCCCGCCGCCGTGAATTCCGAGTCCGGCAGGCCGGATTTGATGCCGGCGCCGGGCTCGACCGCGATCTCGGCACCCAACGCCTTGAACTTCTTCACCGTGTCGGGAGAGGCGGCAACCCGCGGCTCCAACGGGTCGATTTCCTTGGCGACGGCAATCTTCATGAGGCCTCCGGCGCGAATGCGCGCGCGAGCTTTAAGAGGGCGGGACGTCCATGGGCTACAGCATGACGCCAAGTTAGCACTTGGCTTCGGCAGTCAGCTGAAGGCCCGCCGGCGGGGATGCCGGCGGGCCGAGAGCGACATTAAGCGAGGAAAATAGCCATCAAGATGACGATGAGAGCGACGCTGATCGTGCCGTACTTCACCAGCTTGATGAAGCCCTCGTAGGTGGCCTCATGCGCCACATAGTCGTTGCCGTCAGCCGTCGAGTAGGCGATCTCGCCATGGTTTGCCATCGGGGTCCCCCAGAGAAATATGCTTTGTTAAGGTCGCATACCCCAAAGCCGATGCAAGGGCAACGGCTGGCATGCAAGGCAGTTTTATCGCGTTTTCCGATCGCCCTATTGGCGAGGCCAATTGTCACGGATCCAGCGCGTCAGGCTGGCCTCGCTGACCTCGCCGGCAGCGAGGGCGAGGATCATGGCGGTGGCCTGAGCCGGCTCGGGCGCGAACGCGATTTCGTTTCTCCGCAGAAACGTCATCATCGCCATGAAGGCGATCCGCCTATTGCCGTCTACGAAAGCGTGGTTCTTGGCCAGTCCGAATGCATAGGCTGCGGCAAGCTCGGGAAGCGTCGCCTGCTCATAGCTCCATTTGTTAATGGGCCGCTCCAGGGCCGAGCGGAGCATGCCCTCGTCGCGCGGCCCGGGCGCGCCGCCGAAGCGGCGCAACTGTCGGGCGTGGATCGCGACGGCCTGCTCGTAGGTGATCCAAAGCGGCCCCTGCTGCTCGCTCATTTGGCGAGCGCGGCCAGGGTGTCGCGATACTCATCCATGATCTCGTCCGCGATCTCCATCGTCCGCTCGAAATCCGGATCATAGGGCAGCGCCTGGAAGCCGCCGCCGGGCAATTCGACGATGTGCAGTTGCTGACCGCGTTTGAGATCGAGCCGCTGCATCAGTTCGCGCGGCAACAGCAGGCCGTCGGAATTGCCGATCTTCTTGATTTCGATCTTCATAGCAGGCCGCTCCGAAAAAGAGGCGCGTTATACAAATGTATAACGCGCCTCTTCAATCCGTTCAACAAATGTTTTACGCCCCTACCCCATCGCCTCCAGCTCGTCGATCATGCCGGCGATGACTGAGAGACCGCCGTCCCAGAATTTGGGGTCCTTGGCGTCCAGGCCGAACGGCTTGAGCAGTTCGGAATAATGCTTGGTGCCGCCGGCCGCGAGCATCGCCAGATAGCGCTCGGCAAACCCCTCGGCGGCGTGCTCGTAGACCGCATAGAGCGAGTTCACGAGGCAGTCGCCGAACGCATAGGCGTAGACGTAGAACGGCGAATGGATGAAGTGCGGGATGTACATCCAGAAGTTTTCGTAGCCCGGCTTGATCTCGATCGCCTCGCCGAGGCTCTCGGTCTGCACCGACAGCCAGAGCTGTCCGAGTCGCTCCGCGGTCAGCTCGCCGTTCTTGCGCTCGGTATGCACGGCGCGCTCGAACGAATAGAACGCGATCTGCCGCACCACGGTGTTGATCATGTCCTCGACCTTGCCGGCGAGCAGCGCCTGGCGCTGCCTGGCGTCCTTGGTCTCGGATAGCAGCCGCTTGAACGTCAGCATCTCGCCGAACACGCTCGCGGTCTCCGCCAAGGTCAGCGGCGTCGGCGCCATCAGCGCGCCTTGCCTCGCCGCCAGCACCTGGTGCACGCCGTGGCCGAGCTCATGCGCGAGCGTCATCACGTCGCGCGGCTTGCCCTGGTAGTTCATCAGCACATAGGGATGCGCCGAGGGCGTGGTCGGATGCGAGAACGCGCCCGGCGCCTTGCCCGGCCGCACCGGCGCATCGATCCAGCTCTGGTCGAAGAAGCGCTGCGCGATGTCGGCCATCTCGGGCGAGAAGCCGTGATACGCCGTCAACACCATGCTCTTCGCCTCCGGCCAGGCGATGGTGGCATTGGCCGCGAAGGGCAGCGGCGCATTGCGGTCCCAATGCGCGAGCTTCTTCTTTTTGAACCAGCGCGCCTTGAGCTGGTAGTAGCGATGCGACAGCTTCGGATAGGACGCGCGTACCGACGCTACCAGCGCATCGACCACCTCGCGCTCGACGCGATTGTTCAAGTGGCGGGAGTCGGCGACATCCTGGAAACCGCGCCAGCGGTCCGAGATGTCCTTGTCCTTGGCGAGCGTGTTGGTGATCAGCGCGAAGGTGCGCTCATTGGCCTTGAACGTCTTGGCCAGCGCTTCGGCTGCGGCCTTGCGCTTGGCGCCGTCGCGGTCCTGCAGGAAATTCAGCGTCGGCTCGATCGCGAGCTCCTTACCTCCGACCTGAAACCGCAGGCCAGCGATGGTCTGGTCGAACAACCTGTTCCAAGCCGAATAGCCGGTCTGCGATTTTTCGTGGAACAGCTGCTCGACGCGGTCCTCGAGCTGATACGGCTTGTCCTTGCGCAGGTCCTCGATCCACGGCCGGTAATGGCCGAGCGCGGGCGTCTCCATCGCGCGCTCGATCACGGCGTCGTCGATGCGGTTGAGCTCGAGCGGGAAAAACAGCAGATGCGTCGACGCCGCCGTGAGCCGCTCCGAGATGTCGCCGTAGAATTTGGAGATCGCCGGATCGACGCTGTCGCCGGCATGCGCAAGACCGGCGAACGAACCGAGCCTCCCGGCGAGATCGTCGATCGCCTCGTAGCGCCGCACGGCTTCTGCGAGCCATTCGCCGCCACCCTCGCGCGCCACATGCTCGGCGAGCTTGCCCTTGTAGTCGGTCTCAAACGCGACGCATTCGGAATCCATCTTCGCGAGATCGTGAGCGATCTCAGGGGCGTCGATGCCCATATAGAGGTCGCCGAGATTCCATTCGGGCAGCACGCCGATGCCGGCCTTTGCCGCGACGGCCTTCTTTGCCGGTTTGGCCGATGATTTGGCCGTCGCACCGCGCGCAGCCTTGACCTCTACCGGCTTCGGCTTTGACGCGGGCTTCTTGGCCGGCTTGGCCTTGTTGGATTTGGTCTTGGCGGATTTGGTCTGAGGGGCGGATCTGGTCGGCTTGCGAAGGGCAGAAGAAGCGCGCGAGGTCATCGGATGGGTAACCTGTTGTTCGAACGTGTATCCCGATCAGCGAGGTTTAAGGTTGCGTTAATCGGCGTCGGCGAGAGTGCCCCGATTCGAGACAGATAGTCGTAGCGTGCAAGGAAAGCCATGGCTGCCAGCATTTTGATTGCCGATGATGATCCGGTCCAGCGCCGGCTGGTGGAGAACATGGTGCAGAAATGCGGCTACGAGGCGGTCGTCGTCGAGACCGGCGATGCCGTCATCGAGAAGCTGACGAATCCTGATGCCGGCCCCATCGACGCCATCGTGCTCGATCTCGTGATGCCCGGCCTCGACGGCATGGGTGTCCTCTCCAAGATGCGCGAGATGGGGATCTCGATACCCGTGATCGTGCAGACCGCGCATGGCGGCATCGACAACGTCGTCTCCGCAATGCGCGCCGGCGCGCAGGACTTCGTCGTCAAACCGGTCGGCATCGAGCGGCTCCAGGTCTCGTTGCGTAATGCGCTCAATACCTCGGCCTTGAAGGGCGAGTTGCAGCGCATCCGGCACAGCCGCGAAGGGCGCCTGACCTTCGCCGACATCATCACCCGCGCGGAGGCGATGGCGCCGATCCTGCGCATCGCCGAGAAGGCCGCGGCCTCGTCGATCCCGGTGCTGATCGAAGGCGAATCAGGCGTCGGCAAGGAGCTGTTCGCCCGCGCCATCCACGGCACCAGCGAGCGCAAGACGAAACCGTTCGTTGCCGTCAATTGCGGCGCGATCCCGGACAATCTGGTGGAATCGATCCTGTTCGGTCACGAGAAGGGCGCATTCACCGGCGCGACCGAGCGTCACATGGGCAAGTTCGTCGAAGCCCATGGCGGCACGCTGTTCCTCGATGAGGTCTCGGAGCTGCCGCTCACCGCCCAGGTCAAGCTGCTGCGCGCCCTGCAGGAGGGCGCCGTGGAAGCCGTCGGCGGCCGCAAGCCGGTCAAGGTCGACGTCCGCATCATCTCGGCGACCAATCGCAGGCTGCTTGACCGCGTCAAGGAGGGCCACTTCCGCGAGGATCTGTTCTACCGGCTGCATGTGCTGCCGCTCACCGTTCCGCCGCTACGCACCCGCCGCGAGGACATCCCGCATCTGTTGCGGCATTTCCTCGCGCGGTTTGCGGCTGAGGAGAACCGCGCCATTTCGGGCATCGCCGGCGAGGCCGTCGCCTATCTGACCAAGCTCGACTGGCCCGGCAATATCCGCCAGTTGGAAAACGCGGTCTACCGCGCCGTCGTCATGGGCGAGAGTGACCAGCTCGGCGTGGCCGATTTTCCGCTGATTCCCACCCACGCACCGCCGGTGGAGCCTGCGCCGGTCCTCACCGTGGAGCGGCCTGTTCCGGCGCTGCCTGCGATGGTGCCGGGAAGTGAAGTCCCCATTGCCCCTCTGCCCTCGCACGGGTTCCTGCCGCTGCTCACCGCAAGCGGCGAGGTGCGGCCGCTCGAGGAGATGGAGCATGAGATCATCCGTTTCGCCATCGCCCATTACCGCGGCCAGATGTCGGAGGTGGCGCGCCGCCTCAAAATCGGACGCTCGACGCTCTACCGCAAGCTCGACGAAGCCAATGACGAGACCCCCGCGACGGAAAGCCCGCCGTTCGGCTGAGCCGCTCGGATCCGCACCATGGTTGCGCTTGGCTGTCGTCCGAAAAAGGCCGCAAGTCTTGGCAACACTGGAACATCTGAACCGTTGCCTTGCGGTGACAGACAAAGGAAATAACGCGTGGCACAAACGCACGATCGGTTTGGCCGGGGTTTCCCAAGAGTCAGTTTGTCGTGAGTTGTCCCGTGTGGCGCTGGCCGCAGAAATGGGGCTTGAGTATCGTTTGGGCGTGAATCATTGCGTGCAGATGTGAACCATCCTCACAGGCGGTACCCGCGCCGAAGCTGGCGGATCGACCTTGTTACCCCTGTTCCAGCCGGGACAGATCATCCGAGGGATTGATGATGCGAGATTGTGTGACCACCCGTGGCGGATATGACCGCGTGCTCATGGCTGTCGCGGCGACCTTCCTCGCGGTGTCCTCGACCTCTGCTTTCGCCCAGAGCGGTCCGCCCCGCAACAGCGCGGCCGAGCTCGCCATCGATGCGGCGATCCCGTTCCCCGAGCCGGCCAACGTGCCGCCGCCGACCGCCAGTGACTTCAAACTCGACACCACCGCCACCGTGTCGCCCGACCAGGCCAAGTCGCCCGAGACGACGACCAAGCCGCTCGACTCTGCCGCGGCGCCTGCGGCCGATCCCGCCAAGACCGTCGCCACGCCGCCGGCAGCGGCCCCTGCGACCGCGACAGTCCCAGACCAGGTCAAGGCCGCCAGCACCGTTCCCGCCGCCGACCAGCCCGTTGCCGACCGTCTGCGCGACCTGATGGCGAGCAAGGCGACAAGGTATTTCGACCGCAAGGCCGAACGCGCCGCCGTCGAGAAATTCTACACCGGCCGCGACTACGCGCCGATCTGGACCCAGGGCGGCAATCTGACAGCCGCCGCGAAGGGCGTCATCGCCCGTCTCAGGGATGCAGCAGCCGATGGCCTCAATCCCGGCGACTATCCGGTGCCGGATTTCGCAGCCGCAGCCTCCGCACCGGACGCGCTGGCGGAGGCGGATCTCAGACTCACCGAGAGCATGATGGACTACGCGCGCCAGGCGCAGAGCGGCCGCATGCACTGGTCGCAGGTCTCAGCGGATATCCAATATCCCGAGCATCCGATCGACCCCAACGAGGTGCTCGCCAACGTCACCGGCGCGAAGGATGCCTCCACGGCGCTGGCGAGCTACAACCCGCCGCACAAGCTCTACAAGCTGCTGAAGGCCAAGCTCGCCGAGCTGCGCGGCGTCAGCGACGGCGCGCCTGTTATCATCGACGACGGCCAGCCGCTGAAATACGCCCCTGCCCGCGGCAAGAATGCGCCGGAGGCCGAGGCGCAGATGTCCGACCCGCGCGTGCCCAAGCTGCGCGCCAAGCTCGGCATCACCGAGAACGCCGACGACATCCGCTATGACGCCAAGGTCGCCGCCGCCGTCCGCAAGTTCCAGGAAAGCGTCGACCTCAAGCCGACCGGGGTGCTCGACGACCGCACCGTGAAGGCGCTCAACACGCCCAAGCGCGACAAGCAGATCGATACGGTCCTCGTCAACATGGAGCGCTGGCGCTGGCTGCCGCGCGACCTCGGAGCGCCCGCGATCGGCGACGCTTATGTGATCCTCAACATCCCCGACTACACGCTGAAGGTGATGCAGCACGGCGCGCAGGTGTGGACCACCCGCGTGGTGACCGGCAAGCCGGGGCAGCATGCGACGCCGTTGCTCAGCGAGACGATGAAGTTCATCACGGTCAATCCGACCTGGAACGTGCCGCCGTCGATCATCTACAACGAGTATCTGCCGGCGTTGCAGCAGGATCCGACCGTGCTCGACCGCATGGGCCTGCGGCTGGAGCGCGCGCGCGACGGCTCGATCCACATCTCGCAGCCGCCGGGCGAGGCCAACGCGCTCGGCCGCATCCGCTTCAACTTCCCGAACAAGTTCCTGGTCTATCAGCACGACACGCCGGACAAGAACCTGTTCGCCCGTGACGAGCGCGCCTTCAGCCATGGCTGCATGCGCGTGCAGTATCCGGATCAGTACGCGTCGGTCCTGCTCAACATCACCATGCCGAACGAGCGCTACACGCCGGAGCGCATCCGCAGCATGTACGGCCGCAGCGAGATCGACTTGAAATTCCCGACGCCGATCCCGGTCAACATCACCTACCAGACCGCCTTCGTCGACGATGCCGGCAAGCTGCAATTCCGCAAGGACATCTACGGCCGCGACGCGACCATGATCTCGATCCTGAAGAACAGCCGCGGCAAGGATCTCGAGAACGTCGTCGCCCACGCCCAACCGAGCTACGCGCGTCCGAAGGGGCCGCTGCCGAACTCGGTCAACATCAGCGACAACAGCTTCTCCTCCGGCCCGAACTTCTTCGAGCGCCTGTTCGGAGGCGGCGGCCTGCCGACGCCGCCGGCGCCGGTCGGCCGCCCTGCCCGGCGGGTCTTCACCCGCTGATCAGGCCGCCGATCACGGTCAAAATTTCCATCTTGAGATCAAAGGCCTCGCCGATCGGCGGGGCCTTTGCTTTAGGTTAACCACAATGATCAACCAAGATTCGATGGCTCTTTTTCGCCACACTCAAGAGTATATGTTAAGGGTAATTGGGGGGCGGGTCGGTCAGTATCCCTTAACCATCCCGCCTTAGGTAAGCGTTTCCTCTCTCTTCCGCCGGACGGGCCGCAAGAGGGTCATCGAGTAAACGCTCGTCGACGGGGTGGCTGCATCTTGCTGTCTGTTTTCGCGCGCCAATCTGTTTCGCTCACGAGGGCGGGTTGGAAGGCTGGATGCCAATGCGGGCTGGCGGCGCTGCTGCTGCTCATCGGCGCCGGCTCGGTGCATGACGCGGCGGCGCTGAATGAAACCCACACCCTCTCCTTCCACCACACCCATTCCGGCGAGGACCTGACGGTCACCTTCAAGCGCGAGGGCCGCTATGACGAAGACGCGCTGAAGAAGCTCAATCACTTCCTCCGCGACTGGCGTACCCAGGACGAGACGGTCATGGACCGCCGCCTGTTCGACATCCTCTGGGAGGTCTATCGCGACGTCGACGCCAAGCATCCGATCCAGATCATCTCGTCGTACCGGTCGCCCGCCACCAACTCGATGCTGCGCCGTCGCTCGGCGCATTCCGGGGTGGCGCGGCACAGCCAGCACATGCTGGGCCACGCGATGGATTTCTACATTCCCAACGTGCCGCTGGAGCAGATCCGCTTCGCCGGCCTGCGCCTGCAGCGCGGCGGCGTCGGCTTCTACCCGACTTCCGGCTCGCCCTTCGTGCACCTCGACACCGGCAACATCCGGCACTGGCCGCGGATGACGGCTGACCAGCTCGCCCGCGTGTTCCCGGACGGCAAGACCGTTCACGTGCCGAGCAACGGCGTTCCTCTCAAGGGCTATGAGCTGGCCAAGGCCGAGATCGAGAAACGCGGCAACGGCGATGACGCGTCGTCCAGCCGCCCCAACCTGTTTGCACGGCTGTTCCGCGGTCGTCCGAGCGAGGATGACGAGGAGTCTGGCGAGAGCGAGAGCAAGGCCGACGCCAAGCCGGTCCAGACTGCGGCACTCGCCGCGAAGCCGGCTGACAAGAGCTCCGACAAGGACGGCCGGACCGTCGAGCGATCGGTGGACAGCAAAGCCGCCACCACGCGCGGCAAGATCGCCAATGCCCTGCAGTTGGCCTCCGCGGATGCGCAATCTGCCGCTCAGCCCGCGGCGACCAAGCCGGAGACGAAGTCCGAAACGACAAGCGCCGTCGGCAGCAAATCCAGGGACGGCGCGCCGCAGAGCGTCGCCGACATCATCAATTCGCGCGGCTTCTGGGGTGACAATCCCGGCACGCCGAAGCAGGCCACCCCCGAGCAGGTTGCCGCGATCACGGCGCGCCGTGCGCTGTCATCGATCGATCAGCAGCAGACCGCAAGCCTGATGCAGGCCATGGCCTTCGCACCCCCGGCCTCCTCTCCGCTCGATCGCGCCAATGTCGCCTCCACGGCCCCCATCCCGGTGCGAAACTCCCGCCCGGCGACCCGCAGCGTCGCGCCGGTGCCTGAGGCCGCCCCGGCGGCCGCGAAGAACGGCCAAGGTCAGGACGGCGCCATCACGATGGCGACGCGAATCTCGGCAGCCAAGGGTCCCGATTCGACCTGGATGCGGGCCATCATGCTGACGCCGAGCGCGTCGTCATCGATGTCCGTGACGAAAATGGGCGACGTGGACCTCACCGTGATGCGCAGCTATTTCGTCAAGCCGCAGGTCGCGCTGGCGATGAGCTTCACCGCCGAGCCGACGCCGGGACTAAGCTACGATCAGTTCACAGGGCCGGCGATCGTCAAGCTCGAAACCAAATCCTTCGCCATGCGCGCGGCAGCCTTGCGCTGACGCCGCGGCAGCCGGTTCGTCGTTCTCCTCAGCATTGACGAGCTGGAGTGCAGCGTCGATGGCCGCATGCCGCCGGCGCGAACCGGGAGAAAGCGAATCCCCCGTCAGGGGCAGCCGAGGTCTCCTCCGGGTGAGCGAGGCCGGGTGCTCAGATCATTCCGAGCGCCTGCATATAGGTCTCGAGGATGCTTTCCTCTTCCTGGCGCTCGTTCGGGTCCTGCTTGCGCAGCCGAATGATCGTGCGCAGCGCCTTGACGTCGAAGCCATTGCCCTTGCTCTCGGCGTAGACGTCCTTGATGTCTTCGGAGATCGCCTTCTTCTCCTCCTCGAGACGCTCGATCCGCTCGATGATCGACTTGAGCTGGTCTACGGCAAAGCGGGTCGCGGGCGAGTCGTCGTCCTTCGCGGCGGCGGAGGTGGCCATCTGATACTCCTGAGTGGAACTCGTGTGTCCAAGGAAGGCGCCAAAGGGCGCTACATGTTCGCCGCGACCCTCAAATCTGGCGTGCCCCGCGTCAAGGCGACATCGCCCTCATCCACAGAGCGGCCCACATCTTGTTGGCCTGCGCAGCGTGAAGCCCACGCAAGCCGGCCGCGCCACTTGTGTTTCGTCACCATCCTGCGCAGGACCCGATTCGCCTTCAAAGCCCCTGCCAAGTCTGGGCTCGCGCGCGAAAGGCAGTAAAGCGCGTCTCCTGCGCGCTCGTTTCGGAATCAGTGGCCCGGATGCGCCTTCTTGAAGGCTTCGCGCTGCTCGGCGCTGGCCTCGCGCTGGTACTTCGCCTTCCATTCCTCGTAAGGCATGCCATAGACCGCCTCGCGGCTCTCGTCCTTGGTCATTGGCGCCCCCTGGGCGTCGGCGGCGTCCTTCAGCCAGTTGGAGAGGCAGTTGCGGCAGAACCCCGCCAGATTCATCAGATCGATGTTCTGAACGTCGGTTCTGGTCCGCAGATGCTCGACGAGCCGGCGAAAGGCGGCGGCTTCGAGTTCGGTCCGGGTGGTGCTGTCCATCGTCATCTCTTTGTTCCCTGTTCCGCGCCATGACGGATGTCTGCTATATAATGAGGCTTCGTCGCAGATTTGGCCATATCGGAGCGCCGTCAGGAGGAGCGAGGCGCTGGATCGCAGCGGCTTCGCACGAGATCGTCATGGCGTTGACAGCCGCAGCCAAGCCCAGCGACATCGTTCAACGGTTGATATAGCGTCGCGCAATGATCCCCAAAATCTCCTCTCTCCTGCATCGCAATCCCTTCCGCCCTGGCTACGGACTGCTTTCGCTGCTTGGGCTGGCCGCGCTCTGTCTGTCGTCCACTCCGGCGGCCGCCGATTTCCGGCTCTGCAACAACACCTCCAGCCGGGTCGGGATCGCCCTCGGCTACAAGGACGCTGAAGGCTGGACCACGGAAGGCTGGTGGAACGTGTCGTCACGCAGCTGCGAGACCCTTCTCAAGGGCACGCTGGTGGCGCGCTATTATTACATCTACGCGCTCGACTATGACCGCGGCGGTGAATGGTCGGGACAAGCCTTCATGTGCTCGCGCGACAAGGAATTCACCATCAAGGGCACCGACAATTGCCTGGCGCGTGGCTTCGACCGCACCGGCTTCTTCGAGGTCGACACCGGCGACCAGCGCGCCTGGACGGTGCAGCTCACGGAGGCCAATGAGCAGCCGGCGCAGCAGCGCGTGCCCGGAATTCCCGGTACGTTGGGACCCGGAGGCAACGTTCCAGGTCTGCCCAATGGGCCACAAGGTGCGCCGCCGGCAGCCGCACCGGCCCTGCCGCCAGGGCAAGCACCCAAGCCATGAGGCGGCTGCGACGCATCAAGATCCTCGCGACGCTCGGCCCCGCCTCCTCGGACAGCGCGATGATTCGCAAGCTGTTCGAGGCCGGGGCCGACATATTCAGGATCAACATGAGCCACACCCCGCACGACAAGCTGCGGGAGCTGGTGACGACGATCCGCAGCGTCGAAGCGAGCTACGGCCGCCCGATCGGCATTCTGGTCGATCTTCAGGGTCCGAAGCTCAGGCTCGGCACCTTCGCCGACGGCCCGGTTCAGCTCAACAACGGCCAGAGCTTCGTGCTCGATTCCGACAAGACACCGGGCGATGCGACGCGGGTCCATCTGCCGCATCCGGAAATCCTGGCCGCCCTGCAGCCGGGACATGCGCTGCTGCTGGATGACGGCAAGGTGCGGCTGATCGCCGAGGAGACCTCGCCAACCCGCGCCGTCACCCGGGTCGTGATCGGCGGCAGGATGTCCGACCGCAAGGGCGTGAGCCTGCCGGACACCGACCTGCCGGTCTCGGCGATGACGCCGAAGGACCGGGCCGACCTCGATGCAGCCTTGAACATCGGCATCGACTGGATCGCGCTGTCCTTCGTGCAGCGCGCCGACGACGTGCTGGAAGCCAAGAAGATCATCCGCGGCCGCGCGGCCGTGATGTCGAAGATCGAGAAGCCGCAGGCGATCGACCGGCTCAACGACATCGTCGACGTCTCCGATGCTTTGATGGTGGCGCGCGGCGACCTTGGCGTCGAGCTGCCGCTGGAGCGCGTGCCCGGCCTGCAGAAGCAGATGACGCGGCTGGCGCGCCGCGCCGGCAAGCCGGTGGTGGTCGCGACACAGATGCTGGAATCGATGATCCAGTCGCCGGTGCCGACGCGCGCCGAGGTCTCCGACGTCGCCACTGCGGTCTATGAAGGCGCCGACGCGATCATGCTGTCGGCCGAGTCGGCCGCCGGCAAATACCCGGTCGAGGCGGTCTCGACCATGAACCGCATTGGCGAGGAGGTCGAGCGCGACGTGGTCTATCGCTCGGTGATCGCGGCGCAGCGCCCCGAGCCGGAATCGACCGCGGGCGATGCGATCGCCGAAGCCGCACGCCGGATCGCCGAAAATCTCGATCTTCCTACGATCATCTGCTGGACCTCGTCCGGCTCCACCGCGATCCGCGTCGCGCGCGAGCGGCCGAAGCCGCCGGTGGTCGCGATCACCCCGAACCTGGCGACCGGACGCCGCTTGTCGGTCGTGTGGGGCGTGCACTGCGTGGTGGCCGAGGACGCGCGCGACCAGGACGACATGGTCGAGCGCGCCGGCTCGATCGCGTTCCGCGACGGCTTCGTCCGCGCCGGACAGCGCGTCATCATCGTCGCCGGCGTGCCGCTCGGCACACCCGGCACCACGAACATGGTGCGCATCGCCTATGTCGGGCCGTCGAGCGACGCCCATATCTGAGACGACCTATTGGGTCCTATCGATCGCGCCCAGTCCGGCCGTGGACGGGGGCTTGGCCCGCGCGATCACCGGACAGGCCTCGATGGCAATGCCGGCGGCGCCGGGGATGCGCTCGCAGCCACGCGACGCATCGATCTGGAGATCATAGTCCGCAAGCACCTCGAGCCGCGGCGGGTTGTCGGCCGGGCTCTTGGAGAAATACAGCGCCCACACGCCTCCCGGCAGCGGATTGGCCAGGCCGTTGCGAACCCGGCGGTCCAGCACGCCGCCGGACACAATCGGCACCACGAGCTCGGACAACTGATAGACGCGCGAGCCCTGTGGCAGGAACGACGTGACGTAGCCGAGCGGCTTCTGCAGCAGCAGGAACGTCGCGGAACGCTGCAGGTTCGCCGCGAGCTGCGGCCGGTAGGGATCGGACCATGGCCGCCGCATCCAGTCGGTCGGCTGCGACGCCAGCGCGATGCCGAGCGCGGCCATCACCGTGACGGCCTGCGTCATCCGCCGCGATGGTGACGCGACCGGCCCAGCGTCTGCGCGCCAAGCATCGACCAGGCGGATGAGCAGCAGCACGATCAGCGGCGCCGACAACAGCTCGAGCGGCATCAGATAGCGCTGGATCGAGAAGGCCAGCATCCACAGGACGTAGCTGAGCCAGAAGAAGATCAGGAGGCGCCGGTCGCGCAGCGGCAGCACCTCGCGCCGCAGCCACAGGCCGGTGACGATCAGCGCGATGAGCAGCACGATCACGACGGCGAAACGCGGATCGCGGAACGGCCATTCCGACGAGGGATGCTTGCCGATCACCCAGTAGAACGGATAGGCGAGCGCATCGAGCAGTCCCTGCGGCATGAAGCGCGTATCGACGATCGAGGCCTGCGGCGCTTCGGGCGAGCGGAAGATCGTGTTGTAGAATGGAAACAGCGGGCTGCCGTAGTCGCGCGCCATCTTCAATGCCCACGGCCCCGCGGTCACGATCACGCCGGCCGAACTGCCCGCGCCGAATGCGACGATCGCGCGCCACGGCCGCGCCACCAGCAGCAGCGACACGCCGGCTCCGACCAGAAACGTCGCATTGGTGAGCTTCAGTCCCGTGGCCGCGCCGATCAGCAGGCCAGCGGCGACGAAACGTCGGCCGCGCTCATCGTCCTCCCCGAAGATCAGCGCGATGCCGGCGAGGATCGGAATGGTCGTGAGAATGTCGGCGAAGCTGGTGCCGACCTCGGACAGCGCCATCGGACTGAGGGCGGCGATGATGAGCGCGGCGCTGAGCGTGAACGCGTCAGCCGCGCGCCGGAGCAGCACGCGCGCAACCCAATAGACCAGCGCGAGATTGAGGCCGTGCAGCGCGCCCAGCGCGACGCCCCACCACGGCGCATCGAGCCCGTGGCGGACCGCGTAAGGCAGCAGGTAGATCAGCGGATTGAGGAAGCTCTGAAAGCCGCCAGGCGCGACGTCGATGTCGAAGTGGCCATGCAGCAGCGCGAAGCCGGCATAGTCGTGATAGTTCTGCCAGTCCCAGTTGATGTCCTCGCCGGCGAGATATGCATAGACAGCGCCGGCGGCGGCCGATCCGGCGATGACGAGGCGCGTCGCCAGAGGGTTGCGTGCAATCGACATCGTCTGAGGAGGCACCTGGAGAGGGGCAAGGCGGTGCTCTCGCGGCACGCCAGCCTCACCATCGCCGCGACGGGTGAATCCTTGCTTAAGCGCGGCCTTGCGTCCGAAGGGTAAGGCATGGTGGCGCGGACTACGCGCCGACCAGGCTCCTGACCGGCAGCACGGCCTGCACGACGAGACCGCGCGCACGCGCATCCATGACGCCGACCGCGCGCAGCGCCAGCAGGGTGACCGCCTGAACGGTGTCGCGGAGCTTGGCAGGGTCGTCGGGATTCTCGGTCGCCAGCGGCCCCACCAGCGCCTCGTGCAGCGCGCCGAGCAGCGCGGTCGCGGCCAACTGTGTGTCCTGCGCCGGAAGATGGCCGGCACGGACGGCCGCGTCGATCCGCGAGGCGATCTCGCCGACGATCTCGCGGCGGCTCGCGATCCGTGACGCCGTCACGTCGACGTCGACCGGCTCGGCCAGGATGCCCCAGGCGAGCTTGCGCTGCGACAGGATGTGCACTGCGACCGTGGACACCGCGGCAGCCAGCGCCGAGGATGGACCGGGCGCGGCATCGGCGGCGCGCCGGACGGCGGCGAGCTCATCGCGCGAGACTTCCGCGATCAGCTCCGAGATCAGATCCGCCTTGGAGGGAAAGTAGCGATAGACGGTACCGGCTGCGACATTGGCCCGGATCGCCACCGGGGCGATCTGGACGGCAGACATGCCGCCTTCCGCGGCGGTTTCGCGGGCGGCAGCCAGAATCGCGCTGCGGCGGGCCGCCAGCCGCTTCACGACCTGATGGGTTCGCCGATAGACCATGGCGTTTCTCGTCCCGGACGCGCTCGTCCAGGGCACCCGGCGAACGCTGGTTCAGTGTTTTTGGAGGATCGACCTCACAAATGGCTGGGAAGAACTGAACACTTGTTCACGAAGGAAGACAAGGGAAATCATGACCCTGCCCGGCCCCAACCAGTGTGTCAGGCGCTCGCGAGCGCCGCCGCGGCGGGCGCCGGCTGCCGACGCCACCACGAGCCGGCGCGCGCCAGCACCAGGCCGGCCAGGATCAGATTGGCCGCAAGCCCGAGCGGAATCCCGGACAGCATGAACGTGATCTGAAGCCCCGCGATGCCGCCGAGCGCGGGCAGCTCGTAGCGGCGAAAGCCCTCGGCGAGGCCGATCCGCACCAGCCATGCCACCGCGATGGCCTGAACCATCATGTCGTACATGAACAAATAGGGCGTCGTCAGCAGCAGCCCGACGGCCAGCGCCGCCGCCTTCAGCGCGTAGCGCACCGGGCTGCGCCACAGCGTCACCAGCACGACCGCAACGACTGCGGTCAGCACCCATTGGAAGGTCCAGCCAAGCGCTTCCGAGCCGCCGAAATAGCGCACGAGCGAAAACAGGCTCTGCAGCTTCCACCAGGTCGCCTTGCCCTCGGTCAGGAACGCCTGCGAAAACATCGGCAGCCAATGCAAGAAGGCCTGCCAGCTCTCCGGCCCGAAGGCGAGCCATGACAGCAGCGCCAGAACGATGGCGGTGACGCTCGCAGAGACGAAGGCTGTCCAGCGCTGGGTGGCGATCAGCACGATCGGGAAGAGCAGGCCATATTGCGGCTTGTAGGTCAGGAGCCCAAGACAGATCCCCGCCAGCACCGGCCGCACCGGCAGCAGATAGAGCGTGCCGCCGACAAGCGCCGCGGTGAGGCATCCGTTCTGCCCGACCAGCGCGTTCGAGAACAGGGCCGGAAAGCCGGCAGCGAGCAGCAGGCCGAAGCCGCGGCCGACGATCGCGCGCATCGCGAGCGCATAGGGAACAAAGCTGGCATAGACCCAGCCGACGAAGGCGAGCGTGTAGGGAAACTGCGCCAGGAACGCTGCGACGAACAGGAACGGCGGCGGATAGTGCCAGGCAAAGTAGCCCGGGAAATCCTGCCGCAGCAGGTCGAGCTCCACCTGGCGCTGCACGTCCCAGTCCCAGGCCAGCGCCGGATGTCCCTGCAGCGCCAGCTTGCCGGCCGCCCAGACATTAACGAAATCGGTGGGAATGCCGAGACCCGCCTGGTCCCAGATCCAGGTGCCCGACCACAGCCCGGCCGGGAAGAACGAGGCGTTGATGCAGGCGAGCGCGAAGCAGGCCGCGAACAGGCCGAGCGGAACGTCACGACGCTGCGATGGCATCGCGGCGGCATCAGGATTGTCAGCCATCTGGACCTCGCCCGCGCCTGCATGGGCGCCTCCCGATCGAGACATAGGCGGGGACGCTTGAAGAAGGCTTAAGCGTGGGCGACGGCGCGCGACCGCCGGCGCCGCACCGATTGTTTACGCGCGATCTGTATCGCAGGAGTCCGAATGCAACCAGCGGCGGCAGGCCGGGGAGATCCCATGTTCGTTTATCGCGCCCTCATCGCGCTGCTCGTCTGCACCATTTGGCCGGCCGCAAGCCGCGCCCAGGACAAGGGTCCGGTCCGCGTCTCCTCCGACGTCAGCTATGAGTATCTGGCCCGCTGGGACGTCGCCCGGCTGAACACCATCCTCACCGTCGATACGCCGGAATTCGCCGGCGTCCCGGTGACCTACACCCCGGCCCGCAACGCCGTGCGGCTCTATCGCGTCACCTATGCGTCCGTCGTCCCCGAGCGCGGCAACAAGCCGATCACGGCGAGCGGCCTGCTCGCGGTGCCCGAGACCGGCGAGACCAGCCTGCCGATGGTGTCCTATCAGCACGGCACGGTGTACGGAAAGCAGGAGGTGCCGTCGTTTCCGGAGCAGTCGCCCGAGACGCAGCTGATGATCGCGCAGTTCGCAGGACAAGGCTATCTGCTGATCGGCGCCGACTATTTCGGAATGGGCATCTCGACCGAGCCGGAAGGCTACATGGTGAAGGCCAGCCATCAGCAGGCCACCTACGACATGCTGCGGGCGAGCCGCGCCGTGCTCGACCAGATGAAGCTGACGAGCGCCAGGCTCGACATCGCCGGCTGGTCGCAAGGCGGCTTCGTGACCATGGCCTTTCTCGAGAAGCTCGAATGCGCCGGCGTGCAGGTCGCGGCAGCGGCGACGGCGAGCGCGCCGGTCGATGTGTTCGTCGCGCTGAACGGCTTCCTGAACTTCCCGCGCAAGAACGACGCCGCCTGGGTCAATTCGCTGTTCATCCTGTCGGCGTTCGCGTTCGAGAACTACTATGCGGTGCCGGGGCTGGCGCGCTCGGTGATCAGCGACAGCTATTACGACGTCGCCCGCAAGGCCTATGAGCGCGAGCCCTTCAACGTCGCCGACGTCCCGACCGATCTGCACGAGCTGCTCAAGCCCGACTATTTCGATGCGCAGTATTTCGCGGCGTCGGCCTACGGCCGCCTGGTCGCGCAGACGCAAGCCTATCGCTGGATCATCAAGACGCCGGTGCGCAACTATTACGGCGAGACCGACGAGGCGATCTCGACCGGTCTCGGCCAGCTGGCGATGACCTACCAGCAGGCGATCGGGGCCGGCAACAGCAAGGTCGAGGCGGTGTCGACGGGGCCGACCAGCCATCGCGGCACGTTCGCGACCGCCGTCCCGCAGTGGAAGGCCTGGTTCGACAAGCCGTGATGCGCGGCGCTGGAGGCGGTCCGCGGCGCGGCAACTCGTCAACGAAAGACCTGACAAACAGAACGCGCGCCCACCGCGCGCGAAACGGACTGCCGCCGGCACGACTCCAAACAAACGAAAAGCCCGGCTGTAAGCCGGGCCTGTCGTCTCTCTCGATCTTCCGGATCAGATAGGCTGACCGTCGGAAGTCCGTTGCATATCACCCTGGCTCACGCCTGCGGCTGTGGCTCCAGGCCCGGATCGGGCCGCGGCCGCGGCTTGCCGGCCGGCGGCACGGCCGACGCGCGCGGCGTCGACGGCTCGACCGCCGATTCGCGGTTCGGCTTCTTGCCCTTCAGGAGGTCGTTGATCTCCTCGCCGGTCAGCGTCTCGTATTCGAGCAGCGCCTGGGCGATCGCTTCCCAGTCATCGCGCTTCTCGGTGATGATGCGGCGCGCCTCCTGCTCGCCGGCCTCGATCAGGCCGCGAATTTCGGAGTCGATCAGACGGGCGGTATCGTCGGAGATGTTGGTCGAGCGCGCCACCGAATGACCCAGGAAGACCTCCTGCTCATTGCTCTGGTAGCGCACGCGGCCGAGCTTGTCCGACATGCCCCATTCCATGACCATCGCGCGGGCGAGGTTGGTGGCCTGCTGGATGTCGCCGGTGGCGCCATTGGTCACCTTCTCCGCACCGAACTTCTGCACCTCGGCCTCGCGGCCGCCGAACATCATCGCGAGCTTCGAGACGCACCACTCACGCGTATGCGAGTGACGGTCGGCCTCGGGCAGCGACTGCACCATGCCGAGCGCGCGGCCGCGCGGAATGATGGTGGCCTTGTGGATCGGGTCGTGGCTCGGGACGTTGAGGCCGACGATCGCATGTCCCGCCTCGTGATAGGCGGTCAGCATCTTCTCTTCCTCGGTCATGACCATCGAGCGGCGCTCGGCGCCCATCAGCACCTTGTCCTTGGCCTCCTCGAACTCGGACTGCGTCACCATCCGCTTGTTGCGGCGAGCGGCGGTCAGGGCGGCCTCGTTGACGAGGTTCATCAGGTCGGCGCCGGAGAAGCCGGGCGTGCCGCGGGCGATGGTCTTGAGGTTGACGTCCGGCGCCAGCGGCACCTTGCGGACATGAACCTTGAGGATCTGCTCGCGGCCGATGATGTCCGGGTTCGAGACCACGACCTGGCGGTCGAAGCGGCCAGGACGCATCAGGGCAGGATCGAGCACGTCGGGCCGGTTGGTGGCCGCGATCAGGATCACGCCCTCATTGGCCTCAAAGCCGTCCATCTCGACCAGCAACTGATTGAGGGTCTGCTCGCGCTCGTCATTGCCGCCGCCGAGGCCGGCGCCGCGATGGCGACCGACGGCGTCGATTTCGTCGATGAAGATGATGCAGGGCGCGTTCTTCTTGGCCTGCTCGAACATGTCGCGGACGCGGCTGGCGCCGACGCCGACGAACATCTCGACGAAGTCAGAACCCGAAATGGTGAAGAACGGCACGTTGGCTTCGCCGGCCACCGCACGCGCGATCAGCGTCTTGCCGGTGCCGGGAGGGCCGACCAGCAGCACGCCGCGCGGAATGCGGCCGCCGAGCCGCTGGAATTTGCCGGGATCGCGCAGGAATTCGACGATCTCCTGCAGGTCCTGCTTGGCCTCGTCGACGCCGGCGACGTCCTCGAACGTCACCCGGCCGTGCGCCTCGGTCAGCATCTTGGCGCGCGACTTGCCGAAGCCCATCGCCTTGCCGGCGCCGCCCTGCATCTGCCGGGAGAGGAAGATCCAGACGCCGATCAGCGCGATGAAGGGCAGCCACGACACCAGCAGCGACACGAACCACGGCACGTTGTCGCCGGGCGGCTTGGCCTGGATGTTGACCTTGGCGTCGTACAGGCGCTTCACGAGGTTCGGATCGCTCGGCGCGTAGGTCTGGAACGACGAGCCGTTCTTGAAGGTGCCGTGAATCTCCGGCCCCTGGATCACGACGTCGCGCACATTGCCCTGATCGACCTCGGTCAACAACTGCGAGAAGTTGATGTCGGTCGACGACGCGCGTTGCCCCGGGTTCTGGAAGAGTGTGAACAGCGCCAACAGCAACAGGACAATAATGACCCAAAGGGCGAAATTGCGCAGATTGGCGTTCATCGATTTTCCTTCGTGGTCGCGCGGATCGCGGCCGTTCGTCCTCGGACTCATCCCTGGGTAGCCACGAGGGAATCCCCCGGTCGACCGTCTCGTAATCTAGGTACCACTCGCGGCAATGCCAAGGGAACTAGAAAGGACTATTTATCGCATCCTAGCCCGATTCCCGCTCAAAAAATGGCGCGGGAAACCGCTGCCAGGGCCGGTGGTTAAGGGTCCGCGAAAGCGACGAGCCGCTTCAAGTCGCGCCCGACCGCCGCGGCGGCGCGGGCGTGATGCGGATCGCGCCTCGCGTCATGCTTACCAGTGCACCAGCCAGGGTCTGTTTTAGCCTGCCCGGAGCAGACGTACCACCATCTGAGTTCCCCGCAAGAGTCCGGTCTAGTCGCGCCAGCAGCGCCTCGGCCTTGCCGAGTTCCACGGGACCTTCAGTGCCAATGCGATTGATGGCGCGCATCAGCAGCCTCAGTTTGATTTCTGCCGGGAGTGCGACAAAGGCGCGCGCCTCGAAGGTCTCGCCGTGATCCGCCTGTCCGGGCCCGGTGCCGGCCGCTCGCAATGCGAGATAGCGTTCGGCGCCATCCGCCATCAATTCGATCGCGGCATTGGCCCGTCCGAGCCGGTCGGCCAGCGTCGCCAGCGTCCGGGCATCACCGCCCTCGGCGGCCAGAGCCGGCATCAGAGCGCGCAGCCGCGGCCGGGTGAAGGCGGGATCTTGATTGGTCGGATCATCTGCGAAGGGGATCCCGGCCGAGCGCAGCGTCGCCACCAGCCTGGCCTTGGCAACGTCGAGCAGAGGCCGCGCCAGCAACAGCCCTTCCCGCTCGCTGAGCGGTGCCATCGCCGCGAGCCCCGCAATGCCGCTGCCACGCAAGAGCCGCATCAGCACGGTCTCGGCCTGGTCGTCACGGGTGTGGGCGGTGACGACGTGTCCGGCGCCCGCCTGCCGCGCCGCGCGCGCCAGCAGGCGGTATCTTGCCAGGCGCGCCGCTTCGGGAATCCCGGTGTCCGGCTTCTCATCGTTCCAGCGCAAGGTCCGATGTGGAATTGCGAGCCGCCGCGCGGTCTCCTTCACCATGCGGGCTTCACGGGCGGAGTCGCGCCGCAGAGCATGGTCGACCGTCACAGCCACAAGGCGCGGCCCCTGCGCAAGCCCCGCGCGCCACCGCGCCGCGAGCCACATCAGAGCCATCGAATCCGGACCGCCCGATACGGCGAGCACCAGCACGGGCGCCGCCGAAAGCGGCGCGAACAGGCGCTCCGCTTCGGCGGCGGAGATCGCAAGATCATCTTCGGAACCGGCCTTCGACATGGCGCCGCAGCCTACCCGCCCCGTCGGTCGTAAGCGAGAGGCCTACCCTCGCCCGGGGACGTTCAGCACTTCACCCGCTTCTGCTCGCGATCGACCGTCGCCTTCACGCCCGCCGACGCGCGCGGATATTTGCGCGTCACTTCGCCGAACGCGGCGCAGGCCGCCTCCTTCTCCTTCAGCGCGGCCAGCGACTGGCCGAGCCGGAGCAGCGCATCCGCCGCCTTGCCCGACTTCTCGTATTTCGTCGTCACGGCGAGGAAGACCTCGGCGGCATCGCGATATTGCTGACGCTGGTAGAAGCTCTCGCCGAGCCAATATTGCGCGTCGCCGACCATCGGATCGTTCGGATATTTCTGGGTGAAGTTGCGCATCGTCTGCTCGGCCAGCGCGTAGTCGCGGCGCTGCATGTAGCCGATGCCGAGGTCGTATTCGTCGCGCGGCGTCTGCCGCGGCGGCGCGGTCTCCAGTCCACCTGCGCCCGGAGCGGCGGCCGGCGGCGCACCCTGGGGATAGCGACCGCCCGTGTTGGCGAGAGTCGTGGGATCGCCGGCGGGACGGCCGGCGGGCTGGCCGCCACCCGGCTGGATCGGCAACTGGCCGCCGCCGAGCGCTTGCGGGGCGCCGGGAGCCGTCGGATTCTGGCTCGGATCGAACGCATCGCCGCGGCGGCCCCGGCCAGGGGCCGCGGGCTCCTGGACGATTTGCACCGGCGCGCCGGCCTGCGGCTGCGCATAGCCCGGCTGCTGCTGGGGAGAGGCCTGTTGCGGCTGGCCGTACTGCTGCTGGCCATATTGCTGCTGCCCGTAGGCGGGCTGTGGAGGCTGGCCGTAGGCGGGATTGGCCTGCGCCGGCGCGGCCGCGCTCGGCTGCGCCGCGGGGGCGCCGCCGGGCGCTGCGCTCTGCAGTTGCCGCAGCCGCTCCTCGAGCTGGCGATTGCGATATTGCAGCTCCTCGTTCTGACCGGTCAGTTGCCGGAGCTGGTTTTCGAGCCGCTGAATCCGGATCTCGGGATCATCGTCGGTCTGGGCGAGCGCCCGCGACGAAAATGCCTGGCACGAGAAAACGACGAGCGCTGCGAGGATCGCGGCGGCGCTCCGTGGAAGAAACATGAATGACATGCTGCCCTGACGACCGGATCGGCGAGACATTGAAAACAAGCCTGTGAGCGAGGCTGTAAAGCAGAAATGCGATAGAGACAAATGACGTTCAAGCGAAGACAAGACCAAGCTTGGACAAGACCCGCCGATCACAAACAATGAAGCCGGCGTCGATGGGCGACGCCGGCTTCATCAGCAACGGATTCGTTCAGCTTTATGAACTGGCGTTCAGGACCGTCACCGCACGACGGTTCTGCGACCAGCACGAGATATCGTTACAAACCGCCACCGGCCGCTCCTTGCCGTAGGAGATCGTGCGCATGCGGCCCTGGTCGATGCCGCGCGACACCAGGAAGTTGCGGACCGACTGCGCGCGCCGCGCGCCCAGCGCGATGTTGTACTCGCGGGTGCCGCGCTCGTCGGCATGGCCCTCGATCGTGAAGGAGTAGCGCGGATAGCTCTGCAGCCACTGCGCCTGCTTCTCCAAGGTCGCGATCGCCTGCGGCGTGAGATCGGTCTGATCGCTCTCAAAGAAGACGCGATCGCCGACATTCACGACGAAGTCCTGCTGGCTGCCTGGAGTCGCAGCGCTGGCCATCGCCCCGTCGGCCCCGGTGAGATTCTTGTTGGCGCAGGCGCCCATCGACAGCGCCACGGCCAGCACGGCGGCCAACTTCAATCCCTGGAGGATACGCATCTGATATTTCATTCCCGGAGCCTCCACGCTCACGTTCTTAGACTGCCATCCGGTCTACAGGGCGATGGTTAAGCGAACGTTCCGTCAACCTTGATGGGGTCTTGCCGAACCCCGTCAAATGCTAACGAAACCCGAAAAGCGACCGCGATGGTTAATGGGTTGTAAATGTGGCGCCAGGGTGAAGGCAAGCGGCGCGACGCCTGCAGCAGGGCGCTTTTTCGCTGAATTTTGCATCAAGGCCACGGTGTGAACCGGCCAGACGGCCGAACTGGCCCCGATATCGGCCGATGATCAGCCGGCCTTCGCGACCGCCTGAATCCTGAACGAATCAGTGAAGGCGTCCGGCGCGGGACGATCGAACAGCATCCGCCGTTCGAACGCGCTCGAGCGCATGAACGGAAAGCGCTGGAACACGCGATCGCGGATCGAAGGGTAATGCGCCGCCACCAGGCCGACCGGCTTGGTGAGGCCGGAGTAGAGCCGCGGCTCACCCCATGGTTCCTGCAGGAACACCTTCTTGTAGAAGGCGCGATGCTCGGGGCGGACGTTGGCGAGACCGATGTCCGCATTGAAGTGGGCGCAGGCGACGTAGCCGAGCCGGACCGTCACATAGGGAAGCGCCGGAAACAGCCGCGCCTTCTCATGGTCGGCAACGAACCGTGTCGGGTCGATGATGACCTTCCCGCGATCAAGTTCGGGATGCAGCAAGTCGGCGAACATGTCCGAGGACAACGATCGGCGCCATTGCGAGTTCACCACGCTGATGCGGATCGAGCTGTAGAGCTCGCCATTGACGTAGACGCCGAAGATGAAGCTGTTGGGAAGATCGTCATATTCGTCGGTGACGCGTTCGCTGGGCGACGGCAGGATGGCGCCTTCACGCAGATAGGCGCGGTAGCGCAGCCGATAGATCTCGTCCTTGTCCTCAACAGTCAGCGCCAGTCGATAGTCCACGTTCTCCAGCACATCCGACTTCTGTTCAGCAACGGCACTTACTCTAGCCGCCGACTTCATCCGCAACCCCTTCTCACACAACTCCTACGAGCAGTATGAGCTTAACAGCGGGTTAATGCCGACGCAAAGCTTTCGGCGGTACAAAGTTAACGGCTCGCAGAATCCCGGAGGCGCAACCGTGACTTACGGGATTGGACGCTGCACCGGACGGATTGCTTCGGATCACTTGCGTGTCAAATCGAAACGGATTCGCTTGGTAGACGCGTGCAATGTTTCCGAATGGTGCGACGTGGGGTTGTCACATCGCCATTCACGTGCGAGCCACGCTCGTAGAGAGGACCGGCGGGATGCTACGCACAGAGCTCGCCTCCAGCGCCGGTCGATCTTCGCGGCACGTCCGCATCAAGGCGGAGGTCGGGCGATCAAGCGATCGAACGTGTCCCGCCGGCGGCCGCGATCGCCCCGTCGCTGGAACGGCGCCCATGCGAGGCATTCAGGAGCTGTCGGATGCGGATTGCGGGGACGGGCCGGCTGAACAGATAGCCCTGCGCCTCGGTGACCGTGCCGTCGGCGCTGACCAGTTCGAGCTGCTCGTTGGTCTCGATGCCCTCCACCACCACCGACATGCCGAGATCGGCGGACAATCTTGCGACACCGCGCAACAGGGTCAGCGGCCGATCGCTGTCGATGCCTTCGAGGAAAGAGCGATCGATCTTGACCTTCTCCAACGGGAAGTTGTGCAAATAGCTGAGGCTCGAATAGCCGGTGCCGAAATCGTCGAGCGAAATACGGACCCCGAGCATGTGCAGTTGCGACAGCACATCGTGCGTGAGCTGGGTGTTGCGCAACAGCGAGGATTCGGTGATCTCGATTTCGAGCCGATGCGGCGGCAGCCCGGACACTTCGAGCGCGTAGCGGACCTCACTGAGCACGTCGCGCTGATGGAACTGCTGCGGCGAGAAGTTGACGGCGACGCTGACCGCATCCGGCCATTTCATGCATTCCAGGCAGGCCTTGCGCAGGATCCAGCGGCCGAGATCGACGATCAGGCCCATGTCCTCGGCGACGGGAATGATGTCGACCGGCGAGACCGTGCCGCGCACCGGGTGATTCCAGCGCAGCAGCGCCTCGCAGGTCGAGATCTTGCCGGACTTCAGATTGACCAGCGGCTGATAGAACAGCTCGAACTCCTCGTTCGCCAGCGCCTTGCGCAGATCGAGCTCGAGGATGCGGCGCGCCTCGACCGTCTGGGCGAGTTCGTCGCGGAAGAAGCAGAAGGTGCCCCGTCCCTCGGCCTTGGCGCGGTACAGCGCCATGTCGGCGTTCTTCAGTAGCGTGTCGGCGCTGATCCCCGGCCCAGTCATGGCGATGCCGACGCTGGCGCCGATCTCGACCAGATGATTGTCGATCTTGTAGCGCTCGCTGAGCTGGTCGACGATCCGGCGCGCCAGCATGGCCGCGTCATCGTTGGAGCGGATGTTGCGCTGGAACACCACGAACTCGTCGCCGCCGAAGCGCGCGACGAAGTCTTCCGGACGCAGCATGTCGCGCAGCCGCTCGGAGACCGCGCAGAGCAGTTGATCGCCGCAGGGGTGGCCGAGCGTGTCGTTGACCTGCTTGAAGCGGTCGAGATCGACGAACAGCAGCGCGGACAATTCGCCGTGCCGCTGCGGAATCCTGAGCAGCCGTTCGATCTCGTCGCGGAAGCTGACGCGGTTCGGCAAGGTCGTGAGCTCGTCATAGCGCGCCAGATGCGAGATGCGCGCCTCCGCATGCCGGCGCTCGGTGATGTCCTCGAGCAGGACCACGGCGCCGCCGTCGGCCATCGGCTGGAAGGTCCAGGACAGCGACCGGTCGCGCGCGACGTCGGGATCGCTGGTAATGACGTTATGGGTCTTGGTGTGCTCGATCTCGGCCAGGATCAGCCGGCCGCTCGAAGCGGAGATCGAGCCTGCGATCACGCAGGCGTTGATGATGTCGGCCGCCTTGCCGCCACGCTGCAGGATGTCATCCGGCAGGCTCATCATGTGGCCGAAGCGGTGGTTCATCACGGCCAGACGCCCGTCGGAGCGGAACATGCACAGGCCGTGCGGCATGTTGTTCAGGGCCGTATCGAACTGCTTGGCCAGCGCAGCCTCGCTTTCGCGCGCCACGAAGGCCTGGACGAAGATCCTCTGCAGATTGGTCGAGATATGTTTCAGCGACACGAAGAACAGGACGCAGAACGCCGCCATGCCCAGGTAATAAGGGCTGCCGTGGATCGCGAGAGCCACTGCAAGCGGTCCGCAGGCGAGCAGGATCTGGACATGGAATATCCAAGGCCGCCCGTAGGTCCGGCCGGCGCCCGCCGACATGTAGCAGAGCGTCACCGTGATCGCGATCAGGTGCACCACCGGGTCGCTGTTGTCGACAAGGGCGACTACGCACCACACGCCGAGCACCAGCGCATAGATCATGGCGCCGATCTGGTAGCGAACCTCCCAGCGCTCGACCGCCTCCTGCGTGAGGCGACCGTTGTCGCAGAGGCTCCGATAGTAGCGCATGTCGAGCGAACGGAACGCCCCTGCGATGATCAGCATCGCGGCACACGGCCACAGATTGACGTCGCCGCTCTTGATCGCGGTCATGACGGCGGCAACGGCGGCGCAGAGTGCGCCGGCGAACATCGGGCCGGGATCCTGGAAGAGGGAGTCGACGAGAGCCGCCTGGATCGCAGGCGACAACTTTCGATCGTCTTCTCCATTCTGAGTGGCAAGCTGCATTCGTGCGCACGCGTCCTGTTCGGTGCACAAACATTACCGCTCGCAGGTGAAGTCTTTCTGAGGGAACATCGTTAGCGGAGCGTTTCCGCGCTCGCGAAATGCGCGAATTCGCTCGAAAATTCAGAGAACTAGGCAAACACTACCCGGCTACTACAACTAATAGTTCCACCTTTCCACAGAACACGCCTCGCGCGACTCGAAAAATCGCGTCCACCACGACGTGAGCGGGCCCAGAGCCTCGCTCACCGTCACGACAGCAGCGGCGACCAGGCCGGATCCGAGGCGAAGCCCGGCGTCGGCACCTTCTGCTCGAAGCGGCCGGAGACGTCGATCGAATACAGCGACGGACCGGCGGTGCCGCCGGGGTCACGGAAGAACATCAGCACGCGGCCGTTGGGCGAGAAGGTCGGCCCTTCGTTGTGGAAGCCGGCGGTGAGGATGCGCTCGCCCGAGCCGTCCGTCTTCATGATGCCGATCGCGAACTGGCCGCCGCCCTGCTTGGTGAAGGCGATGAAGTCGCCGCGCGGCGACCACACCGGCGTCGAGTAGCTGCCCTCGCCGAACGAGATGCGCTGCGCTGCCCCGCCACTGGAGGACATCACGTAGATCTGCGGCTTGCCGCCGCGATCGGACTCGAAGCAGATCTGGCTGCCGTCCGGCGAGTAGCACGGCGAGGTATCGATCGCCGGCGTGTCGGTGAGCCGCGTGGTCGTGCGCGAGCGCAGGTCCATCACGAACAGGTTGGAGTTGCCGCCCTGCTGCAGGCTCAGGATGATGCGCTGGCCGTCCGGCGAGAAGCGCGGCGAGAACGACATGCCGGGGAAGTTGCCGACGATCTCGCGCTGGCCGGTCTCGATGTTGAACAGATAGACCTTCGGGTCGCCCTGCCCGAACTCCATGTAGGTGATTTCCTGGCTTGACGGCGAGAACCGCGGCGTCAGCACGAGGTCGGCGCCACGGGTGAGATAGCGGACGTTGGCGCCGTCCTGGTCCATCAGCGCGAGCCGCTTGACGCGGCGATCCGACGGGCCGCTCTCGTCGACGAACACGACGCGGCTGTCGAAATAGCCCTTCTCGCCGGTCATCTGCGTGTAGATCTGGTCCGAGATGATATGCGCGATGCGCCGCCAATATTCCGGCGCCGTCACATATTGCTGGCCGGTGAGCTGCTGGCCCGAGTTCGGGTCCCACAGCCGAAACTCAGCCTTCAGGCGCCCGTCCGGCTGCCGCGTCGCGCGGCCCGTCACCAGCCCGCGCAGGTCGAGCGGACGCCAGCTCGCGAATTGCGGCGGCGCCTCGAAATTGCTGATGCGCTCGGGAAACGCAGCCGGGTCGACCGGCACGAACAGCCCGCTGCGCTTCAGATTGTTGGTGATCACCTGCGCAACGCCATTGCCGACATCGGCATCCCCTGCCCCGCCGGGCACGAAGGGCGGAACGGCGATCGGGATCGGCTTGAACTCGCCGCTCGGGATGATCTCCAGGCGTTTTTGCTGGGCGAGCGCGGGCCCAGCGCCCAGCGCTGCCATCGCGGCGCCTCCGGTCAGCAACAGCTGGCGCCGCGTGAAAAATCCGGTCGTGCGCTTCGGAGGTGTCGTCAAGTTCGGCCTCGCATCGAATTCATCATTTTGAGATTGAATGTCGTCGGTACGAGCTTCCACTCATTGTACCGGTTCTTCGGCAGGAACGAATAGGGCTGGCAATTCTCCACCGCGCGCTTGGCATTCTCCGCCATGGCTACGCTGACCCGCGACGGTCCTCGCGTCCCAACGACGGCCGGCACGGCGGCCAGCGATCCATCCGGACGCAGCTGGATGTCGATATCGACCTCGATCTTGTCTTCATCGACGCCGGTGTAGGGAAGATTGAAGCAGCGGCCGACCGCCTGCTGGAATGCGATCTGCCAGCTCGCGACGTTGCTCTCAGCCGTTCCCTGCGTTGCGCCCAGCGCGGCATTGGCGTTGAGCTCCGCCCCCGTGGCAGCCTGCCGCGTCGGGTCCTTCTGATTGATCAGGCTCGCGATCTTCTCAGAGTCGTATTTGCGCTCGCTCTTGTGCTTGGGCGGCTCCGGCGGCGCGGCGGCGGCCTGCGGCTTCGGCGGCTGCTTCGCCTTGTCCTTGTTGAGCACGCTGGCGATCTGGTCCGGATTGAACGGATCGGGCTTCTTCTCTTCCGGCTTCGGCTTGTCGGCCGGCGCGGGCTTCGGCGGCTCCGGCTTCTTTTCGGCCACGGGCTTGGGCGTATCCGGCTGCTTCTCGACCGGCTTCGGCGGGTCGGGCTTCTTCTCGACCGGCTTCTCCGGCTTGGGCTGCGGCGTCGGCGCGGCGTCGGTCTCGGTGACCTGCTTGGTGTCAACCTTGCCGACGATGTCCTCGGTCGGCTTCTTCTCGCCGATCTTGTCGGCCAGCAGCTTCTGGGATTCCTTCTTGCCCGTCAGCGCGCCGGCCTTGGCCTTGGACGAGTTGTCCTCCGAGATCACGTCGACGGGCACCAGGTCCTCCGCCGGCACCACCATCGAGCGCGCGGAGAAGCTGAACAGGCCCCAGCACAGCACGAGCACGTGCAGGGCGACGGACAGCACCGTCCCCTTGCGCGTGCGAACGAACCGGATGAGGTCTGCTGACGTCATGAGCCCTGATCCGGCAGCACGACGATGCTGGCGCGATAGCCGGCGTCGCGCGCCAGGCCCAGCACCTTCATCATGTCGGAGTAGCAGGCGTCGCGGTCGCCGCGGATCTTGACGACGTTGTCGGCGCCACCGGCGCCCGCTTCCTTCATCGCCTTGATCTTCGGCCCAAGCTCGTTGATCGCGATCGGCGAGTCGCCGAGATACACGTCCACCTTCGACGCGCAGCCGCCGCCGGTCTTCTTGACGGTGACCTCGAGCGGCGGCTTGGCGTCGGCCGTCGAGGCCGAGCCGCCTTGCGCCTGGGGCAGGTCGACCTGGATGTTGACGGTGAGCAGCGGCGCCGCGACCATGAAGATGATCAGCAGCACCAGCATGACGTCGACCATCGGCGTGACGTTGATCTCCGCCATCACGGCCGCCTTGCGCCGACCGCGGCGACCACCGCCACCGGACGCGCTGCCCATGCTCATGCCCATGCTGTGGTACTCACGATCCGAATGCCACTATACCTGCCCTCATCCCCGCTCGTCGATCTGACGGGACAAGATGGCTGAAAATTCATCTGCGAAGCCTTCCAACCGCTGCGCCTGCCGGTTCACCTCCGAAGAGAACTTGTTGTAGAAAATCGTCGCCGGGATGGCCGCTATCAGGCCGATGGCGGTAGCGAACAGCGCCTCCGCGATGCCCGGCGCGACCACCGCCAGAGAGGTGTTCTTCGAAGCCGCGATCGCCTGGAAGCTGGTCATGATGCCCCAGACCGTGCCGAACAGGCCGACGAACGGGCCGGCGGAGCCGACCGTGGCGAGCACCAGGAGACGGCGTTCCAGCCGCTCGACCTCGCGCGCGATCGACACGTTCATCACCTTCTCGATGCGCATCTGCAGCCCGGCGAAGGAGCGCGCATGGCCCTCGAACGAGCGTTTCCATTCCCGCATCGCCGCCACGAAACACGCCGCCATCGACTGCGTCGGCTTCGCCGACAGCACCCGGTACAATTCCTCGATCGATTCCCCGGACCAGAAGGCCTGCTCGAACCGATCCATCGAGCGGCGGGTCCTGGAAAACAGGAACATCTTGTCGATCGCAATCGCCCAGACCCAGATCGAGCAGGAGATCAGGCCGAGCATGATGATCCGAACCACCCAGCCGGCATTGCCGAACAGATCGATCAGGGACAGGCCGCCGCTATCGACAGACATCTGCAGTATCCTCTCAACCAATCATCCCGGGACGCCCGGGACCATGCAGCCGCCGTTCCATGCCGGATGCCGTCGCGGCGGAAAGCGCCTGCGCGAGAAAACCCTGAACTGATCGCTTTAAGAGGCCCGCCGAAGCCATAAGCGGCCTGCTTCCTCTGCCAACGTGTCAAAACAAGGGCTCTTGGCGCGCGTAAGCGCCCCTTAACCAAACCCCCTCCGGGGTTAAGGCGGGGTTACCGCGGAGTATTGCCGAGGTCAAAGGTCCAACCGGACCAGCCAGATAGAGCCTTTGTGATCAGCAGCTTGACCATTTTGGCCGCCAGCGGGCAGCGGCCAGCCGCCGCAGGCGGGCGGTACCCCGAAACGCAAAACGCCCGCCGGCGGGGAACCGCAAGCGGGCGTCTTATGCCGTCAGGGCGGGGGCTGAAAGCCCTGCGCCGTCAGGTGAGAGGCGATCAGCTTTGCGGCTGGTCGTTCGGCGGGGTCGGACGCGGCTTGTGCTGGGCCATGAACGCGTCGAACTCCTCCTTGTCCTTGGCGTGGCGCAGCCGGGTCAGGAAGTCGCGGAACTCCTGCTGCTCCTCCTCGAGCCGCCGCAGGGTCTCCATGCGGTACTCATCGAAGGCGCGGTTGCCGCTCGAAGCCGGCTGCGAGAACCCGAAGCCGAAGCCGCGGCGCTCCATCTTGTCGCGCATGCGGTCCATCTTCCACTGCATCCGCTCCATCTTGTTCGACCAGCGATCACCGCCGTTCCAGCACGCCATCTTTCTGCTCCCGAGTGTAAAAAAGAGAAGGGCAAGTCCGATCGGCCACCAGATGATGAAGCCGAGCACGGTCACGGCGATCCAGCCGGGATGCCAGGGCGACTCCATCATGCGGGGCCGGTACCTCTGCTCCTCCTCCGAACCGCGCCAACGATTGACATCTGCGGTGTAGGCCATCTCCCTCTCCATTCGCGGCGCCATGCCGTGTGAATGTAAATAACATTTACATAGCTAGCTCAACCCGGGATTTTGTCAAGGCGACCGCCTGACGCGTCGCTCGAATTATTTTTCGGCGTTCTTTGAACCTTATTTCGGGCGGCCCCAGGGCCCTGCCGGCTTGTCATCGTCCGGCAGCGGCGGCGGCTCGGCAACGGAGGACGGCGCAGGCCGGCGGTCGGTCGGGAAGCCGAGCCCGCGCAGATAGATCAGCACCTCGGCCTCCAGCAGCTCTTCCGGCGACATCGGCAGCTTGCGGCGGGCGGCGTCGCCACGCGCGAACAGCGAGGCGATGCCATGCGCCATCGACCAGATGTGCAGCGCCATCATCAGGGCCGGCGGCCGCGGCACCCCGGGCGGCGCCAGCGCCGCCAGTCGCTCCGCCGCAGCCCGGATGACGCCGAAAGCGCGCTCGCCCGCCGCCAGCAGGCCCGCGGTGGAGTCCGCCGGCACACCGGATTCGAACATCGCCGAATAGAACGCAGGCTCCGAACGGGCGAATGCGAGATACGCCTTGCCGACGCGCTCGAACGCCGTGACGGTGTCGGGCCGGCCGTCGTCCCACGCCGCCGAGAGCTGCGCCTCGAACTGCTCGAAGCCGCGCTGGGCGATGCTCGACAGCAGTTCGTCGCGGTCGCGGAAGTGGCGATAGGGCGCGGCCGGGCTGACGCCGGCCATGCGGGCCGCATCGGCAAAGGTGAAGCCGGCAGCCCCCTTCTGCGCGATCAGGTCGAGCGCCGCCTGCAGCAGCGCCTCCTTGAGGTTACCGTGATGATAGCCGCGCTCGGCGCGGCGCTCTTCCTTGCGCCAGCTCATGTAAAAGACTTTTACATGAGCCGGGTCAAAGGAAGCCAGCGACTTTTGGGCGGGGTCAGCCGCCGATGTGCGCGAGGGGTCCGTCCCGTCGTCCCGTTAAGCCCCCAGCGAAACAGGCGCCACCCTCGCCTGGAGGGTCGCGCAAGGGACAGGTTGGCACCGAAGTCGCCGCGAGATCAGCGCGCCCGGCACAAACGCCGGGCGCCGCAGCAAGCGCGATGTTCACCTCAGCCGACGTTCCGCCCTGCAGGCCGCTCAACTAACCGCCCGGAATCGGCAGCACCGGCATGATCTCGACCCGCTCGCCCGGGAAGATCGCAAAATGCGGATGGTTGACGAACATCTTCGCAGCATCCTCGTGCGACGCGGCGCGGACCACGGTGAACGCGCCCATCTCGTTGGCGATGTCGTTGACGCCGCCCTTGTCGACCCGCTTGGTCTTGCCGAGCGGCCCGCCCATCGCGACAATCGCGTCCTTGTATTGATCCGCCCAGGCATGCCAGGCCGCCATGCCCTGCTGCCCCCTGGCATTGCGCTCCGTTTCGGACAGCGCCTCCCAGGCTTTCCAGGCCGGACTGGTCTTGCTGCCGAGAAAGACGGCGAGATAGGTGTTGCTGTTGTCGCTCATTGCACTTCCCTCTCCTGCTGTGAAACGGATCGATCAGACACGGCCGGCATGCGGCAGCTCGGCGAAACCGGCCGCGGCCTGCTGCACCTCCTCGGAAAAGTCGGCCATCTCCTGGACCTGGCGAATCTCGATGATCTCGTTGTCCGAGGCCGGGCACTGCCTGGCCCAGGCGATCGCCTCGTCGCGCGAGGCGACCTCGATCATCCAATAGCCGCCGAGCACCTCCTTGGCCTCCGCGAACGGGCCGTCGGTCACCACAGGCGTGCCGCCCGCGAACGAGACCCGCGCCCCCATCGACAGCGGATGCAAGCCCTCCAGCGTGATCAGCACGCCGGCGTCCTTCAGGGCCTCGTTGTAGCGCATCATCGCTTTGACGCGCTCGGGATCGAGCTGCACGTCCGGCGGCGCGCTCTCATAGCCGAGCGGGATCATCAGCATCATGAATCGCATGGCGTTCCTCCTCTCCTGATCAGGGTCGGTTCAGCTCTTGGCGGCCTGCGCACGCAGCCGTTCGACCCGCTCACGCAATTCGGGCGTGAACGTCTCGCCGAAATCCTCCGCGGCATAGACCTGGCGGATCTCGATCTGGCCGCTCGGGAACGGCGCCCGCTTCATATGCTCGATCACCTCATCGAGCGAGCCGGCCTTGATCATCCAGAAGCCCGCCGCGAGATCGCGGGAGAGATCGAACGGACCGCGCGCGACGCTCGACGTCCCGTTCGAGAAGTCGATGCGCGCCCCCTTCGCGGTCGGATGCAGGCCCTCGCCAGCTTCCATCATGCCGGCCTTGACCAATTCCTCGTTGAACCGGCCCATCGCCGCGAACTCCTCGGTCGTCGGCAGGATTCCGGCTTCCGTGTCCCTGGTCGCCTTCACGATCACCATGAACCGCATGGCGCCTCTCCCCTGATGCTGTCCGGCAGGACTGCCCTGCCCTCATCAGTAGGACGATCCGGCCCTGGTGCCGCCGACACGCTCCCGCAATTATTTTGGCCGGGTTCCCGATTCAGCCCGGCTCCTGCGGGAACATGTGGAAATAAGGCTCGGCCTCTGCGAGCACCCGCGCCACGGATGGCCGCGCCTTGAGCCGGTCGAGATAGGCTGTGACGCCAGGCAGCCCATCACCCAGCGGCTCCACTCTGTCGGCGTAGAACAGCGCCGGCAGGGCCGCGCAATCGGCCAGGGTGAACACGTCGCCCATCGCCCAGCCACGCGGCGGCAGCTCGGCCTCGAGCATGGCGCAGGACGTGCGCAGCCGGCTTCGAGCGTCGGCGACGCCGAGCGGATCGCGGGCATCGGCCGGCCGCAGCCGGTCGAACACGACGGTCTGCGTCGGCATGTGCAGATAGAGGTCGAGAAAGCGATCGCGCAGACGTGTCCGCAAAGCGAGATCGGGATCATCGGGAATGAAGCGCGTCCTGCCCGCATAGTGCTGGTCGAGATATTCGATGATGATGCTCGATTCCGGAATCGTGCGCTGCTCGTCGCGCAGCACGGGAAATTTACCGACCGGCCAAAGCTTCAAGAACGCCGCGCGCTCATCCGCGTCACCGAGATTGATCAGCTTCGGCGTGAACGAAACGTCGTTCTCATACAGCGCGATCAGCACCTTCCAGCAGAACGACGACAGCGGATGATAGTAGAGGGTCAGCGACATCCTACGCTCCTGATGAGTTGAGTGAGAACAAGTTGTTTGGTCCCGAACGCGCGGCCGCAGGGATGGTGCGCTCCCTCGCCCCGTTCTTCACGGGGAGAGGGTTGAGGTGAGGGGCTAGACGCACCGGCGGTGTGGTTTATAGACCTGCACTCCCCCGGGACACGGAGCGCGCCCGCGAGATCTGGACTCACACGTCCCGAACGGGGGCATAGCGCGCGATGACAACGCCGTTGGACAGCGCCCGGCTGTCGATCAGGCGGAGCTTCACGGCCTGACCCGGCTTGAACAGTGGCCGTCCGGCGCCGAGCACGCGCGGATTGATCGCGATACGAAACTCATCGATCAGATCGTGCGCGACGAGCGTCGACGCGAGGTCCGCACTGCCGAACAGGAACAGGTCTTTGGCATTCTCTTGCTTGAGCTTGTCGACCTCGGCCGCGAGCTGCGGACCCAGCAGATGCGCGTTTGACCATGCCAGGCGAGACAGCGTGCGGGAGGCGACATATTTGGGGATGCTGTTCATGAAGTCGGCGATCACGCCCTTCTCGGTCGGCCAATAGCCGGCCATCAGATCGTAGGTCACCCGGCCGAACAGCAGTACGCCCGCCTCGTGCAGTTGCGTCTCGGAGATCTGCTCCAGCTCCGGGCCCCACACGTCCTCGTGCCAGGAGATGTCGCCGTTCGGGCCCGCAACCATACCGTCCAGCGTCATCATGTTCCACATCACCAGTCTCGCCATCGACGGCCTCTCCCTGACTGCTTTCATTTTGCAAGCAGTTGGAGAATGCCCAGACCGGTGCAATATTGCAAGCGGTTTATACGCGATCCCTGCTCACGAGACTTCGATGTCCGACCCCCAGCGCTCCGGCTGCCCGATCAACCTGTCGCTCGAAGTGGTGGGAGACAAATGGAGCCTCTTGATCATCCGCGACATGATGTTCGGAAATCGCCGGCACTATCGCGAGCTGCTCGGCGGCTCGGAGGAAGGCATCTCCTCGAACATTCTCGCCGACCGGCTGAAGACACTGCTCGCGGCCGGCATCATCAGCCGTGAGGACGATCCGAGCCACAAGCAGAAGGGCATCTATTCCCTGACCGAGCAGGGCATCGAGCTGTTGCCGATCCTCGCGCAGATGGCGGGCTGGGGTTACAAATATCTCCCCGTCTCGGAGGAGCTCGGCATCCGCGCCAAGCTGTTGATGGAAGGCGGCCCGAAAATGTGGGCCGAATTCATGGACGAGCTGCGCGAGACCCATCTCGGCGCGAAACGGCGCAGGAAGGCTGGACCGAGCGTCGGCGAGCGGCTGCAGGCGGCTTACCAGAAGGTCGTCGCTGCCAAGAAGGCCGAGGCAGGCGGCAGGTGATCGCGCGCCTCGCAACGCGCACGGATCGTGCGCGCCGCTTCCCGTATCAGAACCGCGTGTTGTCGGCCCTGTAGCGCGATGATTTGCGCGGGGCGCGTTCGGGGGCCTGCTCGAGCTGCGCGATCGGGCGGCGATAGGTCTCCGCGCGACGCAGCCAGCCCGCCTCCCACACGCGGTTCGAGGGCAGATTGCGAACCCGCTGCTGCAGCACGACCTGCACCGCGTCGGAATATTCGGCGAGCACGGCCTTGGACTCGGTGGTAGTGCCGTTCATCTTGAGCAGCACCTGCTTGAGACCCCAGCCCTGGCGCTGGCCCGTCTCCTTGTCCACCGCCGTCTCGGACGGATTGGTGCCCTCGCCCTTGAAGTTGATGTAGTCGATCAGCGGATAGAGATCGTTGGAGGCGCGCACGACCCGCGAATACTGCGCGACGATGTGCTCGCGTTCGGCGCTGTCGGGCGTGTTGGCGAGGATCTTGTCCATCGCGCCTTGCGCACGCGCAACCAGGAACTGCGTCTGCTCCGCAATCGTGTCGAGCAGGAACTGCCGCAATTGCCGCATTTGCGGCGAGTTGAAATTCCGCTTGAAGTCGGCCCGGCTGGTCCACGGGCATGCCGGAATCGGCGTCTTGTCGAGCCATGCAGGCAACGGCGTCCTACCCTTGCGCAGAAACGCGATCAGCCCCGGAAAGCCCTCCTCATAAGGCGGCTTCGCGGTGGACGGGTACCAGATGAAATGCCCGATTCCCAGCGAGGCGAATTCTTCACCCGCATTCCACGACGTGATCGCGTCGCGCCGTCCCCCTGCCTCGTTGAGCCAGATCTTGCGGCCGATCATCTGCGCAACGTCGGCCGGGAGCGCGCGTTGAGGCACCGACAGATTCTTCGTCGTCTTGGTGTCGCTCCGCGGGTCGGCCTTGCGCTCGGCCGCGACCGGCTTCGCGGGCTCGGTCGATGGCACGGCCACCTTCGGAGCCGGCGTCGGCACGTCCGACGGCCGCCCCACCGTCTCGGGCTCCGCCGTCTGCGGCTGCTGCGGCGGCGCGACATCGTGCGCAGCCTGCTCGGTCTCTGCCGGTTTCGCAGCAACGCTGCCATCCGCTCCGGCGGCGCCGGACGCCGCGAGCCCGAGGACAATGCACGACAACAGCAACGCGCCGCACGCGCGCCTCAGATCATTCGGCCTGTGCGACGAAGCGTGCAGCTCCGTGGTTCTGACGGGAGTGATTCGCCGGCTGATGAATTGATCGCCCATGTCGATTCTACCGAGACTCTTAAACTCTACGCTACCGGTTCAGATTCGTCCCAGACACGTCCGAGAGCGACCCGACGACGGGCAAATCAGCCGACGGCGGGACTGTCCAATTCCACGGGGGAATGCGCCTTTGGAGGCTGCGGCGCGGCCGCGAGACCGCCGGCGCCACGGAGCTTTTTCGTGAAGACTTTCAAGTTGATCACCCTTACCCTTGTCCAGTCCTTCCCGTAAGAATGCTCCTCCTGTTCCCGATCGAGAGGGACGTTTCGCGGTCGTCACGAACGTGGGGAGCAGGACGCGGTGGAAGCGTCGATGTTGCAGCGTGGAGCATGATTCGGAACCGGAGGATGTTGACGCGTATTGCGCCACAGCTTTCCGACAAGATCATGCTCATATGAGGACGCGCAGACGAACAACGCGGCGCGTACGGCGAAATCGTGTGGTCCCGGCATCCCGATGCTGATGCCGTGTCCGATGCGTGAGCGCATTGTGGCGGAAACGGGGGCAAGACAGCCGGTCCCCGGGGAGCGTGTTATAGGCCGTCAGACCATCGCGCAGGGAGGGCCGGGATGCCTCAGCCGAACCTGGGGTTCCGGCCCCGTGCATTTTTCCCGCACGGGGGCCAATGGGGCGCCAAGCTCCCGGTCTTCCCTGCTCCCTCCGATCGAGCGGGAGGCCAAGGCGAGCATGACTCGGATGCTTCTCCACCGCGATGACGCGAGCTGATGCGACCGGCTACTACCGCTGGCTGTTTGACAACGCCCACGAACTTCGCTGGCTATGCGCATCGCGCGGAGCTGGATTGAACGTACACTGACAGATGTGACGGCCTTCACAGCTGATCCGCGCAGCGCATGTTAGGACTCAACGAAGAGAAAAGCCGGGCTGCCGGCCCGAGGAGTCGACCGCCGTGACGGAAACATCGACGACGACGCAGACCGACAAAGTCGCCCTGATCACCGGGGCGGCGCGCGGCATCGGGCTGGCGACAGCAAAGAGATTTCTGCACGAGGGCTGGCGTGTGGCCCTGCTCGACATCGAGAAGAAGCTGCTCGACGACGCCACGACCGCACTCGAATCTCCCGATCGAACGCTCGCCCTGCATTGCGACGTCGCGGAAGCCGCGATGGTCGCCGATGCGTTGGCGCGCCTCGCCGACCGGTTCGGCCGTCTCGATGCGCTGGTCAACAATGCCGGTGTCGCACGCTTCGCTCCGATCATGGAAACCAGCGAAGCCGACTGGCAGCGCATCCTCGACGTCAATCTGACCGGGCCGTTTCTGTGCACGCGGGCCGCGGTCCCGCTGATGCGCGAGCGCGGCGGCACCATCGTCAACATCACCTCGATTTCCGCCGTCCGCGCCTCCACGCTGCGCTCCGCCTACGGCACCAGCAAGGCGGCGCTGGCGCATCTGACCAAGCAGCTCGCGGTCGAGCTCGCATCCGCCGGCATCCGCGTCAACGCGGTGGCGCCGGGCCCGGTGGAGACCGCGATGGCCAAGGACGTGCACACGCCGGAGATCCGCGCCGACTATCACGATGCCATTCCGCTCAACCGTTACGGCCTCGAGGACGAGCTCGCCGAAGCCATCTTGTTTCTCAGCTCCGAACGCTCCAGCTATATCACCGGACAGATCCTGGCCGTCGATGGCGGCTTCGACGCCGCGGGAATCGGATTGCCGACCTTGCGCGGCCAACGCAGGAACACGTGAACGATGCCGAGCCGGATGCGCATCATCCTGACCTTGCTGCTGGCGGTCGTCCTGTGGGGAATCGCGACGATGCTGGCGCGCGCCGACGTCCGCATCATCTCCTCGCCCGGCGGCGAGGTGGGGCCGTTCATCGATCTGTTCGAGAAGGTTCGCGCCTCCGGCGAGCGTGTCATCATCGACGGTCCCTGCCTGTCGGCCTGCACGCTGGTGCTCAGCGTCGTGCCCGAGGACCGCATCTGCGTGACGCGGCGAGCCACCCTCGGCTTCCACGCCGCACGCTCGGTCGACCGGCGCGGCCGCGCTTATGCGGAACCCGAGGCTTCCAAGCTGGTGCTGCAGACCTATCCCACGCCGGTGCGCGGCTGGATCGAGCGCCGCGGCGGCCTGACGTCGCGGCTTCTGTTGTTGCGCGGGCGCGAGCTCAAGGCGATGTACGCCTCGTGCCGCTAGCGGCGTCACGCCTCGTAGCCATCCGCCGGGGAATTGATCATCCACGGAATGCCGAAGCGATCGACGCCCATGCCGAAGCCCTTCGACCAGAAGGTCTTGCCGAACGGCATGGTGACGGCACCGCCTTCGAGCAGGGCGTGGAACTTGCGCTCCGCCTCGGCCGGGTCTGCGATCTGGAGCGAGACCGAGATTCCGTGCGGCTTGCCTTGATAATATTCGGGCGGCGAATCCGAGGCCATCAGGACGCCGCCGCCGATCGAGAAGCGGACATGCATGATCCTGTCCTTGTGCTCCGGCGCACACGGCATCTCCGGTGGCGCCTCGCCATAACGCATCATCATGTCGACCTTGGCGCCGAGCACCTCGCCGTAGTGCTTGAGCGCCTGCGCGCAATCGCCATTGAACGTCAGATAGGGACAGATCATCGTCATCCTCCTTGGTTGAAAGATCATTTGTCAGCGCGGCAGCGGCAGAAGCGCGCGCAGGCGGCGGTCGCGCAGCCACAAGCCACCCCACAGCAGGAGTCCGAGATAGAGGCCGAACAGGACGTGGCTGAACAGCGGACTGCCGATGCGGACATGCGAGGCGATGGCGCCGCCGAGATAGCCGGTGAGCAGGATCGCGCCGACGAACGATGTCGGCGGCAGGATATAGAGCACGGTGCAGAGAAGCGTGATGAGGCCGAGCGCCCGCGCCATGGCGTCGCCTGCTCCATAGCCCATCTGATCCAGCGTCTGGGTGACGACGGGCAGAGGGATGAGCTTGACCGCGCCGTCGAACAGCAGGAACAGCGTCACCAGACCGCTCAGGATGCGGCCGCCCCACAATTCGGCGCGCGAGACCGGCTCTTCCATCGTCGTCATCTGCAGCTCCTTCCCGTGATGCTGCTCCCAGGACGAATGAAGGATCGTGCCGCCGACAGCCCGGTGCAGAATTTTAGATCGAATCTCGGCAGTATTTCACTGGCCGACCCGAGCCTGAGCCGTCGCGCTGTCGCGCATCAGGCGATCGAGCTGCATGCGGATATGCGCGGCCTCCGCCGAGCTGTGCGCCAGCGCGATGGCGCGGTCGAAGGCGGTCCGCGCCTCGTCATTGCGCCCGAGCTGCATCAGCAGCGCGCCGCGCACGCCGAAGAAATAGAAATAATTGGCAAGCCGCCCTTCGAGCGGCGCAATCAAATCGAGCGCCGCCTCGGCCCCGCGCACCTTGGAGACGGCGACGGCGCGATTGAGCGTCACCACCGGCGAGGGCTGCACCACTTCCAGCGCGCCATAGAGAAGATCGATCTGCGTCCAGTCGGTGTCCTCCGGGCGCGCGGCGCGCGAATGCAGCGCCGCGATCGCCGCCTGGATCTGGTACGGGCCGCTGTGGCGGTGGCGGATCGCCTTGTCGATCAGGGCCACGCCTTCCGCGATCATCGGCTGGTTCCACAGCGAGCGATCCTGTTCGTCGAGAAGGATCAGCGTCCCCTCCGCATCGAAGCGGGCGGCGCTGCGCGCGTGTTGCAGCAGCAGCAGCGCCGTCAGCCCCATGATTTCGGGCTCGCTCGAAAACAGCCGCAGCAGCAGCCGCGCCAGCCGGATGGCCTCCTCGGACAGCGGCTGGCGCAGCGCCGCGGTCTCGCCGCTGGCCGAATAGCCCTCGTTGAAGATCAGGTAGATCATGGCCGCGACCGCGGTCAGGCGCTCGGCGCGCTCGATCGCGCCCGGCGTCTCGAACGGCACGTCCGCCTGCGCGACGCGCGCCTTGGCGCGGGTGATGCGCTGCTCCATCGCCGCCTCGCTGACCAGGAAGGCGCGGGCGATCTGCTTCACCGTCAGGCCGGACACCACCCGCAGCGCCAGCGCGATCTGCTGCGTCGCCGGCAGGTCCTTGTGACAGCAGATGAACAGCAGGCGGAGGATGTCGTCGCGGTAGTGCGAGCCGTCGAGCCGCTCGGCGAGCGCGCTCTCGGCGTCGTCGAGATCGGAGATCGCCTCGTCATCCGGCAGCGGCTGCTCGCGGCGGACCCGGCGGACATCGTCGATGGCCGCGTTGCGTCCGACCATGATCAGCCAGGCCGCCGGATCGCGCGGCGGACCGTTCTGCGGCCAGCTCTTCAGGGCGCGCAGGCAGGCGTTCTGGAACGCCTCCTCCGCCGTGTCGAGGTCGCGAAAATAGCGCAGCAGCGCGCCGACGGCCTGGGGTCGTGCCGATGTCAGGGCCGCATCGATCCAGGCCGTATCGGTCATGCCAGCGCTCCACCCGGCCTGAACGTGCCGACGGGACGGATCTCGTAGGAGCCGCCGGGATTGGCCTCGCCGAGCTCGCGTGCGACCTCCAGCGCCTCATCGAGATTGGCGCAGTCGACGAGATAGAAGCCGAGCAGTTGCTCCTTGGTCTCGGCATAGGGGCCGTCGATGACGAGCGGCGGATCCTCCTTCCGGAGCGTCGTCGCAGCCGTGGTCGGCAGCAGCCGCGCCACCGGCCCGAGCCGCCCCTGCTTGGCGAGCTTCTCCTGGATGACGGCAAGCTTGGCCATGACCGCGGCATCCTGGTCCTTGCTCCAGGCGCAGACGACATCCTCGTCATGATAGCAGAGCAGCGCGTACAACATCGGCAGGCATCTCCCTTCGTCTTCAAGACGGTGGAGTATGCCTCCGGCCGACAGTCCCACGAAGTATTTTCGCGGGGTTCCGCCTGCAGGAACAAGCCGCCTACCAGGAGATGCCGTACTTGGCCGCGATGTTGCGCGCCCGGGTCTCCTGCGCGCTCTCGCGCGGCTGCCTGGCGCGCGCGGCCTGGCGCTGCGACTTGCCTTGCCCTTGCCCTGCGGCGCTCTGTCCACCTTGGCTGCCCGCGTTCGGGGACATACCGTCCTGCGTCTGGCCGCCGGCCTGCGGCTGACTGCCCTTGCCGATCGAGATGCCGTTGGCCGACAGGATCGACCCGACATCGATGGTCTGGGCCTGGACCGAGGCAGACGCGACGACCAAAGCAGTGGCGAGAAGCAATTTGCGCATGACGATTGTCTCCGTGTTGATGGGCGGAGATTGGCGTGCCCGCGCGATCTGGTATGTGGAACACGTCACATTAGCTCGAGGACCCTCCGATGACCAAAGGCGCGCTGGCGCTCCTGATCCATGGCGGCACCGACAACTGGTCGCCACAGCGCTGGAAAGCGCGTTTCGACGATGTCTGCGGCGACCGCCCTGTGGTGCTGCTGCCCGATCCCGGGCTCGATCCAGCCGAGGTGCATTACGCCGCGGTCTGGAAGCCGGTCCCCGGCGAGCTCGCCGGCTTTCCGAACCTGCGCGTGATCTTCAACCTCGGCGCCGGCGTCGACGCGCTGATGGCGGACAAGACGCTGCCCAGCGTGCCCCTGGTCCGCGTCGCGGTCGACGATCTCACCGCGCGAATGACCGAATATGTCGTGCTGCACGTGCTGATGCATCATCGCCAGGAGCTGTATCTGCGCGAGTCGCAGCGCGTGAAGCGCTGGGCGCCGAAATACCAGTGGCCGGCGGCCGCGATCGGCGTCGGCATTCTCGGACTGGGCACGCTCGGGATCGACGCAGCCGAGGTGCTCAAGCGATTGGGCTTCCAGGTCGCCGGCTGGAGCCGCAGCGTCAAGCAGGCCGACGGCATCGAATGCTTCCATGGCGCGGCGCAGCTCGACGCGTTCCTGGCGCGGACCGACATCCTGGTGTCGCTGCTGCCGCTGACGCCGGATACGCGCGGCATTCTCGACCGCAAGATGTTCGCCAAGCTCAGGCGCTCATCGCCGCTCGGCGCCCCCGTCATGATCAATGCCGGGCGCGGCGGCCTGCAGAACGAGGCCGACATCCTCGCCTGCCTCGACGACGGCACGCTTGGTTCGGTCTCGCTCGACGTGTTCGGCCAGGAGCCGCTGCCTGCCGACAGCCCGTTCTGGACCCACCCGAAGGTGGTGCTGACGCCGCACAATGCAGCCGACACCGACGCCGACGCGATCTCGCGCTACGTCGCCGAGCAGATCGCGACCTTCGAGGCCGGCGGGGCGCTGCGCAACCTGGTCGATCGCGTCAGGGGATATTGAAACGCTATCCTTTGCCGACCATCACATCGATTGCGCCGGCGACGATCGCCTCCAGCTCCTGACGCGGCGCCCGCGCGCGAGCGCGGACCGCGATCGAGTGGATCGTCGCCGACGCCAGCCGCGCCAGCACGGCGGGGTCGGCGTCCGCAGGCAGCTCGCCCTTCTCCTTGGCGCGGCGGAAGCAGCGCGCAAACGCCATGTCGAGCTCGGTCAGGGCGTTCTGCACCATGGCGCGGATGTCGGGATCGGCGACCGCTTCCGAGCCCGCCGTCATCACCGTGAAGCAGCCGCGCGGCCCCTCCCCGCCCGAGAGATAGATGTCGAGTGCGGCGGCGAAGATCTTCTGCAGCTGCTCGCGCACCGGCCAGTCGTGACGGAAGATCTCGCCCATCACGGCGCGGGCGTTGTCGCGGTAGCGCTGATAGCTCTTGATGTAGAGCTCGCGCTTGTCGCCGAACGCGCCATAGAGGCTCGGCCGGTTCATGCCGGTGGCGGCGCTGAGATCGTCGAGCGAGGTCGCGGCGAATCCGGTCGACCGGAACAGGTCGAGCGCCTTGCCGAGCGCGACATCCGGCTCATACGCCCGCGGCCTCCCGCGCCGCTTCGGCTCGACCGGGGCGGCAGCCATTTTCTGGGGAAGGTCGCCCTGCGGCGGCCCTTTCTTTTTTTGTACCATTTCGCAACAAATTCCTTGACCGGCCTTATATTATGCGAGACAGTATAAAAATCAATCAACGCTCCGGTCCGGAGCCCGAGGGAGACGTCCATGGACCTGTATTTCTCGCCGCTCGCCTGCTCGCTCGCCACCCGCATCGCGCTGTATGAAGCTGGCGCTGCGGCGAATTATCTCGAGGTCGATCCGAAGACGAAGATCGTCCTCAACGACGGCTCCGATTTCCGCGCCGTCAATCCGCTCGGGCTCGTCCCGACGCTCCGCACCGATGACGGCGACCTGCTGACCGAGAATGCCGCGATCCTGCAATATGTCGCCGATCGCTTCCCCGAGGCGAAGCTCGGCACCGGCCCCGGCATGGACCGCAGCCGGCTGCATCAATGGCTCTGCTTCATCGGCACCGAGCTACACAAGGGACTGTTCATCCCGATCCTCGACAAGACCGCGCCCGAGGAGATGAAGGCCCATGTCCTGAAGAAGAACCTGTCGCGGCTCGATCATCTCGAGAACCACCTGCGGGATCGCGACTATCTGCTCGATCATTTCACGGTCGCCGACGCGTATCTCGTCACCGTGATCAATTGGACCATGGCAACGCCGCCGGTCCAGCTCGCGAAATGGCCGGCCGTGAAGGCGTACTACGAGCGCCTCCGCGCGCGGCCGTCGATCGCCCGTGCCATCGCCGAGGAGTTCGAGCTCTACAAGGCGGAACTGGCGCGGCATAAGGCGGCGGCGTAGGCCGCGTACGAGTTTCATCTCCTTCTCATGGGGAGATGAAATTCTCCGAGGAGATTAAGCATGGCTCAATGAGCACGATCTCCATCGTGCCGAACGCTTGACCGAGATGACTTCGGGTTGCAATCCTCGAATCGCAGGAGGATTGCACGTGGCAACCACATCCGTAAGAGACCGATTGCTGGCGGACCGGCGCGCGCTGCTCGATCTGGGCACGCGCAACCGGCTCGTGCACATCCCGCTCAAGACCAAGACCATCCGCACCATCGACATCGTCGGCGCGCGCTCTGCTGCGCTCTTCGAGCTTCTCGGCGAAGGCAAGCGCTTCACGTTCCTTCCGACGAAGGCTGAGTCTGCGGAGACGGACGGCACCCTGCCCTTGAGCGAGCCGGCGCCGCGATCCGACACGCCGACCACCAAGGGGGACCAGGGAGGTGATGATTCGGAGTCGCAGACGCGGCAGCCGGACACCCGGCTCAAGACCCGGCTGTCATCGGAGGCGCTGCAGAAGCGCCTGCTGGATATCTGGTACGACGCACGAACGCTCGAGGAAGAACAGGGCGTCAATATCCTTTATCTCGCCTTCGGGCTGCTGAAATGGTTCGAGGACGACAAATCCGACGTCGAGCGCTTCGCGCCGCTCGTCCTGCTGCCCGTTCGCCTCGAACGCAGCAGCGCCGCTGATCGGTTTCACCTGGTCTCGCGCGCTGAGCCGCCGTCGCCGAACCTCTCGCTCCAGGCCAAGCTCGACGCCGAGTTCGGACTCAAGATCGAGGATTTTGGCGACGAGGACGACGTCGACATCGCGACCTATCTCGCCGGCGTCGCGGAGACGGTCGCCAACAAGCAGAGGTGGGAGGTCAGGGCGGACGCGATCGTCCTCGGCTTCTTCTCGTTCTCCAAGTTCCTGATGTATCGCGATCTGGACCCTGACAACTGGCCCGCAGATGGCAGCCTTGATCGTCATCCCCTGATCTCAGCGCTGCTTCAGGACGGCTTCGAGGGCGCGGAGCCGATCGTGGCCGACGACGGCAAGATCGATTCCGTCATCCAGCCGGTGGCGATGAACCATGTCGTCGATGCCGATTCATCGCAGGCCGTGGTGATCGAGGAAGTGGTCCGTGGACGCGACCTCGTCGTCAAGGGACCGCCTGGGACCGGCAAATCGCAGACCATCACCAACATCATCGCGTCAGCGGCCGCCGAGGGAAAAACGGTGCTGTTCGTGGCCGAGAAGATGGCGGCGCTCGAGGTCGTGCACCGGCGGCTGAAGCATGTCGGTCTCGGCGCGCTCGCGCTGGAGCTGCACTCCAACAAGGCCAACAAGCGCGTTCTGCTCGAAGAGCTGAAACGCTGCAAATCGGCTGAGGTCCCGGTCCCGCGCGGCGAAGCCACCCTGGTGCAGCGCCTGAGCGACAGCCGTGACGGCCTCAACCGGCATGCGGACATGATGCACCAGCCGCACCAGCCGAGCGAGCTGACGCCATTCAGGTTGCTCGGTCACCTCGTGCGCTGCGGGGACATCTCCGCGCAGCCGCCCTACCCGTTGCAGGGCGCGCCCTCCTGGTCTCCCCTGGATCTGGAGCGGCGGCGTGAGCTGATCGCCGAGCTCGCCGAACGAATTGCAGCCGACGGCGCGCCGCACCTGCATCCCTGGCGCGGCGTCGGCCGCGACGCGCTCGATCCAGCCGAAATGACCGAGCTACGGAGATCGCTGGGCGACATTTCGGACGTTGTCAGCAACGCATCCTCAGGCGCCGCCCGCCTCGGCACGCTGCTCGATCTCCCGCCGCCGACCACCTTGGCCGATGCCGCGGGGATACTCGCCTTTGCGGAGGCCGCGGCCGCGATGCCGGAGTGCGATCGGACTGCCTTCCGCGAGGCCGTCTGGAGCCAGGCCGGACTCATCACGGACATCGTCGACAAGGGACTGCGCTACGCGAAATTGAGGACGGCCTTCGAGAGCGCCTTCGTCGAGGCCGCCTGGGATGCACCGATCGCCAATTGCCGCAAGGTCATCGCCGAGAAGGGCCACTCCTGGCTGCGCCTGCTCAGCCCGCGTTATCGCCAACAGGTGGCGCTGCTGGCCTCGTACCTGAAGGTGCCGATGCCGAAAACGCTCGAGCAGCGGCTTCTGCTGATCGACGGCCTCATAGCGGCGCAAGCCGCTCGCCGGTCCTTCGAGGAGGTCGAAGCCGCCGGCAGCACCGCCTTCGGGACCGCGTGGCAGAAGGAACGGTCGGATTGGGATGCGCTTTCCAAATTGGCGACCTGGTGGACTGCATTCCCCAAACCGTTTGCAAGCGATGAAACGCGCCAGCGGCTGACGCAGCTGACGCTGTCGGCCGATGATCGGCGATCGATCGAACAGCTCAACCACAGCCTCGCAAGTCTGATGTCCGGCCTCCGCAGGCTGATCGACTCTCTCCAGTTGGAGCCCGCCCGCATCCCACTCGACGCCGGCGACCAGATCCGGCTGGACGAGCTGTCGCAGACTTTGTCGGAGTGGCAGAACGCGACCGAGCGCCTCACCCGCTGGATCGCGTTCATGGGCCGGGTCCGCCTTGCGCGCGCGCAAGGTCTCGCCGCGCTGGTCGATCGCACGCTCGACGGCTCCTTGCCGGGCGAAGCGCTCGAAGCCGCTTTCGACCGATCCTATTACGATGCCATGCGCAGCGTGATCTTCGCTGACCATCCTGAACTGAAACGTTTCGACGGCGAATCGCACGATCGGCTGGTCGACGGCTTCCGCAAGCTCGACGTCGCGCGGATGCAACTGGCCCGCGATCAGATCGCCCACGAGCATGCCGCGGCGCTGCCGCGCAACGCCGGCGGCATCGGGCCGCTCGGCGTGCTGAACGGCGAGCTTGCCAAGAAGCGCAACCATCTGCCGATCCGTCAACTCCTGGAGCGCGCCGGCCCGGTCGTCCAGCAGATCAAGCCGATCTTCCTGATGAGTCCGCTGTCGGTGGCGCAGTTCCTGAAGCCCGGCGCGATCGCCTTTGATCTGCTGGTCGTCGACGAGGCCTCGCAGATCGAGCCGGTCGATGCGCTCGGCGCCGTCGCGCGCTGCCGGCAGATGGTGGTCGTCGGCGACGAGCGGCAACTGCCGCCGACACGCTTCTTCGCGAAGCTGACAGGCAATGATGACGAGGACAACGACGACGAGGATCAGCCGACATTCCAGGTCAAGGATGCGGAAAGCATTCTCGACCTCTGCCTTGCCAAGGGCCTCTCGCATCGGATGCTGAACTGGCACTATCGCAGCAAGCATCAGTCGCTGATCGCCGTGTCCAACAAGCAGTTCTACGACAACCGGCTGTTCATCGTGCCGAGCCCGTACGACGCCGTCGCGGGAATGGGGTTGAAGTTCAACTACAACCCCGATGCACACTACGAACGTGGAAGCAGCCGGACCAACCCCAGGGAAGCGCGGCTCGTCGCCGAGGCCGTCATGCGCCATGCGCGCGAGACGCCGGACCGAAGCCTTGGCGTCGCGACCTTCTCGGTGGCGCAGCGCCAGGCGATTCAGGATCAGCTCGAAATCTTGCGTAAAGAGACCCCGGAAACGGAGACGTTCTTCGTCCGCGGTGCCAGCGAGCCGTTCTTCGTGAAGAACCTCGAGAACATCCAGGGCGACGAACGCGACGTCATCTTCATCTCCATAGGCTATGGGAGAACGAAGGAAGGCTTCGTCTCGATGAGCTTCGGTCCCCTCAACTCCGACGGAGGCGAGCGCCGGCTGAACGTGCTGATCTCGCGCGCCAAGCTCCGTTGCGAGGTCTTCTCCTCGATCACCGGCGACGACATCGACCTGTCGCGCGCCAAGGGCCGCGGCATCGCGGCGCTGAAGACGTTCCTGACCTTCGCGCAGACGGGGCAGCTCGGCATCGCGCAGGAGACCGGGCGCGATCCCGACTCGGTGTTCGAGGAGCAGGTCGCCGCCAGGCTCCGGGCGCTTGGTCACGACGTGAAGACCCAGATCGGCACCGCCGGATTCTTCGTCGATCTCGCTATCGTCGACCCCGACAAGCCCGGCCGCTTCCTGCTGGGGATCGAATGCGACGGCGCCCAATACCATGCGTCTCGTTCGGCGCGGGACCGCGACCGCCTGCGACAGAACGTGCTGGAAGCGCATGGCTGGGTGCTGCATCGCATCTGGTCGACGGACTGGTTTCTCCGACCCAAGGAGGAAACCGAGAAGGTCCTCCGCGCGATCGACGCTGCGAAGGCGCATTGGCGGGACATCGACCAAGGGACTGCTCGAGCTGAACCCGAGCCTCCGGCAAACCCCGATGTGCCGGCGCCGGAGCAGACCGAGCAGCGCCCTCTGGAGATCCTCGCACAGGCGCCAACGGTGGCCCCCTATGAAGAGGCGAAGCTGCGCGTCCGTCGGGAGATTGAGCCGCACGAGACGCCGCTCGCCGACATGACGCGGCACGTCGTCGAGATCGTCGCCATCGAGGGGCCGGTGCATGAATCGGAAATCATCGTCCGGATCAGATCGGCCTGGGGCCTTGCCCGCGCCGGCAATCGCATCCGCGATGCCGTGCGAACGGCGCTGAGATCGGTAGTCGCGAAGGGACAGATCGCTGGAGGCCCGTTCTACGCCGTGCCGGGCCAGGCGGTCGTCGTTCGAAGCCGCGAGGACGTGCAATCGCAGTCTTTGCGCAAGCCCGAGATGCTGCCGCCGGAGGAGATCAAGGCGGCCATCGTGCAGGTCGTGGAGCAAAACTACGGCGCCGAGGAAGACCAGTTGATCCAGGCGGTCGCCCGGCTGTTCGGCTTCGGTTCGACCAGCGCCCAGTTGCGCGAGGCGTTGCAGGGCAGCCTCAAGGATCTTCTCGCCGCAGGAAACCTGCGCCGCGAGGGAGAGCTCCTGATCAAGCCGCAGGAGGTCTCGCCGGCTGCGCAGGACTGACCGGCTGAATTGGTGCTAGGAACTCACAGCCCGAACGCCGCTTGCCAGCCGCCGAAATAGGCGACTGGCGAGGTCAGAGCTCGTTCAGAACAGACGCTCGTCCCTGCCAAGGCATCGGACCAGGATTGCACGGGTCCGTCCCTGCCACTATCCTTGAGGCGAGACACGCGCTGGCCCGCATCCAATAGGAGCGCCCCATGCCGACCGCGAGCTTGGCTCCCCTGGACGAGACCATCACGATCGCGGAGCTGACGCGCGATCCCTATCCGATCTACCAGCGGCTGAGACGCGAAGCCCCCGTGTTGCGGGTCAAATCCGTGGGCCGCACGTTCCTCACCAAAGCGGCTGACACCAAATATGTGAAGGACAATGCGGCGCTGTTCTCGTCCGACGATCCGAACACGCCGATGAAGCGCGCCTTCCTCGCGCATACCTTGATGCGCAAGGATCACGACGAGCACCGGGCCGAGCGCATGGCGATGATGCCCGCCTTGATGCCGAAGACGATCGAAGCCGTCTGGGAGCCGCTCTACACCAAATTCGCCGCTGATTATCTCGACCGGCTGCCGCGCGGCGAGGTCGTCGATCTCTTCCCCGCCCTCGCCGGCCCCTTGGCCGCGCGCATTCTCGCTGAAGTGATGGGCATTCCCGACGCCGGCGATGCCGACATGCAGCGCTGGTCGCAGGCCCTGATCGACGGCGCCGGCAATTTCGGCTGGACGCCGGGGCCGTTCGACGCGTCTGATATCGCCAACGCGGAGATGGACCGCTGCATCCGCGCCAACATGGAGCGCGTGCGCGCCGAGCCGGATTCCTCCGCGCTCTCCTTCATGGTCAACGCGAAGAACCCGATTCCCGAGAGCCAGATCATCGCCAACATCAAGATCGCGATCGGCGGCGGCATCAACGAGCCGCGCGACGCGCTGCTGACGATCCTCTACGGCCTGCTGACCAATCCGGAGCAGCTCGCCGCCGTCCGCGCTCAGGACAAATGGCGCTCCGCGTTCGAGGAAGGCGTGCGCTGGGTGGCGCCGATCCAGGCGAGCTCGCGTCTCGTGATGGAAGACACCGAGATTCGCGGCTGCCTGATCCCGAAGGGCGACACCGTGATGACGATCCAGGCCTCCGCAAACCGCGACGAGGACCTGTTCGACGATGGCGAAACCTACAACGCGCTGCGCGACCCTAATCCCCACCAGGCCTTCGGCAACGGCCCGCATCATTGCGCCGGCGCGCACCTCTCGCGGCGCACCGTCGGCGCCATCCTGCTGCCGATGCTGTTCGAGCGCTTCCCCGACATGACGCTGCCCGATCCCGCGAGCGTGCGCTGGCACGGTTTCGGCTTCCGCGGCCCGCTCAATCTGCCGGTTCGGCTGCAGTAGGACCGGCCCGCGGGGCCTGCGGATGGAGCGGCGTCGAGCGAGGAGACGAGTTCGGGCGATGCTGGACTGATCGGCGACGACGTCACGATCGGCTGACGGTCCGCGATCCGGCCGCGGATCCTGCCCTGGATTCGGCCCTGGATCGGATCGCGGGAGCGGACGGCACGCTTGCTCCGGTCAAGTCGTCGCATGTCGCCACGGCGGCGTGACGCACCGAGACGGTCGTGCCGGGCCGGCCGGCCACGGTCGTGACCTCGGCACCGAGCTGCTTCGCCAGGGCCATGATGATGCCGGTGCCCAGGCCCCCCTTCGGCCGGCCGTTCACCTGCAATTTCCCCGTTCCATTATCCGAGACGGACAGGGTCCAGCCGGCTCCGGAGGACTCGTAGATCACGGTGATCAGCCCATTCGCGGTGTCCTCGGGAAAGGCATGCTTGAGGGAGTTGATGACGAGCTCGGTGACGATCAGCCCGAGACTTTCAGCTTCGCTCGTCGTCGCCTGGCCGTCGCCGCGGGTTTCGATCCTGGTCCGCTGCTGGTCGGCGATCATCGATTGCGAGATCGCCTGGCAGAGCCTCGCGAAATGCGGTCCGAGCGCGATCACGCCGCTGCGCGCGGAGGTGTGGAGACTCTGCTGGATGTTCGCGAACGAGATGACCCGGTCGCGGGCGTCGTCCAGGTGGCGTCGCGCCTCCTCGGAGCCGACGGAGCGTGCCTTCAACGAGATGATGCTGGCGATGATCGCCAAGCTGTTGCCGACGCGGTGCTGAAACTCCTCGAGCAGCATGTCCTTCTGACGCAGCAGTTCCTCGTTCCGGCGCGCCATCGCGCGCTCGCTGGTGACGTCCTCGAGGCCGAGCAGGATGGTCGTATGGGACCCGACCGTGTAGGACACCTGCCGGGCGTTCAGCCGCATCGCCCGGGGTCCGACGGCGGGAAAAACGTGCTCCACCTCGAAATCATGCAGCGCGCCGGTGTTGGAGAAGATCAGGCCCAGCCACGACTTCAGCGCCGGAATATTCCAGGCGCCGTCATCCAGCTCATAGAATAGTTGTCCCAGCACATCCTCGGGCGCCGCGGAGAAGGTGAGATAGAACGAACGGCTGGCAGCAATCACGCGGAGATCGTGGTCGAGGACGAGCAGCGGCTCCCGGACCGTGTCCACAATGGCTTCGGCAAGTGCGCACGCGTCAGACGCGTCGGAAAACTGCTGCTTGAACATGTGGTCCCCTCCCTACGCAACACTTCACCCGTCACGAACGCTTCGCGCGTCCCGCCTTCAAGCGGCGAAACGAAACGCCGAGCCCGGCGGCGAGTTAGGGCAGCTAGCGATGCGGACGGAGCCGTCTGTGCAAGACAGACCACCCGCGCGCTGCACACCCGCAGCTAGTTCTGCTGCTCCGCCTGCAGGTTGTCGTTCAGGACGGCTTGCAGCAGCGCCGGATAGACGACGATCTCGCCATCATATTCGATCAGGCCCGCCCTTCTGAACTTGTTCATGAAATGACTGACGCGCGACCGCGTCGTGCCGATCATCTCGGCCAGCGTTTCCTGGCTGATTCTTGGAATGACCGGCAGCGGCGTTTCGTCACGGCCGTAATTGGCCATCGTCAGAAGCAGCCGCGCCAGCCGCTTTTCGCTGCTATGGAAGAGCTGGTCGATCAGGTCCGCTTCGAACCGGTCGATCCGCGCCAGCAGAAACGCGATGAACATCTCCGCAAGCTCAGGGTAGAGGCGAAGCGCTGCGATCATCGTCTTCTTGGCGATGGCGGTGACCACGCAATCCTGCAGGGCGAATGCCGAGCCGGTATGCACCGCCTGCCGCGTCAGACAGCCTTCGCCAAGAAACTGCCCGGCATCGACGATGCCGATGACCGCTTCCTTGCCGACGTCGTTGACGACGGTCAGCTTGATCTTTCCCTGTTGGAGAAAGAACAGGACGTCGGCCGGATCGCCCTGGGCGAACACGCTTCCCCCCTTGGGAACCTTCAGGACCTTCTGGCCCGGGCAAACCTTGTCGAGAAAGGCCTTCGGATCAAATCTGGCGAGGTTCGAACTCGGCACAGCCCCCATCCCGCTCGATGGACATGTTGATGGACATGCCTAACCTTTACGGTGGAAACCGCCTCCCGCTTTGCGCTAGATCAATCTGCTTATCACCCTCCGATTGAGCTCTCGGCGAGGCCGGGGCGCCACGAGCGCCATTCTGCAATCGATGCGAGACCTTCCATGCGATGTCGCCACTCACATGATGGAGGATGCTCACGGCGGAGCCGCCTCGAACGAGAGACCGACGTGCACCAGACCCCGCGCGTTCGACCATCTCCTCAGCGCGAGCCGGCCGAGCGAATGAGGCCTCATCGCATCCTCGCGGTCGTTCATCCGTGGTGATCGACCACCTGTTTGGGTTGCACGGACCAGGCCGCGGGCGCGTCGTCACGATCGGCTGCGGCCGCGGCTGCCGTCGCCTGCACCTTGCCGGGCGCGTGATGGGCCGGCGCATAGATCGCATGGACCTGCATCGGCGTCGGGCCGATGTTGGTGATGTTGTGCCAGGTCCCGGCCGGAACGAGCACGCACCAGCCGTTCGACACCGTCTGGTCGAATGTCAGCCTGTCCTTCGCGGGCCCCATCTGCACCTGGCCGCGGCCGGCATCGAGCCGCAGGAACTGATCGGTTTCCGGATGCGCCTCCAGGCCGATGTCGCCGCCGACCGGAATCGACATCAGCGTCACCTGCAGATAGCGCCCGCTCCAGGCGACCGACCGATAATTGGCATTGTCCCGGGTCGCCCGCTCGATGTCGAACGCCTGCGGCTGCGGCCCGATGTCGGTGATCTCATCAGCAAGCACATCCATCACGGATCTCCCAACCGGCGGCATTGCCGGCAAACCGTCCCGCCACGCGTCTAGCGATGATCCCGAAGCCGATCGGACACCGCCTCCTTGCCGAGGGCGTGGTCGAGCGCGCGCTTCAGCTTGTGGACCGCGCCACGCACGGCCTGCTCCATGAAGCTGTCCTGATGCGCCGCGACGATCGGCTCGCCGCCGTCACGGTGCACCTCGATCTTGCAGCTCTTGTCGTCGTGACTCGGCTTGTGGCTCACCGCGTCGCTGAGCTGCACGTCGATCCGCCTGACCTGATCCTCATAGCGATGGAGCACCGCATGAAGCGACGCCTTCACGTCCTGCGACAACTGCTCGCCGCCCTCGACGTTTCCGTCGGCCCTGACATCGATCAACATCCGTGTCTCCATCAGGTGAAGCGCCAAACGTCGCAAGATGGAATTCGCGATCATGATCGGCTCCCGGGCATGATCGTCATCCAGGCTTCGACGTCGCCGCACGGCACGCGACGCCATGACGCGCCGTTCGCCGTCGGCGGCCACGAATGGACGCCCCGTGATACAGCGGGTCTGAAGCGCCGCCTGATCCGCCTCGGGGCCTTTCGGGCGGGGCGAAGCGGCTGTTCAAGCGCGTCTCCCAATGTCTCCCGCGATCAGACTGCCAGAGGCGAACGCGAGCGGCTGATCAATATTGCTCAGTCAACCCCGGAGAATCAGGCGCAACCTGCGGCGACCCAACTTTGAGTCTGCACCGGAGATGGGATGATGGATTGTCCGATCACATTTCGCTGCCCCCAGACCGGGTCCGAGGTCGATGCCATCCTGCACCAGCCGAAAGACGACTGTCGGTTCGAGACCGTGACCTTCGAGACCGTGACCTGCCCGGCCTGCACGAGATTTCACTTCATCCACGCCATGACCGGCGCACTCATTCCTCCGACCCTGCTGGGCCCGGCGAATTGGACGCCGTAGCGGAGGTCTCGAAACGCGAACGTCCCGTCTCGCACATTCCTGTGCGGAGGCCGTTGCCGCGGCATCAACGAGCCGCGCGACGCCCTGCTGACGATCCTCTACGGCCTGCTAACCAACCCCTTGCCGCCGTGTCCGAACAGGACAAGTGGCGCTCCGCGTTCGAGGAAGGCGTGCGGTGGGTCGCGCCGATCCAGGCGAGCTCACGCCTCGTGATGGAGGACACTGAGATCCGCGGCTGCCTGATCCCGAAGGGCGACACCGTGATGACCATCCAGGCCTCCGCCAACCGCGACGAGGAGCTGTTCACCGACGGCGAGACCACCAACGCGCTGCGCGACCCCACCCCCCATCAGGCCTTCGGCAACGGCCCCCACCACTGCGCCGGCGCCCACCTCTCCCGCCGCACCGTCGGCGCGATTTTGCTGCCGATGCTGTTCGAGCGGTTTCCGAACATGACGCTGCCCGAGCCGGCGGGTGTGAGGTGGCACGGCTTCGGCTTCCGGGGGCCGCTCAATTTGCCGGTGAGACTGCAGTAGGATGGGGCGAGGGAACTAGCTAATCACGGCCGGAAAGTAGGCATTCTAAAAGAGCTTTGTAGTCAAAGAGATGTGGTTCGTGATTATCCGGGCCGCGTAAGAACTCGAAAGGTGGAAATCTGAGTTCGCTGTCATAATCACGCGATCTCATCTCGCATTGCGCGCTCTTTAGGCGGGGAACGACAGGAGCATATTCGCTTGCCTTGCTGAACTTGAGGAGTACATCCGTTTTTTCCTTGAGGCAGTTGTTCATCACCTGCATGCGCTGATCAACGCCAGATGCGCGATTGAACGCTCGCTCTACGCAAATAGCTTTCGCTACCGCTACATTGTATAGTACACTTTTGATGCCTTTTTCGCCCTCCGCCCGTTCACTACTTGAGGATGGCGCCTTCCCCCGCGCGATCTTCCGTTTGTCCTCGAGCGCTACGCCATCCCAAAATTTTTGGTAATCGGCGCGAATCTCAGGCTCAAGACTCCGGTAGAAGCTCTGTATGTCCTTAACTTCTTGAGAGAGACCCGCGCTGCACCAAACCACAAAGAGTGCACCTAGACCGAAGCGATAAATGCACATGGTCCCAAGCCCTCCGTAGCCTTTGAATTACCACCGTTCTCCCGACCACTCCGTCCTAGCTATTTCGTTCGCGCGATAGGAGCCGATCCGTGGCTTTGTCCAATGCTTGCAAGATACGAGGACGCTTACCTTCCGACGCCTTGTGCGCTGCACAGCACAATTCCGAAATTCGCTTGTGCGCGACCTTTGAGTCGTCAAACCTCGGGATACTAAGGTGTTTGAATATATTACTCACCTGAATTTGGATTGTGTGGCTTTCAATATACTCACGAACCAAGGATGAGTTTAGGATTGCGCAAACAAAGTATGCGACGTCAGCTTTAGCGAAGTCCGCGAAAAAGATCTTATGATCTGGAACGAAGGGCCTACTTCCTACCAGCGGCACAGGGGCCTTGGTCACGACAGCTGCTTCAAAGACACTCGATTGTTCGGCCCAAACCACTTTGTAGGGCGCAAACGTGTAGGCACCCGAATTATAAACTGAGTAATAGGGCGCATTCTTTTGCCGCAACTTGTAGGTTGAGCGTTTTTCCAACAAAGACTTGAAGAGCTTGAAGTACCTCGCTGTATTTGGAAGGGTCGCCAGCCGCTCCTCGGCAGCCTCGTACTCGGACCGAACAATACCTTGGTTCGGCACTAGTATGTACAGCTGTTCTTCCACGTGGAGGTGACAGGCCGAAAAATCGGAAGCGCCCTTCAGGAGGGGATAGAGCAAATCGGGCTCAATCCAAAATGTTCGCCGAGGGCCAATGTCCGTCTTTCCGGCATCCGGCCGTGTCTCAACTTGTACAAGACCAGCTTCATCGTTCTTTCCGACAATTCGGAGCATATAGACGCCATTAAGATCAGCCGTCACGCCCTTCCGCCCCGCTATCCAGTCGCTCTGCCCTTGTAATGCCGACATCTTTGCAAACCGGCCCTTAGGCAGAACGGCCCATGGAGAGCTACCACCGTCGACTGGCGTAGCCTCCCTGAGCTGCTGCCGGTTTGATGGACACCGAGATTGGGTGTTTCATGAAGCCGGAGGTGGGCGATGAAGAGACGGAAG
>NZ_JAUEXY010000006.1:0-384934 GCF_032489375.1 Bradyrhizobium sp. SZCCHNR1098
ACATCCCCTCTTCACACCCCAACAACAACAACGCCGCGCTGAAACCTCAGCGCGGCGTTGTCGTTTGTCTTGGTGCGCCAGCTCGCGCGGCGACATGCTGCCGAGGTCGAAGCTCGAGCCCCGCCGAGCTCTCGAGGCCAGAGTCCGCTGGCGGTGACTCGCGCCGCGACTGAGGCCGGGCTAGCGATGCTAGGATGACCATGCCACATCGGTTCGCCCGCGCGGCCAACGCGATTGAAAATGATCGAGAGGCGCGGATGGAAACGACCTCGGCGGGGCAGCCGTATCGCCTGAGCGCAATTGCGAGCTTTCATGCCCACATCTATTTCGATGATGCCACTCGAACCGAAGCCGCGCAGCTGCGGCAGTGGATTGCCGACCGCTTCCTTGTGACGCTCGGGCGTTGGCATGACGCGCTGGTCGGGCCTCACGAGCGGCCGATGTATCAAGTCGCCTTCGCGGTCGACGTGTTTCCAGTGCTGGTGCCATGGCTGATGCTCAATCATGGCCGCCTCAGCGTGCTGGTGCATCCGAATACGACGGAGCCGTTGGCCCATCACACCGCGCACGCGTTGTGGATCGGACAGCCGCTCGGCATCCGCGGCGAGAATCTTCCCTCGCACGGCGAGGCAGAGCTGCCGCGCGAGCCGAACACCACGCCGACGATCGCGGCCTGAGCTCGCGCGCGCGCACTGGTGACCGCGCCGTCTCCGGACGGTCGGAGCCTGGGCGGACTTGCCGGACTACAGCGTGCGCGCGAGATCGAACGCGCGGAGAATGACCTCGGCGGCATCGATGTCGAAATTGCTCGGGCCTAGCAGGCGCGGCGCCAGCGGGCGGCGGCCGGGCAGGGCATGTCCGCCACCTTCGACGCGGTACAGCGACACGCCGCCGATCACCTGGCAATCGCGCCAGCTGAGTTGTGTGACGGAGGTGTCGCTGGCGAGATCCCGATGCGGCAGCGCCGCGGCCTGGCGCGCGCCGCAGCCGTCGCGCCGCGCAAAGAACTCCGCCGTCTTTTCAGCGCTCCACACCCGGCCGCGCCCGCCGCGCAGCCCGACCTCGCCGCCGCGATAGGGCACCATCGGATCAGCCGTGCCGTTGATCATGACCACCGGCACCGGCCGCGCGGCGCAGGGCGCGATGCCATCCGGCATGTTGGCGATCACCGTGCCGATCCCGGCAAACAGCTCCGGCGCCTTGCAGGCCAGGGTGAAGCTCATCATGCCGCCATTCGAAATGCCGGCAAGATAGATGCGCCGGGGGTCGGCCGTACCGTCGGCGACGAGCTGCCGCACCAAGGCGCGGATGAAGCCGACATCATCGGGACCGCCGGAGTGGCCGTCGCGCCCGTCGTTCCATTGCCGGTCGAGGCCATCGGGAAAGACCGCGATGAAGCCATGAGCTCTCGCGGCTTCGGCAAAACCGGTCGTGCGCGCGGCGCCGGCGCCGCTGCCGAGCGCGCCATGGAGCACGATCACAGTCGGCTGCGGCGTCTTGCCCGTGGTCATCACCAGCGCATGACGCGGACCGTCGCGTGTGTCGATGGTGATGCCGCGCTCCGCGGCGACCGCCGCGGTCGAGACGAGCAGAGCCGCCGCCATGGCGGCCATGAACGATCGGAGATGTGACGTCATGAGCATCCTTCTCGGCTGTCGGGTGACTCCCCGCGGTGGGGCTTCTGTCCGGGCACGGCGGCCAGCACGCGCAGCCGCATCGCCCAGCTCCGGGCTGCCGCGAGGTCGCGGGCGATCGCAATCCATTCGCCAAATGCGATCCGCAACGGATTGAAGCTCGGCGCAACGCCGACGAGGCCGTAGCGCAAGGTTTCGCCGGCCGGGGCCTCGGCGAAGCTACCGAACAGCCGGTCGAAAATGATGAGCACGCCGCCATAGTTGCGATCGAGACAGGACTCGTTGGCTGCGTGGTGGACGCGGTGATGTCGCGGCGTGTTCAGCACATATTCGAGTGGACCGAGATGCGGCGCGAGCTCGGTATGGATGAAGAACTGGTAGAGCAGATTGACGCCGAGCATGCCGATGATGGCGAGCGGATGGAAGCCGAGCAGCGCCAGCGGCAGATAGAACAGGACATGACCGGAGATCTCGCTCGTCCAGCCGAGACGAATGGCGGCGGTCAGGTTCAGATGCGTCGAAGAGTGGTGCACGGCATGCGTGGCCCACAGCCAGCGAACCCGATGCGAGGCGCGATGGTGCCAGTAGTAGACGAACTCGCTGGCGAGAAACAATGCGAGCAGGGCGAGCGGCCGGCTCGCGTCGAAATCGAAGATCCTGTGGCGATAGGCGATGGCGAAGGGAAAGGCCGCGACGAGCGCGACCATTGCGCGGATCAGATGCTGTCCGATCGCGATGGCGAACGAGGCTGCGGTCTCGCGCGGGTCGTGAGTCTCGCGGCCTGCGAGCCGGCCGAGCCCATATTCCAGCGTCATGAAGCCGAGCGCCGTCAGCAGCACGATCGTGCGCGTCGACGGCGGTAGGGAAGAGAAGATGGGCATGGCGCGCATCCGACCTCATCGAATGGAGGCGGCGCGCCGGTCCGCCCCGGAGAGGCAGGCGGACCGGCGACATCGATGCTTCAGGGAGGCCGCGAGCAGCAACGCTATGGTGTTCGTTCAGCGCGTGACGGTGCGGCTGTAACTGTAGGAGTTGCCGCGCGGTCCCGTGCCCTGGCCCTGCCGGGTGCAGCTGCCGTCACTGCAGCTCGCGGAGCCGGAGCGCGACCAGCTGCGGCCGGCGGGACCTGTGCCGCCACCCTGCCAGGCGCAGGCGCCGCCGGAGCAGCTGCCGGAGCCGCCAAATGAGGTGGTGCCGCGCGGTCCGGCGACCGAGCCGCTGCGGGTCCAGGCATTCGCGTCGACCGCGGCTGCCGCCGAAAGGACTGCCACGAGCAAAAAGGTCGCGATGGATGTCTTCACGTCAGTCTCCCAATTCGTTCGCGCCGGCGATCGCGTCGCCTGCAGAGGGATACTGTGCGTTGGATGTCGCGGGCGGATGCACCGCCGGTGTCGTTTGGTCGCGGTGATTGGCCGGATTGTAACGGCTTGTCACGCGATCGCCGTCCGATACCGCAACATCGAGCGGCGCGGCGGGCTCTGGTCCAGCCGCACCCTCGACGTTCCGGCGCCTGTTCAGGCCACTACCGGCCCGTCGGTGTGCTTCACCACCTGGTCTTCGTCGCCGTGTTGACGTTGATCACCGCCGTGGCCGTGTTGGACGTGGTTGTCGCCGTGTTGTTGATCAGGGTCAGCAGCTTGTAGTAATCGACGACCTTGGCGTTGGCGACGTACATCACGTCCTTGCTGCGCATCTGGAAGCCCGAGGCCAGCAGCATGCCGGAGGGGTCGCGCAGGTTGACGTGGTAGATGGTCGGAATGCGGTCGTAGATGAAGCGGCTGGTATCGATGCCGAGCTTCTGCAGCAGCGGGCGTTCCTCGTAGCGATAGAGGAAGACCTCGGCTGGATCCGATTGCTGATCGTTCAGGCCGCCCGCCTTGCCGATCGCCTGGGCCAGCGTCAGCGTCTCCGTATCGAACGAAATCTCGGAATTGAAGCCGAAGACGTTCTGATTGAGGGCGCCGAGGGCCGTGAAGGTGGGGGATTCCCGCGTGATGTAGACGACGTCGTTCGGGCGGATGAAGATGTTCTCGCGCGGATCCTGCACCACGCGGCTGAGCAGCACGCGCACACGTTTGCCGTCCCGCTGCAGGGTCACGTAGCTTTCGATGGCCTCGTGCTTCGGGCCGCCCGCACGTGCGATCACCGCCAGCAGGCGTTCGCCCACGCTGTTGAGGGCCAGCACGCCCGGCGTATTGACGTCGCCGAGCACGCTGACCACGCTGGAATGCTGCTGGTTCAGGCTGACGACGACCTGCGGCTCGAGGGCGCGCTTCTGCAGCCGGAAGACGATGTCCTGCTCGATCTGCGGCAGAGTCCGGCCGGCGGCGGCGATCTCGCCCGCATAGGGAACGCGGATATTGCCTTGCTGGTCTACCGCCTGCGCCGGCAGATCCACGAAGTTGCCCGGGCGGGCGCCGGCGGCCGTGGGCGGCGTGAACAGTCCGCCTGGGGCGGCTTCGAAAATGGAAACGTTCAGCACGTCGCCGATGCCGGCGACCTGCACCGGCTTCGGCCGCTTGTCCGGAAACACGCCCTGGAACGTGACCATGTTGGGCTGCGACAGGAAGCCGATCGTCTCGGGGCTGATGTCGACCAGCGCATAGGGAAGCGCCGTGTTCGACCGCACGCTGGCCGTGGCATTGTCGTTCACTGCGTCGCTGGTCGGTCCTGTTCCGGGGAGCAAGGAACAGGCTGGCAGAAGCGCCAAGATCACCAGAGTTAGGAGCGCGCGCGAGCCACGGCAAAGGCTATGAAAGCCGCTCGGGTCCACTGCGCTGTTGCGCACAGGAGACCCCCCGCCGCCGGTCGACCCGCGCGGTTTGATCAAGGCCTTCAAACCCATCCCCGAATACAGCAAAAATACGTTTCCCCACGCTGCTCCCTCCACCAAGAAGGGAGAACGTCCCACATATTTCAACCTACCCGGCGACCATACTGGACGAAAGCGCACCGCCGTGCGGGTTGGTCCGCTTTTGCCCGGCCGTGCCAATTAGGTCACAGTATGACCTTACCATATTACCGCAACGAGCTGTCAACTTCGCCGGAGGTCCATGGTGGACGGATGATCCGTTCGACCTAACAGAAGACGAGCAATTTTAAGCACAAAGCCGTTGCGCAACGGTTAGCCTGAGTCGCTTCGCTCAGGCAGGGGGCGACGCCATCGCAGGCCGCGCAACGAGTCGGTGAGCCAAGGCCGTCGGACGGGGCGCCCGGACCGCAAGCGGGCGGCCGGCTGTCCAAGGCCGCCGATCAAGTCTATGCTGCTGCGCCAGCCCTTGAGGCTCTTTGCAACGGAGCACGCAATTGTCGAACGTGATCAGGATCGCCGCAGCTGCTTTCGCGATCGCCGTCACGGGCCTATCCGATCCCGCGTCCGCGCGCGGTCTCTATCCGCTGACGGAGTGCGGGCCGGATCTCAGCAGACTCTGCCGGCTGCACGGGGCATTCGAGGCCACTCCGTTTCATTACAATCTCGCGATTCATCCCGGGTGCATTCGGCGTGTCGCCGTCCAGACGCCCCGGGGCGTGCTGTACCGCCGCGCGGTGGTGTGCGGAGCGCCGGAACGGCCCATGATGTGGTAACCTCGGCCCTTTCCTCGGCGTCTCCGAAGGGCGCTGGACGCTCCGCTCGGCAGCTTCATGGTCAAGCTTGGCGCGAGATGGCGGCCGCGATGGTTGATGCGGGCCGTGCTCGTTCCGACGGCTGGCGCCCGCCCCAGCCGTGTTCGGGAGTGTCGATCATCGCGCGCACGATTAAATGGGCAGTTCCGCACCGTGCTTTTACGTGATCTGAAATTAAATTAATCGTGTCCAGACGATTCCGCGCGGTCGGAGACATAAAACGGTAGACTGAACAAACTAAAGCTTCAATTGTACCGGACCAAAGGTGCTTAATAAGTCCTTTCTGGCAATGCGGTAGCATTTTACTGCAAACCGTAGCGAGTGCCAGAAGTATTTAATGTCTTGCTGCTAGATGGTAAATTAACTTGTCGCGAGTGGTTAATTTAATTTCTAAAATCGAATCCGTGCATCGTCGCGATGACGGTTTGCCGGAAGTCGAGAAAAATCCCTCAAAACTCGCCAATGAGTGGGGTCCGTCCTTGTGTGACGAGCTTGGTACCGCGTTGATCGAGGATATTGAGACGGATGGCGGCGGTGGCGCTCTGAATGCTGTCCTGAAATCGCTGAATAAGATGCGCCTTGCGAAATCACGTTTCGGCCGGCCATCGTCGGGCCGTTCGCCGCAATCCGCGCTGCGGTCTCAGATCGAGCTTTGTGATGCCCTGCTCGAGGAGATCCAATCCATCAGCAGCAGCCTGGGCAAGCGCGCGAAGAAGTCCGCGGCTCCCAGGCGTCGCCCGATGGCCACGCGGCGCCGCCGCGGGACGGCTCATTTGATCGCGCCCCAGCCGGCGGTGCCGGGTCGGACCAGGCAGCAGAAATAATCGCATCGGAAATTGATCGACGCGGCGGCCGCCCGTCATGGTCGCGCCGGTTGCCGGCGCGAGGCGACAGCCGCTCAGCATCGATCCCGACGGCGCATCAGATCGCCCAGTGCTGCTGTCGCTGGCAGCGACGGCCGGACGTCATCCGGGCGTTCTTCAGCCGTCGTATCGCGCAAAGACGGCGCCCCGAGACAGTGCCGGCCGGAACCCATGTCACCGGTGGGCGGAGGATCGGGCCGCCGGGGGACCGCAGCCGTCCTCCACGCCACAGCCGATCGCGCGGCAGTCAGTTTCCGCTGCCGGTGGTGTGCCTGTCTCACGCCGCGCGACCCCGGATGCCGTCGGCGCGACGTGTTTGAGTCTGATTCGCATGAGCGCGCCTGAAGGATCCCGTGTTTGGCGAAGGCGCTTGATTCGCCGAATCGATGTCGGCGGCTTTGCGGCATGTTCACGATGCGGGCTCAATTAAACCAGCTCGCGACATTTTGTGCGCATGCAAAAATATCTCGATCCGGGTTATCGGGGTGCTCGCCCAAATAGGTTGTAAGCCCTCGCGGCAGCTTTGAAAAACATGGCGCGGTGAAAATGTTCAGCGACCGAATTCGGCATCGTTTGATCATCAAACCTACGTCACTTTGACGCGATCTTGCCTCAATGCGCAGCGAATCCGTTGCAAATCGTGTTGATTCGGCGACTTCTTCCAGCGTGCAGACGAATGTTGCCACAATCTGGAGGCGGTGCGACATAATTTCGGAAAAGGGGGTTGCGGGTTGATAATTGTTTGAGTTACAACCATTAGGTCTAGCCGGATTGGTATAAACTCAAATATTCAGTTTTTCCGAGCGCGAGCCACTTGCGGAACGAAATACCGAATTATATGACGTTAATTCGGCAGGATAGAGATCACAGACAAAGGTCGCTGCATGTCCACCAAGAAGATCGATTTCGAGGCGATGTCTTTCGATGACCTCTGGTCTCTCCATGAGCAGATCAGTCAGATCCTCGCCGTGAGGATCACGTCGGAGAAGCGCGAACTCGAACGTCGTCTGGCGGTTCTCAACCGCAGCCGCGGTGCCATCGAAGGCGCCGGCAGCGAGGGTGGGCAGTCCTACACCACCAGCGGCAAGGCGCGGCGGAAATATCCCCGGGTCCTGCCGAAGTATCGCAACCCACAGACCTCCGAGACCTGGTCCGGCCGAGGCAAGCAGCCGCGTTGGCTGGTGGCGGCGATCAAGACCGGGCATCGGATCGAGGAATTTGCGATCAATGGGGCTGGCGCTTCGAAAAGTCGCCGTCAGCGCGCCTGATCGGGGTAGCTTCAATCAAGCTCGTCGCGCCGATAGTTGAGCGACGCTGCGCGTCGATACCGGGCCTGATTCGCCCTCTCAGCATCCACGAACGACATGTGAGCGGTTTGACGCCGCAACGTCGCGATCCGCCGATCAAGACCTGACCGAAGTGGGCCCGTCCGATCTGCCCCGCACGGCTCCGCCGATTGGCTCGCGATCATCATCCGTTGCGAATGCGCCTAATAGGCATTGTTGCCGCGGATCAGCTCGATCGGCGTCCTCAGCAGGATCGCGACGTCGAGCGACAGGCTCCAATTGTCGATGTACCAGAGGTCGAATTCGACGCGCTGTTCGATCGACGCACGCGTGGGCGTCGGGCCGCGGCAGCCATGCACCTGCGCCCAGCCGGTCAGTCCGGGCTTGACGCGGCGACGGAACGCGTAGTTGCGCACGAGCTTGTCGAATTCGTTGTCGTGCGCCAATGCGTGGGGGCGGGGGCCGACCAGGGACATGCTGCCGTCCAGGACGTTGAGCAACTGCGGCAGCTCATCGATGCTGGTCCGGCGCAGCCAGGTCCCGAGCCGGGTGAACCGGCTGTCGCCGATCTGGGCCTGGACGATCGAAGGCCCGTCCTCGAGAACGGACATCGTGCGAAACTTGTAGATCTGAAAAGATCGGCCGTTGAATCCGCAGCGTTGCTGCCGGAACAGCACTGGCCCGGCCGAGTCGAGCTTGATGGCGACCGCCACCAGCAGGAGCAGCGGCGACATCAATGCCAGCGCGATGCCCGCCAGCATGACATCCATGAGCCGCTTGGTGGCGTGTTCAAGCGGGCTCAGCAGGCCGCGCTGCAGCTCGATGCAGACCGCATTGCCGAGTTCGCGGCACGGCCGCTTGAAGATGTCCGAAGCCGTTCCGACCGGCACGAAACTCACTGGAAACGGCAGGACTCTCAGCTCCGCGCCGAGCGTTCGCAGATCGGACCAGGGTTCGGGATTGGCGCCGACGACGATCTCTTCGATATCGGAGCCGCGCACATAATCGATCACGCTCGAAACGATCCGCTGCCGCTGATCCGGATCCGCGTCGGGCTCAGGAAGCAGGAAGTGTCGCTGGACGCGAAAGCCGGTGTCGGTGAGCACCTGGGTCAGCCCGGCGTTGTCCTTGCCTGCTTCATCGGTGATCAGAACGATGTTTCGGCCGGAAAATCGTCTCTCCGCCAGCCCCTTTGCCAGCAGATATGCGGTGGTGCGGCGATGCAGGATCAGCGCCGCGAGCCCGAACATCGCGAATACGATGCTGGTGCCGCGCGAGAATTCGCTCCCGATCTTGAGCGCGAACAGCGCGCCGGCCAGCACGAGGAACGCCGTGACCCAGGTCAGGCAGGCCGCGCGGATCTGGCGCGGCAGGATCAGGAGCTCGGCCGGCCGGTACATCCCGCGGATCTTCATCAGCGAGACGAACAGCGCCGACACGAGGATCGCCAATCCGAGCGATTTACTGACGTCGTTGGCTCCCGCCGGATCCTGCAGATGATACAGAAACCCGGACAGGACGCTCGACATGGTAATCGTTGCAATGTCCGCCGCGATCGCGAAGGGCTCCACCGAGTCGTAGTGGACGGGCCATTTCCGCCCTTGGAATTGTCGTTCCAAGAGGACGGCCGGCATGCCATTTCGATCGAGAGTCTTGGGCTGATCCACGTAATGCATGGGATGTCGGTGTTCGAAACTCGGTTAAATAGCGATTAGCCGTCATTATATGTTTTGGCATTTAATTTAAACAATTAAAAACTGCCATTGGGATTTATTCGCGCCGTCAGACGTCTCCCGATACCGCGACGAGGCCGGTGACACCGGAATGCCGGTTCTGGAGGACGGAACGATGCCGCTCGCCCCCCTCCAAGTCGGTCCTGGCAATGCCCGCGTGACGATTTAATGTTCGTGAGACGGATATTTCAATGCGGGCGGCCAAGAATGGCATTTAAAAAGAGATATAATTGGATTATTAATCCGGTGCCGGGCGCCCGCGACGCGGGTGACGCGTCCGCAGCCGACCGAATGCAGGGGCAGGTTTTCCTCGTGCAGCCGGGAGGGCGAAGCGAGGGCACGGCGAGCTGTCTTCGAGGCCGGCCGGCGAGATTGGAAGATTATGATGCTCATTTCAAAGATAGAGAACCCGAAGGACGTCGCGCCATGAAGGTTGTATTGTTCTGTGGAGGGCTCGGGACGCGGATCCGGGAATATTCCGAGAGCATTCCGAAGCCGATGATTCCGATCGGCCACCAGCCGATCCTCTGGCACGTCATGCAGTATTACAGCCAGTACGGGCACCGGGATTTCGTTCTGTGCCTGGGCTACAAGGCCAATGTGGTGAAGGACTATTTCCTGAACTACAATCAGGCGTCCACCACCGACTGCACGATCTCGCAGTTCGGCAAGAAGGTCGAGCTGCTGGGCGATCGCCCCCCGGATTGGCGGGTCTCGCTGGTCGACACCGGCATCTGGCGCAACATCGGTCAGCGACTGCGGGCGGTCCGGCACATGGTCGAGGGTGAGGAGATCTTTCTCGCCAACTACAGCGACGGCCTGACGGACGCGCCACTACCGGAGATGATCGATCGTTTCAAGCGCAGCGGGAAGATCGGCTGCTTCATCGCCATCCACCCGCCGATCAGCTTTCACCTCGCCGAATTCGACGCCGACGGCACCGTGGGCCGCATGGCAGCGAGCAACGATTCCAACATCTGGATCAACGGCGGCTACTTCATCTTCCGCAAGGAGATATTCGACTATATCGACGAGGGTGATGAGCTCGTCGTGCAGCCGTTCAAGCGGCTGATCGACCGCGGCGAGCTGATGGCCTATCGCTACGAAGGGTTCTGGCGCGCCATGGACACGCTCCGTGACCGCCAGGTGCTCGAGGAGATGATCGAGCGCGGCGACACGCCCTGGCAGCTCGGCGCCAGCCTTCCGGCGGTGGTGAACGGATGAGGGCGCTGCAGCTCGCCGGTCGCGGCGACCGGCTGTCGGTCCTGTGTCTCGGTGCGCACTCCGACGACATCGAGATCGGGGCCGGAGGCACGCTGCTGTCCTGGCTCGATCAGGGCGTCCGCCTGGATGTCCATTGGTGCGTGCTCAGCGGCAATGGCGAGCGCGGCGTCGAGGCGCGAGCATCTGCCGACGATTTCCTTGCCGAAGCCGCCGGCCGCAATCTCGAGATCATGCAGTTCCGCGACGGCTTCTTCCCCGAGCAGGGGGAGGAGATCAAGGCCTGGTTCGAGCAGCTCAAGGGCCGGATCAACCCGGACGTCATTCTCGCTCACCGCCGCGACGACGCCCATCAGGATCATCGGCAGGTCAACCGCCTGGTCTGGAACACGTTCCGCGATCATCTCGTCCTGGAGTACGAGATTCCGAAATGGGACGGCGATCTCGGACGGCCCAATCTCTACATGCCCATTTCCGAGCGGATCATGAAGCGGAAGGTTGCGCTGCTGATGGCGCATTTCGGCAGCCAGCGCTCCAAGCAATGGTTCGACCCGGAAACGTTCATGGGACTGGCGCGACTGCGGGGCATGGAATGCCGCGCCGCCGAGCGCTATGCCGAGGCATTCGTCGTGCGCAAGCTGTCCTTGGGGTGAACGGCGGCCGAATCCGTTCGCCGTGAGGTCCTCGCGGACGACGCATCAATGTCCGATCGGCAATGTCCGATCTGCGAGGAGATGATCGGCGCTTGGCCGCGATGCGTGGCTGCGGCCGGCGGTCAGCCGGCCGCCCGTCGGGGAAGTTCGACGATCTCCTCTGCCGGCGGACGCTCGATTGCGGTGGCCGGCACCTTCTCCAGCCAGACCTCGCGCCACCATGCATAGATGCCGCGCGGGCAGAACAATCGGTTCTCGCTGTAGCGCGACTGGCAATAGACGCCGTCGAGAATGACGGCCGGTGTCTTCATCCGCCGGATGTAGCCGGTGCGCTCGTCGATGAACTTCTCGACGCGCGTTCGCACCCGGAACACCTTTCCGCAATAGGGCACCATCTCGGCGTCGAAGCCCATGCCGCGGTTGTTGGTCTGCTTGTCGATGGTGGCCAGGATGTCCTTGTGCGGGCGGACGCGGACGAGATCGCCGGGCTGCAGCCCGAGATCGGCGATCGGCGCGTCCTTGTCTGTCAGGAGATCTCCGCGCTTGCGCGGAAACGGTACGCCGCCCCACAGCGACTGGACGCGGTCGTAGACCCAGCGCGCGGGCCGGCCGAGACGCGGACGGCGCGCCATGGTGGCGCCGACATAGGCGAAGTAGAGAAAGCCCTTCAACATCTTCGCGAGCGAGACATTGCCGGACGCGACGTCCTCGGCGTATTGCCGGGCGTCCCACCATTTGAGCGGCTGGGTGTAGGTCGGCAGCTCGGTTGCCTGGCAGGCGTAGCGCGGGCCTTTTCCCGGCTGCTGATCCGGCGACTTCGTCGCGTCCCACACCGCGCGCACCGTGCATCCGCCGGACGGCTGAGGCGCAGCCGCGCGGTCCGGGCCGGCCGGCGCGGGTTTGGTCGCATCCACCGGGGAGAGCCACGCCTCCTTCCAGAAGATCAGGCAGGCCGCCTGGCAGCCGCCATAAGCCTCGCCGTCACAGCGGTGCTCCAGATGCACCGCGTTGGGAAGGCGCCGGCCGAGCCATTCTCCGGTGTTGTATCCGGTGACCGTGTCGCAGGTCTTGTGGGCGCGCTTGTAGACCTGGAAGCGTTGACCGCACCATTTGAACATCTGCGGCATGAACGGCAGCCCTTCCAGGCGCCCGTTTGCGTCGAGAGTGGCCAGGATCTCTTCCTTGCTGCGCACTTCGACCCAGTCGCCGGCGGATAGTGTCATGCTCTGTCTTTCAATGCTTAAATCAATGCGTCATCGAGGCGGGTGGGGCATCCCGCGCGGGACGCCTCATTTGCCAGGGATCGAATTAAAGCTGCCGAGATCTGCGGTCAACATTTGTCCCTTTTGTGGCGTTATTTAATTTGAGCCAATTAATTAAATCAAGAGGGCGCCTGATGCCGCGCCGGCCGGATGGTCGCGACATCAGGCGGATCGGGGTAAATACACGGGTTTTCCCGGAGTTTTATGTGCCGCGCCGGAGAAAACGGCTGGCGACGTCGCTTGCTGACGGATTCACTGGACGCTGGCTAGAAAATTAAATTATAATCTATTGGAGGGTGATTTAAATTCTCGTTTTGGTTGGTGACATAGAGGGTGCGATTTTGAAGGTACTGATCACCGGAAACATGGGCTATGTGGGTCCGGTCGTCGCGCGGCATCTGCGGGCGCAGCGCCCGGATGCGACGCTACACGGCTTCGACAACGCCTATTTCGCGCACTGCCTGACCGGAGCGCCGGTTGTTCCGGAGCGATGTCTCGACGAGCAGATCCATGGCGACGTCCGCGACATGTCGCTCGACCTCCGTGGCTATGACGCCGTGGTCCAGCTGGCGGCGATCTCCAACGATCCGATGGGCAATCGCTTCCAGGAGGTGACGCTCGACGTCAACCAGAACGCCACCGTATCGCTCGCCAGGAGGGCTGCGGCGGCTGGTGTGAAGAATTTCGTGTTCGCGTCGAGCTGCAGCGTCTACGGCATCGCCGACGGACCGCCGCGCAAGGAGAGCGATCCGCTCAATCCCATCACGGCCTACGCCAAGTCGAAGATCGGATCGGAGCAGGAACTCGCCGCCATCGACACCGGCATGACCATCACCTGTCTGCGCTTTGCGACGGCCTGCGGCATGTCGGATCGGCTGCGGCTCGACCTCGTCCTCAACGATTTCGTGGCCTGCGCGCTCACCCGTCGCCAGATCAGCGTGCTCTCCGACGGCACCCCCTGGCGCCCTCTGATCGACGTCGCCGACATGGCGCGGGCGATCGACTGGGCGATTGACCGGCCGGCGGCGACGGGCGGCCGCTTCCTCACCATCAATGCCGGCTCCGACGACCGCAACTACCAGGTCAAGGATCTCGCCAATGCGGTGGCTGCGCGAGTGCCCGGGACCAGCGTATCGATCAACACCTCCGCGCCCGTGGACAGCCGCTCCTACAAGGTCGATTTCGGCCTGTACCGCTCCCTCGCACCCGATCATCAACCGCAGGTCACCCTGGACCAGTCGATCCAGAACCTGGTCGAGGGTCTCAAGAGAATGCAGTTCAAGGATGCCGAGTTTCGCTCGTCCGATCTGATCCGTCTCAAGGTCCTACAGGACCACATGGAGACAGCCAGGATCAACGACAGGCTGCAATGGACGTGATTGCGCCGGGCAGACGGTCGCCTCGGCCGGCAAAGACAGTGACGGAGACATCATGGAACTGACCCTTCCCACCGCCGTCGGCGTCGCGCCCAAGTGCCGGCACTGCGGCGACGACCTGACCCTCAAGCTGATCGACCTCGGCGCCTCGCCGGTCGCGAACGACTACATCGATCCGGCCAACTACATGCGCGCGGAGCCGTTCTATCCGCTGGAGACCTTCGTCTGCCGCGAGTGCCGTCTGGCGCAGACACGCGACCTCCTGGCCGCGTCCGAGATCTTCCGCGCCGACTATGCCTATTTCTCCTCGCACTCCACCTCATGGCTCGAGCACGCGCGGCGCTACGTCGAAGCCATGGCCGATCGCTTCAAGCTCGGTCCGGCCTCGCGGCATGTCGAGATCGCGTCGAATGACGGGTATCTGCTGCAATACTCCCTCCAGAAGGGGATCGACTGCCTTGGCGTCGAACCCTGCGAAAGCGTTGCGCTGGCTGCACGTACCAAGGGCATCGAGACCCGCATCGAGTTCTTTGGCCGCAACTATGCGACCCGCCTCCGGGAGGAGGGCTGGTCGGCCGATCTCCTCACGGCCAACAACGTGCTCGCGCACGTTCCTGATATCAATGACTTCGTCGGTGGCGTCAAAATTCTGCTGGCGCCGGAGGGCGTCGCGACCTTCGAGGTCCAGCACCTGCTGACCCTGATGCAGCGGCATCAGTTCGACACCATCTATCACGAGCATTTCTCCTATCTGTCGCTGATCGCGGGCCTGCGCATCTTCGCACGGGCGGGCTTGCGCGTTTTCGACGTCGAGCTCCCGGAAACGCATGGCGGCTCGATCAGGTTCTTCGTCTGTCACGAGGGCGCCGCTCATGCGGAGAGCCCGAACGTCGCCGACGTCCTGGCACGAGAGCGGGCCTATGGGTTGCATGACGACGCGATCTACATGGCCTGGAACGAGCAGGTCAAAGAGACGAAGCGGGCTCTGCTCGAGCTCCTGACGACACTGAAGCGCGACAACAAGAAGATCGTCGGCTACGGTGCCCCGGCGAAGGGCGTGACGCTGCTCAATTATTGCGGGATCCGCACCGATTTCCTCGACTTCACGGTCGATCGCGCCCCGTCCAAGCAGGGCCGCTACATGCCGGGCGTTCGCATTCCGATCCTGCCGCCGGAAGCGATCTTCGAAGCCAAGCCCGACTACGTCCTGATCCTGCCGTGGAACATCAAGAGCGAGATCAAGGCCCAGATGGCGGCCATCCGCGACTGGGGCGGCCGCTTCATCGTGCCGGTCCCCAAGGCGACCATCGAGGAGTAGAGCAGGGCATTGCCGCACGACTGCGCGAAGAGTTTTGAGCCATGAGGTTTGTCCAGCTGGGACGGTCGGATGCGCGGCTGATCGAGCTTACCGTTCGCTCTGACGAGCGCGGCAGCTTCACGCGAACCTGGTGCGCGAAGACCTTTGCTGAGCAGGGCATCGCGTTTATCCCGGTGCAGGGCAACAGCTCGGTGACCCGTCTCCGCGGCACCGTCCGCGGCATGCATTTCCAGCGCGCGCCGAAGCCCGACGCCAAGATCGTCCGCTGCAGCGCCGGCTTGATGCATGACGTCATCGTCGACATCAGACCGGATTCTGCGACGCGCGGCGAGGTCTATGCCTGTGAGCTCGGTCCCTCGACGGCGCGGATGCTCTACGTCCCCGCGGGCTTTGCCCATGGCTTCCAGACGCTGACCGACGACGTGACGGTCGAGTATCTGATGGGTGAGGACTATGTCGAGGAGCTCTCGGACGGTTTCCGGCACGACGATCCGATGATCGGCATCCGATGGCCGCAGCCGGTGACGGTGTTGTCGGCCAAGGATGCCGCCTGGCCCTCGCTTGCTGAGCGGGAGCTGTGGTGAAGCAGCATGACGGCAGCTCGGTGTCTTGGGGGAGGAATCTGGCGGCCCCGGAGCGGCCCGATCGCCTCGAAGGTTCTGACTATTTGTCGAGGAGGATCACGGAATGACGAACATTTTCGTTGATGCCATCATGCCCGATGACGAGCGGCGCCAGAAACTGTACGAGGGTGCGCTGTTCCTGTACTCGCCGACGCCCTCGCTCGATGCGCTGGTCGCGTTTGCCAGGGAGCTGATCGAGGAGGCGTTTCATCCTTACGATCCGCGGACGGCGCAATTCGAGCTTCCTGTCGAGCGCTACGTCGAGATTCTCGTCAGGCTCAAGCCATTCTTCATTCATCACGCCCGGTCGAAGGAGCTGGTGCAAGGAGCGCTCCGCGAGCTTGGCTGCGATCCCGAGCTGACCTATTTCGACGTGCCGCGGCTGCGGTCGGCAACGAGCGATGACTATCTCACCACCGGGATCGCATTCGCATTCCACCCTCATCGCGACACCTGGTACTCGGCGCCGCCGTGCCAGCTCAACTGGTGGCTGCCGGTGTATGACATCGCGCCAGACAACGGCCTTGCATTCCACCCGCGCTATTTCGACGAAGCGATCGAGAACGGCTCCAGAAACTATAACTATTACGAGTGGAACCGGACCTCGCGGGCATCGGCGGCGCAGCACATCAAGACCGATACACGGGTGCAGCCGAAGCCGGAGCAGGAGATAGCACTGGATCCGCAGATCCGGGTGATCGCGCCGAGCGGCGGTGTCACGATCTTCTCCGGAGCGCATCTGCATTCGTCGGTTCCGAATACCTCGGGCGTGACGCGGTTCAGCATCGATTTCCGTACCGTGCATTCTGCCGACGTCAGCGGCAGGCACGGCGCCGTCAACGTCGACTCGGAGTCCACGGGCACGAACCTGCGGGACTTCCTGCGGGTGACCGACCTCGTGCGGCTGCCTGAGGAGGTCGTCGCGCCGTATGATCAGGTCGAGGCGCCCCGCGATCATCTGATCTATCAGCCGACGATCGTGCCGCTGGCGACCGGCGGTCTCGCAGCCGATGCCGCGCAGGCATCGGCCTGACGGATGATGCAAGGTTCGCAGGTCATGCTGGACATCCTCACATCATCAATAGGGCCGCGGGCGCCGGCGATCGATCTCCATGATCTGATTACGGAGCTGTTTCCAATCAACCGTAGCCTCACGGGAGCTGGGGTCCGTCAGACGCTCGAGATCGTCTCACGCTATGTCGACCTCGTGATTCACGAAGTGCCGTCCGGAACGCCCGTCCTCGACTGGCATGTGCCGGCGGAGTGGAACATTCGTCGCGCGACGATCTCGACCCTGGCGGGCCGCCCTCTCGTCGACTTCGCCGACAATAATCTGCATGTGATGGGCTACAGCAAGCCGGTCCAGGCGGTGCTCAGCCGCGCTGAGCTTGCGAAGCACGTTCATACCTTGCCGGAGCAGCCTGATCTCATTCCATACCGGACCGGCTACTATGCCGACGATTGGGGGTTTTGCCTGCCGGATCGTCTCTGGCGGGAGATGACGGACGACAGCTACCACGTCGAGATCGACAGCGAGCTCTCGCAGGGATCGTTGACCTACGGCGAATTCTTCGTCCCCGGACAGACGGACAAGGAAGTCCTGATCACCTGCCACGTCTGCCATCCGAGCCTCGCCAACGACAATCTCTCAGGGATTGCCGTCATGACGGCGCTGGCGATGCGGCAAGCGCAACGGCCCCGCCGGCTCGGGTACCGATTTCTATTCCTGCCGGCAACGATCGGCGCGCTTGCATGGCTCGATCGCAACGAGCGGGATCTCGACCGTGTCGAACACGGCCTCGTCCTCACCTGTCTCGGCGACCCCAGTGGATTTCACTACAAGCAAAGCCGGCGGGGCGCGACCATCGATCGCGTCGTCGCGCATGTCCTGAAGCAATCAGGCCATCCTCACGAGATTCTGCCATTCAGTCCCTATGGATATGACGAGCGGCAGTTCTGCTCACCGGGATTCGATCTCCCAGTCGGGTGCCTGATGCGCGGCGTGCACGGCACATTCCCCGAATATCACACCTCGGCCGACAATCTGAATTTCGTCAAGTCGGACTGTCTCGACCAATCCTACGCCGTCATCGAGGAGGTGCTGGATCTGCTCGATCGTGACTGCATCTACGAGCGCGTCGATGGGCGAGGGGAGCCGCAACTGGGACGGCGTGGTCTGTATCGCGCGATTGCCGGTCAGCGCGAGGCAGGTGGCGCGACGCAGATGGACCTCCTCTGGGTCCTCAATCTGGCGGATGGCAGGCACAGCCTGCTCGACATGGCAGTCCGGGCCGACGTTCCGTTCGCGCGAATCGAGGCCGCCGCACGGATCGCGCTGGACGCCGGCCTCGTTATCGTAACGTCATCGCCTTCTCCGTCAGCACCGGAGCATGTGAGCCGACAAGACCAGAGTGAGGCGTCATGAGTTCGCAACCGGGCAAGCCCCGCATCGCCGTCTTTTCACTCCGAAACATCTTCGGTAAGGCGCTCAATCGCGGCCCCCACGTCGAGTTCGAGGACATCATCTGCGAGGTCGATTCCGCCGAGCTGTTCGCGCCCGAGCTCGATCCGTCGCGCAGACGGGCGAGCTTCGCCACCCGGCTGGGCTACCACGCGCCCGTGTTGTTGAATCCTGGGATCGCGCGGATCCAGCCGCGGCAGCAATACGACGTTCTGTTCGCGATCTGTGGATTCCCGCAGGACCTGATCATGTTCGATGCGATCGAGGATCTGAGAGGTGCGTCCAGGACCTCGGTGTGTCTGCTGGACGAGCTATGGGTGAAGGAGATCGCCAAGCACCGGCACTTCCTGAAGATCCTCGCCAAGTTCGACGTCGTGATGCCGTTCCAGATCAACACCGTGAAGCCGCTCAGCGAGGAGATCGGCCAGGCTTGCGTGCATCTCCCGCTCGCCATCGACGCGATCCGCTTTTGTCCCTATCCCGATCCCCCCGAAAGGGTCATCGACGTCTTCAGCATGGGGCGCCGCTCCCGTGTCACGCACCAAACGCTGCTCGCGATGGCGCGGGACAGCGGCATGTTCTATCTCCACGACACGATCGGCGGCAGCCAGGCCATCGACCTTCGGGAGCACCGGGCCCAGATGGCAAACCTCGCCAAGAGGAGCAGGTATTTTCTGGTCAATCCCGGCAAGTTCGACGAGCCGCAGGAGACCGGGCGGCAGGTCGAGTTCGGCTACCGGTATTTCGAGGGCGCGGCATCGGGAGCCATCATGCTCGGTGAGCGTCCCGACAACGAACTCTTTCCGCGGTTGTTCGACTGGCCCGAGGCGATGGTCGACGTGCCGCACACGTCGCCCGACATCGACCGGGTCATCAGGGAGCTGGACGGTGACCCGGTCCGGCAGGACCGGATGCGGCGAAGCGGCATGGCCCAGACCTTGATGCGGCACGACTGGGTGTATCGGTGGGAGACGATCCTGGAGGCCACGGGTCTGCAGCCGATGCCGGGCGTCGCTGCACGCAAGGATCGGCTGAAGAGGCTGGCCGAGATGGCGGCCGGTCCGGGGGTGGCGCGCGAGCATGAATTAGATCGCGAGCCGGCATTGTTGGCGCAGTGATGTTTCAATCCGTTTCTCCGCCACAAATTGGCGTCATCGCCGCCCCGGCGGCCCATGTTTCGGCTGCAGACGATTTTATACCGGCTGCATTTCGACGATTGGATGTTTCATTGCCCTGTACGGATCTGTTTGGCCGTGACTGGGAATAGGAAAGTTGGTTGCAATGTTTGAAAGCGATTGAACGGAGATGTCGGAAGCCGTCGCCGCCTATTTCGAGGAACATCGGGAGTCGAACGATCTCGGACGCCGCGCGTTGCGCGGCGGCCTGATTTCCATCGTCATCCAATACGGCAATGCCGTGCTCCAGATCGGAGCGGCCATCGTCCTGGCCCGGCTGCTCGCGCCGGAGGATTTCGGGCTCGTCGCCATCATCACCGTGCTGACGAGCTTCGCGCCGCTCCTGATCGACTTCGGCCTGCTCGACGCCACCGCCCAGCGCAGCAGGATCACACCGGCCCAGGTCAGCGGCCTGTTCTGGGTCAGCACCGGCATCGGCGCGACGGTGGCGATCGTCGTCGCTGCATCCAGTCCGCTGATTGCCTGGGTCTACGGTGATCCGCGACTGGAGCCGATCGCGCTCTGCGTCGCGATCACCTTCGTGCTGTCCGGGCTGACCAATCAGCACATGGCGCTGCTCCGGCGCACGTTGCAATTTGGCCGCATCGGTCGGATCCAGCTGTTCGGCACGCTGGCGGGGACGGTTGCCGCCGTCGCCATGGCGTTCGAGGGCTACGGCTATTGGGCGCTGGTCATTCGCCCCGTCGTGACATCGATCTGCGTCGTGGTCGCCGCGTGGTCGGCATGCCGTTGGCGGCCCAGCGCGCCGGTGTTCGACGCCGAGGTGCGATCGATGGTGCGTTTTGGCCTCCACGTGGTCGGATTCACCGTGGCCTATACGTTGTCACGGGCGGTGGACCGGATCGCGCTCGGTCTGCTCTACCGGCCCGATCAGGTCGGGTACTACCAGAATGCGATGAACCTGTACGACAACTCGATCTATGCGGCGCTCAATCAGACGCATGCGGTGGGAAGCTCGGCGCTCAGCAAGCTGCAGACCAATCCGGTCGCGCTGCGGCAGAAGTACGAGGCGGCGCTCTCGATCCTGGCCTTCTTCGTGATGCCGGCGGCGGCGATCCTCTCCGTCACCGCCGAGGACCTGACCGTCGTCCTGCTCGGGCAGAAGTGGCAGGCTGCGGGAGCGCTGCTCAGCATCATCGCGCTGCGCGGCATTTCGCACGTCGTCGAGGGCTCGCAGGGCTGGCTGCATCTGTCGCTCGGACGGGCGGACCGGTGGCAGACCTGGGGGATCATCTCGCTCGTCGCGCAGGTCGTTGCGGTGCTGGTGGGGCTGCCATTTGGGCCGGTCGGCGTGGCCTGGGGCGTCGTGGTCGGATACTCGCTGATCGCCCTGCCGTCGGTCATGTACGCCGGACGTCCGATCGGCATCGGTGCGGAGGTCGTGATCCGGGCCGTCGGACCGCAGACCATCGGCGCCGTCGCGACTGCAGCTGCCGGCTGGTGGCTGCAAGCCGCGCTTCTAGGGGCCTATCCCGTCCTCCTGCGCATGTTCCTGTCCGGGTGCTTCTGCGGCTGTCTCTATCTCGCGATCGTCGTCGGCGTGTTCCGGGTCCGCGAGCCGCTCAGGATCGCAGGTACGATCGTGCAGGATTTCGCCGGCAAGCGCTGAGAGGGAGCGAAAGGGGGGCTCGGACAGCACCGCACGTCGCGATTAACTATCGCAATCATTGAATACCCCATATAAAACACCCGTGATTTAAATCCTTTAAATGGTCATGGCCAGCGACAACCACCCGGACTTGGATGTGATGGAGGCGGCTCCTGCGCCGTCGGCGCAGCGCGAACCCGAATGGTCCGCAGCCGGTTTCGCCGACCGACGGCGGCTCAGCATCCTCAGCGTCTCGCACATGCCGGCGAGCCCGCCGCGGTTCGGGGCACAGGCGCGCATGCACGGGCTGATGACCCAGCTCGCGCGCCGCCACGACCTCACGGCGGTGATGCTGGTCGATGACGCCTTCGACATCGACGAGTGTCGGCGGGCCATGCAGGCCTATTGCCGCGACGTGGTGCTGGTGCCGAACCCCTACGGCCGTGACGGTCTGGCGAAGCGGCTGCTGCAACTGCGCTCGCTGGTCTCGTTGCGCAGTTTCGATCGGCTGCGCGTGGCCCTGCCGGAGCTGCAGCGGGCGCTGGATCGGGTGCTGCGGACGACACCGTTCGACATCGTCAATCTCGAATTTCCCTATCTCGGCCACTGCCTGTTCCGTCAGGCGCCGGCCGGCGCGCCGCGGCCGCGGCTGATCGTGGACTCGCATGAGATCGCCTATGACCTGGCGCGGCAGTTCGCCGCCACGGGCGCGAGTCTGGGCCGCCGGCTCTACGCCGGTGCGAACTGGCGCAAGCTGCGCCGCGAGGAGATCGCGGCCTATCGCGAAGCCGATGGCGTTTATCTCTGCAGCGCGGACGACGAGAAGCGTCTGCATGACGACGTTCCGAACGCCCGCACTGCGGTCATTCCCAACGCCGCCGATATCGACTTCTATCAGCCGCGCAGCACCGACCCCGCGCCCGACGGCCGGACGCTGGTCTATTTCGGCCTGCTGTCGACGGTGCCGAACATCGATGCGGTCACGCATTTCGTACACGACATCTGGCCTCGTATCGCCGCCCGGCACCCGGATGCGCGCTGCAAGATCATCGGCGGACGGCCGCCGCCGGCATTGACGGCGCTGGCCGGGCCGCGGATCGAGCTGACCGGCTTCGTGCCGGACCTGCGGCCGCACCTCGCCGCGGCCGCGGCGGTGATCGTCCCGCTGCGGCTCGGTGGCGGCACGCGGCTGAAGATCGTCGAGGCCATGGCGATGGGCAAGGCGATCGTCTCGACCAGCCTGGGTGCCGAGGGCATCGAGGCCATGCCCGGGCGCGACATCCTCATCGCAGACGAGCCCGACGCCTTTGCGGGCGCGGTCGATCGGTTGCTGGCCGAGCCCGATCTCGCGGCGCGGATCGGCGGCGCGGCGCGGCAGGTGGCGGTCGAGAAGTATGCCTGGAGCTCGGCGGCTCAGGCGCTTGAAGATTTCTACTGCGAGATCCTGGAGACAAGATCGTGATGAAGGCCGCGCTCATCGGGGCAGGGCAGATCGCCCGCCAGCATCTGGCCTGTCTCAACAGTTTGCCGGGCGTTCAACTGGCCGGCATCTGTGATCTGTCGCCGGCGACGGCGGAGGCCGCAGCCGAGCGTTACGCCATCCCGTCTTGGTTCACCGATCATCGTGCGATGCTGCAGACCGTCCGGCCCGATGTGGTGCATGTGACGACGCCGCCGACCTCGCATTTCCGGCTGGCGATGGATGCGCTCGAGGCCGGCGCGCATGTGATCGTGGAGAAGCCCGCGACCTCGACCTTCGACGAGCTGCAGACCCTGACGTTGCGCGCCAAGCAAACCGGCCGCCATGTCGTCGAGGACTACAACTACGTCTTCAACCGGGCACCGCAGGAGATCCTGCGTCGCATCGAGACCGGCGAGTTCGGCGCCGTCACCCATGTCGACGTGCAGATATGCCTCGACATCCTCGGTCCCGACGGTTTTGCCGATCCGAACTCGCCGCATCCGGCGCTCAGCCTTGCGGGCGGTGCGATCGCCGACTTCCTGCCGCATCTCGCCTCGCTGTCACATGCATTCGTCGGCCCGCATCGCAACGCGCATACCGTCTGGAGCAAGCGCAAGCCGTCGCCGCTGCCGTTCGACGAGTTTCGCTGCGTGGTCGAGGCCGAGCGCGGCACGGCAACGCTCGGCTTCAGCGCGAGCGCTCAGCCCGACGCGTTCTGGCTGCGGGTCTATGGCGAGCGGATGCAGGCGACCGCCAATCTGTTCGAGACGCGGCTGACGTTCGACGGCCCCCGCAACGTGCCGAAGCCGCTGCGCCCGTTCTTCAGCGGACTGGAGGAGGGCCGCGACATCCGTCGTGCCGCGCTGTCGACCCTGCTGCGCAAGTTCAAGGGTCCAGGGGCCTATGAGGGGCTGTGGGAGTGCCTCGCTCGCACCTATCAGGCGCTTGGCTCGGGAGCATCCTTGCCGATCACGATGGAGGACGTCCTCGCGGTCAATCGGATGGTCGAAGCGATGAAGCCGACGGAGCAGGCGGACATGAGGAAGCTGGCGATATGAAAGCCCTGGTCACGGGCGCCAACGGGTTTCTCGGCCGGCATGTCGTCGATGCGCTGCTGGCCCGCGGCATCGAGGTTCGCGCCATGGTGCGTCCGGCGACGCGCGTTGACGCGCTGGGCTGGCCGTCGTCGGTCGACATCGTCAGGGCCGACCTGCGCACCTCGCGCGACCTTGTTCGCGCGTTCGAGAATGTGGATGTGCTGATCCATCTGGCGGCCGTGGTCGCCGGCGGCGAGGATGCGCAATTCGCCGGCACGGTAGGCGGCACCGAGCGGCTGCTCGAGGCGATGGCGGGCAGCGCCTGCCGCCGGCTCGTGCTGTGCAGCAGCTTCTCGGTCTACGACTACACGGCGACGCGCGATATCCTCGACGAAAGCGCACCGCTCCAGCAGACACCTGATGTCTACACCCGCGGCGGCTACACCGTCGCCAAATGGTGGCAGGAGCGGGTGACACGCCGTTATGTCGAGAAGCACGGCTGGGACCTCACCATCCTGCGTCCCGGCTTCATCTGGGGACGCGGTCACGGCTATCTTGCGGCGCTCGGCCAGCAGATCGGGCGCCACCACGTCGTGATCGGGCCGCTGACCCGCATCCCCATGACCCACGTCGAGAACTGCGCCGATGTCTTCGCGCTGGCGGCCACGGATCCGCGGGCCATCGGCCAGACGCTGAACGTCGTCGATGGTCCCGGCGAGCGGGTCTGGACTTATCTGTCGGACTACATGCGCGGCACCGGCGAGCGTGGCTTGCGGTTGCCCATCCCGCATTGGCTGGCCAGCGCCGTCGTACGGCTGGCGTTCGCGACCGTGTTCAGGCGGGCGACCAAAGTGCCGGCGATCCTGACGCCCAAGAAATTCGACGCGATGCTCAAGCCGCTGCGCTTCGACAATCGCAAGCTGAGGGATACGCTCGGCTGGACGCCGCCGCTCGACTACGAACAATGTCTGGCGCGGACCTACGGTCCGTTGCCGGTTTCGGCGGCAGCGCCGGCGTCCTGGTCGTCTGGAACGGCTGCTTCCATTTGAGGGCCGCGATGGTCCAACGGCGCCTGAGATGGAGAGGGCTTTTGGTCGTGCTCGATCTCGCGCGCGAGGCCGTTTCCGTGTCGTCCGCCATTTTGACGTCGCGCGTCTCAAGCGGATTGTTCTGATGTGTGGCATCGCTGGGATCATCGGACGGGTGGACGACGACAACCGCGCAGCGCTGCAGCGGATGAACGACGCCATGCTCCATCGCGGTCCGGATGCCGGGGGAATTTGGGCCTCGGCCGCGGACGAGCGTGGCTGGGGCGCGCTGCTGGCGCACCGCCGGCTCGCAATCCTCGATCTGTCGCCCGCCGGTGTGCAGCCGATGATCGATCCGGTCACCGGGCACGTCATCGTCTTCAACGGCGAGATCTATAATTTCGCCGATCTGCGGCAGCGTCTGGTCAACGACGGCCAGCAGTTCAGCTCGACGGGCGATACCGCGGTGATGCTGCGCGCGCTCGGCCTGCATGGGCCAAAGGCGGTGGCCTGGTTGCGCGGCATGTTTGCGTTCGCCTGCTGGGACCCGAAGGAGCGCCGGCTGCTGCTGGCGCGCGATCCCCTCGGCATCAAGCCGCTGTATGTCGCCCGCGCGTCGAAGCCCGATACGGGCTGGTCGGTGGCCTTCGCATCCGAGCTGCGCGCTCTCCTGGCGTCCGGTCTTCTGGGCAGGCCCCAGCTCGATCCGCAGGCCGTCGCCAGCGGCGTCTGGAACGGCTTCGTGGTCGGCCCCGGCACGGCGGTCAAGGGGGTCGAGCTGCTGTCTCCCGGCCATCTCACCGCGTTCGACGGTGTCGGCAACACCATCCGCGACGAGGATTTCTGGTCGATCCCCGAGCGCGCCTCGGACCCGACGATGGATGAGGATCAGCTTGCCGCGATCCTGGAGGAGGGGCTGAGGCTGCATCTCGCCAGCGACGTGCCGCTTGCGGTGTTTCTCTCGGGCGGCGTCGATTCCTCGGTCATGGCCAATCTGGCGCAGCGTGCGGCCAAGAGCCGGATCCACACCTTCACGCTGGCGTTCGAGGAGCAGGAGCTGAACGAGGGGCCGATCGCGCGGCAGATCGCCGCCGCGATCGGGACCGAGCATCACGAGGTGGTGCTGACCGAGCAGCACTTCGTCGACAACCTCGAAGCGGCGCTCGACAGCGTGGACCAGCCGACCTTCGACGGCCTGAACTCCTACTACATGTCGCATGCCATCCGCGGCGCAGGCTTCACGGTGGCGCTGTCGGGTACCGGCGGTGACGAGCTGTTCGGCGGCTACACGTCGTTTCGCGACCTGCCGGTCCTGCAGCAATGGTCGAAGCGTACGGCCTGGGTGCCGGCCGGCCTGAAGGTTGCTGCGGCGAAGCTGGCTGCCAATATGCTGTCACCCTCGGGCGGGACGGTCGCGCCGCAGACGCGCTGGGCCAAGCTCCCGGAGATGGTTCGACGCGGCGATGATCTTCTGGCGCTCTACCAGATGGCCTATGCGCTGTTCCTGCCCGGTTTTCAGCGCGAGCTGCTCGCGCCGGACCTCGTCGATACGCTGAGCGATGGGCTTCCGGCCGCGATGAGAGCGAAGATCACCGCGGAGACCCGCGCGCGCACCCCGCTGTCGGCGATCAGCGTCATGGAGCAGCGCCTGTTTCTGGGCGAGCGCCTGCTGCGCGACAATGACGTGGCGAGCATGGCGGCCTCGCTGGAGCAGCGGGTGCCGCTGGTCGATCAGGTGCTGTTCGAAAGCGTCGACCGGCTGCCCGATGCGACGCGTTATCAGCCGCTGCGAAGCAAGGCGATGCTCAGGCGGATCGGCCTGCGTGGCCTCGATCCGTCGCTGTTCGACCGGCCGAAGAGCGGCTTTGTGCTGCCGCTCGATCGCTGGATCCGGCGCGGCCTGCAGGATGCAATGGACCGGACCCTGCGGGACCCGCAGGCCGTTGCGCCGGTGGGGCTGGACCCCACGGCCGTGGAGCGCCTCTGGCGCGCCTTCCTCGATGGCGCGCCGGGGATCTATTGGTCGCGCGTATGGTCGATCTATGTGTTCGTGCGCTGGTGCCACCGTCACCGCGTCTTCCGCTGACGTCCGACATCAGAAGAGCCGGCGCCATCGAGGTGCGCGTGCTCAGGCCTCCGGCATGACGCTTCCGCCGCACACCGGCACGCGAACGCCGGTCACGAAGCCTGCGAGGTCCGAGGCCAGAAACGCGATCATGTTGGCGACGTCCTGATCGTAGCCGCGCCGTCCGAGCGGCACGGACCGCTCGTAGAGCGGCTGCACCTCGTCACGGTCACGACGGTCCTTGTCGGAGATGACCCAGCCCGGGGCGACCTGATTGACCGTGATGCCATGCGGTCCGAGCTCCCGCGCCAGGGACCGCAGCATGCCGTCCGTGGCGCATTTGGCTGCGGTGTAGGGCGCTCGGTTGGGCAGAGCCAGGCTCGTCATCTCCGTGCCGAGAGAGATCAGGCGTCCCCATTTTCGCTCGATCATGGGGCCGGAAAACACCCGCGCGGTGGCCCAGGCCTGCAGGACCGAGGAGCGAAACACCTTGTCGAACTGGTCGGGTGTCTGCTCGACGACGGGACGTTCGTCGAACCATGTCACTGCATTGTTCACGACGATGTCGACGGGGCCGAGCGTGCTCTCGGCGATGCGGCGCATCGCCTGGACATCTTCAAGCACGGCAACGTCACCCGACATCGTACACGCGTGCTGCGGCTGAAGCTCGTTCAGCTCATCGCATAGTCGTTCGGCAGCAGCGCGTGCCGTCAGATAGTGGATGGCGACCTTGGCACCACAGGCCGCCAGCGTCCGGGCGATCGGACGGCCGAGTTCTCCGGCCGCTCCCGTGACCAGCGCGACCTTGCCCGACAGATCGATCTGGAGCGGTGACCTCAACGGTCTCAGCGCCGGATCGTCCGGCAGGGGACCGAGCGTATTTCGTCGAATTCGTCGTGCAACTGCGCTCGCGATCCGCATCCACCCGTCCCCCGAAAGTATTCGTTGGCTCGGGTCGAGTATTAAATGCGCGATTAAATAAATTGAATTGCACAATTTGCCGCATTTGTTCGGGTGGGTGCACCGATCGGTTCATAAGGGCGCCCGGGCCCGGTACGCGCTTTTGGTGCCGGCTGCAGCAGCCGGTGAGCGTTGACGAGGGCCGAGCGCTCAGGATGCGCGTGTCGTCGGACTCTCGACGAGACGGTCGCCAAGCGGCCAGTCTGCGCCAGACGTATCCTGCGCTCGGCCTACGGCAGGCACCGGCCTGAACTTGTGCCGGAGCTGCCTGAAATACGGCTCGATGAAGCGCTCGATGGCCGCCGCGTAGAGGACTGAGATCAGGAGCGCGAGCGGAAACAGGATGTAGGGTTTGGCGGCGATGGCGGGCAAGTTCTTGTCGATCGTTCGGATCACGACGTTGTGGATCAGATAGATCGCGTAGGAATAGGTGCCGAGCGTCATCACCCAGGCGTGATTGAGATGACGAAACAGCGGCGCGTCGGCGAAGCGGACCGCGAAGTAGAACAGCGGCATCAGCGCCAGTCCCTGAAGACTGTAGCGGGCGGTCTCCCGGAACACCGGATCACGGTAGATCAGGGAGACCAGCAGCGCCGCCGCGGCGCCGGCGAGCAGTGCCCATTGAGCCACCGACATCCGTCCTGAGGAAGAGCGCTGCCGCACCGGGGTCATGACCAGCGCCAGAATGCAGCCATAGGCGATCGAGTCGATGCGGGTGTCCGAGGCGTAATAGGTGCGGTCGGAGAAGAATTCCGGGGCGTGCACCAGATGGATGCGCCAGGCGAGGACGCCGAGACAGACGAGCCCGAGCAGCGCGCCGATGGTGCGCGGCCGCAGCACCGATCCGAGCAGCAGGGTCATCAGCAGGGGATAGACGATGTAGAAGTGCTCTTCGACCGCCAGGGACCACAGAATGCCGGTGCCGTCGGGAACCGTATTGCCTGGATCGAAGAACAGGCCGTAGTAGTTGGCGAAATACAGGACCTGGGCCGCCAGCCCCTTGGCGGTCATTCCGCCGTCCAGCAGGCCCGCGGCGGTGAGACCGTAAGCGATCGCCAAGGACAGCAGCAAAGGCGGCATCAGCCGGAACACGCGCCGCGCATAGAAGCTGGGAACGTCGAGCGCGCCGGTGCGCTCATGCTCGGCGAGCATGAGCGTGGAGATCAGGAAGCCGCTCAGGAAGAAGAAGATGGTCACGCCGAAGCCGCCGGGTACCATGGCCTGAAGTCCGGAATGGCCCAGGACCACGATCAGCACCGACAGCGCGCGGATGCCGTCGAGTGATGGAATGAGCAGGGATGCGCTGCCATGCGCGTTCTTCCCGCGTGACGCTGTCGGCGCGGCCGCACCGCCGTCGACAGACGTCATCGGCGGCACGGCGGAAGCATCACGAAGGCGGCTGAACTCGAGAATGTTGGCCATGCTGTCCAAATGGAGTCGGAGAAACACCTAGCTTCGCAATTCTCGCGTCAGTACCGCGGCGATCTGTCCGCCGAGCGTCATCGCGTATCGGCTGCGGCGTGGCTGGCCCGCCAGAGCTGAGCCCGCTCCGCATCGATCCGGGCCGTCGCGGCGCGCTTGCCCAGGCGCAGGCAGGCGTGCTGATAGGCGCGGAGGAAGCGCCGGAACTCGAGATCGTCGTAGCGCGGCAGGCCCGCCAGCCAGCTCCGGAAATAGCCCCACAGCATCGCTGCGCTGCCGATCAAGGCGGGATAGGCCGGCAGGTGATAGACCGCCACCGCGAACTGGTACAGCGGCGACGTTCCCATGAAGTACTGGCCGAAGCCCTTCCGCAGGCGTCCAGTCCAGATGCCCTTGTGACTGGCGCCCTGCGGCCGCAGATGGATGAAGCGCAGTGCTTCGGTATCGATGCTCTCGGCGATCCAGCCGAGCATGCGGCAGCGGTGGCAGTCGATACCGTCCCACATGACCTGGCGCACGAAGCCGCCGATCTCCTGGAAGCAGGCGACGCGGTAGAACTTGGTCATCCCAACCGACATCTCGTCGCCGCAGACCTCAGGCTCCAGGGCGCCGGTCTGCGGGTGGACGAACCACGGCTTGCCTGAGGTGGTCCCGACCCGCGGATCGCTCTCCATTCGCTCCATCAGCAGCTCGAAGTAGCGCTCGGGCAGATCGAGGTCCATGTCGAGCTTGCAGAGATAGTCGAAATCCTCCAGCCGCACCGTCTCCAGGCCGGAATAGAACGCCTCGATCACGCCAGGACCGACCTTGCGTCCGCCGCGATCGGCGCGGCGGATCACGCGCAGATAGGGCAGGCGCTGGGCGTACTCCTCGAGAATGGCGGGGGTGTCGTCGGTCGATCCGTCGTCCACCACGATCCATAGCGCCGGCGGCACCGATTGCGCAGCGACGCTGTCGAGAGTCCGGCGGAGGTACTGGCCCTCATCCCGGCAGGGCGAGACGAGCAGGTAGCGGCGCGATGGCGTCACGAATCAAATCCCTTGCGGAAGACGGAAGGACCGATGCAAACCTGCTGCGAGCAGGGGAGTCACCGGTCGCTTTTCAATAAATTAAATCGTGATTTAATATTATGTCATGGCGCGTGTCAAAGTCATGGTGTTTTTAGATCGGCGCGCCCTTTCAATGTGTGGTCGGTCCTGCGAGAATGTCCCATGGATAGCGTCCGCCTCGTGATCCCCGGTTGCACTCAGGCTCCGTCCCGGTCGTCTGCACGGGTGTCGCGCCGGATCGATGCCGTGGGCATCCGGGCGCTTTGCACGGCAGCGCTTGCCCTTCTGATCCTCAGCGGAGCTGCCGAGGCCGCCGAGCCGGCCGCGTCCACCCGGCCGGCATTGGCCGGCAGTCTCCTGCCGGCGGAGCGCCTGGCCGCCTGGAATCCGGGGTTGATGTCAGCCGGCGGTATTCCGAGCCGCACCATCATTTATCGCACGCTGTCTCCGAGCGGGAGAGACGACAGCGGCGCGATCCAGGCCGCCTTGAACGCTGCGCCCGCCGGCCGGGTGGTGATGCTCAACCCCGGTACGTTCATCGTCAACGAGCCGCTCTTGATCAGTCGCCCGGTCACGCTGCGCGGCGCGGGCGCAGGTGCGACCAGGCTGGTGAAAACCAACGGCGCACGCGCACGAACGTCAGCCGTGATTGCCGGCACGAAGGGAATCCTCACGCCGGTCGACCCGAGCTCGTACAGTTATGATCCCAAGCCTGTCATCATCGTCGGACCTTCGCGCTGGAACAATGGCCCCGACAGCAGCGCGTCGCAGAACCTGCTGGCCGACGGCGATAAGGGAACGTCGACCGTCACCCTCGCCAGCGCCGCGAATATGAAGCCGGGCGATTTCGTCCTGCTCGACGAAGTCTCAGGCGCATCGTGGCAGGCGACGCCTGCCGGTTTTCCGGCGGGAGCGAAGGTCTGGCAAGGCGATCGCGTCGCCTGGAACATGCACGATCCGGTTCAGCCGGGCGATGACAATGGCGGGGCGAATGCCGGAGGTCCCTTTGACCAGACCCCCGGTGTGCTGCCGAAGCCGATGTCGTGGTTCGCCCGCGCCGACCGGGCGACCGCCGAGATCAAGGAGATCGCCTCGGTGACCGGGAGCGCGGTGACATTCACCTCGCCGCTCACGATCAGCTATCGCAGGGATCACCAGGCGCAGCTCACGCCCTACAGCACAGACCCGAACAGCGGTCGCCACGCCGCCAATCATCGCGACATCCACGTTGCCAATGTGGGCGTCGAAGATCTGAGCATCGTAGGTGGAGCGGACGGCGCGTTGCGGTTCGAAGCCGCCGCTTACTCCTGGGCCAGATCCGTCGAGGTGACGCAGTGGCTCGGCGAGGGCGTGGCGATCAATAATTCGTTCCGGGTCGAGCTCCGCGATTCCTACATTCATACCGGCTCGTGGCCGCAGCCGGGCGGCGCCGGATACGCGATCAGCCTGGCAGCGGGCTCCTCGGAGGTCCTGATCGAGAACAACATCCTCGTCGACGTCTGCAAGAACATGGTGTTCCGGTCGTCCGGCGCCGGCAGCGTCGTCGGCTATAACTATGTCGACGACTCGTTCGATTTCGACAACCCCGGCTGGGTCGAGGTCGGCATCAACGCATCGCACATGGCCGGCGCCCATCACGTCCTGTTCGAAGGCAATCTGTCCCACAATGCCGACAGCGACTACACCCATGGCAACGCGATCTATCTGACCTTTTTCCGCAACCATCTCACGGGGCAACGCCAGCGCTTCGTCGATCGTTCAGGCATTCGAGCCGTGGGTCTCGCATATGGCTCGTGGTGGGATTCGTTCGCCGGCAACGTGCTGGGTCGGCCGGGACGCATGAGCGGTTGGACCTACGACGATCCTTCGATGCAGGCCGGCACGGCGGTTTGGGGGCAGGGCGGTGTCGGCAACGTCTGGATGCTTGGTTACGATCCGGAGCGATGGACCATGGCGCCAGACCCGAAGACGCTGGCCACGGTGATCCGCGGTGGCAATTTCGACTATCTCACCAGCAAGGTGGTCTGGACCGACGGCCTCGCGGCGCAGCCGCTCCCGGCGTCGCTGTATCTGAGCGCCAAGCCGGGCTTTTTCGGCAATCATCCGTGGCCCTGGGTGGATCCGACCGGCGATACGAAGCTGCATACGTTGCCGGCCAAAGCGAGATTCGATGCGGGCACGCCGTTCGCGGCGACGCCGGGAACAACGCAATAGAGCTGGCGTGAGAGCTGGCGTGAAGCTTCGACGGGTTTCCGTCAGGTGCGGACACCGAGTCGCGGCCGCCATGCCGGTCGTGTGCGGCTCCAACGAGCCGGTCGCCTGCTCACCGGCTGAGGAGAGGCGGGCATGCTCTGTTGCGACCTCCGCCAGTATCGCGCGGCCTCGACCGTGACGAGCACGAACACGACCCAGGACACGTCGAAAGCGCGCAGCCACAAGGTCTCGAGAAAATCATACAACATGACGAACAAGGCGACGGACAGCAGGATCCACGCTCGCTTGTAGTCGTAGCGCGCCACGCGGCCGATGACGTGAACGGTGGCCGCCAGAAAGACGAGGAGAAAGGCAAGACCCACATAGCCCAGCTCGAGCATCGCATCATAATAGCCGTTGTGGGAGTTCGGCATGGCCTTCACCCAGCCAGGTGCCTCGGTGATGCTCGGTGCGTCTGCCCCGACCAGCCAGAAGCTCTGATAGCCCCATCCCAGGAGCGGCCTCTTCGCGATCTCCATCTCCGAAAAGGCCCATATGGTCGTCCGGCCGGTGAAGCTGGAATCGCCCGTCAGCAGATAGGCGATGCGGCCGGTCGTGAAGCCCGCGAGCTCGCCGAACATGAAGTAGCCAAGGATCATCGCGGTGAGAATCAGAATCGGCGCAAGCCGCAGCGTTCTCGCGATCGCGAGCGTCAGGATGGCCAGGACGGGAGCGACCAGAGCGAGACCGAGCGCGGTCTTCGAGCTCGAGAAGAAGATCAGGACGATGGCAGCGACGGCAACGACGATCCCGAGCGCGCGGCGGGTTCCGGGATAGAGCAACTCGTGAACCGAGAGCAGGAACGCAATGGCGGCAAACTCGCCCAGCAGGTTCTTTCCTGAGAAATAGCCCTGGTAGCCGATGTCGACCAGCGTGTTGCCGTATAGCGCGTAGGTCGCATAGCCGCCGGGAAGCAACAGTATGTTGAGGATCACGCCGACCGCGAAGCAGAGGAACACTCCGCGCATGATGTTGGCGTTCGGGTTCGACAACAAGGCGGGCAGCACGACGGCGGTCAGAACCATCGCTTCCTGGAGGAAGCGGACGAAGGCGAACTCGGGTTTGAATGCCCATCCGATGCTGGCGCCTGCCAATCCGAAGTAAGCGCAGAGAGCGATGATGTTGGGCGGAAGGGCAAGCCGGTCGCCGCGGGCCAGGCGTTGTATCGCAACGACGATGGCGACGGCTGCGAGGACCGGCCAGAAGACCCGGTTCTCAATCCGGCTCTCGAGGAGGCCCTGGAGCCCGGCCGACGGTGGGAAGCTGAAATAGATCAGCGGCTGAATGAGGGACGAGTAGGCGAAGGCCAGCACCGGTATCAGCGCGCAGACGTCGAACGTCCCCGCAGAGGCCCGCGGCCCGGCCGACATCGACGTCGTCGCTGAAATTCTCGGCATCACAATCTGGCTCAGACATTCGAACGGGGCGGCCGGGCCGGCAGCCGCCAGGAATATTGTCGAGCGATATTATCCAGAGATGCAATTAAATAAAAGCGCCTCGTTGTGTGCCTGGGGGACATTGCTGCGACTGCGCCGCAAATCTGCTCTGGTATTCACAAATAAATCGTATTAAATGCGTCGTGTGATTTAAAATTAAATAGTGATATTTTGGTCACCCGCCTCCGTCAGGGAGGTGCGGCCGGGGTCCGCAACCCGGCATCTTCGTGCGGCGGGGCAGATTGAGGGAGAGCGGCTGATGCTGACCACGCATGAATTGCAGGAGCCGGGATCCGCCCTCTATCGCGTAGGGCGCTCCGGGACGGGTCGCGGTCGGCCGGAGGCCGATGCTGCAGCCATGTCCGACCCCGCAGTTCCCGACGACCTCGCGCGCGACGTCTATTGCGTCCTCGGGATACCGGTCGATGCCATCGGCATGCGCGGCGTGCTGCGCCGCATCCGCGACGCTGCCCGACGCAGAACGCGGCTTCTCATCTCGACTCCCAATCTCAACTTCCTGGTCGCCAGCCAGTCGAACAGGAGCTTCAGGGAGTCGCTGATCCTGAGCGATCTCTGTACGGTGGACGGCATGCCGGTGGTCTGGATCGCCCGGCTGCTTGGGATTCCGATCAAGAGCCGGACGGCCGGCGCGGACATCTTCGACGCGCTGAAGTCGGAGGCCGGAGCAGCGAACGCGCTGAAGCTCTTTCTTTTCGGCGGCCCGGAGGGAGCCGCTGAACGGGCCGCCCGGACGCTGAACGGCCAGTCGGCGGGATTGCAATGCGTCGGCTGGTCGAACCCCGGCTACTTGTCGGCCGAGGAGTTGAGCCGGGATCACATCATCGACGAGATCAATGCCAGTGGGGCCGACTTCCTGGTTGCCTCTCTGAGCAGCGTGAAGGGACAATCATGGTTGCAGCGCAATCATGAGCGTCTCGAGATTCCGGTCCGCGCCCACCTCGGTGCCGCGCTCAACTTCCAGGCCGGGACGGTGAAGCGTGCACCTGCAATCCTGCGTCGATCAGGCTTCGAATGGCTGTGGCGCATCAAGGAGGAGCCCTATCTCTGGCGTCGCTACTGGAACGATGGGACGGCGATGCTCGGCCTCATGCTCACCCACGTGCTGCCGTTCGTGGTCTGGACCTGGTGGATGCGGCGCACGCATGAGCGGGGTGAGGCGCTGACCATCACGCAGGACTATGGAGCGCGAGCGGTCACGCTCAGCCTGTCGGGGCCCGCCGATGCGCGCCACGTGGACAGGGCCATCCCGGTTTTCCGTGCCGCTGCTGCGTCCCGCAAGCCGGTCACGCTCGATTTCTCGAACGTCTGCGCCATCGATGCGCGCTTCCTTGGATTGCTGCTGATGCTGAGGAAGCAACTGGAAGCCCATGGCTGCATAGCGACGTTCGTGGGCGTTTCGCCGCTGATGGCCCGCATCTTCCGCTTCGGCGGACTGGACCGGCAATGACAGGGGGAGGCTCGTCACCGATCGCATCACAGCTCCCGCAATCGGTGGTTCGATGATCGCCGCCGCGGCGCTCGCCGGCGTTGCGAAGGATTGCCTGAGCCGTGAGTCCGACCAGCGCCCCTCGGCTGATCGCCGCCCATGGAGTGACTCGTGTTCGGAGATTGAGCGTTGAGCGCTGCAAGTCCAAAAGGACGCGAGCTTCTGATCGACTTCTATCGAAGCTGCGCGATGCTGTTCGTATTCTATCATCACACAGCCAACGTCTTTCCGGACTCCGTCGATCTGTTCACGAAATTCAACCCCTTCGCCGAACTGTTCGTCGTGATCTCGGGGTTCATGGTCGGGTACGTCTATCTGCACAAGGAGAGACACGGAGAGCTCGTTGTCCGCGGGTTGAAGGTGCTCGCCGCCTATTTCGTCATCTCGGTGCCGGTCGCGATGGGCATGGCTGTCCTGGGGAAGAAGCGAGAGCCGGTGGGGCAGGCGATTTTCGACGTTCTGACGTTCCAGTCCGAGCCGACCTGCATCACGATCCTCAAATTCTACGGGTTGATGTTCCTGCTGCTTCCGTTGATCCTGCTGGTGTTCAAGCGCCGCAGGCTCCTGGTGCTCGCGTTGTCGGCTGCGATCTTCGTGGCCTGCACCTGGTTCAGCAATACGACCACGGCAACCGAGTTCGAGAATCCAGCCGTCATTCTGTTGCTGTTCTCGCTCCAGGCGCAGATGTTCTTCATGATTGGCATCTGGCTCGGAGATCTCCATCGGTCCAACCGCTTGATCGGACCCGCGTTCTACACGGCGCTGGCGGGGATCTTCATCTTCGGGCTGCTGCTCGACTACGGACTCGGCTTTCCCAGCAACGGCGAAAAATACCCCTATCGGTTCGACAAGCTCCTCAACCTGCTTTGGACATTGCCGCTGCTGTTGGCGCTGTTGTGGGCGGTGTTCGCGCGCACCCGGCGATCGCCGGCGGTCGCGCTCATCCTCAACGTCGGCCAGAACTCGCTGATCGCGTTCCTGGGGTCGGAGGTGGTGCGGCAAGCGGTCAAACTCGCGCTCCTCCTGGGGGGCGTTCACCCGCAGGTCTACGGCCAGACAATGATGGGCCTGTTCGATGTGGTCCTGGTGACCGCGGTGCTTTGGCTCTACCGGGCACGCTGGCAGAACCGCCAGACAGTGCTGCACCCGCTCAGCGGGCCGTAGCGGCGTCTTTCGCCTGGAAGTGTTGCTCCGGTGCGCTTGCTCGAATCCTCCCGGGCGGCTTAGCTCATCGCTAACCATTGGCCGCTAGCCTCTCGAGACGCCCGAGGAGGCATGAACTGATGTGGGTGATAGCGCTTCATTTTGCAGCCGGGGTCGTTGCCGGGACGATGTTCACGGTTCGCACGCTGCTGGCGCTCGCCGCGATCGTCTTCATGGAGTCTATCGCGGCTTCGATCATCAGCGGGCTGTCGGCCGCGCTGTATGCCGGCGCCGGTCTGATTGCAGTCCAGGTGGGCTATCTCTCAGGCGTCTATGTCCGCAGCGCTCTGGAGCGTGCCGGCATCGCCCATCCCTCCATTCGCCCCGAGCACCAGCGCTGACGGCCGATCTCTTCTCTGTCACCGGCTCATTCGATGGCGCGCGCTGACAGACCTACTCGGCCATCACGCTCCCGTAACGAGCGTAATATTTATGGTTGTAGTAGTCGCCGAAGTGATTGGCGTAGCGCTTCAGCGCCTTCATGTTCGTCTTGTTGAGCACGACGCCGAACAGGGCATCGTAGACGTTGGGAGCTGTGTTCAGCGCGTGCTCGACCACCTCGGCCGGCGTGCGTCCCCATTCCACGACGAGGACGAAGCTGTCGAGCAGCGCGGAGATGGCGCGCGCGTCGACAACGGGCGCGAGCGGCGGAAGATCGACGATGACGTAGTCATAGGATGCCCGCAGCTGCTCGAACAGCTTGCGCATCTGCTCGTTGCCGAGGATATCGCTGGTGTCGCGCTGTGCGGCGCCCGTTCCCGGCAGAAAGTCCAGGCGCGTCACCGGGTCGGTCCAGACTGCGTCTGCGAGCTGGCATCCTCCCAGGACGATGTCGGCGATCCCGGTGCCGGCATCGGGGGCCAGCATGGCGGAAAGCGACGGATTCCTGAGGTCGCAATCGACCACGATCACCCGCTTGCCTGAATTTGCGATGAGCTGAGCCAGCGACGCGGCGATGATCGACTTGCCTTCGTTGGGCAGGGCGGACGTCAGTCCGAAGACCTTCCGCGACGTCCGGCTCGGATCCTGGTCGATGGCGACTTTCAACGAGCGGATGGATTCGGCAAAGCGCGAGGTGGGCATGGCGGATGCGGCCCAACAGGTCCCGGAGCCTCTCGAGACCATGCGCTGGCTGCTGTCGGGTTCGGCCTTGTCGGGGTCGGCCTTGGCAACGGCGTTGACCGTCGCCTTCTTGGTGAACCTGTCGACTTCGCCTCGTTTGAGCAGAGGGACGACTGAGAGGCAGGGCAGGCGCAGGCGATCCTCGACCTGGTCGGTCGTCCGAAAGCTGCGGTCCTTGACCTCTGCGAGCAGGCCCAGGCCGCCGCCGAGCGCCAGGCCGCCGAACAGGCCGATCGCCATCAGCACGATGGACTTCGGCTTGATCTTCTTCTTCGGCGGCGTGGCCGTTGAGATCACCCGCGCCTTCGCAATCGGGAAGGAGCCCTGCTGGACTGAGCCCATGTAGCGCTGAAGGAAGGTGTCGTAGAGGGAACGATAGCTCTTGGCGCTGGTCTCCAGCTCGCGGAGGCTGAGCTCGGCCGCCCTGGTATCCTGCGACCGGACAACGGCCTGCGCCAGCTGCTTCTCGATCTCCTGCTGCTGCTGCTTGGACTCCTCGTAATCGTGCTTGGCGACGTCGGCAAGGCGCCGCACCTCGTCGACGATGGCCTGGCGGATGCTCTTCATCGTCGCGCGGATATTGACGACCGCGATATGATCCTTGCCATATTTGGCGGAATACTCGTACTCGCGCTTGGCGCTATCGAGATATTGCTGACGCAAGCTGTTGATGATGAGCGTGCTGTTCGAATTGCTCAAGGAGAGACCGTCGGGCGGATTGACGTTGCCGCTGAGCTCTGCCGGGGAGAAGTCGGAGACCGCGGCTACGCGGTCGATCGTCATATCGGCATTGCTCGTCGCGAGCATGTCGTCGAACCGATTGAGCCGGGTCATCAGCGAGGCGGTACGCGTGCGCACCGCCACCAGACGGTTGGTGAGCTCGGTGACCTGTTGCTGGTCCATGAACCTGCCGTCGGCCGAGACGATGTTGTACCGGCTTTTCAGCTCGTTCACGGAGCGTTCGGCGGCGGTCGCGTCGTTGCCGAGATCCTGCAGGCGGTCGTGAAGCCAGGCGGTGATTGTGCGGTGCTCGTTCGCCTCCGCCTTCAACTGCTGATCGAAATACTCCTTGACGATGGCGTTGGCGATCATCGCCGCCCGATTGGGGTCGCTGGCGCTGAAATCGACCTCGACGACCGTGCTCGTGCCAATTCTGAAGGCGTTCATCCTGCGCTGGAATTCGTCGAGGAGATCGTCCATCGAGGGCCCGTTCGGCTGCGGCGCCGAACTCACGAGGCGGCGAACCGCATCAACCGCACCATGCAGCGGGCTGGCTTTGCCGTTGAAGTCGGGATCGTCCGCCAGGTTGAGCTTGTCGATGACCGCTGTCGCGATCGACTTCGATTTAAGGATCTCGATCTGCGATTCCATATCGAGCGGCGGCTCGTCCTGAACCGGCGGTTGCGGCTGCACAACTGCGGCTTTCGAGGTGCCGAGCATGATCTTGACGTCCGCCGAATAGGTGGGCGGTAGGATTTTCAGCAGGGCGAAGCTGGCCACGAGCGAAAGCACGGTGGTGATCGCGATCACCAGATAGTGCCGGCGCAGGAATCCCAGCGCCATGTCGAACGGTCCGGGTCCGCTACGTTCCCAACCTTGCTCCTGTGGAGAGGGGGAGGCAACCGTGCTCGCGTTAGGATTGTGCAGCATTTTTGTGAGGCTTTTCAGTTGCGCTTCGGACGTCGGAGCCGCCCGGTTGCCTGCGAGAACGAGGATCTTGTTTTATAACCATTAAATGATATTGGAGTGCCGCGCGATTTAATTTATATTAAATCTGATTTTGCTCAGCAAGTGGCTCTGCAAAATTAAATGTCGCCTGCGTGGAGGGCGTGCCTTGCGCCTGCGGCGGCCTTCTCGGCCGGCCGGATGGCGGCGTCCTGGTCGTCCGCATCCCGGTATTTGGCTGCCGCGTAACGGCTTGTAACAGTCGCTCCCGGCCCATTGCCAAGCCGCGGGTTTTGGGCATCAGTCCTGGCGATGAGCATGCCTGCGGCCACGCTTTTGATGGTGGAGGACGACCCGGAGATCAGCCGGCTGGTCAGCGATTTCATGCGCCGGGAAGGGTTCGAGATCGAGGTCGCCGCCACGGCGCCGGCGATGGATGCCGTGCTGCGAAGGCTGCGGCCTGATCTCATCATTCTCGACCTGATGCTGCCGGGAGAGGACGGGCTTTCGATCTGCCGCCGGCTGCGGCAGAGCGACGACATTCCCATCCTGATGCTGTCGGCCAAGAGCGACGAGATCGATCGCGTGGTCGGGCTGGAGCTCGGCGCCGATGATTACATGGTCAAGCCTTTCGGACCGCGCGAGCTTCTGGCCCGCGTTCGCGCGCTGCTGCGGCGCTCCCAGGCGAGCCCACCGCGTGACGCGAGCCGGCGTTTCGGTTTCGACCGGTTCGTGGTCGATGTCGATGCCCGCAGCATCGAGATCGTGGATACGCAGGCCGCGTCGATCCAGCTGACCTCGGCGGAATTCGACCTGCTCGCCTGCTTCGTGCAGCGGCCACGGCGGGTGTTGAGCCGCGACCAGATCCTGGACTGGACGCGCGGCCGCTCCGCCGAGCCGTTCGACCGCACCGTCGACATGCTGATCTCGCGGCTGCGGCGCAAGCTCGATGCCGCAAGCCCGGGAACGAACCTGATCACCACCGTCCGCAACGGCGGATACCTGTTCACGGCGACGGTGAGGCCGGTGGCGTGATGATGCGGCTGACGCTTGCGATGCGTATCGGCCTCATCGTCATCATCGGCCTGCTGGCGATCTGGATCGTCACCTTGGCGCGGTTCTACCGCGCCCGTACCGCCGAGCTCGAAGGCGCGACGCCGCCGCCGACGCGGCTGGCCGCGCTCGCCGAGCTGATCGAACGAACGCCCGGGACGGAGCGGGGCCGGGTCGTCGATGCTGTGTCCTCCGACCGCTTCGAGGTCCGGCTGGTCGGGGCTGACGCGGCGGTCCGGCCTCCGCGGACAGAGCCCGCGCCGGTCCGGTCCGGATTGCGCGACGCCTATGCCCGCGCGCTGGGTGCGCGCCCGCTGACCATCACCTCCGTGCCCGAGCCGGAGGGTCGGTGGTTGCCCCGGCTCGCGCGGGCGCCGCAGAATGCCCTGGAGTTTCGCATTGGCCTGAACGGCGGCGATGTTCTCGTCGTGGACTCGCGCTCGTCGCTGGTGCTGACCCAACAGGGGCTGCCGATCGGCTTCGGCGCAGGCCTGTTCGGAACGGTGGTCGCGCTGCTCGCGCTCCTGATCATGCAGCGTGAGACGCGGCCGCTGGTGCGCCTTGCGGCCGCCGTCGACCGGGTCGACCCCGGCGGGGCGGCGATACCGCTGCCCGACGTCCGCCGCAATGCGCCAGAGGTTCGCGCCGTGGTCACGGCGTTCGGACGACTGCAGGACCGGCTCGCCGATCTGATGCAGGCGCGCATGGCGCTGGTCGGCGGCATTGCTCACGACGTTCGCACCTTTGCCACGCGGCTGCGGCTGCGTGCCGACCTGATTCCGGATGACGCCGAGCGGCAGCGCGCCGTGGTCGATATCTCCGACATGATCCGTCTGCTCGACGACGCGCTGCTCGCGAGCAGGGCGGGTGCCGGCGAGCTGCCGCAAGAGCTTATCGCCTTCGACGAGCTGGTGCGCGCCGAGGTTGAGGATCGCCGCGCGCATCGGGCGCGGGTGCGCTTCGACAATGCAGGCGACGGGCGCGAGCTGCTGATGCTGGGCGACCGCGTCGCGCTGCGCCGTATCGTCGCCAACATCATCGACAACGCGCTCAAATATGGCGAGGCGGCGCACGTCTCGCTGCAACGCCAGCCGGAGCACGCCGTGCTGACGGTCGATGACGAGGGGCCTGGGATTCCCCGGGACCAGCGCAAGGCCATGCTGGAGCCGTTCACGCGCCTGGACACGTCGCGCAATCGCGGCACCGGCGGAGCCGGGCTCGGGCTGGCGGTGGTGCGGACGCTGGTGGAGGCCCATCGCGGCAGCATCGAGATCACCGACGCGCCGCGCGGCGCCCGCATCGTCGTGCGGCTGCCGCTGTTTCTCGACGGACCCGGCGACGTGCATTCCGATCCGGCGTGATCGACGGCGGCGTGATCGGGGCGCTGTCTTTGAGTGGTGGCAATCCGCCGTTATTCTCGTAAAAGTTGAGGATGACGACGTAGCGGGCGGGAAGGATGCCATGGCCTCCGTCGTCGCCTCACGTGAGGTCGACGATGCGCCTTGCGCCGCTTGATGATCGCGTGGAGATTGTGATAGGTATTCGATGCATCCTCATTGCATCGCCACGCGGATTGAACTGGGCGCGGCGCCGATTTTGTAAACCCATAGTACCGAATGTCATTCAACCGCACGGGCCGCGCGGACCGCGGACCCGTGCGCCGATGGACGACGTCGTACCGGCTCGCCCGGGCACGAACGTCCGAGGTCAGGGCAGGATCATCGACATGGCAGCAAGAAAGACCCGCGTGGCGATATTGGGCGGCGGCATCGGCGCGTTGAGTGCGGCCTTTGCCTTGAGCGAGATCGATCCGCGCGGCGAGCGCTACGAGATCACTCTCTATCAGCTCGGCTGGCGTCTCGGGGGCAAGACTGCCAGCGGACGCAACGCCAAGCAGGGCCAGCGCATCGAGGAGCACGGGCTGCATATCTGGGCCGGCTTCTACGAGAATGCCTTCACCATCCTGCGTGCAGCGCTGAAGGCACTCGATGCGCCGCCGAGCGATCCGATCAGGACGATCGATGATGCGTTCAAGCGGCAGAACGAGATCTTCTACGCCGAGGACATTGATGGCCAATGGTTGCCCTGGCCGTTCTGGTTCCAGCCGGATGTCGATGAATCGGTCTATCCTGGCCGGGACAGCCTGTGGGCACCCGCCGACAACATCGTGCCGCCGCTCTCGACCCTGCTGCTGCGGACCATCGCCAGCATCATCTTCAACCTGAACTACTACCTCGACGACTGGCCGGGCGACCAGAATGCCGAGCTGGCGAAGGTGATCGCCGCCATGCCCGCCGAGCGGCGGGCCCGGCTGGCAGCCGTCTCGCCTGATGGCAAGGGCCATCCGCTGCTGCTGCTGGCCCACCGCGTCGGCGAGAAGCTGCACAGTGACGTCGAAGCGATCCGCCGCGATGCCCAGGGCGACATGGCGGCGCTGCTCCACGCGTTCCGCGGCATCGTCAAGGAGCACCAAACGATCGACGGCATCGAGGAAGGCCTGCGGCGGCTGTTGATCCTCACCAATCTCGGCATCTGCATGCTGCTCGGCATCATCGAGAACGACTGCCTGACGGACGGCCTGGAGGTTCTCGACCGGTACGAATTCCGCAGTTTTCTGGCGCAGCAGGATGAAGAGGCCGCCAACAACGCCATCGTGACCGCTCTCTATGAATACATCTTCGCCTTTCGCAACGGCTCCCGCGAGCCGTCGCAGCAGCAGGTGTCGGCCTGCTCGGCCGTTCAGGGACTGCTGCGGCTGTTCTTCACCTACAAGGGCGCGTTCTTCTATAAATCCGTCGTTGGCATGGGGGATACGATCTGCACGCCGATCTACCAGGTGCTGGCGCGGCGCGGCGTGAACTTCAAGTTCTTTCACAAGGTCACGAGTCTCGAGCCGACCGAGGACGGCAGCAACATCGCGACCATCCACATCGACAAGCAGGTCGAGTTCGTCGATGGCAAATATGATCCCCTGGTCCTGGTGAAGGATTACTGGTGCTGGCCGTCCGAGCCCAAATGGAAGGAGATCGAGAACGGCGAGTACTACGAGCTGAAAGGCTACAATTTCGAGAACGCCTATGGTCCTCCCAACCCGCCGCAGCCGCCCCCGGCGGCGCGGCTCAGCCTGCAGCTCGGCGAGGATTTCGACAAGGTGGTCCTCGGCATCTCGGTCGGCGCGCTCAATGAGATCTGCCAGTCTCTGGTGCAGCAGAAGCCGGCCTGGGCCGACATGGTCGCCAATCTCCCAACCGTGCGCACCATGGCGCTGCAGCTCTGGCTCGACTGCGCGGTCGCAGATCTCGGCGGTCCCTACGTGGCGCCTGGGCCGTCGCTCGAGACGATGGGGCCGATCGTCACCACCTGCAAGCCGCCGCTCGACACCTATTCCGACATGTCGCAATTGCTGCCGGCCGAGGACTGGCCGGCGCCGGGGCCGCGCTCGGTCGCCTATTATTGCGCCATCATGAGCGACGAGAGCGCGCCGAACAATGAAGAGCTGGCTGCTGATTATGTGAAGGGCGCATCCAAGGACTGGATGACCTCGTGGCTCGATACGCTGTGGACCAACATCGGCAGCGGCAGCACGTTCCGCTGGGATCTCCTGCATGCGCCGAGCGACATCAGCGGATCGGCGCGGCTCGACTTTCAGTTCTGGCGCGCCAACATCAATCCGAGCGAGCGCTACGTGCTGAGCCTGCCGGGCACGCTGCGGCATCGGATGGAGCCCGGCAAGTCCGGCTACGACAATCTCTTCCTCGCCGGTGACTGGACCCGCGTGCCCGAGATCAACGCCGGATGCGTGGAGGTCGCGGCGATGTCCGGTCTTGCCGCCGCCTCGGCGCTGTCGGGCGTCTACATTCCGATCGTCTCGACCAGTCCCGAACCCTACATCACCAACGCCTACGTCAACTACGCCGGATGGATCACGCTTCCGCCGGCTCCCTACCTCTGCAACGACTCGACCTTCTACGGCTTCGCCGTGCCGGCCGACCTCGGCGCCTGCCAGCGATTTCTCGACCGCTCCTTCAACCGCGTCGCCGGCCGCGACCAGTTCCGCGTGATGCTGGACATGGCCTTCGTCAACGTCATCCAGGTGCGCAAGAGCCAGGCCGCCACGCCGCCGTTCGCGGAGCAGGGGACGATGTCCGAGACCGATATCGGGCTGTGGCTCTTGGTGGGCAGCTACGAGCGGGGCGCTTTGCTGCCGAAATCGATCGGTTTCGTGCCGGCCTATCTGTTCGTGGACAATGCCTGGTCGGTGGTTGCGGGGCAGGAGCTCTGGGGCTTTCCCAAATATCACGCGACCATCGCCCAGCCCGCCAGCGCACCATCGAACGATCCGTTCGACGTCTCGGGGCTGGCGATTGCCAGCTACGGGCCGGAGGCCCACGCCTCCCAGCAGCGCATCATCCGAATCGAAGGCTCGGCGGGATCGACTCCGACGGCAGCGGCCTCTCCGGCGGATGCATTCCGGCAGCTCTGTGCCGGGGCCGACCAAGAGCGAATGAAGCAGCTCACGAGCGGGCCGGGCATGGCGTCGTTCCTGGGCGGCGTCTGGGGCCTGCCGATCCCCGTGTTCTATCTCAAGCAGGCGCGGTCGGCGGACAGCCTCACCGCGGCGAGCTACAAGACGCTGTTGAACGGCGCGCTCGACCTGACGGGGCTGCGCAGCTGGCAATTGCAGTCGGGCAGCTGGTCGATCGAGATGAGCGCTCTCGACAGCCTGCCGTTCATACGCGACCTCGGGCTCGGCACGCCCGTCGACGGCAAGCTCGTGCTGACCGCGACCACGCGCATCTGGGCCGAGATCGATTTCACCGTCGCCAGGGCCAGCCCCATGGCCTGAGCAGGTCGTCACGCCGATTGTCGCCTCGGCGCGTCATCGTCGATGGCGGCGAGCCGCGCCGCTGCCCGGCGCAGGAACGCCGACGCGCCTTGCGCCTCGGCGACCGCGACGGCCTCGCGTAGCGCGGCCGTCACCTGCCCCGGTGCGGTGTCGGGGAGGGCGGCCAGGATCTCGGCGCGCCGCCGATGCAGCGGCGACAGGAAATAGCCGTCGCCATAGCGTCGCGCGGCGTCGATCGCCGCGTCGATCGTCTGCATCGCCTCGGCCGTCTTGCCGACGATCAGTTGCAGGCCGGCGACCTCGCCGAGATAGAAGCAGGAGAAATGCATCATGCCGAGCGTCTGGAACGCCGGCAGTGCCTCGCACGCAGCCGCGAGCGCCTCGTCTGGATTCTTGCCGAGATGGCCGCGGGCGTGCGCCTCCAGGCTGCCCGCCACCAGCTGATAGAGCGGATAGCCATGGTCGCGGCAGATGCTCAGGGCCTCCTCGGTCGCGAGGAGGACATCCTCATAGTCGCCGCGTGCGAGCTGATAGAAGGCTAGCCACGACAGCGCCCAGGCGAGGTCGAACGGGCGTCCGAGCCGGCGCGCATGCGCGATGAGATCGCTGGCGATCGCGGCCGCGCCGGCATCGTCTCCCATCGCATGCAGCACCTGCAGCAGCGAGGCCTGGCCGGCGACCAGCGGATCCTGCGAGGACAGTTGCGGCAGCCGCGCCCCGTTCGACACCTGATAGAGCTGCACCGCGGCGGCCAGGAGCCGGCGCGCGGCGGGGAGGTCGCCTCTGGCGAAGAGAATGTAGCCCAAGGCAATGCCGCTCTCGATCCGGTGCTCGGGGAGGCCGGTCTGCTCGCCGATCCCCAGGCACAGATGCGCCATCTCCTCGGCACCGTCGAGATCGCCCGCGATGATCAGGAAACTGCAGATGCCGCGCAGCACGGCGAACAGACCGGCGGTGTTGCCGAGCGCGTCGCAGATCGCCCTTGCCTCGGAAAGCGCCTTGCCGACCTCGGGCACGGTGTAGCCGCGCGAGGCGGCGAGGCTGACGGCAAGCCCGATCAGGAGCTCGAGCTCCAGTCCGGCGCGCTCGCCCTCGGCGGATTGATGACGCAGCAGGTCGAGCGCCGTTTGCAGATGTCGTGCCGCTTCGACATGCGCGGCGCGCGAGGCGGCACGCCGACCCGCGGCCGCCCATAATGGGATGGCCTCGGCGATCGCGCCACTCTCGGTGAAATGGTAGGCCAGCAACTCCGGCTCGGTGTCCCGCGTCTCGGGAAAGCGATCGCGCAGCACGGCCGCGATCCGGCCGTGCAATGTCTGGCGTTCGCGCCGGAGCAGGGACTCGTAGGCGGCGTCGCGGATCAGCGCGTGCTTGAACGTGTAGAGGCTGTCGGGCGGCGCGCCGCTGCTCTCCACGAGGCCGGACTTGACGAGCTGATCCAGGCTCTCGCCGAGCCTGGCTTCGGGCTCCGCCACGATGGCCGACAACAGATCGTAGCTGAAGCGGCGGCCGATGGCGGCGCCGAGATTGGCGATCCGTCGCGCCGGTCCCAATCGGTCGAGCCGCGCCACAAGGGAATCCTGCACCGAGGCGGGGATGGCCACGCTCGCATGACCGTCCCAAGCCGGCGCCGCCGAGGCTTCGATGACGTACTTCGCGAGCTCTTCCAGGAACAGCGGGATGCCCTCGCCGCGGCTCACGATCTGGTGCAGCGTCGTCGGGGGCAGCGCGGCCGAAGCGGCCACATGGGCGCAGATCCGCTCGGCGTCGCCGTGACTCAATCGTCCGAGCTGGAGCCGCGTGACCTGCGGGCTCGCGGCCCAGGGGGGCTCATATTCGAGCCGCGCCGTGACCACGATCAGCCAGCGGCGTTGTCCGGCGCGCCGGATCGCCCGATCGAGCAGCTCCAGCGTGGTCGTGTCGCTCCAATGCGCGTCTTCCAGCACCAGCAGCGCGGGCCCGGTCGGCACCATCAGGTCGATCAGCCGGAGCAGCGTCTCCCGCGTGACCTCCGAGCGCTTCTCGACGGTCATCGTCTGCAGCGGGCCGTCCGGCTCGGGAGCGACGCCCAGGACATCGGCGAGCACGGCGCGCGCCGTGGCGTCGCCGACGCCGTGCTCGTTCATGAAGCGATCGAGCTTGTCGCGACGCGTCGCAGCGCCGTCGGAGCGGTCGAAGCCGGCGATGAGCGCGAGCTGTTCCGAGATCGGATACAGCACGCTGTCACAGCGGGTGGGACTGCAGTACCAGATCATCTGCAGTTGGGAGACGTCGGCCACGCGCCGGCGCAGCTCCTCGACCAGCCGCGACTTGCCGATGCCCGGCTCGCCATGGAGCAGCACCACCTGTCCGCTGCCGAACCGCGCCGCCGCCCAGCAATCGAACAGACGCGCCAGCTCCTGGTCGCGTCCAACCAGAGGGGAGCTTTCGCCGCGAATGCGGGCGTGGAAACGGCTCGCGACGGCGGCTTCCTCCAGCACCTCGAACGCCTCGACCGGTGCGGCGAATCCCTTCAGCGCGAACGTGCCGAGATCGCGGAAGTCGAACATGCCGCGCGCGATGCGCTCGGTCGTCCGGGCCACGACGATGCTGTCGGGGGCGGCGATCGATTGCAGCCGCGCCGCGAGATTCGGCGTCTCGCCGACGATGTCGACCGGGCGGCCGTCGGCGCGGGGCAGCAGGTCGCTGACCACGACGAGGCCGGTGGCGATGCCGATGCGCAGACGCAGCGCCTGTCCGTGCGGCGCCTCGAGCCGGCCGACGGCGTCGCGCAGGGCGATGGCGGCGCGGATCGCGGTGGCCGCATCATCTTCCCCGGCACGCGGATAGCCGAAATACGCGAGCACGCCGTCGCCGGCATATTGCGTGATGGCGCCGCCATGGCGGCCGATGACGTTTTCGCAGGTCGTCAGGAAGGCGTCGATGACGCTGGTCATATCCTCCGGATCGAGCCTGACGGTGAGCGAGACGGAGCCGACGAGATCGCAGATCAGCGCCGTGACCTGCCGCCGCTCGGCGCGATGCATGCCGAGCAGGCGCGAGTTCGTCGTCGTATCGGATGACGGCTGCCGCAATACCCCGCCACACCCGCTGCATACGTCCGAGCCCGGTGGATTGGGGCGACCACAGGTTTCACAATCCATCTGCGTTCGGGCTCCCGGACACGGCTACGGAATGCGAATGAGCGCGAAGCGCGGAGCTGGCGATGCGGGCGCGGTCACGGCGTCCGTATCGACCGACGTCGCGCGCCGAGCGCGATGCATCGGTTTGCGGTACTGGCATTTTGAGCGCGACCAGGACCGGCTGATCATGTCCAACTCATAGCGCATTCGTGGCAAGGTAGCAACGGTGCCGCAATACTCGCGATCGCTCCGGGGAGCGGGAACGATGTCGGACGGCTCCCTCGGGAGTCCTCGATGCTGGCGGGACCGTTCAAGGCTGCGACGATTTGCCTTCGATGTGGGCACAACAGGTCGCCTCTCCTGCGGAGAGAGTCGCGCATGATCTCGCGATCCCGCGGCGGATGGCCCGTCCGGGTGATACATCGTGAGGCCCCCGGGAAAGCGTGAGGGCGCAGGGAAGGCCGGACCTCGACTGAGGCCCGTGGCCCGCCTGCGAAAAAAATGCAGGCGGCAGGTACCACAGGTCAGCCGGAAATCCGGCCCTCCCTGCGCGATGGTTGAACGGCTGCTTCGCTTTCTCCCTGGTGCGCCGGGCTTTCTGGCCACCATCCCCACGCGAAGCAAAGCCTCGACGTGAGTTGATATCAGCATCGGGATATCAGGACCGAGCGACTTGACCGTGCGTGGCGGATTGTTCGTCGGCGCGAGCAACCCGCGCTGCAATCCACCACGCCCACCGCTCCCCGCCTCGCATGTCGTGACGACCGCGATACGCCCCTCAGCTCGAGACGGGATGTGGGGATAGAACCATGATTTCCGGAAAAACGAAAGCGAAATATTTTCGGCGCGGGGACTGGACAGGCCAAATCAGCTTGATCGCGCAGCGGAAATGCGTTTCTCGGCGCATTGAGCATCCAGCGGTTGCGCCGCCCGTCCGAACTCGGGATTTGCTGCTCCGACGCTGACACGTCGTCCTGGACTGTCAAAGAGGACGACCGAGGCGCTTGGCTGCGCCGCGCCGTCACGGCCAGTCGGCGAAGTTGAGCATGGTCCGTGACTGGCCTTTGGTCCGCTGCGACGAAACACCCTTGCGCCAGGCGCCCGGTGATTGACCGGTGTGCCTGACGAAGAAGCGGTTGAAATAGGCGCTGTCCTTGAAGCCGAGCGCGAAGGCGATCTGCTTGATCGTCGCGGTGGTGGTTTCGAGCCGGGTCGCCGCCTCCTGAATGACGCGCTGCTGAATCAGTGCGCTCGGTGACCGCTGCAGCACCCGGGTGCACAGCGCGTGCAGGCGATCCGGCGTGACGCCGAGCAACGCAGCGTAGTCGGCGACCCGCAACTGCTGATGAAAGCGTTCCTCGACGAGCCGGCGAAAGCGGCTCAGGATCTCGGCGCTGGAGCCTTGCGCCTCGCCGGCGCTCTCGTCGGCAAACAGCCGCCAGAAGCGCAGCACGCACAGGGTCAGCTCCGATGACATGATCGAGGCCGCGCCGCGCCGTGAGGGATTTTCGATCTCGGCTGCGATCGCCGCCATCGAGCGCGCGATGATCGCCGCGAACTCGGCCGTGACGGAGAAGGCCAGGACGGCCTCCGTGCCTGCGAGGTCGAGATAGGCGGGCTCGGCCGAGGAGGGCAGGTGGCGGTGCCAGAGCCCGGAGCGCAGCCGTAGGAGATGGCCGGCGGAACCGGCCGCGACGTCGAGATGCTCGGCCCCTCCCGCCGGTACCCAGACCAGCGCCGCACCGGCCCAGATCTGGATTTCGTCTTCGGCGAAGCGCACGGAGGCCGTTCCGGCGGTCAGGCAGAGCAGGTGGACGAACGGCCGCGCGGCATCCGAGCGCAGGGCCCAGCGCCGTGCCTCGAAATGCGAGGGAATGGCTTCGGCCCCGAGCGCTGCCGGGGTGCCACGGGCCGTCGGCGGCAGCGTCCGAGGCGCGGCATTACGCGCAATCGCCGCCCCAGAAAAGTGCACTCTTTTACCGGAACTGTCCATTGCGCCACCCAAGCCTGCGGTGTTTCCCTCGTCAAGTCCCGACGACCGCAAACAAAAACCGCGGACGACGTCGGGGCAGAGGAACGTCACCGATTCACCCGCGCGGTCCGCGCGCGTGAACATGGGAGGAGGACAGACAGATGACTTCGACCAACCGTCGTCAGGTGTTGCGGATCGCGGGAGCGGCGGCGATCGCAGCCGGCTTTGCCGTATCAGCCGCCCAGGCACAGTCGCAGGACAAGATCCGCATCGGCTATGCGATCTCGAAGACCGGCCCCTATGCCGGCGGCGCCGGCATCACCACGCTGCCCAACTATCAGCTCTGGGTGAAGGACGTGAACGCGGCCGGCGGCATCAAGCTCGGCGACAAGCGCCTGCCGGTCGAGATCGTCGAATATGACGACCGCAGCTCGTCGGAAGAAGCCGTGAAGGCGATCGAGCGCCTCGCCAATCAGGACAGGGTCGATTTCATCCTGCCGCCATGGGGCACCGGTCTCAACCTCGCGGTCGGTCCGACTCTCAACCGGCTCGGCTATCCGCATCTCGCGGTGACGTCGGTGACCGACAAGGCGCCGGAGCTCGCCAAGCGCTGGGCCAATGCCACCTTCTGGCTCGGCACGTCGGCGCAGATTTCCAATGCGCTCGCCGAGCTGCTCGGCAAGCTCAAGAGCGAGGGCAAGATCGGCGGCACCGTCGCGATGGTCAGCGTCGCCGACCAGTTCGGCATCGAGCTCGCCGCCGCCGGGCGCGAGGCCTTCAAGAAGGCCGGACTGACCGTCGCCTACGACAAGACCTATCCGATGGGGTCGCAGGATCTGCAGCCGCTGCTCAAGGATGCGATCGCGAGCAACGCCGATGCCTTCGTCGCCTTCAGCTATCCGCCGGATACGATCGGGCTGACCGAGCAGGCGCAACTGCTCAAGTACAATCCGAAGATCTTCTATGTCGGCGTCGGCACGGCGTTCCCGCTGTTCAAGGGCAAGTTCGGCGCGGGCAGCGACGGCGTCATGGGCATTGGCGGCTGGAATGCCGACGCGCCCGCGCTCAAGGACTATCTCGCCCGCCACAAGGCGGCGACCGGGCAGGAGCCGGATCGCTGGGCGAGCCCGATCACCTATGCGAGCCTGCAGGTGCTGCAGCAGGCGATCGAAAAGGTCGGCAAGGTCGATCGCGCCGCGGTCGCCAAGGAGATCCGCGAAGGCACCTTCGACACGATCATCGGCAAGGTGAAGCTGAAGGACGGCCTGCTGCAGGAGGTGTGGGGCGTCGGCCAGTGGCAGAACGGCGAGTTCTATGCGCTGGCGCCGGCCTCGCTGCCGGGCGCACGCGCCGCTGTCGTGCCGAAGCCGGAATGGAAATAGCCGGAACGAGGTCGTGAGCTCGCGGGCGCGCGTGATCCGGCGTGCGTCCGCGGGCTTCGCGCAAGAGGCACGCGCCCCATGCTGATGTTCGACATCCTGCTGCCCGGCCTGGTGCTGGGGGGCATGTATGCCCTGATCGCGCTCGGACTCACGCTGCAATATGGCGTCGCGCGCATCATGAACCTGTCCTATGGCGAGTCGCTGGTCGCGGCCGCCTTTGGCACGCTGTCGCTCTATTCCGGCCTGCAGCTGAGCCCGCTGCTGGCGCTGCTGCTCGCGATTCCCGTGGCGGGGCTGCTGAATTGGCTGCTCTATCGTCTGCTGCTGCAGCGTCTGATCCGCCGGAGCAAGGACGCCGGCGCGCAAGAGGTTGACAGCATCCTCGTCACCTTCGGCGTGCTGTTCGTGATCCAGGGCGTCATGCTGGTGGCCTTCGGCGGGCAGTATTACAGCTATAGCTACCTCTCCATTCCCGTGACGGTGCTCGGCTCGACGCTCGCGGTGAACCGGCTGGTCGCGCTCGGTTTCGCCGCGCTGATCGGCACCGGCGTCTATCTCGCGCTGACGCGAACAAGGATCGGCACAGCCGTGCGTGCCGTCGCGGTCGATGCCAATGCAGCGCGGCTGGTCGGCATCGATGTCGCTTGGCTCGCAGGCCTGGCGTTTGCGTTCGGCGGTGGACTGGTCGCGGCCGGCGGCGTGCTGGTCAGCATGTTCCTCACCTTCAATGCCTCGATGGGCGGCGTGTTCACGATGAAGGCGCTGGTGGTGGTGATCATGGGCGGCGTCGGCAACGTCATGGGCGCGCTGGCCGCAGGGCTGCTGCTCGGCGTCGTCGAGACCGCGGTGGCGCGGCTGGTCGATCCCGGGCTGACCTTGGCGGCGACGTTTGCGATGTTTCTGGCCGTGCTGCTGATCCGGCCGACCGGGCTGTTCGGAAAGGCGGCGTCGTGATCAGCCCCGGCAAGATTCTCGCCTGGTGCATCGGGCTCGTCAGCGTTGCCGCGGCAGTTGCGCTGCCGCTCTACGCCAACGGCTACTATCTCGCACTCGGCATCAGCATTCTCTATTTCACCGTGCTGGCAACCGCCTGGGCAATGTTCTCCGGACCGACCCGCTACGTCTCGCTGGCGACCGCTGCGTTCTTCGGCATCGGCGCCTATACGGCGGCGGTGACGGGCGAGACGCTGAGCTGGCCGCTGCAACTGATGACCGCTGCGGGTGTCGGCGCTGTCGTCGCGGCCATCACCGGCCTGTCGACGCTGCGGCTGTCCGGCATCTACTTCATCATCTTCTCGTTCGGCCTGGCCGAGCTGATCCGCCAGCTCGTGATCTGGTACGAGGTCAACATTCACAAATCGGTCGGCCGCTATCTGTTCAGCGACATCACCCAGGAGATGCTGTACTGGCAGCTCTGCGCGCTGACGGCGCTGGTCTTCCTCGCCGGCTTTCTGCTGACGCGCTCGCGCTATGGCCTCGCGGTGCGCGCGATCGGCGCCGACGAGACCGCCGCGCGTCATTCCGGCATCGATGCGACCGCGGTGAAGCTCGGCGTCTTCATCGTCAGCGCGGTGTTCATGTCGGTGACCGGCGCAATCATGGCGCCGCGCTGGACCTATATCGATCCGGCGATCGCGTTCAACCCGATGATCTCGTTCCAGGTCGTGATCATGGCGCTGCTCGGCGGCGCGGGATCGCTGATCGGCCCGGTGCTCGGCGTCATCCCGCTGGTGCTGCTGTTCGAGGTGCTGACCGCGGCGCTGCCCAATCATTTCAGCATCGTGCTCGGCCTCATCTTCATCGGCATCGTGATGGCGCTGCCGCGCGGTGTGATCGGCCTCGTCGACAGCACCTGGCGGCGGGAGCGCCGGGTCGTGCCCGCGAAGCCCGAGCAGGACGGTCGGCCGCTGCTCGTTGCGGAGGCCGTCGGCAAATCCTTCGGCGGCCTGCGCGCCGTCGACAGTGTGAGCCTGGACGTCCGCGCCGGCGAGATCCTCGGCGTGATCGGTCCCAACGGCTCCGGCAAGACGACGCTGCTCAACATGCTCTCGGGCGCGCTCGTGCCCTCGGCCGGCACGATCCGCTTCGGCGGCATCGTCATCAGCGGTCTCGCGGCACACCGGATTGCGCGGCTTGGCCTCGCCCGCACCTTCCAGTTGGTGCGGGTGATGCCGGACCTGACGGTCGCCGAGAATGTCGCGGCGGCGGTGTTGTTCCGCACGCGCCAGACCGGTGCGGCCGCAGAATCGATCCATGAGCTGCTCGCCCTGGTCGGCCTCGATGGCATGGCGGAGATGCCGGCGGGCGACCTCACTTACATCGACCAGAAGCGGCTGGAGCTGGCCCGCGCGCTGGCGCTGCATCCGCGTCTTGTGCTGCTCGACGAATGGCTGGCTGGGCTCAATCCGACCGAGCTGGAGACCGGCATCGAGCTGATCGCCTCCTTGCGCGACCGCGGCATCACCATCGTGATGGTCGAGCATGTGATGGATGCGATCCGCGCGCTGTGCGACCGCTGCGTCGTGATGAGCGCCGGCACCGTGATCGCGCGCGGAACGCCGGGCGAGGTGCTGGCCGATCCCGCCGTGATCACAGCCTATCTCGGAGAGCCCGATGCTTGAGATCAAGCGGCTGTCGCACGCCTATGGCAAGCACCGGGCGCTCACCGATGTCGGGCTCGAGGTCGCGCGCGGCGAGATCGTCGCCATCCTCGGCGCCAATGGCGCCGGCAAGTCGACGCTGCTGAAGGCGATCGCGGGACTGATCCAGCCGTCGCCCGGAGCCGTGATCCGGCTCGGCGGGACGGACATCGGCTCGCTCGCGCCGCATCTGATCGTCGAGCGCGGCATCGCGCTGGTGCCGGAGGGCCGCGGCGTGTTCGGCGATCTCACCGTCGCCGAGAACCTCCAGCTCGGCGCTTATCCTTCGCGCGCCCGCGACGGCGAGGCCGCTCGGCTGGCGCACGTGCTGGCGCTGTTTCCGCGCCTCACCGAGCGCATGGGGCAGGCGGTGCGCACCATGAGCGGTGGCGAGCAGCAGATGGTCGCGATCGGCCGCGCACTGATGTCGCGGCCCGATTTGCTGCTGCTCGACGAGCCGTCGCTCGGCCTGTCGCCGCTCTTGAGCCGCGAGGTGTTCCGCGCGCTGAGGACGATCCGCGGCGACGGCGTCGGCATCCTGATGGTCGAGCAGAACGCGCGCGCCAGCCTCGACATCGCCGACCGCGTCTACCTGATCGAGCAGGGGCGCAACGCCGGCCGGGGGCCGGCGTCCGAGATGAAGAACAATCCCGACATCCAGCGCGCCTATCTCGGCCAGTCGCGCGCGCCGGCTTCCGCAACCGCATCAACCCCATCGACCTAGGAGCGCCCCATGAACGCGATCAATCTCCTGATTGGCGGCAAGGACCAGTCCGCCACCAATCAGCGTACCTTCCAGCGGCTCAATCCGATCAGCGGCGAGATCGCAACCATCGTTGCGGCGGCGTCGATCGATGACGCGCTGCGCGCCGCCGATGCCGCCGCGGCGGCATTTCCGGCGTGGTCCCGGCTCGGTCCGGGCGAGCGCCGCAAGCGGCTCAATGCGGCTGCGGATGCGCTGGCGCGCAACGCCCCGGAGTTCATCGCGCTGATGATGGCCGAGACCGGCGCCACGGCGGGCTGGGCCGGCTTCAACGTGCATCTCGCCGAGGGCATGCTGCGCGAGGCCGCGGCGATGACGACGCAGATCGCGGGCGAGGTGATCCCGACCGACGTGCCCGACAACATCGCGCTGGCGCATCGCCAGCCGGTCGGCGTCGTGCTCGGCATCGCCCCGTGGAATGCGCCGGTCATCCTCGGTGTCCGCTCGGTGGCGATGCCGCTCGCCTGCGGCAACACCGTGGTGCTGAAGGCCTCGGAGATGAGCCCGGGCGTGCACCGGCTGATCGGCGCGTGTCTGGCCGAAGGCGGTCTCGGCGACGGCGTCGTCAACGTCGTCACCAATGCGCCCGAGGATGCGCAGGCGGTGGTCGAGGCGCTGATCGCCCATCCCGCGATCCGCCGCGTCAACTTCACCGGCTCGACCCGCGTCGGCCGTCTCATCGCCATGGCCTGTGCCAAGCAATTGAAGCGCGCGCTGCTCGAGCTCGGCGGCAAGGCGCCGCTGGTCATTCTCGACGATGCCGATCTCGACGCCGCGGTGAATGCCGCCGCGTTCGGCGCCTTCATGAACCAGGGCCAGATCTGCATGTCGACCGAGCGCATCGTGGTCGACGACAAGGTGGCGGATGAATTCGTCGCAAAGTTCGCCGCCAAGGCCAACAGCCTGCCTTACGGCGATCCGCGCAAGGGCGATGTGGTGCTGGGCTCGCTGGTCAGCGCCGCCGCCTGCGACCGTGTCGGCGGCCTGATCGAGGACGCGGTGGCCAAGGGCGCCGTGTTGGCCGCCGGCGGCCGCGGCACCGGCACGATCATGCCCGCGACCATCGTCGATCACGTCACGCCGGCGATGCGCATCTATGGCGAGGAGAGCTTCGGCCCCGTCGTCACCATCGTGCGCGTCGGCGGCGTCGACGAGGCCGTGCGCGTCGCCAACGACACCGAATATGGTCTGTCGTCGGCGGTGTTCGGCCGCGACATCGCCCGCGCGATCGGCGTCGCCAAGCGCATCGAGTCCGGCATCTGCCACGTCAACGCGCCGACGGTGCATGACGAGCCGCAGATGCCGTTCGGCGGCGTCAAGGCCTCCGGCTATGGCCGCTTCGGCGGCAAGGCCGCGATCGACGAATTCACCGAGCTGCGCTGGATCACGGTGCAGACCGGCGAGCGGCATTATCCATTCTGAGATGGCGTTTGCGGCCCGGCCCTGGCGCATCGTCGGATGCAGCCAGAGCCGGTTGCATTCCGCGCGGCCATGCGCGGCAGCTTTTCGATATGTGTCGATGGTGCGAGGCGCGATCGAAATTCACGTTGTAGCTCCGCTGGTTGCGGCAGACAGGCGCGCTACTTTAAAGAAATTCCAACGGCTTTAGATCGATTCAGTTTGCTGCGGCCCTTCTCTTGCCGGACGTTCGGATCATCACGTGCAACGTCGATGAAGAAGGGTGGGTTCGAGCGCATGCGGCTGTGGGTTCAGGTCCATACGTGGACGTCGCTGATCAGCATGATCTTTCTGCTGATGCTGTGCCTGACCGGGCTTCCGCTGATCTTCCATGACGAGATCGATCATCTCTTCGAGGACGAGATCGCCGCGCCGGCGATGCCGGCCGACACGCCGCTGCTGCCGCTCGACCGCCTGATCGCGGCGGCCAAGCAGCAATTGCCGGATCAGCATGCGCTGTTCGTGAGCCTGAAGCAGGCGGAGCCGCTGATTGTGGTCGCGATGTCGCCGACCGCCATTCCGGTGCCCGGGCAGTTTCATCGCCTCACCGTGGATGCGCGCACCGGCGTCGTTCTCGGCGAGGAGGCGTCGCATCAGGACGTCATGGACGTGATCCTGCGCATCCACCGCGACATGTTCACCGGCCTGCCGGGCGAGCTCTTTCTCGGACTGATGGGACTGGTGTTCGCGGCCTCCATCGTCTCGGGCGTCGTCGTCTACTGGCCGTTCATGCGGCGCCTGCAGTTCGGCACCGTGCGGGATCGCTCGGCCCGGCTGAAATGGCTCGACCTGCACAATCTGCTCGGCATCGTCACGGTGAGCTGGGCGCTCGCGGTCGGTCTGACCGGCACCATCAACACGCTTGCCGTGCCGCTGTTCGATCTCTGGCGCGCGAAGACCATGCCGGCGCTGCTCGCGCCCTATCGGGGCAAGCCGCTGGCGGAAGCAAAATCGATCGAGGCCGCCGTTGGCGCCGTCCGCACCGCGTTTCCGGACCGGCTGGTGACGTCCATCACCCTGCCGACGACGACACGGTTCGGCAGCCCGCAGCATCTGATGATCTGGACCAAGGGCCGCACGCCATTTACCGCGCGCATGTTCAAGCCGGTTCTGGTCGACGCCCAGGACAGCAGCAAGATGGTCGCGCCCGAGCTCGCCTGGTATCTCACCGCGCTGCAGGTGTCGCGGCCGCTGCACTTCGGTGACTACGGCGGACTGCCGCTGAAGATCATCTGGGCCGTTCTCGATGTCATCACGATCATCGTGCTGTGCAGCGGACTCTATCTGTGGGCCGCCAAGCGCTGGGGCTTCCGCAGGAAGGTGTCCGGCGTCGTTAGGTCGGCAGCGCCCGCGGTGGTGTCGCCATGAGCTCCTCGGCCGCATCGGCGACGCCATCTGCCCGCGTCGCGCAACTCTCGACCTGGCAGGTGTTTCGTGCGCCGCTGCTGATCGGCCTGGTCGCCGCAGCCGGGCTCGCCTTCGGACTGTTCGGCGACGGGCTCTGGGACGGCCTGTGCTGGCTCGGACTGTCGATTCCGATTCTGCTGTCGCTCGCGTACGGCACGAAACTAAGCCGCGGCGCGAAGGCCGGAGCGCAAGGCGCTCAGGCCGGGACGCAGGATCTGCCGCTCTGAGCGCTGACGTCCGCCGTCGGTCGGCGGAAGATACCCCGCATCATTGACCTCGATCCGCGCTGCTGGACGACGCGCCCGGCGCGATGACCCTGATGCGCTCGGCCGGCCAACGATCCCACGCATCTCCTCTCTTACGCGTCCTCTCTCGCGCGACGCCTCATCGCGATGGCAGCGCGCTGCGTCGGCGGCGCGTGATCGGTCTCGCGCAGCGAGCGCCGACGCGAGCGGCGTCGCTCCACCCCGGAAACAAACAGATACAATGGTCCTGGTGATTTCTTCGATCAGCGCGCGGCGCGGCGGAGATGTGGCGCATTTGAAAGCAAAGATTGATTCAAAAGTGGCAATTTGATTAGTTATCATCGTACGATTGATCGAAAGTTTCTCGATGAGTTCGAGACGATCGGTGTCGTGAGCTGTATCAGCCGACGCGATCGCATCGCTCTTCCCCGCGACATGCGCTTCTTTTGAAGGCTTCAAAGAAGCGGAGGGAAAAGAATCTCGTAGTAGCGACAATCTGTTGAGCCGATCGATTCGGCGAAGCTGTCGCTCGTTAGACGAGTTCTACGTCGCGCGGCGCCATCCTCAAATACCTGTGTGTTAGGACCACCGACGAGCCGAGTTGGAACTTGGAATGATCGGGGTGTCAGGATGGTCTGTCGCATTTGGGATAAAGACGTTGGATTGACGATGTCGTTGGGACTTGTGAGCTCATTGGCGCTCTCGCTGAATGTCGGAGGCGTTCAATCGGCCTTCGCGCAGACCAAGCTCCCCGATGTGACCGTCGACGCGCCGAAGCCGAAAGTCCGGCAGACCGCTTCGAGACCGCAGACGACCGCGACGCGGACCGCTCAGCAGCGCCGCGTCGCTCCGCGCAACCTGCCGCCGACCGCCCCGGTGGCCTACGTGACGCCGTCGACGGGCACGATCGGCGCGCCGCCGTCGCCCTATGCCGGCGGCCAGGTCGCGAGCGGCGGCGGCCTTGGGCTGCTGGGCAACCGCGGGGTGATGAACACGCCGTTCAATCAGACGAGCTTCACATCGCAACTGATCCAGAACCAGCAGGCGCGCACGATCCGCGACGTGCTGATCAATGATCCCTCGGTGCGCACGATCCAAGCCGCCGGCGGCGGCGCCGACAGCCTGTTCATCCGCGGCTTCTACTACGACAGCGGTGACTACGCCCTGAACGGGCTGGCCGGAATCGCGCCATATTATTCGACGGGCGCCAATTTCATCGAACGGGTCGAATTGCTGAAGGGGCCCGCGGCTCTGCTCAACGGCATGACGGTCGGCGGCACTGGCGCCTCAAGCGGCGGCGCGGTCGGCGGTAGCGTCAATCTCGTCACCAAGCACGCGCTCGACACCGACATCACGCAGCTAACGGCGACCTATGCGTCCAAGACGCAATTCGGCGAGCAGATCGACGTCGGCCGTCGCTATGGCGAGCACAAGGAGTGGGGCGTCCGGCTGAACAGCAAGTATTCGAACGGCGATACCCCCTGGAACCGGCAGACCGACGAGTTCGGCAATGCCCACCTCGCCGTCGACTATCATGGCGAGAATGTCCGAATCGATGCCGATGTCGGCTATCAGGCGGACAAGCTGAATCCGCCGCTGCGATTCTTCGGCGTGGGTACTGCCGTCACCAGCATTCCGTCGCCACCGTCGTCCGGGACCAATTTCCAGGTGCCGTGGGCGTATTATGCGCCGACCGATTTCTTCTCGACGGTGAAAGGCGAAGTCGATCTCAACGATCGGATCACCGCCTATGCCGGCTTCGGCTATCACGACAGCAACATCAACTACCGCTATCCATCGCCGGTGCTCGCGAGCAACGCTGGCGTATTGTCCGGGACTCCGGGAACGGGAAGCGAGACGTACAAGACGTACGCCGGGGAGGCTGGCCTGCGCATGACGGCCGATACCGGCCCGATCAACCATGCCGTCAATGTCGGCTATTCCATCACCGACCGCACCTATACCCAGCAGGTGGTCTCCGGCAAGATGCCCAACTGGAGCCTTTACAGCGAGCCGACCAACATCGCGTTGCCAAGCTTTGCGACGCTCCAAGCCAATCAGACCGTCGGCGCCAATCTCTGGAGCATCGGCGTCTCCGACACGATGTCGCTGCTGAACAAGCGGATTCAACTGACCGTCGGTGTGCGCAGACAAACCGCGGGAACGGAAGTCACGAATCTCGTTACTCCAGCATCGAGCCGCCCCTTCGAGGACACCTCGGTGTGGACGCCAGCCTATGCACTCGTGGTCAAGCCCGTCGAGTTTGTGTCGCTTTATGCCAATTACATCGAAGGCCTGCAGACCCCGACCGTCGTCGCCGCCGGCTATGCCAACAGCGGCACGGTCTTCCCGCCAGGGCAGACCAAGCAGGTCGAGACTGGCGTCAAGGTCGACTTCGGCCGAATCACGACCACCGTCAGCGCATTCGATATCTCGCGCCCCAGCGTGATTACCACGAGTTCAGGGGGAGTGCTGACTCAAGAGCTGAATGGCCGGCAGCGCAATACGGGGGCCGAGTTCAACGTGTTCGGCGAGGTTACGCCGACGCTTCGGCTGCTGGGGGGCGTCGCGTATATTCACGGCGTGCAGGAGAAGACCTCGGGCGGCCTGACTGACGGCAAGCGGGCGATCGGCGTGCCCGAGCTCACCGTGAATCTCGGCGCCGAGTGGGATACACCGTTCGTGCGGGATCTGACGCTGACGGGGCGGGTCGTCTACACCGGTGCACAATATGTCGACGCGGCCAACAAACTCTCGCTGCCGGATTGGACACGCGTCGACCTGGGCGCCCGCTACACCTTCACCTCGCCCTGGAACGGCAAGCCGATCGTGCTGCGGGCGAGCGTCGAGAATGTATTCGACAAGGCGTATTGGGCGTCGGCCTATAGCGGTGTGATCACCCTGGGGGCGCCGCGCACCTATCTCGTTTCCACGACGTTCAATTTCTAGGACGTCGATACGCGTTGGCGATGATGGGGCCGCCGCACGGCCGTTGTGCGGCGGCCTTGTTAGTCTGAGCGATGCGGACGGCGTTCAATTCCAATCTGATGAAAATTTGCGTAGCTCATCGATTGCGTCGAGGCGTGATCATCTCCGCGGTGACAAAGCGGTCGGGTCAGCAAATCATCTAGTTGGAGCCGATACATCCTCATGTTGAATCGTCACCTGCGTGTCACCTTGGAGAGATTAAAAACTTCGATCGGCGGTATCCTTTTGACTGTCATTATCAACTGCATTACTCGTAGTTCATCAACGTCGATTGTTAGTAGGAGTAGCCGGGCATGATGGTCTTCGACAGAGATGACGTCACCTTCACCGTCGTCGTGAATCACGAAGAACAATATTCGATCTGGCCGACCTTCAAGGACATCCCGAACGGGTGGACGGCCGTCGGCGTGACCGGGAGCAAGAAGGAGTGTCTGGACCATATCGAGCAGGTGTGGACCGACATGCGGCCGCTCTCGCTGCGGAAGTTCATGCAGGAGAACGCCCGGGCCTCTGCTGAATCCTGAAGCGAAGGAGGCTGGCTGCCATGCGGCTGATCTGTTTGCCCTATGCCGGCGGCAGCGCCATGGTCTATGCGCGCTGGAGGAGAGGTCTTCCGTCCTGGATCGAGGTCCAGCCGCTGGAGCTGCCAGGACGGGGCGCGCGGATGGACGAGCCACTGCAAGCGGATGCGACGGCGTTGGTCGATCAGCTCGCGTCCGAACTGGTCGGGACGCCGTTGGCGGAGCCTTACGTCCTGTTCGGGCACAGCCTCGGCGGCTTGCTCGCCTTCGAGCTCGCGCACAGGCTGCTCGCGCTCGGCGCGCCAAGGCCGCACATGCTGCTCGTGTCCGGAACGGAAGCGCCTGCCGTGCGCGACGGCAGCCGCTGGCGCGAGCCGCTCGGTGACGACGCATTGCGCGAGGAGCTTCTCAGGCTGAACGGCACGCCGCCGGAGGCGTTGCAGAGCATGGAGATCATGCGCGGCACACTGCCGATCCTGCGGGCCGATTTCCTGATGTGCGGGAACTACGTGTATCGGCGGCGCCAGCCGTTGCCGTGTCCGCTGCACGTGTTCGGCGGAGAGCTCGACGAAACGCGTGCCGAGGCACTGGAGGCATGGCGGGCCGAGACCTCCGGCACGTTCGGCCGCGACATGCTGCCGGGCGACCATTTCTTCATCCACAGCCAGCAGGCGGATCTGCTGAAGCTCGTTGCCGCATTGCTGGTACGTCGGGCATGGCCGGAGCCCGCCGTTGCTCGCGCGGGGCCTTGAGCGGCGCGTCGAAAGCAGGACCCAGCCGGAAAAGCCGGCTGGTGAAGAAACTTCGATGCTGAAATCGACGGGAGACGGGGAGAAGTCATGTTCGCAATACAATCTAAAGTAGAACAAGAATCGCTGCCGTTCCTTCTGCGGGCCAGCCGCACGCAGCAGCCGCTGATGGAGGCCGTCAGCGAGGTCCGCGACATGATCGAGCGCCAGCTCTACGCGTGCGGCGGAATTCTCTTCCGTGGCTTCCATCTCGACGGCGCCGAGGCGTTCAGGAGCTTCGCCGCGAGCTTCGGCCATCCGCTGCTGTCCTATGAATTCGGCTCGACGCCCCGATCGCAGGTCAGCGCCGGCGTCTACACCTCGACCGAATATCCGCCGCACCAGAGCATCCCGCTGCACAACGAGCAGGCCTATACGCGCGACTGGCCGATGAAGATCTGGTTCTATTGCGAGCAGGCGGCACAGCAGGGCGGCGAGACGCCGGTCGCCGACAGCCGGTCGATCCATCGCGACATGCCGGCCGCGATACGTAACCGCTTCGCCGAGCGGGGCGTCATGTATGTCCGCAACTATGGCAGCGGACTCGACGTCGACTGGCGGCAGGTGTTCGGCACGGAGTCGAAGGCCGAGGTCGAGGCCTATTGCGCCTCCCATGCGATCGCCTGTGAATGGAAGGATGGCGACGAGCTGCGGACGCGGCAGGTCTGCCAGGGGACCGCGGTGCATCCCGTGACCGGGGACATGGTGTGGTTCAATCAGGCGCATCTGTTCCACGTCTCCAGCCTCGCGCCCGAGGTACGGGAAAGTCTTCTCGACATCGTCGGTGATCCGCTCGAGCTGCCGCGCAATGCGTTCTACGGCGACGGCTCGCCGATCGAGGATGAGACGCTGGCCACGGTCAGAGCCGTGCTCGACCGGCATAAGATCGTCTTTCCCTGGCAGACCGGCGACGTCGTCATGCTCGACAACATGCTGACGGCGCACGCGCGCGAGCCGTTCAAGGGGCCGCGCAGGGTGATCGTCGCGATGGCGCAAGCCCATCGCGTGAATTGAGCCTGCGCGATCGATCCTCACATTGTTATCGGACCTTCGGAAGATGCCGACACAGACCCTCGTCGAACGACTCCGCGAGCATGCCGCCTCGCGTGCCGATCATCCGGCGCTGCGCTTCATCGAAGGCGACGATGTCGTCGACGAGCTGACATTCGCCGCGCTGGATCGACGCATTCGCGCAACGGCCGCACATCTGCAGGAGCTTGCCGGCGCAGGCGAGCGCGCCGTGATTCTCCTGCCGAACGGTCCCGACTATGCCGTCGCGTTCTACGCGTGCCTCTATGCCGGGGTCATTGCCGTGCCGGCCTATCCGCCGGAAACCGGGAAGGAGCGTTACACGAGCCGGCTCGACGGCATCCTGCGCGATGCGGCGCCACGGCTCATTCTCACCCAGGCGCGTTTGCGCGACGCCGTCGTCGCTGCGTTCGGCGAGACCAATGCTCATGTTGTTGCCGTCGACGAGGTGCCGGTCGATGCCGCCGCATCGTGGCGCGAGACGGACTTGCACGGCGAAGCGATCGCGTTCCTCCAATATACGTCGGGTTCGACGTCGCAGCCGAAGGGTGTCTGCGTCACTCACCGGAACCTGGTCGCCAATGAGATCGCAATCGAGGCGGTGCTCGGCGGGACCAAGGATGACGTCTTCGTCAGCTGGCTGCCGCTCTATCACGACATGGGATTGATGGGCGGATTGCTGAATCCGCTGTTCACGGGCTTCACGGCGGTGCTGATGTCGCCGCGCAATTTCCTGGAGCAGCCGCGGCGCTGGCTCGACGCCATCCATCGCCACGGCGGCACCTGCAGCGGCGGGCCGGACTTTGCGTTCGCGCTCTGTGCGGACCGGATCTCGGACGAGGCGATCGCGCGTCTGGACCTCGGCCGATGGCGGTTCGCGTTCTCCGGCTCGGAGTTCGTGCGCCGCGCGACGCTGGATCGATTTGCCGCGCGCTTCCGGCCGGCGGGCCTCGATCCTCGCGCGCTGACGCCGTGCTACGGCCTTGCCGAGGCGACCTTGCTGGTGACGGCAGGCGACCGCGCGAGCCGGGCGGTTTGTCACACGCTCGATCCCGCAGCGCTCGCCGGCGGGCGCGTTGCGGGCGCCGGCGAGGGCACGGACCTGATGGCGTGCGGCGCCGTGGCAGACGGCCACGCCGTGCGCATCATGAGGGTCGATGCGTCCGCCGAGGCCGAGAGGAATGAGGTCGGCGAAATCTGGGTCGCAGGTCCGAGCGTCGCGCTGGGCTATTGGAACAATCCCGAGGCGACGCAGCAGACGTTCGTCGTTCGCGACGGCGCGCGCTGGCTGCGGACCGGCGATCTCGGCTTCGTCCGCGACGGCGAACTCGTCGTCACGGGAAGGCTCAAGGATCTGCTGATCGTCCGCGGCCAGAACATCTATCCATTCGATCTGGAGCAGGCCGTCGAGACCGAGGTGGCCTCGGTGCGGAAGGGACGTGTCGCGGCCTTCCCGGTCCAGATCGATGGCGCCGAAGGCATTGGCGTAGCTGCCGAGTTCAGCAGGGCAGTGCTGCGGCGAACGCCGGCCGACGTGCTGATCAAGGCGATCGGCGACGCGGTCATGCGGCAGACGCAGGAATATCCGGCGGTGGTCGTGCTGCTGAACCCGCAAGGCATGCCGCTGACCACCAGCGGCAAGCTGCAGCGGTCCGCCTGTCGCGCCAGGTGGGCGCAGGGCACGCTCGATAGCTTCATGGTGTTCGAGCGGCGACGCGAGGCGGCGGACCCATCGCCGTCCCCGGAGCTCGCGACGGCGACCGAACGCCGTCTTGCGCTGATCTGGCGGGATGTGCTCCGGCGCGAGACCGTCGATCGCGACGACGACTTCTTCATGCTCGGCGGCAACTCGGTCGCGGCCGCTCAGATCACGGCGATGGTGCGCGAGCAGTTCGGAATCGAGCTCGCGCTGCGCGGCTTCTTCGATGCGCCTACGCTCGCCGCGCTCGCAGAGCTTATCGATGCCGCCAGCGCGGACGCGAAAGTGCTTCCGCCGCTGCAGCCGGCACCGGCGGGCATACGCGAGCTGCTGTCTCCCGCGCAGGAGCGGCTGTGGTTTCTCTGGAGCATGGATCCGGCCGGCACGGCCTACACCATCGCCTGCACGGTGCATTTCGACGGCCCGCTCGATCAAGCACTGCTGGTGCAGGCGCTGACCGAAATCGTCGCCCGTCACGAGACGCTGCGCACCACCTTCTCCGCCCCGGATGGCCGCGTCGTGCAGGTCATCCATGCGGCGCCGGACATTCCGGTCGCGGTCGAGGATCTGCGGCGCAGCCCGGCGGCGGAGCGCGCGTCGCGGGTCGCGGCGCGGACACGCGAGGAGCTGGCGCGGCCGTTCGATCTCGTCAATGGCCCGCTGCTGCGCGCCGTGCTGATGCAGCTCGCGGACGACCGCCACGTGCTGCTGCTGTCGGCGCATCACATCGTAGCCGACGGCCTCTCGCTCGACGTGCTGCTGGCGGAGATCGCCGCGCTCTATGACGGGCTCCGGCGCGGGGCAGGGGCGCTGCCGCCGCCGTCCGCCGTCCAATATGCCGACTACGCCGCATGGCAGCGGGATTGGCTCTCCGGCCCCGAGGCTGCGCAGCAGCTCGCCTACTGGCGCGAGCGACTCGGCGATGCGGATAGGCCGCTCGCATTGCCGTTCGACCGGCCGCGCCCACCCGTACAGAGCTATCGCGGCGACACCATCCACGTCGAGATTGCGCCCGATCTGGCGCTGAGGCTCCGCGCGCTCGCCAGGGAGCATCGCGTCAGCATGTTCATGCTGCTGCTCGCCGCCTATCAGTTGCTGCTGTTCCGCTACTCCGGCCGCTCCGACCTGCGCGTCGGCGTGCCCGTCGCCGGGCGCCGCCAGGCCGAGCTGGCGTCGCTGATCGGCTGCTTCGTCAATACGCTGGTGCTGCGGGCCGACGTGACCGACGGCATGAGCTTCGCCGAGCTGCTGGCGCGGGCGAAGGAGGAGGTCATTTCCGGGCTGGCGCATCAGGATCTGCCGTTCGACCGTCTCGTCGATGCGCTCAAGCCGACCCGATCCGGCGGCCACAATCCACTGTTCCAGGTCAAGTTCAACTACATGGACGCGCCGGCCGGATTTGCGCTCGGCGATGGCCTGCACGCCGAGCCGCGCATCGTCGATCTCGCCGGCTCGCATTTCGATCTCGCGCTCGACATCATCGACGGCCCAAAGGGCATGAATGCGAGCCTGAATTTCGCAACTGATTTGTTCGATGCGGCCACGGTCGAGCGGATCGGGAGCCAGCTCGTCGATTTCCTGCGGCAGATCGCGGCGGGCATCGACCGGCCGCTGCGCGACTTCGCAATCGCGCGAGACGTCAGGCAGGTCGTCGCGGCGGAGGTGAAGAGCTTCCCATCGATGGACATCCTCGATCTGATCGACGCTGCGTTCGCGGGCCGCGACGATCGGATCGCGCTGCGCCAAGGACAGGACACCGTCAGCGCCGCCGAGCTCGTGCGCTGGTCGGACCAGATCGCGCGCACGCTCGTTGCGGCGGGCGTCACGCGTGAGACGCCGGTGGCGCTGTGGATCGAGCGGTCGCCGAGCTTCGTCGCGGCGCTGCTCGGCGTCTTGAAGGCGGGCGGCGCCGCCGTGCCGCTCGATCCGGCGTGGCCGGTGGCGCGTGTTGACCGTATTCTTCACGATGGTGGCATCGACACCCTGATCGCGACCGGCGAATGCCTCGCTGCGGCGAGCGCGTTGCAATGCGTCGCGCTGGATGGCGAGTCGCGCAGCGATGCGTCTCGCGGCGAGTTCATTCGCCCGCACGTTCATCCGGCGCAGACTGCCTACATCATCTACACGTCGGGCTCGACCGGCGCGCCCAAGGGCGTCGCCGTGTCACACGGGGCACTTGCCAACTATGTGCAGGCGCTATTGTCCCGGCTGCGGCCACGCGCCGACGCGAGCATGGCGATGGTCTCGACTGTTGCCGCCGATCTCGGCCACACCGTGCTGTTCGGCGCGCTCGCGAGCGGCGCAACCTTGAATCTTCTTCCGGCCGATGCCGCGTTCGATGCGGATGCGTTTGCGCAAGCGATGCGCGACGGCGAGATCGGCGTCCTCAAGATCGTGCCGAGCCATCTGCGCGGCTTGCTGCGGGCACGGCGCTCGGCCGACATTCTGCCGCGCGACATGCTGATCCTTGGCGGCGAGCCGTGCGATCACGGCTTGATCGAAGAGGTCCGCCGGCTGCGGCCGGATTGCCGGATCATCAATCACTATGGACCCACCGAGACGACGGTCGGCGTTACGACACATGAGTGGACGGAAGCCGCAGGTCGAGGTCCGGTGCCGGTCGGATTGCCGCTTGCCAATCTGCGGACCTACGTTCTCGACGATGCACTGAATGCCGTTCCGGCCGGGGTCGCCGGTGAACTCCACGTCGGTGGTGTTGGGTTGGCGCGCGGCTATCGCTGTGCGCCCGCGCCGACGGCAGAGCGCTTCATCCCCGATCCGTTCGGGGCGCCAGGTGAGCGCCTCTACCGAACCGGCGATCGCGTGCGTTGTGATCAGGCCGGCCGGATCGTGTTCCTCGGCCGGCGCGACGATCAGGTGAAGCTGCGCGGCTACCGCGTCGAGCCCGCCGAGATCAGCCGCGCGATTACATTGATGAGCGGCATCGCCGATGCAGCCGTCGTGGCCCGCGCCGTCGATGCTGAGCAGGAGCGCCAGGAGCTCGTGGCCTATTGTGTCGCTGCAGCGGGCGCCGTGTTGCAGCCGGAGACGCTGCGGCAGCAACTCTCGGCGATGCTGCCGGACTACATGGTGCCGTCGCGCATCGTCGTGCTCGACTGGCTGCCGCTGACCGCCAACGGCAAACTCGACCGCGCGGCGCTGCCGCAGCCGGACGAGGACGCCGTGCTATCCTATGCCGCCCCGGTCGGGGCGGTGGAGGAGACAATCGCCGCGGTCTGGCAGGACGTGCTGGGCCGCGAGCGGATCGGCCGCAATGACAATTTCTTCGAGCTCGGCGGCGACTCCATCCTCAGCCTGCAGATCATCGCGCGGCTGCGCAAGCGCGGCGTTATGCTGACGCCGAAGCAGATGTTCGCGCAGCAGACGATAGCGGCGCTGGCCGGCGTGGTTGCGACCACCTCCGCGCCGGCCATCACGCCGCCGGCAGCAGCACGCAACGCAATGAACGCCTGCGCTGCGGAGCTGCTGCCGATCCAATTGCGCTTCTTCGCGGAGGATATCGCCAATCGCGATCACTTCAACCAGGCGGTGCTGCTGATCCCGCGGGACCGGATCGACTGGAGCGTGCTGCAGCGGGCGCTCGCTGCCGTCGTGGGGCATCACGATGCGCTTCGCATGACGTATCGGCAGGTCGCGGGTGAATGGCAGGCGGTGCCGTCCGACCTGCCTGCCGCGCCTGAGCTGCTTTGGCTCCGCACGGCAGTCGAGCCGGCCGACGTCAGCGCGATCGCGTCGGCGGCGCAGGCGAGCCTGTCATTGGCATCGGGATCTCTGCTGCGCGCCGTCGGGTTCGACATGCGCGACGGCAGCCAGCGGTTGCTGATCGCCATCCATCATCTCGCCGTCGATGGCGTGTCGTGGCGGATTCTGCTCGAGGACATCGCGTCGGCTTGCGAGCAGCTGACGGGGCAGGCGGGCGCCGTCAACCTGCCGCCCCAGAGCTCCACGCCGTCCTCCTGGGTGCAGCGACTGCGAGCGCATGCGGCCTCCGATCGGCTCGGAGACGAACTGCCGTTCTGGCTGGCGTCCTCCCACGGCAGCGAGCTGCCCTGCGACGACGACCATGGTGGCACCGACGTCGAAGCCGACGCCGAGGAGGTCGTGCTGAACCTTGAGGCGGAGCTGACCGAACGGCTGCTCGATGCCGCGCCTGCGGCCTATCGCACGCAGGTCAACGACCTGCTGCTGGCTGCGCTGGCGCGTGCGGTCTGGAACTGGCGTGGGATCGATGGCGTCGTGATCGAGCTCGAAGGCCACGGCCGCGAGGATGTCCTTGCGGACTGTGACCTCACACGGACGGTGGGCTGGTTCACGACCGCATTCCCGGTCCGTCTCGACAGCGGCAGCGAGACCGACGGCGCGCTCATCACCCGCGTCAAGGAGACGCTGCGCGCCGTGCCCGATCGCGGGCTCGGCTATGGAGTCCTGCGCCATCTCGGTGCGAAGGAGCATCGCGAGGCGCTGGCCGCGGTGCCGAACCCGCGCATCGTCTTCAACTATCTCGGCCGCTTCGATGGCCAGCTCGGCGCGTCGGCGCCGTACCGGATTGCGCCGGAAAACCCGGGACCGATGCGAGCCGCCGACACGCCGTTGCGGGCCTGGCTCACCATCAACGGCGAGGTGCGTGACGGGCAGCTGCGTCTCGGTTTCCGCTATGGCAGCCGGCGCTATCGGCGCGCGACCGTCGAACGGCTCGCGGAGCTCTATCGGGCGGCGCTGCACGGTCTCGTCGATCATTGCCTCGGCGGCGCCGGCGGTCTCACGCCGTCCGACGTTCCGCTCGCGGGGCTCGATCAGGCGGCGCTCGACCGGCTCTGCGCGACGATCGACTGTCGCTCCGTCGAGGACATCTATCCGCTGTCGCCGATGCAGCAGGGCTTGCTGTTCCATGCCCTGCGCGATGGTGCTGATGATGTCTATGTCAACCAGCTCTCGATCGAGCTTCGAGGTGTGACGCCGGCGCGGTTGCGTGCGGCATGGCAGGCGGCGAGTGCGCGGCATGCGGTGCTGCGGACTGGATTCGTCTGGCAGCAATTGTCCGGAGCGGCCCAGCAGATCGTCTACCGTCAGCTCGAGGTGCCCGTCGTCGAGGAGGATTGGCGCGGCCGTATTGCTGATGGGGCCGCGGCGGCGGATATCGAGGCGGCGCTTGCGGAGGCGGCACGGCGCGAGCGTGAGCTCGGCTTCGACATCACCCGGCCGCCGCTGCAGCGGCTGCGGCTGATCCGGCTCGGCGATGACAGGCTGTGGCTGATCTGGACGCATCATCACATCGTGATCGATGGCTGGAGCTCGGCGCGGCTGCTCGCAGACGTGCTGCAGCAGATCGGCGGCGCCGCGCCGTCGGCGGCGCAAGCCAGTTATCGCGACTACATCGCCTGGCTGCAGACGCGCAACCACGCGGCGGCCGTGGATTTCTGGCGCGAGACGCTGCGCGGCTTCGATGAGCCCACGCCGCTCGCCGACGCCTTGCGCGCGAGCCGCGCGATCGACGCTGCGAGCGGCCACGGCCGGCTGACGCTGCGCGTGGACGTCGATCTCGCTGCCCGCCTGCGGCGGTTCGCGACGCAGCAGCGCATCACGATGAATACGCTGCTGCAAGGGGCCTGGGCCCAATTGCTGCGGCAGTATACGGGACAAAGCTCGGTCTGCTTTGGCGTGACGGTCTCGGGCCGTCCGGCCGAGCTTGCCGGCGCCGAGCATATGGTCGGCCTCTTCATCAACACGCTGCCGCTGATCGACCGTGCGCACCCGCGGACCGCGACCGGCGACTGGCTGCGAACCCTTCAGGCGCAGAGCGTCGTGGCGCGCGACTATGAGTGGCTGCCGCTGCACGAGATCCAGCGCCTCGCCGACAGGGCCGGGCAGCCCCTGTTCGACAGCCTGATGGTGTTCGAGAACTATCCGATCGATCAGGCGCTCACCGCGCGCAACGGTGCCGGGCCGCAGATCGGGCGGGTCGAACATGTGACGCCGACCAGTTATCCGATCGCCGTCATCGTGTTCGACGGACCCGAGGGCCTGCGCCTCGACTTCAACTACGATCGTGCGCAATTGGACGAGCACGCGATTCGACGGGTGAGCGCGTCGTTGCGGGACTGGCTGATGCAGATTTCGGCGGATGCCACCCGTCCGACCGGCAGCCTTCGAATGGTCGATGGGGAGGCGCTGGCGTGGCTCTTGCGCTGGAGTGGAGCTGCGATTGGCGAGACGTCATCCCGACCGTCGTCGATCGGCGCGGCGCCTAGCCTCGTGGCGCAGATCGAGGCGCGGGCGAACGCCGTCCCGGACGCGGTTGCGATCGTCAGCGGCGACCGCCGGATCAGCTACGGCGAGTTGAACGCGCGCGCAAACCGGCTGGCGCGGCGACTGCGCGCGCGCGGGATCGGCGCCGATGTCGTGGTCGGACTGGCGCTGGAGCGCGACGCCGAGATGATCGTCGCGCTGCTCGCCGTGCTGAAGGCCGGCGCCGCCTACCTGCCGCTCGATCCGGACTATCCGGCCGAACGTCTTACCCACATGCTGAGCGACAGCGGCGCGAGGCTTCTGCTGACGCAAGCTGGGCTGCAGGATCGGTTCACGCTTGCGCTGGCCGATAGCGGAGCCGAGGCCTGGCTGCTCGATCGCGACGATGATGCGGGCGACGCCGACAATCTCGGCAGCACCATTCATCCGGAGAGCCTCGCCTACGTCATCTATACATCGGGCTCGACCGGCCTGCCCAAGGGCGTGATGGTGCGTCACGGCGCAGTGACGAACTTCCTGGCGACGATGGCCGAGCAGCCGGGGATCGCATCCGACGACCGGGTGCTGGCATTGACCTCGCTGTCGTTCGACATCGCGGTGCTGGAGCTGTGGCTGCCGCTGACACGGGGCGCCCGGATCGTGCTGGCCGATCGCGCCTCGGCGCAGGATCCGACGGCGCTGAAGGCGATCGTGGCCAGGCACGGCGTGACCATGATTCAGGCGACGCCGTCGAGCTGGCGCATGCTGCTCGATCATGACGGGACCGCGCTGCCTCGTCGCTGTCGCGTACTCTGCGGCGGCGAGGCGCTGGCTCCCGATCTGGCACGGCGGCTCGTCGCGCTGAGCGGCGAGGTCTGGAACATGTATGGGCCGACAGAGACCACGGTGTGGTCTGCGCGCCACCGGCTCGATTCCAACGATCCCATGCCGGTGCTGGGTGGTCCGATCGGCAACACCACGCTCTACGTGCTCGACGCCAATCTCAATCTGGCGCCGCCCGGCGTGACCGGCGAACTGTTCATCGGCGGCGAGGGACTGGCGCGCGGCTATTGGAGGCGCGCCGGGCTCAGCGCAGAGCGCTTCGTTCCCGATCCGTTGTGCGGTGCTGGTGCGCGGTTGTACCGGACCGGCGATCTGGCGCGCTGGCGTGCCGATGGCACGCTCGACTATGTCGGCCGCGCCGATCACCAGGTCAAGATGCGCGGGCATCGCATCGAGCTCGGCGAGATCGAGGCGCGGCTGCGCGCACTGCCCGGCGTTCGCGACAGCGTCGTGGTCGCGCAGGAGTTCGGCGGCGGGCGGCACCTGATCGGCTATGTCAGCAGTGACAGCACCCTCGACGGCGGCGACTTGCGCGCGATGCTCACGGCCATGCTGCCGGACTACATGGTGCCGTTGCGCGTCATCGTGCTGCCGCGGCTGCCGCTGACGCCGAACGGCAAGGTCGATCGCAAGGCGCTGCCGCTGGCCTCACAAGGCGAAGCGGGAGACGACTATCAGGCTCCGGTCGGTGAGATCGAGATCATCCTGGCCGGCATCTGGGCGGAGCTGCTCGGCCTCGATCGCATCGGGCGGGGCGATCACTTCTTCAGGCTCGGCGGCCACTCTCTGCTGGCGGTGCGGCTGCTCGGCCGTGTCGCGCAGGAGTTCGGCACGTCGGTGCAATTGTCCGAGCTGTTCGCTCATCCGGAATTGGCGGAATTCGCGCGCGTCCTCTCGATCAGTCTGATCGAGCAGGAGTTCGCCGAAGGTGAGCTCCAGGAACTGATGACGGCGGAGCTATCATGAGCGGACAATCAGGACAGTCTCTTCTGCGTGACCTCGATCTGGAGACGCTGCGCCGGTTGGCATCGCGCGCGCGACAGCGCGGCCGCAACGCCCCCAGACGCGACACAAGCACGATCCCGATCGTCGATCGCGGGGGCCGGCTGCCGCTCTCCTTCGCGCAGCAGCAGCTGTGGCTGCTGGCGCAGCTCGATGGCGGAAGCGCGAATTATCACATCGACGTGGCGCTGCGGTTGCGCGGCCGGCTCGACATCGGCGCATGGCGCCGCAGCCTCGACCGCCTGTTCTCCCGGCACGAGGCGCTGCGGACGGTCTTTGTCGCCGAGGACGGCGAGCCGCGAATTGCGCTGTTGCCGTCCGACACCAGCCTGCCGCTGGAGATGCATGATCTTCGCGGCCGGCCGAACCGCGAGAAGCGGCTGGGCGACGTGCTGGATGAGTGCACGCGCGCGCCGTTCGATCTCGCTCGGGGGCCGCTGATCCGCAGCCATTTGATCCGTCTGGGCGATGATGATCACGTCGTTCTGCTCAGCCAGCACCACATCATCTCCGACGGATGGTCGATGGGCGTCATCGTCCGCGAGCTCTCGGCGCTGTATGGCGCCTTCGCCGCAGGCGGCGATGATCCGTTGCCGCCGCTCGCGATTCAGTATCCGGACTATGCAGCATGGCAGCGCCATTCGCTGACGGCAGATCGACTGCAGCGGCAGCTCGATCATTGGACCGCCGTGCTGCGCGATGCGCCATCCTTGCTGACATTGCCGACCGACCGTGCGCGTTCTGCGCCGCGATCCAACGCCGGCGCCGCGGTGCCGGTGGAGATCGACGACGGTCTATCGGCCGACATCAGGCGGCTGGGCCACGCTCTCGGCGCCACCCCGTTCGTCATCGTGCTGGCGGCCTGGGCCATCGTGCTGTCGCGGTTGGCGGGCCAGCAGGATCTCGTGATCGGCACGCCGAGCGCAAATCGGATGCGTTCGGAGCTCGAAGGCCTAGCCGGCTTCTTCGTCAACATGCTGGCGCTGCGGCTCGACCTCTCGCATGGTCCTGCTGTCGCCGAGCTGATCGACCGCGTCAAGACGGCGGTCCTCGCGGCGCAGGATCATCAGGATCTTCCGTTCGAGCTCCTGGTCGAGGCGCTCCAGCCGCCGCGGCATCCGGAATACACGCCGGTGTTCCAGGTGGTGTTCGCGTGGCAGAGTAACGATGTCGGCTCGTTCGCACTGCCCGGCCTGGCGGTCGAACGCCTTGCGATCGAGCAGCACAAGATCAAGTTCGATCTCGAGCTCGATCTCAGCGAAAGTGGCGGCCGCATCACTGGCAAGCTCAACTACGCGACGGCGCTGTTCGACGCCGATACCGTACAGCGCTATCGCTTCTATCTGTTGGCTGCGCTGCGCGCCATGGTCGCCGACACCAGCCAGCCGGTCGATCGGATCGAGCTGCTGCCGGCCGAGGAACGTACGCTGCTGCTGGATGTCTGGAACCGGACGCAGTCGTTCACGCCAGCCGACTGCTGCATCCAGGAGCTCGTCGCAGAGCAGGCGCGCCGCCGCCCCTCCGCCGTGGCGCTGGTCCATGGCGCGGTCAGCCTGAGCTATCGCGAGCTCGAGGAGCGCGCTAATCGCCTCGCGCATCATCTCGTTGCGCTGGGCGCCGGTCCGGACCGGCTGGTCGCGATCTGCCAGCAGCGCGGCATTGATGCGATCGTCAGCGTGCTCGCGGTTCTCAAAGCGGGAGCGGCCTATCTGCCGCTTGACCCTGCCTATCCGCCGCAGCGTCTGCGCGAGACCGTGGCCGATGCCCAGCCGACGCTGCTGCTCTGTGACGGTGAGAGCGCCAGCACGCTCGGCAGCGTGGCGTACCCTTTGATCGATGTGGAAAGCGATGCGCCGGCCTGGAGCGGGCTCCCGGAGAGCGCACCGGATGTTGCTGCCCGTGGCCTGACGCCGCGCAATCTCGCCTATGTCATCTACACGTCGGGCTCGACCGGACAGCCGAAGGGCGTGATGGTCGAGCACCAGGGCCTCGTCAATCTCGCGCAGGCCCAGATCGGGCTGTTCGACACCGGTCCGCACAGCCGGATCGTGCAATTCGCCTCCTTCAGCTTCGACGCAAGCGTGTGGGACATCGTCATGGCGCTTTGTGCTGGTGCCGAGCTGCATCTGCTCGGAAGCCGCGAGCATCGCGACGCGCCGGAGCTGTTGAATTATCTCGTCGAACATCGCATCACCCACGCCACCTTGCCGCCCGCGATGCTGCAGGGCCGCTCGGACCTCGCCCGGCTCTCCGGGCTCGAGGTGCTGGTTCTCGCCGGCGAGTTGCCAAGGCCGGAGCTGTTCGAAGCGCTGCCGCCCGAGATTGCGGTCTTCAACGCCTACGGGCCGACGGAAGCGACCGTCTGCGCCACCGCATGGCGCCGTCCGCCCGGCTTCGCCGGCGTTGTCGTCCCAATCGGTCGCCCGATCGCCAACGCGCGGATCTATCTGCTCGACGCCCAGGGCATGCCGGTGCCGCGCGGTGCCGTCGGCGAGATCTGGATCGGCGGGGCAGGAGTTGCCCGCGGCTATCTCAACCGTCCCGATCTGTCGGCGCAGCGTTTTGCCGTGGATCCGTTCGGGCTGTCGTCCGATGCGCGGATGTATCGAACCGGTGATCTCGGCCGCCATCTCGCCGACGGCAACATCGAATTCCTGGGCCGCAACGACCATCAGGTGAAGATCCGCGGCTTCCGCATCGAGCTCGGGGAGATCGAGCATCGGCTGAATGCGCAGGCCGGAGTGCGGGACTCGGCGGTGCTGGCGCGGCGCGATGCGCAGGGCGATCTCACGCTCGTCGCCTATGTGGTGCCGGCGGAGGACGCCGACGGCACCGGCGCGTGGGCCGCGAAACTCCGTTCACATCTGCAGGGAAGCCTGCCGGACTACATGGTCCCGTCGGCGATCGTTCGCGTCCCTGCACTTCCGCTGACACCCAACGGCAAGGTCGACCGGCAGGCGCTGCCGGCGCCGGACGACGAGGCGTTCTCGCACGCCACCTATGATCCTCCCCAGGGCGAAGCCGAGCAGACGCTCGCTGCCATCTGGCGCGAGTTGCTTGGCGTCGAGCGCGTCGGTCGCAACGATCATTTCTTCGAGCTCGGCGGCCATTCGCTGCTCGTCGTCCGCATGCTGGATCGACTGAAGCGCCATGCGCTGACGATCGATGCGCAGATGGTGTTCGCCAAGCCGGTGCTGCGCGATCTCGCGGCCAGCCTGCGGCAGGGCGAGGAGATCGCGATCCCCGCCAATCTGGTCACGGCGGAGAGCCCGGCCATCACGCCGGACATGCTGCCGCTGATCGCGCTGAGCCAGGGCGAGATCGACCGCGTGGTGGGCCGTGTGCCGGGCGGCGTCGCCAACGTCCAGGACATCTACGCGCTGTCGCCGTTGCAGGAGGGCATCCTGTTCCATCATCTGCTCGCGACCGAGGGCGACCCCTACGTGCTGGTCGCGCAGATGGCATTTGCGGGCCGTGATCTGCTGGATCGCTATCTTGCGGCCGTTCAGGACGTGATCGACCGGCATGACGTCCTGCGGACGTCATTCCTCTGGGATGGGCTGTCGGTGCCGGTGCAGGTGGTCTGGCGCCAGGCACCGCTAAGCGTCACCGAAGTTGAGCTCGAAGGCAACGAGCCGGCCCAGGTCGAGCTGGCGCGCCGCTTCGATCCGAACTCCTGCCGGCTTGATCTGACCCAGGCGCCATTGCTGCGTCTCGTTGTCGCCCGCGACCCAGGAAGTGATCGCCTGCTGCTGCTGGTCGTGCTGCATCACATGGTCGGCGACCATTCCACCCTGCAGGCGTTGCATGAGGAGGTGCAACTGATCCTGTCGGGACGCCGTACTGCTCTGCCTCCGCCGATTCCATTCCGCAATCTCGTCGCCGAGACTCGCAAGCCGGGCGGACAGGATGCTCAGCAGCGCTTCTTCCGCAGCATGCTTGCCGACATCGATGCGCCGACGGCGCCGTTCGGATTGATCGAGGTGCGCAGCGACGGCGCCGGCGTGCGCGAGGCAAAGCTGCCCCTGCCGGCTGCGCTCGATGCGCGGCTGCGCGCGCAGGCGCGGCGCGTTGGCGCGAGCCTCGCCAGTCTCTGTCATGTCGCCTGGGGCCAGGTGCTGGCGCGCAGCAGCGGACGTGAGCAGGTCGTGTTCGGCACCGTGCTGCTCGGCCGCATGCAGGCTGGCCATGATACCGGCCGCAGCCTGGGCCTGTTCATCAACACGCTGCCGTTGCGGCTCGATCTCGACGGCACGTCGGTTGAGGACAGCGTTCGCGCAACGCATGCGCGGCTGGCGGAGCTGATGGTTCATGAGCATGCCTCGCTGGCAATGGCCCAGCGTTGCAGCGGCGTCGCGCCGCCGACGCCGCTGTTCTCCGCGATCCTGAACTATCGGCACGGCCAGCGGCAGGACGCGCGGGCAGACGCGCAGCCCATCCAGGCTCTGCGTGGCGTCGAATGGCTCGGTGGCGAGGAGCGTACCAACTATCCGCTGATGCTGGCGGTGGATGACGACGGTCATGGACTTCACCTGACGGTCCAGGCCGTGGCGCCGGTTGCGCCCGAGCGGGTCGGCGCGATGATGCAGCAGTCGCTCGATCGGCTGGCGCTGGCGCTCGAAGCGGCGCCGCACGCGCCGGTGCGCCAGCTCGATGTCGTTCCAGAGGACGATCGCGCGCGGCTGCTGCGCGCTTGGAATGCGACGGCTGTCAGCTTCGCGGATACGCTCTGCGTGCACCGGCAGTTCGAGGTGCATGCGGCGCGATCTCCCGATGCGATCGCGCTCGTACACGGGCAGGAGACGATCAGCTACGGCGCGCTGAATGCGCGGGCGAACCGCCTGGCGCGGCGGCTCAGGGATCGCGGCATCGGGCCGGATGTTGTGGTCGGGCTGGCGCTGGAGCGCGGCGTCACGATGATGGTTGCGCTGCTCGCGGTGCTCAAAGCGGGCGGGGCCTATCTTCCGCTCGATCCGGACTATCCGGCCGAGCGGCTCGCGCACATGCTGAACGACAGCGGCGCCAAGCTGCTGCTGACGCAAGCCACGCTCCACGACCGCTTCGCGCCGGTGCTGGCCCGGAGCGAGGCCGAGGCATGGCTGCTCGAGGTGGCGGCTGGCGAGGGCCTCGGCCAGACCGATAGTCTTGCTGTCGACGTGCATCTGGAGAGCCTCGCTTACGTCATCTACACCTCCGGCTCCACCGGTCGGCCCAAGGGCGTGATGGTGCGTCACGCCGCGGTGACGAACTTCCTGACGACGATGGCCGAGCAGCCGGGCATCGCGGCCGACGACCGTGTGCTGGCGTTGACCTCGTTGTCGTTCGACATCGCCGTGCTGGAGCTGTGGCTGCCGCTGACCCATGGCGCCCGGATCGTGCTCGCCGACCGTGCCGCTGCCCATGATCCGGTGGCGCTCAAGGCGATGGTGGCACGGCACGGCGTGACCATGGTCCAGGCGACGCCGTCGAGCTGGCGCATGCTGCTCGATCACGACGCGGCCGATACACACGAGACGGCTCCATGGCTGCCGAAGGGCTGTCGCCTGCTGAGCGGCGGGGAGGCGCTGGCCTCGGACCTGGCGCGGCGGCTGGGCGCGCTGGGCAGCGAGGTCTGGAACCTGTATGGGCCGACCGAGACCACGGTGTGGTCGGCGCGTCACCGCCTCGATGCGACCGATCCGGTGCCGCTGCTCGGCAGCCCGATCGGCAACACCCGGTTGTACGTGCTCGACACCGAACTCAATCTGGCGCCGGTCGGCGTCACTGGCGAGCTCTTCATCGGCGGTGACGGGCTCGCGCGCGGCTATTGGAAACGCGCCGCGTTGAGCGCGGAGCGCTTCATCCCGGATCCGTTCGGCAGCGACGGCGCGCGGCTGTACCGGACCGGCGACCTCGCGCGCTGGCGGGCCGACGGCGTGCTCGACTATGTCGGCCGCGCCGATCATCAGGTGAAGATCCGCGGACATCGGATCGAGCTCGGCGAGATCGAGGTGCGGCTGCGGGAGCGGCCGGGCGTGCGCGACAGCGTCGTCGTGGCGCAGGAGCTCGGCGGCGGCCGTCAATTGGTCGGCTATGTCAGCGGCGATGATACGCTCGACAGCGGCGGCCTCCGCGCTGCGCTCGCAGCAGCGCTGCCGGACTACATGGTTCCGTCGCGCGTGATCGTGCTGCCGGAGCTGCCGCTGACGCCGAACGGCAAGATCGACCGCAAGGCGCTGCCGCGGCCCGATGTCGGGGCTCCCGAAGCGCATCGCATCGGCCCGCGCAATCCGACCGAGGCCGCACTCGCGGCGATCTGGGCAGAGCTGCTGCACAGGCCGGACGTCGGCGTCACCGACAATTTCTTCGAGCTCGGCGGCGACTCGCTGGTGGCCGTCCAGCTCGTCGGCCGCATCAAGCGCGATCTCGCGCGGGAGGTGCCGCTGAAGCGGTTGTTCGAGCTGACCACGATCGAGGCCATGGCGTCTGTGCTCGCCGCGGACCCGCCGATGAGCAGGCGGAGCGACGACATTGCCGCCATGTTCGATCTGCTTGAGGAAGTCGAGTTTGCCAATGAATGATCAGTCCGGACTCCAGGCCCAGCAGCTCGGCGAAATCGCGCGTCGATTGGTGCGTCTCGATGCGTCGAAGCAGCGCGCGTTCCTGACGCAGTTGGCGGCCAAGGGGATCGATCTGTCGATCTTGCCGATCGCCCGGCAGCATCTGCAGCGCGCGCCGTTGTCGTTCGCGCAGGCCCGTCTCTGGTTCCTGTGGCGGATGGATCCGGGCGGCTCCGCCTACAACATGCCGGTCGCGATCCGCCTGCGGGGTCGGCTTGATGTTGGTGCGCTCCAACGGGCGCTCGATGAACTCGTCATGCGCCATGCCGCGCTCCGCACGACGTTCCGGCAGGACGACGGCGAGCCGGAGCAGATCGTAGGGTTGCCGGCGCCTGTCGCGCTTCGCCGCATCGAGATCGCGGGCGATGATCGCGAGCAGCAGGCGCGCCGGCTGCTGCGTGAGGAAGCGGCGTTGCCGTTCGATCTGGAATCCGGACCGCTGCTGCGCGCGGCGCTGCTGGGTCTTGGCGAGCACGACCATGTCCTCTCGGTCACGCTGCACCACATCGTCGCCGATGGCTGGTCGATGCAGGTTCTCACCAACGAGTTCTGGCAGCTCTATCACGCCGCCGCCCGCGGCGAGGTGGCCTCGCTGCCGGCGCTCGAGATCGACTACGCCGATTTCGCCGCCTGGCAGCGACTGTGGCTCGGTGCCGTCGAGGAGGAGCGGCAGCTTCGCTACTGGACCGGCCGTCTCCATGACACGGCCATGCTGCCGCTGCCGTTCGATCGGCCGAGGTCAGCCCAGGCCGATCAATCTGGCGATGCCATACGGCTGTCGCTCGGGGCGGAGCTTGCCGATCGCCTGCGCGAGCTGGCGCGGGGACAGCACACGACGCTGTTCGTCTTTCTGCTCGCGGCGCTGAAGCTGGTGCTCTATCGCTACAGCGGCCAGCCCGACATCAGCGTCGGCGTTCCGCTCGCCAATCGCGACCGGTCGGAGACGCGGCGTCTGATCGGTCTGCTCGTCAACACCCAGGTGCTGCGTACACGTATCGACAGTCAGGGTACGATCGGCGACGTCATCAAGGCACTGCGCGAGGCCTCGCTCGAGGCCCAGGATCACCAGGATCTTCCGTTCGAGCGGCTGCTCGACGTGCTGCAGCCGCAGCGCAGCCTGAGCCAGATGCCGCTATTCCAGGTGCTCTATAACCATCAGCATCGGCGCGAGCCGGCGCATGCGCCGGCTGCGTCCGAATTGCAGATCGAGACGATCGCGGCAGAGATCGACACGGTGAAATTCGACCTCGCTCTCGACAGCGAGGAGGCGCCGTCGGGAGACGTCTCGGCGCTGTTCTCCTTTGCCACCGCGCTGTTCGACCGGTCGACCATCGCACGGTTCGCCGGGCATTGGCTCACGATCCTACAGGCGATGGTCGCGGATCCCACACGTCGGATCGCGGCATTGGAGCTGTTGTCGGCCCGGCAACGCGACGACGTCAGACAGTGGAACGCTTGCCCTCCCGCGCTCGTGCCGTTCCAGCCGGTGCATCGGATGTTCGCCCGGCACGCAAAGGAGACGCCGAGCGCAGCGGCCCTGGTGTTTGGGGCCGAGACGATCACCTATCAGGCGCTCGATCGCCGCGCCAACGCCATCGCGCAGCATCTGTTGGCGCTCGGCGTGCGACCCGGCGAGCTCGTCGGGCTCTCGATGCGGCGCTCGCCCGATCTCGTCGCCGGTTTTGTTGCCGTCCTGAAGGCCGGCGCGGCCTATCTGCCGCTCGATCCTGATCATCCGCCAGCGCGGCTGGCCGCCACCGTTCGAGATGCCGGCGCGCGCGTCGTGCTGGTCGATGCGGCGGGACGATCGCAATGGCCGCCGATGCCGGGGATCGCGGTCGTCGATCTCGGCGCGATGGCGGCTGAGACGACGGAGAGCGACCCGGCGGTCGATGTCCATCCCTCGAGCCTCGCCTACGTGATCTATACGTCCGGCTCCACCGGCGTGCCGAAGGGCGTTGCGGTCGCTCACGGATCGTTCGCAATGCATTGCGAGGCCACCGCCGAGCTCTACGAGATGGGCCGGCAGTCGCGCGAGCTGCACTTCCTCTCCTTTACGTTCGACGGCGCGCATGAGCGGTTGTGGACCGCGCTGAGCTGCGGCGCGACCTTGGTGATGCGTGATGCCGATCTCTGGTCGGCGGAGAAGACGCTCGACGTGATGGGCGCGCAGCGGGTGACCAATGCCGGCTTTCCGCCGGCCTATCTGCAGCAGCTCGCCGACTTCGCGGCGTGGCGCGGCGATCCGCCGCCCGTGTCGCTGTATTCGTTCGGCGGCGAGGCGATGCCCAAATCCGGCTTCGACAAGGTCAGGCAGGCGCTGCGGCCGCGCAAGCTGATCAATGGCTATGGTCCGACGGAGACGGTGGTCACACCGCTGGTCTGGAAGGTCGACGCCGATGCCGAGATCGACTGCGGCTATGCGCCGATCGGCCGTCCTGTCGGCCGGCGCTCGGCCTATGTTCTCGACGGCGATCTCAACATCGTTCCGGTCGGCGTCACCGGCGAGCTCCATATCGGCGGCGAGGGGCTCGCGGCCGGCTATTGGAATCGGCCGGCGCTGACGGCGGAGCGCTTCATCCCCGATCCGTTCGGCGCGCCTGGCGCGCGGCTGTATCGCACTGGCGATCTGGCGCGCTGGCGCGCCGATGGCGTGATCGACTATGTCGGCCGGTCCGACCACCAGCTCAAGATCCGCGGCTTCCGCATCGAGCCGGGCGAGGTCGAGGCACGGCTGACGCGGCAGGCGGGTGTTCAGTCGGCGGTGGTGGTGGCACGCGAGATCGGCGGACGCCAGCAGCTCGTCGGCTATGTCTGCCGCGGGGACGGCCTCGACGAGACCGGGCTGCGGGCGGCGCTCTCGGAGGAGCTGCCGGACTACATGGTTCCGGCGCGGATCGTGCTGATGCCGCAGATGCCGCTCACCGCTCATGGCAAGGTCGATCGCGACGCCTTGCCGACGCCCGAGCAATTGTCTGCCGAGACCGACTACGTCGCGCCGCAGTCCCCCGCGGAATTGGAGCTGGCGGCGATCTGGGCGGAATTGCTTGGCCATTCGCGGGTGGGCCTGACCGACAATTTCTTCGAGCTCGGCGGCGATTCCATCATTTCATTGCAGGTGGTCGGACGTGCGCGCCAGCGCGGGCTTGCCATCGAGCCGCGCGACCTGTTCCGGCATCAGACGCTGCAGGAGCTGGCGCGGGTCGCGCGCCGCGATCGGGCGGCGATCGTCTCCGCCGAGCCGCTCGCGCGCGATGGCGATCCGGTGCCGCTGTTGCCGATCCAGCGCCGCTTCTTTGCCGAGGACGCCGGCGAACGGCATCACTGGAATCAGGCGTTGATGCTCGTGCCGTCGGCGCGGCTCGACTGGCGGGTGATGGCGCAGGCGGTCGAGGCCGTGGTGGCGCATCACGATGCCCTGCGGCTGCAATTCCGGCAAAGCGACGGCGCGTGGCAGGCGATATACGGCGCGATGCCGGCGAGCGCCGATCTGCTCTGGATTCGCACCGTCGCCGATGCGGCCGAGATCACCTCGGCTGCCGCGACCGCGCAGGCAAGCCTGTCTCTGCAGGGGCCGTTGCTGCGGCTCGTCGGCATGGACGTTGCCGACGGCAGCCAGAGGCTTCTCATCGTCGTGCATCATCTCGTCGTCGATGGCGTGTCCTGGCGCGTGCTGCTCGAGGACATCGCCTCGGCGTATCGACAGGTGGCGCAGGGCGCGGCTGCGATTGCTCTGCCTTCCAAGAGCCGGTCCATGGCGTCATGGGGCAACAGGCTGGAAGACTATGCCGCCAGCGAGGAGCTGGCTGGTCAGCTCGACTATTGGAGACAGCGGACCGCCGCCGGCGACCTGCCATGCGACGATGATCACGGCGAGACCGATCGCGTCGCCGACGGCGAAGACGTCGTCGTGTCGTTCGATGCCGACATGACCGGGCAGCTGCTCAAGCAGGCGCCCGCTGCCTATAAGACCCAGGTCAATGATCTGCTGTTGGCGGCGCTGGTCCGCGCCGTCAGCCGCTGGAGCGGGCTCGATGAATGCCTGGTCGAGCTCGAAGGCCATGGCCGTGAGGATCTGTTCGAAGGCCTCGACCTGTCGCGCACGGTCGGCTGGTTCACGACCGCATTTCCGCTTCGCCTCTCTGGTGGCACGAGCGACGATGCCACGCTCATCAAGTCGATCAAGGAGGAGTTGCGGGCCATCCCGGCGCGCGGGCTCGGCTACGGCGTGCTGCGCTATTGCGGCAGCCCCGAGCAGCGCGCCGCCCTGACGGGCGGAGCCGAGCCGCGGATCGTCTTCAACTATCTCGGCCAGTTCGGCGCCGGCTCCGACCTTGCCTTCGCGCTCGCGCCGGAAAGCGCGGGGCCGTCACGCAGCGCCAGCGCGCCGCTCGGGCGCTGGCTCAGCATCAACGGCCAGGTGCTCGACGGCCGGCTGAGGCTGACATTCAGCTTCGGCCGCCGACGCTATCGCCGCGCGACGATCGAGCGGCTGGCCGCGTGCTATTCCGCGGCCCTGCGCGAACTCGTCGCGCATTGCACGAGCGGCGTATACGGCCTCACGCCGTCGGACGTTCCGCTCTCAGGCCTCAGCCAGCCGGAGCTCGACCTGCTCGGAGCGTCGCGCGATTGGCGCGATATCGAGGATATCTATCCGCTGTCGCCGATGCAGCAGGGCATGCTGTTCCACGCGCTGCGCGACGGTGACAGCGGCAACTATGTCAGCCAGATCGCCGTCGACATCAGCGGTGCGGACGCGGCGCGATTGCGCGCGGCGTGGCAGGCGGTGACGGCGAGACACGCTGTGTTGCGGACGGCGTTCGTGTGGAGAGAATTGTCGGGCGCGCCGCAGCAGGTCGTCCACCGGCAGGTTCCTGTCCCCTTCGTCGAGGAGGACTGGCGCGACCGTGTGGACTCGATGGATCAGGCCGCGCGTGACGCGGCGCTGGCCGATGTGGCCGCAGCCGAATGGCGGGCCGGCTTCGACCTGTCGCGTCCGCCATTGCAGCGGGTCCGTCTCATCGATCTCGGCGGCGGTGTGCACCGCCTGATCTGGACACATCATCACATCCTGCTCGACGGCTGGAGCGCGGCAAGGCTCATCGGCGAGATCATGCAGCATGTCGGTGGCGCGTCGCTGTCCGCCCCACGCGGCCGCTATCGCGACTACATTGCCTGGCTGCAGCGTCAGGATCGCGATACGTCGAGTGCGTTCTGGGCACGCTCGCTCTCGACGGTCGGCGAGCCGAGCCTGCTTGCCGATGCGCTGGGCGGGCCGGCCGCGCCTGCCGACGGCCATGGCTCGATCGATCTCGTCATCGATGCGGCGACGACGGAGCGGCTGCAGGTCGTGGCGCGGCGCGAGCGGGTGACCCTGAACACGGTCCTGCAAGCGGCCTGGGGACAGCTGCTGCGGCGCTTGACCGGCCAGGATGTCGTCTGCTTCGGCGCCACGATCTCCGGCCGGCCGCCTGAGATCGCGGGCGTGGAGGAGACCGTCGGCCTGTTCATCAACACCGTGCCCGTGTTCGACGATGCGAGACCTCAGACGTCGGTCGGTGATTGGCTGCGCGGCTTGCAGGATCGCAACGTCGACCTGCGCGAGCATGGCTGGATGCCGCTCCACGAGATCCAGCGGCTTGCGGGCCGCGCCGGCCGGCCGCTGTTCGACTCCATCTTCGTGTTCGAGAACTATCCGGTCGACGCGGCGCTGCGCGATCAGGCCGCCGAGGGGCCGTGTGCCAGCCGCGCCGAGCAGATCTCGATCACGAACTATGCGCTCACGGTCGCGGTGTTCGTGACGGACAGGGGCATCCGGCTTGGATTCCGTTACGATCGCAGCCAGTTCGACCAGGCGCAGATCGAGCGGATACAGGCAGCTTTCGCCTGTCTGCTCGTGCGCACTGCCGACGACAGCAGCCGACCGGTCGCAGAGCTGCATGGATTGGATGCCGCCGCTTTGCAACGGGTGCTCGGCTGGAGCTCGGGACCCGCCGCGCGGACGGTGAATGACGACTTCGTCGACGTCGTGACGCAGATCGAGCAGCAGGTCGCACGGTCGCCTGCGGCCATTGCCGTGATCTCCGATCAGGAGAGGATCAGCTACGCCGAACTGAATGCGCGGGCGAACTGCCTGGCGCGACAGATCAGGCAATCCACCGTTGCTCTGGATGCTCCCGTCGGCTTGGCATTCGAGCGCAGCGCCGACCTGGTCGTGGCTGTGCTGGCCGTTATGAAAGCCGGCGCCGGCTACCTGCCGCTCGATCCGGATTATCCCGCCAAGCGGCTCGCCGCGATGCTGGGCGACAGCGGCGCGCGGCTGGTGCTGACGCAGCCGCAGTTGCGTGATCGGCTGATCGAGATCACGGCAGGGGCGGGCGCCGAGTTGATCGCCGTCGGCGACAGACGCGCCTCGCAGGACACGGACACCGGCAGCTTGGATCTCCAGAGTCCGACCCACGCCGAGAGCCTCGCCTATGTGATCTACACGTCCGGCTCGACCGGCGTGCCGAAGGGCGTGGCCTGCACGCGTGGCGCGCTGGCGGCGCGGCTCGCCTGGATGCAGCGGGAGTACGGGCTCGATCCCGGCGAAACGCTGTTGCAGAAGACGTCGTTCAGCTTCGACGTCGCGGTGTGGGAAATCCTGTGGCCGTTGACGGTCGGTGCGCGGCTTGCGATTGCAGCGCCGGGCGCACATCGCGAGCCGAAGCGGCTGATCGATGCGGTCACTGCGCATGGCGTGACCACGCTGCATTTCGTGCCGCAGATGCTCGCGCAATTCGTGGCTGAGCCGGAGGTTCAGCGATGCGTGACCTTGAAGCGCCTGTTCTCCGGTGGCGAGGCCCTGCCGGTCCAGCTGAAGGACCAAGTCTATTCGGTGTTCCCGGCGATCCGGTTCGACAATCGGTATGGCCCGACCGAAGCGCTCATCAATGCCAGCTTCTGGAACTGTCGCGGGCCGAGCGGGTCGGGCGTGCCGATCGGCTTCCCGATCCCGGGCACGATCCTGCGCATTGTCGATGCCGATCTCAATCCGGTCGCCGAGGGAACGACGGGCGAGCTCCATATCGGCGGAGACGGGCTGGCGCGCGGCTATCTCGGGCGCGCGGCGCTGACGGCCGAGCGCTTCATTCCCGATCCTTTCGGACCTCCCGGCGCGCGGCTCTATCGAAGCGGCGATCTGGCGCGTTGGCGCAGCGACGGCGCCATCGCCTATGTCGGCCGGGCCGATCACCAGGTGAAGGTTCGCGGCTTCCGCATCGAGCTCGGCGAGATCGAAGCGCGGCTCCTGCAGCAGCCCTCGGTCAGCGCGGCCGTCGTGATCGCCAGGGATTTCGGCGTGGGCCGGCAGCTGGTCGGCTATGTCTGCGGCGACGGCATGCTCGATGCTGCGACGCTGCGTGAGGCCCTGTCCGCAACGCTGCCGGACCACATGGTGCCGGCGCGGATCATGGTCCTCGACCGCCTGCCTCTGATGGTGAATGGCAAGGTCGATCGCAACGCGCTGCCGACGCCGGAGGCGCGCGCTGCAGCCGAGGGGATCGCGCCGCGGACGCCGGCCGAGGCTGCGTTGGCCGCCATCTGGGCCGAGCTGCTGCATCAGCCGGATGTCGGGATGACCGACAATTTCTTCGAACTCGGTGGCGATTCCATCATCTCGCTGCAGATGGTCAGTCGTGCGCGGCGGGCCGGCCTTCTGATCGAGCCGCGAGACGTCTTCAAGCACCAGACGCTGGAAGCCCTGGCGCGCGACGCGCGGGTGATCGTCCGGCTGGAGACGACGGCAGAGCAGGGGCGCATCGCCGGGCCACTTCCGTTGCTGCCGATTCAGCTCCGCTTCTTCGAGCAGGAACTGGACGCCCCTGATCACTGGAATCAGGCTTTGCTGCTGCGGCCGCGGCGGCGGCTCGACTGGGACGTGTTGCGACGCGCAGCGGTGGCCGTCGTCGCGCATCACGACGCACTGCGACTGCGCTTCGAACGCATCGACGGTGTCTGGCGCGCCGAGCACGGGCTGGGGCCGGCTGTCTCGGACCTGTTGCGGTCGTGCGAGCTCGCCGACGGCGAGGCGGTCACCGCGCTCGCCGCAGAGGTCCAGGCGAGCCTCTCGCTCGCGCATGGTCGTCTGGTGCGGATGGTCGGCATGGATCTGCCGGAGGGCGAGCAGCGCCTCCTGATCGTGATCCATCACCTCGTGATCGACGGCGTGTCGTGGCGCGTGCTGCTGGAGGATCTCGCGGCTGCCTATGAGCAGCTCATGCGCGGGCAAGAGGCGACACTGCCGGCCAAGACGCACGCCTACGCCCAATGGGGCGCAGCGCTACGCGCACACGCGGCCTCGGATGCGCTGGTTGCCGAGCTGGATTACTGGTCAGGGCTCCGGCGGGCGGACGACGTGCCGTGCGATTCTGATCATGCGGATCGGGATACGATCGCCGACGCCGACGACGTGCCGCTTGCGATCGACGCCGAGCTGACCGCGCGTCTGCTGGGTACGGCGCACGGCGCGTACAGAACCCAGGTCAATGATCTGCTGCTGTCGGCGCTCGCGCGCGCGGTGTGGCGGTGGTCGGGCCGCGAAATCATGACGGTCGAGCTCGAAGGCCACGGCCGCGAGGATCTGGGCGGCGGGCTCGATCTGTCACGAACCATCGGCTGGTTCACGACTGCGTTTCCGGTACATCTGATGGCTGGATCGCAGCCACCCGCGGTGCTGATCAAGACGACCAAGGAGATGCTACGGTCAGTCCCCAGCCGGGGACTTGGTTACGGCGTCCTGCGTTATCTGGGTTCTGATGCCCAGCGTGCGACGCTGACGACGGGAGCGCAGCCGCGCATCGGGTTCAACTATCTCGGTCAGGTCGATGGCAGCACGGACGAGACTGCGCTGTTCTCGATCGCGCCCGAGAGCGCCGGCCCGTCGCGTGCGGCATCGAGCCCGTTGCGCCACCATATCGCCATCAATGCGAGAGTGCTCGACGGTCGTCTGGAGCTATCGTTCGGCTTCAGCAGAAAGCGCTATCGACGCGAGACCGTGACCCGCGTCGCAGGCTGTTTCGAGGCGGCGCTTCGTGAGCTGGTCGATCACTGCACGAGCGGCGTCCATGGCGTGACGCCATCCGATGTGCCGCTGTCGAAGCTGAGCCAGGCCGAACTCGACGCGCTGACGCTGGATTGGCGCGAGGTCGAGGACATCTATCCGTTGTCGCCGATGCAACAGGGCATGTTGTTCCACGCGCTGCACGACGACGGCACCGGGGTCTACGTCAATCAGGTCGCGGCCGAGATCCGCGGTCTCGACGCCGGCAAGCTGCGGGCCGCATGGCAGGCTGTCAGCCATCGTCATGCCGTGCTTCGCACCGGCTTCCTGTGGCGTGAATTGTCAGGAACGCCGCAGCAGGTCGTGCATCGCAGTGCCGACGTTCCCTTCGTCGCGGAGGATTGGCGGGAACGTGCGGCGCAGCTCGCTCCGGCCGCCTTGGATGCTGCGCTCACGACGGTTGCAGACCGCGAGCGCGTCGACGGGTTTGATCTCTCGCGGCCGCCGCTGCAGCGCGTGAGGCTGATCCGGATCGCCGACGACCGGCATTGGCTGATCTGGACTCATCATCATATCCTGATGGACGGCTGGAGTTCGGCCCGCTTCATCGCCGAGGTGATGCAGCACGAGGAGCAGGCGGCGCTGCAGGGACAACCGCCGCGCTACCGCGACTACATCGCCTGGCTGCAGGCGCAGGACCATGGTGCTGCGGCCGAGTTCTGGCGAGCGGCGTTGGCCGGGCTCGACGAGCCGAGCCTGCTAGCGCAGCCTGCGGTCGACGGGCGCGTGGGCCATGGCTCGCTCACCATGGCGGTGGACGTCGATCTCAGCGAGCGACTGCAACGTTTCGCGACCCGCGAGCGGGTCACGCTGAACACGGTGATGCAGGCGGCATGGGCGCAATTGCTCCGTCGATTCACCGGCCAGGACACGGTCTGCTTCGGCGTGACGGTGTCCGACCGACCCGCCGGGCTCGCCGGCGCCGAGGAGATGGTCGGCCTGTTCATCAACACCTTGCCGGTGGTCGACGCCGAGAATCCGCAGCAGCGGATCGGCGCGTGGTTGCGCGACCTGCAGGATCGCAATCTCGCCTTGCGGGATCACGGCTGGATGCCGCTGGCCGACATCCAGCGGATCGCGGGCCGGGCAGGGCGTCCGCTGTTCGACAGCATTCTCGTGTTCGAGAACTATCCGGTCGACGAGGCCTTGAAGACCAAGGATGGCCGCCTGAGCGTCAGCCGGACGAGGATCCTCGAAACGAGCAACTATCCGCTGTTCGTGAGCGTCGGTCTCGAAAGAGAGCTGCGGTTGGTGTTCAATTTCCAGCAGCAACATTTCGACGAAGTCGAGATCCGTCGGCTGCAGATGGCGTTCGTGCAACTGCTCGCGGCCATCACTCGCGATGCCGAGCAGGCGGTCGGCTGCATTGCGGCCGATGATTCCGCAGACATCGCGCTGCTGGCGCGGGTCAACGATTCGGCGAGGGCCGTGACGACACCGAGCGTCGTCGCTCAGTTCGAGGCGCAAGCAGAGCGCGCGCCCGATGCGATCGCGCTCGTGCACAATGAGGAGACGATCAGCTATGGCGCGCTGAACGCGCGCGCGAACCGGCTCGGCCACAGGCTCAGGGAGCATGGCGTAGGTCCCGACGTGGTGGTGGGGCTGGCGCTCGAGCGCGGTGTCACGATGATGGTGGCGCTGCTCGCGGTGCTCAAGACAGGCGGAGCCTATTTGCCGCTCGATCCGGACTATCCGGCCGAGCGTCTCGCGCACATGCTGAGCGACAGCGGCGCGAAGCTGTTGCTGACGCAAGCGACGCTCCACGATGGGCTTGCGCCGGTGCTGGCAGGCGGCCACGCCCAGGCTTGGCTGCTGGACGAGGTGGCTGGAGAAGAAACGGTCGACGCAGGCAATCTCGACGTCGCCATCCATCCTGAAAGCCTCGCTTACGTCATCTACACCTCCGGTTCGACCGGCCTGCCCAAGGGCGTGATGGTGCGCCATGGCGCCGTGACGAATTTCCTGGCGACGATGGCTGAGCAGCCCGGCATTGCGCGCGATGACCGCGTGCTCGGTTTGACCTCGCTGTCGTTCGACATCGCGGTGCTCGAGCTCTGGCTGCCGCTGACGCGTGGCGCTCGGATCGTGCTGGCGGATCGCGCCTCGGCCCATGATCCGGCGGCCTTGAAGGCGATCGTGGCCCGGCAGGGCGTGACCATGATCCAGGCGACGCCGTCGAGCTGGCGCATGCTGCTCGATCACGACGACGGTTTGCACGGATGGCTGCCTCGGGGCTGCCGGTTGCTGAGCGGCGGCGAGGCGCTGGCTCCCGACCTGGCGCTCCGGCTGCTCGCGCTCGGAGACGAGGTCTGGAACCTGTTTGGACCGACGGAAACCACGGTGTGGTCGGCGCGCCATCGGCTCGATGCGCGCGATCCCGCACCCGTCCTGGGCGGCCCGATCGGCAGCACAACGCTCCATGTGCTTGACGGCGGTCTCAACCGCGCGCCCGTCGGAGTGACAGGCGAACTCTTCATCGGTGGCGAGGGCCTGGCCCGTGGCTATTGGAGCCGTCCGGCGCTCAGCGCCGAGCGCTTCATTCCCGACCCATTCGGCGATCCCGGTGCGCGGCTGTACCGGACCGGCGATCTGGCGCGGTGGCGGCCCGATGGATTGCTCGATTATGTCGGCCGCGCCGATCACCAGGTGAAGATCCGCGGCCACCGCATCGAGCTCGGCGAGATCGAGGCGCGGTTGCGATCACAGCCCGGCGTGCGCGACAGCGTCGTGGTGGCGCAGGAACTCGGCAGTAGTCGGCAACTGGTCGGCTACGTCAGCAGCGACGATGCGCTCGATGGTGCTGAGCTGCGCGCGCAGCTCATCTCCTTGCTTCCGGACTACATGGTGCCGTCGCGTGTGATGGTGCTGCCACAACTGCCGCTGACTCCCAATGGCAAGATCGATCGCAAGGCGCTGCCGCTGCCTGACACGCGGTCCGCTAAGGCGCAGCGCATCGCGCCACGCAATCCGACCGAGGCCGCACTCGCTGCGATCTGGGCCGAGCTGCTGCACCAGGTGGATGTCGGCGTCACCGACAACTTCTTCGAGCTTGGCGGCGACTCGATCATCTCGCTGCAGATGGTCAGTCGCGCACGCCGCGCCGGTCTCGAGCTGGAGCCGAAAGATGTGTTCCGGCTGCAGACGATCGAGCTGCTCGCGCCGGCCTGCCTGGTGGCGCGGAACGACCAGCCCCCGGTCACCGTCGCGCGCGGCGCATTGTCGGGGCTGACGAGCGAGGAGCTCGCGCGGCTTGGTGTCGACTGGGACCGCATCGAGGACGTCTATCCGCTCTCGCCGATGCAGCAGGGCATGCTGTTTCACAGCCTGCGCGATGCCGGCAGCGGCGTCTATGTCAACCAGGTCAGCGTCGAGATCCGAGGGCTGGACGTCGAGCGGCTGCGCAGCGCGTGGCAGGAGGTCTCTGCTTGTCATCCGATGTTGCGCACCGGTTTCCTCTGGCGCGAGCTGTCCGGCGCACCGCTGCAGGCGGTCCATCGCGAGGCGAGCGTGCCGTTCACGACGGAAGACTGGCGCGGACAGGCCGTCGATGAGGCGCGGCTGTCAGCGGCCCTGGCCGCAGAGCGTGACGCCGAGTTCGATCTCGCGGTACCGCCGCTGCAGCGTGTCCGCCTGTTGCAGCTCGACCACAATCGCCATCGCCTGATCTGGACTTATCACCACATCCTGATGGATGGCTGGAGCTCGGCCCGCTTCATCGCCGAAATCCTGCAGCGCTATGCCGGGCGGGCGCTCACGGCTCGTTCGGCGCACTATCGCGACTATGTTGCCTGGCTTCTGGCCCAGGACGCGCAGGCGGCCGAGCGCTTCTGGCGAGGACAACTCACGGCCTTCGACCAGCCGACGCAACTGGCCGATGCCTTCGGCGCGCGGCGCCACGATGCGCACGGACATCGCCGCTGTTACACGCGGCTCGACAAGGATGCGACCGCGGCATTGAAGGCGTTCGCACGGCACGAGCGCATCACGCTGAACACGCTCATCCAGGGCGTCTGGGCGCTGCTGCTGCAGCGCTACACCGGCCAGCAGACCATCACGTTCGGCGTCACCGTCGCTGGCCGTCCGCCCGGTCTCGACGGCGCCGAGCAGATGATCGGCCTGTTCATCAATACGCTGCCCGTGATCGAGACGCCTTCGCCGGCCGCAACGATCGGTGACTGGCTGCGCGCCGTGCAGGACCGTAACGCCGCGATCCGCAACTTCGAGCAGACGCCGCTCTACGACATCCAGAGCTGGGCCGGGCGTGCCGGCGAGACCATGTTCGACAGCATCATCGTGTTCGAGAACTATCCGGTCGAGCGTGGCCTGCTGCAAGGTGACGGCTCGCTTCAATTCGGCGAGCTGCGCAATGTTGACGTCACCAACTATCCGATGGATCTGTCCGTCTTGGTCGAGGATACGCTGCAGGTCGAATTCACCTATATGCCGAGCCACTTCACGCCGGGTCAGGCGGAGCAGGTGAGGGCACAGTTCGAACATCTGCTTGCGGTCATGATGCGAAGTCCGGATGCCCCGCTCGGCGCGATCGATGCGGCGGCGGCTCAGGACGTGCAGCGAGCACGTGTCTGCAATGGTCGGGCGGCGTCTGCCGCGACGCGTCCGCTCGTGCACGAAATGATCGGCGGTCATGCACAGCGCAATCCTGAGCGTGTCGCTCTCACGATCGGCGGCAGCAACGTCTCCTACGGCGAGCTCGATCGTCGCGCCAATCGGCTCGCGCACCATCTCATCGAGGCCGGGCTCAGGCCGGACCAGCGAGTCGGGGTCGTCGTCGAGCGCAACGACGCCACGATGGCCGCGCTGCTCGCCGTGCTGAAGGCCGGCGGGGCCTATGTGCCGCTCGATCCCGAGCTGCCGCCGGACCGCATTGACTTTGTGATGCGTGACGCCGGCATCACGGTCCTGCTGTCCGGCTCGCGTCACGTCGCCGCCATCGCTGACGTCCGGGCCATCGATCTCGCCTCGTTTGATTTCGAAGCCGGTCCGCATCATGCGCCGGATCCTCATCTGCATCCGGATAACCTCGCTTATGTGATCTACACGTCAGGCTCCACCGGGCGGCCGAAGGGCGTTGCGGTTGCGCATGGCCCGCTCGCGATGCATTGCAGGGCGACCGCTTCGCTCTACGAGCTCGATGAGCACGCAAGCGAGCTGCATTTCCTGTCGCTGGCGTTCGATGGCGCACATGAGCGCTGGCTCACGGTGCTGTCGCAGGGCGCAAGGCTGGTCATGCGCGATGCGGAGCTATGGACGCCCGAGCAGACCGTTGCGACGCTTCATGCCCAGCGCATCACGCACATCGGCCTGCCGCCGGCCTATCTCCAGCAGGTCGCCGAATGGGTGGCGCAGACCGGCAATCCGCCGCCGGTGAGGCTGTATTCGTTCGGCGGCGAGGCCATGCCAAAGGCCGGCTTCGACAAGGTCAGGCGGACGCTGAAGCCGCAGATCCTGATCAACGGATATGGTCCGACCGAGACCGTCGTGACACCGCTGGTCTGGAAGGTCGACGGCAACACGGAGTGCGACAAGGCCTATGCACCGATCGGCAGTCCCGTCGGCCGCCGCACGGCCTACATCCTCGATGTCTTCCTGAATCTCGTTCCAGCGGGCGCCGCCGGCGAGCTCTACATCGGCGGGTTCGGGCTCGCGCGCGGGTACCACGCCAAGCCAGGCATGACGGCGGAACGCTTTGTGCCGGATCCATTTTCAACGGAGGATGGTGGGCGACTCTACCGCACCGGCGACCTGGCGCGATGGGATGCGAGCGGCACGATCGAATATCTCGGGCGCGGCGACGATCAGGTCAAGGTCAGCGGCTTCCGGATCGAGCTTGGCGAAATCCAATCGGCCCTGTTGAGCGACCCTGCAGTCGCGCAGGCTGCCGTGCTCGCCGTGGTGGGTGCGGGAGGAAATCAGCTCGTGGCCTATGTGGCGCCACGGGCGCCAGGCGACGCCGCCGCTGCTGCGGCCGAGCGGCTGTCTGCAACGCTGACTGCCGCGCTGCGCCGGACCTTGCCGGCCTACATGATTCCATCCCGCATCATCGTGCTCGAGCGCCTGCCCACGCTGTCGAGCGGCAAGGTCGATCGCAAGGCGTTGCCCGCGCCGGACATCGCTGCCGTGGCCGCGTTCATCGCGCCGGAAAGCGCTGCCGAAGTCGCGATGGCGAAGCTGTGGGCGGAGGTTCTCGGCGTCGCGCAAGTGGGCGTCACCGACAACTTCTTCGAACTCGGCGGCAATTCGATTCTCAGCCTCAAGGTGATCGCGCGACTTCGCCGCGACCCGGTCCTCGATGGCGAGATCAAGCTGCGCGATCTCCTGCAGAGGCCGACCATTCGCGCCTTGCTCGGCACCCCCGCAGCATCATCCACGCGGCCGTCGGCGCTGCTGCCCCTGAGTTCGCCGGTCGATGGCACGCCGCCGGTGTTCTGCCTTCACGGCGGATTCGGCACGGTGTTCGACTATGCGCCGCTGGCGCGCCGTTTGGAGGGACAGAGACAACTGATCGGACTGCAGTGCCGGACGCTGGTCGAACCATCCTTCATCGACCAGTCGCTGGCGGCAATGGCCGTGGGCTATGTCGATGAGATCGTGCGGACGCAAAGCAAGGGACCCTATCATCTGATCGGCTGGTCGCTTGGCGGACTGGTCGCGTGCTTGGTTGCTGCAGAACTTGAGCGGCGCGGTGAGCGGGTCGAGCGCCTGGCGCTGATCGACAGCTTCGTTCCGCATGGTGACGAGCAGCCGTCGCCCGGGCGGCATTGGACGGACGACTTGCTGACGCTGCTGTCGGTCACGGCGCCGGGCGTGCAGCCTTCAGCCATCACGTCGCAGGTGACGGCGATTCGTTCCGGCGATGTGCCGGTGACGGACGAGGTGATCCGGCGCCTGGTCGCCGATGCAATCGGCATGGCGCCGCTGCAGCCGCGCGACGGTCTTCTCGGCGTCGACGACATCGTCGCGGCCTTCAGGGTCGGGCGCCACCTCGCGCAACTGGCTCGGGCGGCCGAATGGCCGGCCGATCTCGTTGCAGCACCCGGCTGCTGGTGGACGTCCGGCCGGCTTCGACAGCGCGATCGGCTCGCGGCGCGGCTGCCGCACGCGGCGGATTGTGGCGTGGCCGGCGACGACCACTTCTCGATCCTTAGCAACGAATCCTTCCTGGCGGCGCTCGGCGCGTGGCTGGAGCCCGTCCGGGCGGCGCAGACATCGCCGGATCTGCAGCCCGAACCGGCTGAATGAGGTGATCATGAGCCTTCATCCTGATATCGCTGCACTGCTCGAGATGATTCAGCTCGGAACGGAATCCGGCGCGCGCATTCCGTTTCGGCAACTCACGCCGGCGCAGGCGCGTGCCGATTTCGACGCCTCCTCGCCGTTGCTGGATATCGATCCGCCGCCGCTCGCATGCGAGAGACAGCTTGTGCTGCCCATGCGCGACGGGACGGAGATCGCCGCGCGGCTCTATGCGCAGCGGCCGTTGGACGTCGCCGATCCGATGCCCGTGCTGCTCTACATGCATGGCGGCGGCTTCGTCGTCGGCAGCCTCGACTCGCACCAGCCGCTGTGCCGGGGTCTTGCCGATGACAGCGGCGCGGCGGTGCTGTCGATCGGCTACCGGCTGGCGCCGGAGCATCGGTTTCCGACCGCGTTCGAGGACTGCGTGGATGCGCTCGCCTGGATCGGGCGCGAGGGGCCTGCGCTTGGTCTGGACCCGCGGCGTGTCGCGGTCGGTGGCGACAGTGCGGGCGGCACGCTCGCTGCAGCCCTGGCGATCGCCGCGCGCGATGACCGGGCCTTGCCGCAGCCCGCTCTTCAGGTCCTCGCTTATCCCGGCCTCAGCCCGCAGCAGATCTCGGATTCCTACGAAAAATACGGCTCGGGCTATCTGCTCGAGCGCGAGACCGTGGACTGGTTCTTCGACCACTATCTCCCCCAGGACGCCGATCGCCACGACTGGCGATTTGCGCCGCTGGCGGCATCCGATCTCACGCGCGTCGCGCCTGCGCTGATCGTGCTCGCCGAGTTCGATCCGCTGGCCGACGAGGGGCGGGCCTATGCTGAAGGCTTGCGCGCGGCCGGGGTCGCCGTGGATCTGAAGGTCTATCCCGGCATGATCCACGAGTTCCTGCGCATGGGCAACGTCGTGCCGGACGCTCTGCGGGCCCGCGCCGACATCGGCGACAAGCTCGCTACCGTCTTCGGCATGGGAATGGGAGCTGGCGACCGATGATGACGTCATCCAATCCAGGACTTGCCAACGTCGGAAGCCTGCTGCGGCCTTATTGGTTGCTGCTCGTCGCAGCCATCCTGCTCGGTCTCCTCGGCGGCGCCAGCGTTGCGGGTCTGCTCGCCGTGGTGAACCGCGGCCTTTACGCAGGGCCAGGCGACATTGGTGGGCTGGTCGCCTCGTTCGCGGGTCTCTGCGTCCTGATCGTGGTCGGCTCCGTCGGCTCGGACATCAGCGCCAACGTCGTCGGACAGCGGATCGTCGCCTCGCTGCGCAAGTCGCTGGCCGCCAAGATCCTGATGGCGCCGATCGACCAGCTCGAATCCTATCGGTCCCACCGCCTCATCCCGGTTCTGACCAAGGATGTCGACGCCATCAGCGATTTCGCCTTCTTCTTTCCGGCCTTCCTGGTGTCCGGCGTCATCGTCGCCGGCTGCCTGATCTACCTGGCGGTGCTCTCGTGGCCGCTGTTCCTGGTCACGGCAGCCTTGATCGCGCTCGGATCGTTTGTCCATTATCTCGCTCGCAAGCGCGGAATGACGGGCTTCAATCTCGCGCGCCAATACGAAGACGACCTGCAGAAGCATTACCGCGCGATCTCCGACGGCGCCAAGGAGTTGCGGCTGCACCGCCCGCGCCGGCGCCACGTCCATGTCGATCTGATAGGGCAGACCGTCGACCGGATCGGCGACGTCCAGATCAAGGCCATCAATCTGCTCGTGACGGCGCGTGCGCTCGGGACGGTTCTCCTGTTCCTGGTGATCGGGACCACGCTCGTGCTGCGTCCGCTGCTGTGGCCCGACAGCCCGGCCTCGGTGTCCAGCGGCTTCGTTCTGGTGCTGCTGTTCATGCGCGGACCGATCGACCAGTTGATCGGTATGCTGCCGTCGCTCGGCCGCGCCCAGCTCGCGATGCGTCGGATCGCCGAATTGTCGGACCGTTTCACCACCGAAGAGGCGGAACTGCTTGATGATCCGGCCGGTCGGACTGCCGACCAGATTGAATCGATCGAGTTGCGCGGAGTCTCCTACGCATTCCCGGCGTCCTCATCCGAACGGCCCTTTGCCATCGGACCGATCGACCTTCGCATACGCCGCGGCGAGATCGTCTTCATCGTCGGTGAGAACGGCAGCGGTAAGACGACGCTGATCAAGCTGCTGCTCGGACTCTATGTGCCCGATCGCGGCGTGCTGCTGCGCGACGGCAGTCCTGTCGTCAGCGAGACCCGCGACGACTACCGGCAGCTCTTCACCACAATATTCTCGGACTATTTCCTGTTCGACACCCTTGCACAGCAGAGCAATCAGCGATCTGAGCTCGCACAGCGCTATCTCGACCGCCTCGAGCTTGCGCACAAAGTCTCCATCGAAGGCGGCGCATTCTCCACAACCGACCTGTCGACAGGCCAGCGCAAGCGGCTCGCCTTGATCAATGCCTGGATCGAGGGACGGCCCGTGCTGGTGTTCGACGAATGGGCGGCCGATCAGGATCCGGCGTTCCGTCAAATCTTCTACACCGAGCTGCTCGCCGACCTCAAACGTCTCGGCAAGACGATCATCGTGATCTCGCACGACGATCGCTACTTCCACTGCGCCGATCGGATCGTGCGCCTGCGCAACGGGAATATTGACGTGGGCGCCCCCTCCGAGCGCCGCGAGCCGGCGCGAAGGCAACGCTCGCTCACGCCGGCTCTGCAGGAGTCCATTGAGTCATTTGAGGCAACGAAGCCGTGATGCGCAGCTTTGTAGTTAATCTAAACGCGGTGCCTCGGACCTTCTTGTTTTCGTCGTGCCGGCCGATCTACATCCTGAACGGGAGTGGACAGGGATGACGCCCGTGCAGATCAATGAAGGGGGAGGGTTTCGCATGAGCGCGACCGCGAGCGCTGCAGGCAGCGCCCGGACATTTCCCGTCGCAATTGACGCGACAATGTCGGTCGTTCGCGACGATGACGGGATAAAGGTGATCGCGGATGGTGCGGCGCTGTTGTCGTTCCGGTCAGATGGCGAGCTGATGCGGCTGACCGTGCACGACGGCATCGGTGATTGGGGCCGCGTGTCGCGCGGAGTCGCGGCGATGGCCGAAGCGGTCTTCGGCTGGACGCCGTCGCTGGAGAGGCTCGTCCTTGCGCTCGACGACAATCCGGCAGCAGCATCGGCCTTGGCGAGAGACGGCCTTGCGGTGGTCACCGACGGCAGGTTGACGCTGCGTCCGGACATGGTGATGCAGCGACGCGAGAACTGGCTGACGGACGCCGCATGTCCGCCGTTTCCACTATCCTACACGATGACCGATGGCAGGCGCCATCCACGGCGACCGCCCAAGCCGGTCGGCACCGTCTACGCCCGTTTTATTCCCTGGCTGTCCGACGTCGTCAGTTTTCGCGTCGTCGACATCGCTCACGATCTCCCGCTGGTCCACCGCTGGCTCAACGACCCGCGGGTGGACTCGTTCTGGAACGAGGCGGGGGACATCCACGCGCACCGGCAGTATCTGTCGCGGATCATGTCGGACCCGCACATGGTGCCGCTGATCGGCTCCTTCGGTGATCAGCCTTTCGGCTATTTCGAGCTCTATTGGGCAAAGGAAAATCGCATCGCGCCGTTCTACGAGGCGGCGGACTATGATCGCGGCTGGCACGTGATCGTCGGCGAGGCCGGCTTCCGGGGCCGCCGCTTCATCACGGCCTGGCTTCCCTCGCTCATGCACTACATGTTCCTCGACGATTGCCGCACCGAGCGCATCGTCGGCGAGCCGGCGGCGGCGCATTCCCAGCAGCTGCGTAACCTGGATCTGGCGGGCTTTGCCAGGCTCAAGAACTTCGACTTCCCACACAAGCGGGCAACCCTGGTCATGTTGCTGCGCGAGCGCTTCTTCGGCGACCGGCTGTGGCAGCCGGCTCCTAAGGAAGCACCCATAGAAGCCTAGCGCGGACGGAGCATCACTCATGTCGTATCATCCTGCCCCTGAATATGATGTCGTCGGCGTTGGCTTCGGGCCATCGAACCTCGCACTGGCGATTGCACTCGACGATTGCGCCAGGCAGCAAAGCTTGAAATGCCGGTCCCTGTTCGTGGAAAGGCAGCAGGACTTCAAGTGGCATGGCGGAATGCTGCTGCCCGGCAGCAGCATGCAGATCTCCTTCCTCAAGGATCTGGTATCGCTTCGCGATCCGACCAGTCCGTTCACCTTCGTCAACTATCTTCACAAATCCGGCCGGCTGCTCGACTTCACCAACTGCAAGACGTTCTATCCGAGCCGGATCGAGTTCAACGACTACCTCCGATGGGTCGCCGGCCAGTTCAGCGCCATGGTCGCATATGGAGAGACAGTCGAGGCTGTCGAGCCCGTGCACGCCGGTCAGTCCGTCACCGCGCTTCGCGTGCTCACGCGCATGGCTGACGGGAAAGAACGGTCACGCGTCACGCGGCACCTCGTGGCCGCCGTCGGCGGCGTGCCGCACATCCCGTCCGTATTTCGAGCGGTCGCGATGGATCCGCGGGTCGTGCACACCAGCGGCTATCTCGGCTCGACGCTTGCGGCAGGATCGGACGGCCGCTCGCCGCGGGTGGCGGTCATCGGCGGCGGGCAAAGTGCGGCTGAGGTCACCCTCGATCTCAGCGAGCGGATTCCGGGCGCCCAGATCGATCTGGTCTTCCGCGGGCATGCGCTCAAGCCGGCCGACAGCAGCCCGTTCGTGAACGAGATCTTCAACCCGGACTACACCGATTATTTCCATTCGCGGTCCGACGGGCAGCGCGAGACAATCGTCCGCAGCTTCCGCAATACCAATTATGCGGTGGTCGACCCCGACCTGCTCGATCAGCTCTACCGGATGACGTATCAGCAGCGCGTTGCCGGAGCTCGGAAGCTGGCGCTTCATCCGCGCAGCGAGATCGTCGCAGCTCATGCCTCCCCCGAGGGGGTGGTGCTCGAGTTCAATAACAAGGACGAGGAGGTCCGCCGCCGAGCGGCATACGATGCCGTCGTGCTCGCCACCGGCTACGAGCGATCTCCGATCCCGGGGTGTCTCGATCCGATCAGCCGCTACATCGAGTCGGCGTCGCTTGATCGCGACTATCGTCTGCAGACAAGTCCCGCGTTTCGTCCACACGTCTATGTGCAGGGCTGCGCCGAAACCTCGCACGGCCTCAGCGATACGCTGCTCTCGGTGCTGCCGATGCGGGCTCAGGAGATCACGAAGTCGCTCGTGTCGACAACGGCGAGAGAACAGGACGCAGCGTCCTCGCATGACCGGGGCGAGCGCGTGTACTCGTGATGGAAAGCCGAATGCGGAGCCGCGACGAGCGCGCCGCGCGCGACGTCGTGGATTGAGGCCGAAAGGGCATCTTTGCGACGACCTGGCCGTCCCTGGCGTGTCACGGTCGAATTGTCATCGGGGGGCGCCGTGCCTGCAACTGCTGGATGACCGACATCTCGTGTCGGCCGGCGGGCACGGTGGAGTGCAGGATTGGAAATGGGTGAGCCGCATCTGCCTGAGCGGGTCGTAACCTTGCTAGTGTCGAGTGAATACGCGCGGCTCGTCGGCCGGACCATGTCGGAACGGCTCGATTACATCGTCGACATCGCCTCGCTGCATACGCGCGACGAGTTGGTGCGGCGACTGGGACTCGGCCGCGTGGTCGTGCGCCAGGTCGAGAAATGGCTCGCGTTCCACGGACGCCGTCTACGGCATCCGCACGAAAGCATCGATATTGCCATGTGCGGATTGGAATTTCGGAAGCGGCGCATCCGGCGGTCTCGGGTGGCGGTACGATCGCGTCGATTGAACTCCAAGACGATCCCAAGGGAGCCGGGCCGAGGCAGTTGAGTTGCCCGTGCTCTGCCAGCGCGGCCAGGCCGCTGCCACGCCGCCGAAGCCCTGACGGGACCGCGATGCACGCGGAGTGCATCACATGCTTATCGCGTCGCATCATGGAAAATGAGACTCGTCGTCAAGGCCGAGGCCGGGCGGGTTGCGCCCGGCCTCGGCTCATCCGCTAGCCTCCGCGGTCGATGGGGGCTCACCGTCGCTCGTCAGAGATCACGCGAGGCGTCGGGAAGGTCCGCTGCCAACATGGCCAACAAAACAGTGGCCGGCACACGCTCGTGTGCCCCAGCAATGGGCGACAAGGGAGGAGTTCGATGCACATGCGAAGTGTAGGTATCGCCGTGTTCACGGCGCTTTTGCTGTCCGGCACGGCATTCGCGCAGGAAAAGATCAAGGTCGGCGTCACGGCGACGCTGGAGGGCACCTATACCGTGCTCGGCGAGGACGGAATGCGCGGCCATGTCACCGCGCTGAACGTGCTCGGCAAGAAGGTCGGCGACAAGGAGCTGGAGTTCGTCGTCGCGTCGACCGATGCCACGCCGGACTCGGCCGTCCGTGCCGTGCGCAAGCTGATCGAGCAGGACAAGGTGCAGATCCTGCTGTCGCCGCTGTCGGGCGACGAGGGCATCGCCGTCAAGAACTTCGCCAAGACGCACCCGGAACTGACATTCGTCAACGCGGCGTCCGGTGCGCAGGAGACGACCTATGTCGATCCCGCGCCGAACTTCTTTCGCTTCAACATGGATGGCGCCCAATGGCAGGTCGGCCTCGGCAAATATGCCTATGAGACCAAGGGCTATCGCAAGATCGCGACTGTCGGCGAGGACTATTCCTTCATCTATACCCAGGTGTTCGGCCTGGCGCTGGAGTTCTGCGGCCTGGGCGGCAAGATCTCCAGCCGGCAATGGGTGCCGCTCGGCACCAAGGATTTCGCGTCGGTGATCGCGGCGCTGCCCGATGATGTCGATGCGATCTATCTCGGTCTCGGCGGCGCCGATGCCGTCAACTTCCTCAACCAGTATCAACAGGCCGGCGGCAAGGCGCACCTGATGGGCGGCTCGATCATGATCGACCAGACCATCCTGTCGTCAAAGGGCAATGCCAAGAACGCCCTGATCGGTACGATTGCGGCATCGGGGCAGGCCGATACCTGGGAGGATCCGCGCTGGCAGAAGTTCGTGAAGGCCTATCAGGACTCGTTCCCGCCGGAGAAGCGCTTCCCAAGCCCGTCGCTGCTTGCCACCAACTACTATGGCTCGACCATGGCGTTGATCCTGGCGCTGCGCGAGGTCAATGGCGATCTGTCGAACAACCAGGCCAAGCTAAAGGCGGCGCTGGCGAAGATCGAGATCGATGCTCCCAACGGCAAGATCAAGCTCGACGCCAACCGCCAGGCGATCGGCACCAACTTCGTCACCGAGGTCGTCGACGATGGCAAGGGCGCGCTGTTCAGCAAGGTCGTGAAGGTGATTCCCGACGTCAACCAGACGCTGGGATACGACGCCGCCACCTTCGCCAAGATCGGCCTGCCGAGCCGCACCGTGCCCGAATGTAAGAAGTACTGACCTTCTGCAGAGAGCGACGCGGCTCGAGCGGGCTCGGGCCGCGTCGTCGCGTCTCTTGCTTTCTGCAAAACAATGATCGACGCTGACGAACAATAAGAACCATTTCGGTGAGGAAGTGATGAGTAGGGCGCTCGCCGTCTTTCATGCTCGCTTCGGCCGCGCGACGGTTTATCAGCTCAATCGGCCATTCAATGTGCATGCCCACCGCGAGGGACATCTGATCTTTCATGTTGGCGGGACGCCGGCCGATATCGACGTCTGCGACCAGCATTATCAGATCGGCGAGGACTGGATCGTCGCGGTCAATCCGTGGGAACCGCACAACTTCCTGCCGAACGATGTCGGCAACGGCGCCATCTTCTTCGTGCTCTACGTCAATGCGGAGTGGTTCACGCCGTCGGCCGCGCGCGAGCAGGGCCTGCGGTTTGGTCGTACCTGCTTTCGGCGAACCGCCGCCCTCGACCGCTGCATTCGCCGTGCCGCAGCGTTGGTATGTGGTGCGCCATCGCTAGGTTGCCTCGACGGCGAGTTGCGGCAGCTGATCGACAGTTGCTACGAGGAGAGCTGGCGCGTCTCGGATCAGATGCCCGAGCGGCCGTGCGCGGAAGTGACGGATTTTCGAGTTCGCAAGTGCATCAAGCTGATGTCGGACAGTCCGTGCGCCGAGATCGAGCTCGATCACATCGCTCGCGAATCCGGACTGTCGCGGCCTCATTTCTATCGGCTGTTCCGTAGCCAGACCGGAGTAACGCCCAACCTCTATTTGAATACGCTGCTGATGGAGCGGGCGCTCGATGCGGTGGTGGCGACGGAGTCGCCGATCGCCGACATCGGCTTCGATCTCGGATTCACCTCCCAGAGCGGCTTCACGCGCTTCTTCGCCGGAAATGTCGGCATGGCGCCGACCGATTATCGCCGCGCTGCAAAAGTGCTGCGTGCCTGACGTGCTGCTGCGCGTCGCGCGAAAGAGACTGTCGATCAAGTGCGCATGCTTGTCTGCCGCTACACTCTTCGGAACGTGATCCGGAAAAGGATCCGACGAGGGAGGACGAGCGATGGCCGGCACACCCGGCGATCTTCGGCTGAATGCGCCTTTCCGCGGTGATGACGGATCCGTCCCTCTGACCATGAGGGAGGGACGATGAGCCGCTTCATCGAGCGTCACCCGATCTGGTCCCTCATCATTCTCCTCGCCTTGGCGCTGCTGGCGTGGCTGATCTTCGCCGTCTGGCCGCCGGGGCTTGAGGAGGCGATCGGTAGGAAGAAGGTGTTCCTGAGTGCGGTGTTCAACGGCATCACGCTGGGCGGACTGTATTTCCTGGTCGCGAGCGGGTTTACGTTGATCTTCGGCCTGATGCGAAACGTCAATCTTGCGCACGGCTCGCTCTATCTGCTCGGCGGCTATGTGGGCTACGGAGTGTCCGCCGCGACCGGGTCATGGATCCTCGCATTCGCCGCCGCCTTCATCGTCGTCGCGGCCATCGGCGTTCTCCTGCAACTGCTCGTCTTTCGCCGCATGGAGGGGCAGGACCTGCGCCAGACCATGGTGACGATCGGCCTCTCGATCGTGTTCGCCGATCTGATGCTGTGGGCGTTCGGCGGCGACTTCTATCAGGTCCAGACGCCGGCCTGGCTGATCGGACCGGTGCAGCTCCCGCTGATGACGGCGATGAAATCGTCGGGTGAGGCGGTGTTCCTGCAGTATCCCCTCGTGCGGCTGGTGATCTTCTGCGGCTCGGTCGTGATCGGCGTCGCGATGTGGCTCGCGCTCAACCGCACCCGTGTTGGCATGATCGTGCGCGCCGGCGTCGATGATCGCGAGATCCTGGCGGCGACCGGCGTCCAGATTCAGCTCGTCTTCGTGCTGGTGTTCGCGCTCGGCGCGGGGCTGGCCGGCATTGCCGGCGTGGTCGGCGGAACCTTCCAGTCGATCTCGCCCGGCGAGGATACGCGCTTTCTGCTGGCGTCGCTCGTGGTCGTGATCGTCGGTGGCATGGGATCCATCCCTGGCGCGGCGCTCGGCGCTGTCATCATCGGCCTCGCCGAGCAGCTCGGCTCGGTCTACATCCCGACCTATGCGATCGTCGTGACTTTCCTGATCATGGTGCTGGTGCTGGCGGTGCGGCCCCAGGGCCTGCTGGCGAGGCGCTGAGATGTCGCTGATCCAGGAGGCACGGGCGCGGGAGAGCATGCTGGCGGGAAGCGCGAGAGCGCAACCGGCGGCGTGGTCGGTGACCGAGCAGCCCTGGGCCTGGGCAGTGGCGGCGCTGCTGCTGATCATGCCGCTGATCGCCAACGGCTTCTTCCTGATCGAGATCTTCGGCACCACCCTGATCCTCGGCACCGTCGCGCTGAGCCTGATGTTCCTCGCCGGCTATGGCGGCATGGTCAGCCTTATGCAACTGACCATTGCGGGCTTTGCCGGCTACATGGTTGCCGTGTTCGGCGTCAGCGGCAACGCCAATATCAGCCTGGGCTGGCCGTGGTGGCTGGCGACGCCCATGGCGCTGGTGCTCGCGGTGCTGTTCGGCACGCTCGGCGGCGCGCTCGCGGTGCGTACCGAGGGCATCTACACCATCATGATCACGCTCGCGATCGGCGCCGCGTTCTACTACTTCACCAACCAGAACTGGGCGATCTTCAACGGCCACACCGGCATCAATACGATTGCGACGCCGCATTTTCTCGGCGTCGATTGGCGCATGGACATCGCGTTCTATTACCTGACGCTCGCGGTGGCCGCACTATGCTATTTCGCCGTGCTCTATCTGTCGCGCGCGCCATTCGGCCTGGCGCTGCAGGGCGTGCGCGACAATCCCAGGCGCATGGCCGCGCTCGGCTTCAACGTCAATGCACATCGCATCGCCGCCTATGCGTTCGCGGCCCTGATCGCCGGCATGGGCGGCGTGCTGCAGGTCTGGAACTATCGGCAGATCTCGCCCGGATCGGTCGCGGTCGAGCGCTGCATCGACATTCTCATCGTCGCCGTCGTCGGCGGCATCACCCGGCCGGTCGGGCCGTATATCGGCGCCTTCATCTTCGTCATCCTGCGCACCTTTGCGCTCGACTTCCTGGTCAAGGTTGGGCTCGACGGCAACCGGTTCCGGCTGCTGATCGGGCTCGGCTTCCTCGCCATCGTCTTCTGGTCGTCCGATGGCGTGATCGGCCTCTATGATCGGTGGCGCCGTCGCAGCGAGGCATCGCAGACGCGGTCGCGTCCCGGAGGTCACGGCCATGGATAGGGTCGCGGACCGGCTCTCGGCGCTCGGCTCGACTGCAGCCCTCGAATTGCGCGGCGTGACGCGGATGTTCGGTGCGCTCGCCGCGCTGACCGATATCACGATCACGGTGCGGCCTGGGGAGCGGCGCGCGGTGCTGGGCTCGAACGGCGCCGGCAAGACCACCTTGTTCAATTGCGTCACCGGCGACTTTCTGCCGACCTCCGGCACGATCCGCTTCTTCGGCGAGGACATCACCACCTTTCCGCCCTATGAGCGGATCCGCCGCGGGCTGCGCCGCACCTACCAGATCTCGGCGCTGTTCCTCGGCCTCTCGGTGCGCGACAATGTCTACCTGGCCTGCCGCGGCGTCTCGCGCGCGCGGTTTTCGATGCTGCGGCCCAGCGTCAACGATGCACTGATGCAGGCGACCGAACGCCTGATCGAGGCGGTGCATCTGACGTCAGTGCGCGATCAATTGGTGTCGGAGCTGGCCCATGGCCAGCAGCGCCAGCTCGAGATCGCGCTGGCGCTGGCCGGAGCGCCCCGATTCATCCTGTTCGACGAGCCGGCGGCGGGTCTGTCGCCGACCGAGCGGCGCGAGCTGGTCGAGATCCTGACGTCGCTGCCGCCGCACATCGGTTACATCATCATCGAGCACGACATGGACGTGGCGCTACGCGTCGTCGAGAGCGTGACGATGATGCACAACGGCCGCGTCTTCAAGGAAGGCGCGCCGCAGGAGATCGAATCTGATCCGGAGGTGCAGGAGCTCTATCTCGGAGGCGGCCATGAATGACGTCCGCCGCTCCGCGCCTGCGCTCGAGGTCCGCGGCCTCGACGTGTACTACGGCCATTCGCATGCGCTGCAGGGCGTCGATCTCCGGCTCGACAGCGGCGTGTTCTCGCTGGTCGGCCGCAACGGCATGGGCAAGACGACGCTGTGCAAGGCCATCATGGGCCTGCTGCGGCCGTCCGGCGGATCGGTTCGGCTGCGTGGTGAGGATATCACCGGGCTCAATCCGGCGCGCATCGCAAGGCTCGGCGTCGGCTATGTGCCGCAGGGGCGGCGTCTGTGGCGCTCGCTCAGCGTCGACGAGCATCTGCGCCTGGCAGCGGGCCAGCGCCGCGGTGCCTGGACCGTCGAGCGCGTCTACGAGACATTTCCGCGCCTGGCCGAGCGGCGCAACAATGGCGGCGGCCAGTTGTCGGGCGGCGAGCAGCAGATGCTGGCGATCTCGCGCGCGCTGCTGACCAATCCGCAGCTCCTGATCATGGACGAGCCGACAGAGGGCTTGGCGCCGGTCATCGTCGCCCAGGTCGAGGAGATGCTGATCCGGCTCGGCCAGGACGGCGACATGGCGGTCCTCGTGATCGAACAGAACATCGGCGTCGCCACGGCGATCTCGCCGCGCGTGGCCATCATGGTCAACGGCCGCATCAACCGCATCATCGACTCGGCCCGGCTCGCCGCCGATCGCGAGCTGCAGCAGCGTCTGCTCGGCGTCGGCCAGCATGCCGGCGACGAGACCGATCTCGGGACGGGCGAGGTTCAGGAGGTGCCCGTCGCACGTGCGGCGGTGTCAACGACGCCGAAAGCTGCGCCCGTCAAGGTTTACGTCTCTAATCCCGTGCTGCCGACGCGCTGGTCGCAGCCGGTGCCGATCGCGCAGATCGAGGCCAAGGCGCGCACGCTGTCCACCAGTGTGACCCGGCTCGACGAGGCAACTCGCCAGAGTCGCGAGGGCGCCGTGTCGATCGCGGCGGGCCCGCCGGCGGTGATCGTGGTCGGCACGCTCGACACCAAGGGTGACGAGCTGCGCTTCATCCGCGACATCGTCGCGGGCCACGGCCTGCGCACCCGACTTGTCGATGTCTCCACCAGCGGACGGCACGCGAGCTGCGACGTCTCGGCCCAGGAGGTCGCACTCAATCATCCCCGCGGCGGCTCCGCCGTGTTCGGCCCCGATCGCGGCGCATCGGTCACCGCGATGGCAGAAGCTTTCGCACGTTGGCTGCGACGGCAGGACAATGTAGCCGGCATCATCTCGGCCGGAGGGTCTGGGGGCACATCGCTGGTCACGCCGGGAATGCGCGACCTGCCGGTCGGTGTACCGAAATTGATCATCTCCTCTGTCGCATCCGGTGACGTCGGCGCCTATGTCGGGCCGGCCGACATCGCGATGATGTACTCGGTCACCGACGTCCAAGGACTCAATTCGATTTCGCGCGCGGTGCTGAGCAATGGCGCGCATGCGCTTGCCGGCATGGTGACGGCGCGCGAGCAGCAGTCCGCCGTCGCTGACCGCACCCGACCGCAACGTCCCGCCATCGGCATCACCATGTTCGGCGTGACCACGCCGGCGGTGCAGAAGCTCACGGCCGAGCTGCGCGACGACTACGAGTGCCTGGTCTTCCACGCCACCGGCGTCGGCGGCCGCTCGATGGAGAAGCTGGTCGAGTCCGGCATGCTCGCCGGCTTGATCGATCTCACCACGACCGAGGTCTGCGACCTGCTGATGGGCGGTGTGTTTCCGGCCATCGAGGATCGCTTCGGCGCCATCATCCGCAGCCGCGTGCCCTATGTCGGCTCGGTCGGCGCGCTCGACATGGTGAATTTCGGCGCGCCCGAGACCATTCCCGAGCGCTATCGCGGCCGCAAGTTTCACGTCCACAACCCGCAGGTCACCTTGATGCGGACGACGGCGGCGGAGAACGCGCAGATGGGGCGCTGGATCGGCGAGCGGCTCAATCGCATGGACGGGCCGGTCCGGTTCTTCCTGCCCGAGAAGGGCGTCTCGGCGCTCGATGCGCCGGGCCAGCCGTTCTTCGATCGCGAGGCGGACGAGGCGCTGTTCCGCAGCCTCGAACAGACCGTGCGGCAGACCTCGAGCCGGCGCCTGATCCGCGTGCCGCATCACATCAACGACAACGAGTTCGTCGCGGCGATCGTCGGCGCCATCAGGCCGATGCTCGGGCGGCTGCCGGCGCGGCGCAGACAGGCGAGGTGAGGGGATGGCGAGATATGAGCGCGCACCGCTGCTGAAGAAGTTTCGCGACATGGTGCGCCGTGGTGTGCCGATCATCGGCGGCGGCGCCGGCACCGGCCTGTCGGCCAAATGCGAGGAGGCCGGCGGCATCGACCTGATCGTGATCTACAATTCCGGTCGCTATCGCATGGCCGGCCGCGGCTCGCTCGCCGGGCTGATGGCCTATGGCGACGCCAATGCGATCGTCGTCGAGATGGCGAGCGAGGTGCTGCCGGTGGTGAAGTCCACCCCAGTGCTGGCGGGCGTCAACGGCACCGACCCGTTCCGTGACATGGATGTCTTCCTCGATGAGCTGAAGACGCTCGGCTTCTCCGGCGTGCAGAACTTTCCGACCGTTGGCCTGATCGACGGCACCTTCCGCGCCAATCTGGAGGAAACCGGCATTTCCTACGCGCTGGAGATCGACATGATCGGGCGCGCCCATGACAAGGACCTGCTGACGACGCCCTACGTGTTCAACGAGGCCCAGGCCGCGGGTATGGCGATCGCCGGCGCCGACATCATCGTCTGCCATCTCGGTCTCACCACGGGCGGCTCGATCGGCGCGCAGACCGCGCCCAAGCTCGATGACTGCCCCGGCCTGATCGATAGCTGGGCCTCGGCTGCGCTCAGCGTCAACCCGGAGATCCTGGTGCTGGCGCATGGCGGCCCGATCGCCGAGCCGGCCGATGCCGACTTCATCATGAAGCATACGAAGAATTGCCACGGCTTCTACGGCGCCTCCTCGATGGAACGGCTGCCGGTGGAGCGGGCGCTGACGGAGCAGGTGCGACATTTCAAGGCGATCAGCTCGCGGCCACGCCGCGTCTGAGGCGACAACACGAGCTCCGGCAGCAACGGTGCACGGCGCCGCGCTCGCCGGACGGGAGACCGAGGGAGGAATGAGATGTCCGGGGTTCTGGTTGGTGAGCTGATCCTTTGGCTGATCGTCGCGATCGTCGTCATCGTGGTCGCCGTCTACATCGTCAACTGGCTGTATCATCGCTCCTCGAAGGAGGTCTCCTTCGTCCGCACCGGCTTCATGGGGGAGCGCGTCGTGATCAATGGGGGCGCCTTCGTGCTGCCGTTCATCCACGACTATACGCCGGTCAACATGAACGTTCTGCCGATGGGCATCACGCGTGCGCGGCAGGATGCCGTCATCACGCGCGACCGGATGCGGGTCGACGTCGAGGCCGATTTCTACGTTCGTGTCCAGCCCACCCGCGAGGCGGTGTCGATCGCGGCGGCGACGCTCGGCCGTCGCACGCTCGAGCCGGAAAAATTGCACGCGTTGCTGTCCGGAAAGTTCATCTCTGCCGTGCGCGCGGTCGCCGCGGAGATGACCATGGAGCAGATGCACGAGCAGCGCGGCGACTACGTCTCGCGCGTCAAAGCGGCGGCCGCCGAAGCGCTGGCCCAGAACGGCCTCGAGCTGGAATCGGTCGCGATCACCGATCTCGACCAGACCGATCTCGAATTCTTCAACCCCTCGAACCGGTTCGACGCCGAGGGCTTGACACGGCTGATGGAGGACATCGAGAGCAAGCGCAAGCTGCGCAACGACATCGAGCAGGACTCGATGATCAAGATCCGCACCCGCAATCTCGAAGCCGAGCGCGAGGCGCTGGAGATCGAGCGGGAGAGCGAGACGGCACGGCTGGAGCAGGAGCGCGACATCGAGATGCGCCGCGCCTTGCAGCGGACGGAGGTGGCGCGCGAGCGCGCGCTGCGCGAGACCGAGGCCGAGCAGGCGCAGATCATGGCGCGGGAGGCGATCGAGAAGTCCCGCATCGCCAACGAGCTGACGATTGCGGAGGCGCGGATCGCGGCCGAGCGCGACACGCGGCAGCGGGAGATCGAGCGCACGCGCGCGGTCGAGGAGCGCGAGCTGCTGGCGCGCGAGGACATCGAGAAGGCGCGCATCGCCAACCAGCGCGCGATCGATGCCGCGCGCATCGAATCCGAGCGCGAGGTGCGCCAACGCGACATCGAGCGGACCCGCACCATCGAGGAAGCCGAGATCGCCGCGCGCGAGGCCGTGGAGAAGGCCAGGATTCAGCAGGACCGCGTGGTCTCCGATGCGCGCATCGCCAACGACGAGGAGACACGCCGCCGCGAGATCGAGCGCACCCGCGCGATCGAGGAGGCGGAGATCGCGGCGCACGAGGCGACCGAGAAGGCGCGGATCGCCCAGACCATGATCGTGAACCTGGAGCGCATCAGCTCCGACGAGCGGACGCGCGCCACCGAGATCGCCCAGGTGCGCAACATCCAGGAGGCCGAGATCGAGGCGCAGAAGGCGGTCGAAGCCGCGCGCATTGCGCGTGAGCAGGTGCTGTCCGCAGAGCGCATCGCCGCCGAGCATGCCACGCGCAAGCTGGAGATCGAGCGCAACCAGGGCATCGAGATCGCCGGCATTGCCGCGCGCGAGGCGACGGAAGCCAGCCGCATCGCGCAGGAGGAACGGGTGCGTGCGCTGGAGATCGCGCGCATCCGGACCATCGAGGAGGCCGACATCGCCTCGCGCGAGGCGATCGAGGCGGCCCGTATCGCGCAGGAACAGGCTGTCGCCGAGAAGCGCATCCGCTCGGAGAAGGAGACGCGAAGCCTGGAGATCCAGCGCACCGAGGCCGTCGAAGCCGCGGATTTGAAGCGGCGCGAGGCCGTGGAGCGGCGCCGCATCGAGGTCGAGCTGGCGCTGGAGGCTGAGCGCATCGCCTCGTCGCGGACGCGCGAGGTGCTGAACATCGATCAGAAGAAGGCGATCGAGCTCGCCGATGAGATCAGGGTGATTGAGCTCGCCGCCAAGCGCGCTGAGCGCATCGATGCCGATCGGCAGGTCAAGGAAGCCGAGATCGTCGCGCGCAAGCAGGTCGAGACTGCGGACGTGTCGCGCGAACAGGCGCTGGAGGCTGTCCGGCTGGAGCGCCGCCGCGCCATCGAGCAGCTCGAGGTCGCGCGTGTGCAGTCGCTGCAGGAGGCCGAGATCGCCGCCCGCGAGGAGGTCGAGCGCGCGCGCATCGCCTCCGATCGCGGTCTCGACGAGGCCCGCATCGGCCGCGAGCGCGAGCTGCGCAAGCTGGAAGTGAACCGCGAGAAGGACGTCGAGACGGCGCTGATGGAGAAGGCGATCGCGCTGTATCAGAAGTCGCTGGAGGAATCCGCGGCCAAGGTCGCCGCCGAGGAGGCGCGCACGCGTGCCACCGAGGCAACGGAAAAGGTGATCACTGCGCGCGAGAGCGAGATCGCCCGCCGGCGCAAGACCGTGGAGGTGCTGATTGCCGAAAAGCAGGCGGAGGAGACCCGGATCGCCGCCGAGGCCGAGCGGGTCCGCGCGGCTGTCGAGGCGGAAGCGCAGAAGCTGCTCAACGAGGCCGAGAATGTGCTGACCGACCAGGCGCGCTACTCGCTGTTCCGGCGCAAGCTGCTCGACCGCATCGAGGGTATCGTGCGCGAGAGCGTCAAGCCGATGGAGAAGATCGAGGGCATCCGCATCCTCCAGGTCGACGGCCTGAATGGCAATGGCGGCAACGGCAATGGCGGCCGCAGCGCTACCGACGAGGTGATCGACTCCGCGCTGCGCTACCGTGTCCAGGCGCCGCTGATCGACTCCATCCTCTCCGACATCGGCGTCGAGGGCGGCAGCCTTGCCAAGATGCCGGGCTTGATCCGCGAAGCCAGGGACATGCAGGGCATCCGGAAAGAGACTGCCGCGCGCAAGGACGCAGGCGGCGGAGGTGGAGCAAATGACACCAGCCCAACCGAACCGCCGGCCGACCGCGGTCCGCGCAAAAAGGGGTGAGGCACCATGGCGAGGGTCTACGTCTCCACCGTCGTGAGCGCCCGCAACGATCGGGTTTGGGCGCGCGTCCGCGACTTCAACGGCTTGCCGAACTGGCATCCGGCGATTGCGGAGAGCCGGATCGAGGGCGGTGAGCCCGCCGACAAGATCGGCTGTGTCAGGGATTTCCGCTTACGCAATGGCGACCGCATCCGCGAGAAGCTGCTCGGCCTGTCCGACTACGACATGTTCTGCACCTATTCGATTCTGGAATCGCCGATGGGGGTGACGAACTACGTCGCCACTTTGCGGCTGACCCCCATCACGGATGGCGATAAGACCTTCCTGGAATGGACCGCCGAGTTCGACTGCGCGCCGGAGCGCGAGGCCGATCTCGTCGCCTCGATCGGCGGCGGCGTGTTCCAGGGCGGCTTCGATGCGCTCAAGCGCGCGTTCGGAGGCTGACGCCGTGCCGCACGTCGTCAAGAGCACCATCATCGATGCGCCGACGGAGGCCGTGTGGGAGGTGCTGCGCGACTTCAACGGCCATGACCGCTGGCACCCGGCGGTCGCGACGTCGGCGATCGAGCGTTCGCAGACGTCTGACAAGATCGGCTGTGTCAGGCGCTTCCGTCTCAAGGATGGCTCAGAGCTGCGTGAGCAGCTGCTGGCGCTGTCCGATCTCGAACAGAGCTTCAGCTATTGCCTGCTCGATACGCCGCTACAGCTGTTCAACTACGTCGCCCATGTCCGGCTGCTGCCGGTCACCGACGGCGACCGCACCTTCTGGCACTGGGAAAGCCGTTTCACGACGCGGCCCGAACAGGCCGAGACGCTGACTCGCATGGTGGCGGAAGACATCTACCAAGCCGGCTTCGAAGCGATCCGATCGCATCTGAAGCAGGCGGCATGAGGACGAGGTGAATCGATGCCGGTTACGGTGAAGACGTTTCAGGCCGCGAGCGAAGCTGCGTCTGCGCTGTCGTCGGACCGCGCCGCGCGCTATCTGGGCGGCGGCACGCTGGTCATGCGCGATCTCAACGAAGGCGACGTCTCGATCGCCACCGTGATCCGCGCCACCGATCGCGCGCTGCGGAGCATCGACGCCACGGGCGGGCGCATCCGGATCGGCGCCGGCGTCACCTTCGCCCGCGTTCTGGCCGAGCGCGAGCTGTCCTTCCTGCATCCGGCGGCGCGCTCGATCGGCGGCCCGGCGGTCCGCAACATGGGCACCATCGGCGGCAATCTGTTCGCGCCGGCGCCGTTCGGCGACTTCACGGTGGCGCTGCTGGCGCTCGACGGCATGGTCTCGCTGCAGGGCGGCTTTGGCGTCCGGGAGATGCCGATCGAGGATTTCCTGCAATCGCGCGACCGCCAGGGTGCTGCGCTGGTGGTCGCCGTGTCCTGCATCAGGCCGGCGTCATCGGATGCGTTCCGCTATCGCAAGATCGCGCGCATCAAGCCGAAGGGCGGATCGGTGGTCACGCTCGCGGCGCATCTTCCACAGAGCGGCGGTCGCGTGACCGGCGCGCGGATCGCGCTGGGATCGATGGCGCCGACCGCTGTTCGCGCCAAGGCCGCTGAGCGCGCGCTCGAAGGCCGGCCGCTCGATGCCGGCGCGATCAGCGCCGCCGCTGCTGCGGCAGCCGAGGGAACGGCACCCACGGACAATTCGCTTGCGAGCGCGTGGTATCGCCGCGAAGTGGTCGGCGTGCATCTGCGGCGGCTGCTGTCGGGACAGGAGAGCTAGACCATGGCCAAGACCCCACTTCAGTTCCGGCACAATGGTCGCGACGTCGCGCTGTTCGTCGACGGCGGCACCAATCTCCTGGTCGTGCTGCGCGAGATGATCGGCGACGTCACGCCGAAATTCGGCTGCGGTCAGGGCGGCTGCGGCGCCTGCACCGTGCTGATCGACGGCGACGCGCATCTGTCGTGTCTGACGCTCGCCGAAGCCGTCGAGGGCCGCGCGGTCGAGACGCTCGACGGTATCAAGAGCGGTCCGACCCTGCATCCGCTGCAGCGCGCTTTCGCCGAGGGTTTTGCCGCGCAATGCGGCTATTGCACGCCGGGCATGCTGATGGCGGCCAAGGCGCTGCTGGACAAGATCCCGCAGCCGAGCCGCGAGCAGGTGGTGGAGGCGATCTCCGGCAACATCTGCCGCTGCACCGGCTACGAGCCGATCATCAATGCGGTGCTGGCGGCAGCCGCGTCGCTGCGCGCGAGCGCCTGAGGGGAGATCGCCATGCTGGAACTGCGCAAGGACATCTTCGCCGACGAGCGCGACGACAATCTCAACGAGGTCGGCAAGGGCACGCAGCGCCAGGACATGCTGGGCCATGTCACGGGGACCTCGACCTATTTCAACGATCACAAGCTGCAGGGCATGCTGCATCTGAGGGTCGTGAGGTCGGCGCAGTCGCATGCGCGGCTGCGTCGCATCGACACCGGCGAGGCCGAGCGAAGCGACGGCGTGCGGCGGATCATCAGGGGCGGTGACGTGCCGCGCAACCTCAACACGCTGCTCAGCCTGATCAATTTCGGCAAGGACGATGAGCCGACGCTCGCCGTCGATAAGGTCCGCTACAAGGGCGAGCCGATCGTTGCCGTGGTCGCTGACACGCCGCGCGCCGCAGCCGAGGCGGCTGCCAAGGTGCGGGTGGACTACGAGAGCTTGCCGGCCGTGTTCGATGTCGAGGAGGCGTTGAGACCGGGCGCGCCTGTTGTCAACGAGACCTATCCGAAGAACACGTTCACCTATCACGAGCGCTACGATCACCAGAAGCTGCGCTTCGGAGATGTCGAGCGCGGCTTTGCGCAGGCCGACCATGTGCTGGAGCAGCGCTACCAGATGTCGCCGATCGAGCACGCGCCGGTCGAGACCAACGGCTCGATCGCAGCACCCGACACCAACGGCCGCTATGTCGTCTACACCTCCACCCAGGCGCTGTTCTTCTCGCTCGACACCTGCGCCAAGATCCTCGACCTGCCGTCCAACACCTTCCACTTCATCGGCGGCACGGTCGGCGGCGGCTTCGGCGGCAAGGTCGACACGCTGACCGAGCCGCTCGCCATTCTCGCTGCGATGTTGACGGGGCGCCCGGTGCGCTACGTGCTCGGGCGCGAGGAGGAGATGCAGTTCGGGCCGCCCCGCGGCGCCGAACGCATCTACGTCAAGGACGGCGTGATGCGCGACGGCCGCATCGTCGCGCGCCAGATCCGCGCCTATTTCGACTCGGGCGCCTACACGCGGCTGTCGAGCTACGCGGTGGTCAAATGCGCCGCGCACCTGCCCGGTCCCTACACGATCCCGAACGTCCATGGCGACATCTACTGCGTCTACACCAACCGCACGCCGGCCACCGCGATGCGCGGCTTTGGCATCACGGGCATGGACTTCGCGCTCGAATGCCAGATGGACAAGCTCGCGCATCTGATCGGCATGGACCCGATGGAGTTCCGCATCCTCAACGCCTATCGCGACGGCGACATGAAGGCGCATCGCCGCGAGGCCAAGAACACGGCGCTGATCGAATGCGTGCAGGTCGCGGCCGAGAAGGCCAAATGGCCGATCCGCGAGGAGTTCCGCCGCATGTCGTCGCGCAAGGATGGCGGCGGGGCCCGGGCGGCTGTTCCCTCCACACCACGTGAGCCGGCGAGCGCGCGGCCTGCGCCGGCGCAGCAGCGCACCAGCTACGACCGCGGGCTTCCAGTTTCTCCACCTCCTGAGCCGCCGTCACCACCCCCACAGAGCCCGGCACCGGCTCCCGCACACGGCGCGACGCGGTTCTCGTCGGTATTCGGCACGAGGAGGCGCTGACATGGCGAGGCACCGCGGCCGCGGCATGGCGGCGATCAACTATCCCATCGGCATGAATCTCGGCGGCGATCCGAGCCAGGCGCTGGTGCATTCCAATCCCAGCGGCAAGTTCACGGTGGCGCTGTCGTCGATCGATCTCGGGCAGGGCATGAAGTCGGTCACGCGGCAGATCTGCGCCGAGACGCTCGGCGTGCCGGTCGAGGACGTTTATGTCGACACCGCCGATTCCGACACCGGGCCGCACTGCATGGGCTCGTTCGCCTCGCGCGGCACCCATCGCGTCGGCAATGCCGTCATGGCGGCGGCCAAGGAGGCGCGCGGCGTCATGATGGAGGCAGCGGCCGAGGAGCTCGAGGTCAACGCCAGCGATCTCGAAACCGACGGCCGCGGCAACATCCACGTCAAGGGCGCGCCGCATCGCTCGATCTCGGTCAAGGACGTCGCCATCGCCGCCCAGTTCCGACAGGGCAAGACCATCTCCGGTCGCGGCATCTTCCTGGTGCCGTTGTCGGACGTCGATCCCGAGACCGGCGAGATGTCGCCGGCCACCTGCTACGCGCATGCGTGCCTCGTCGCGGAGGTCGAGGTCGATGACGAGACCGGTGAGGTCGGTGCGGTCAGGATGGACAGCGCCTATGAGCTGGGACGTGCGCTCAATCCGCGCCTCGTTGAGCAGCAACTGGTCGGCGGCGCCTGGATGGGCATGAGCCATGCACTCTATGAGACGACCGAGCCGTATTATCCCGATCCCAAACAAGGTCCGCGGGACTTCGTCGAATATCTGATGCCGGGACCTGGCGACATCTGTCCGCACGACATTGCCGTGCTGGAACGCCCCGCGCCGGACGGCCCGTTCGGCGGCAAGGGGCCGGGTGAGATGTGCGCCAATCCGGTGCTGCCCGCGATCGCGAATGCGATTTTCAATGCGGTGGGCGTGCGAATCGACGAGCTGCCGATCACGCCGGAGAAGGTGCTGCGCGCGATCAAGGCCCAGGGCGGCGCGCGGCCGCAGACGCGGCGGTGAGACGATATGGTCGTCCGCAGCAACATCGTCGGCATCGACTCGCCGCAGGCGCTGGAGAAGGCGCTGCGCGCGGCTTATTATCTCGCCGATGAGGGACTCTCCACCGCTGCCTATCTCGCGCTTGCGCTAGGCAAGCCGCTGCTGCTGGAGGGTGCGCCCGGCGTCGGAAAAACCGAGGCGGCGAAGGCAGTCGCCGCGGTGCTTGGCCGCAAGCTGATCCGCCTGCAATGCTATGAAGGCGTCGACGCTGCGGCGGCGCTCTACGAGTGGAACTATCCGCGCCAGATGCTCGCGATCCGCCAGGCCGGCGAGGACAGCATCGACATCTATGGCGAGAGTTTTCTGATCGAGCGGCCGATGCTGGCCTGCCTGCGCGCGCCCGACTCGACGGTGCTGCTGATCGACGAGATCGATCGCGCCGACCAGGAGTTCGAGGCCTTCCTGCTCGAATTCCTCTCCGACTTCCAGATCTCGATTCCAGAGCGTGGCACGATCCGTGCCGCCGAGCGGCCGATCGTGGTGCTGACCTCGAACCGCACCCGTGAGCTGCATGAAGCGCTGCGCCGCCGCTGTGTCTATCATTGGATCGACTATCCCGATGCGGAGCGCGAGGCGCGCATCGTGATGATGCGCGCGTCCAGCGTGGCCGAGGCGACCGCGCGCGCCGTCGTGGCGGCGGTGGCGAAGCTCAGGCGTGAGCCCTTGAGCAAGGCGCCGGGCATTGCCGAGGCGGTCGACTGGGCCGAGGCCGCGACGCTTCTGAACCAGACCGGCGCGCGCTGGCCCGACGCCTTCCGGCGCTCGATCGGCGTAGCGCTGAAGGACGAGGAGGATCTGTCCTTCATCGCGCCTCGGCTCGATGCTCTGCTCGCGGAGGCGATGACATGAGCGAGGCGCGCCTGCCGCAGGCTGCCGAGATCTTCGTGACATTCGCTGCGCTGTTGCGGCGAAACGGCTTCGCAATTGCGCCGGAGCAGACCACCGCCTTCCTCGCTGCGATCGAACTGCTGGGGCCTGTCAGCATCGAGGATATCCGCCGTGCCGGGACGGCGACCCTCGCGCCACCTCCCGAGCGGCTCGCGACCTACAATCTGCTGTTCGACGTCCATTTTGGTGTCGCCGAGGCGACGGCGTTCAGCGAGAGCGACAGGCAGGACGATGTCGTGCGGCTGCAGGAGGAGGGCGACAGCGGCGTCGATCCCGACATTGCGCAGGAGCAGAACGAGTCCGGTCTGGCGGCAACGCGCGCGGAGGCGTTGGTTGCGCGTCGGTTGAGTGCGACCACGGGAGACGGTCCGCTGCAGCTTCTGGCGCGGCAGGCGCGTGCGAAGCTACCGAAGCGGCGAGGCCATCGGCGCGTGCGCGCGCGGCGCGGCAGCTTCGTCGACCTGCGCCGAACCTTGCGTGAAAGCGTGCGGCGCGATGGCGAGGTGCTGTCGCTGCGGCGCTTGAGGCGCCGGCCGCGGCTGCGCCGGCTGCTGCTGTTGATCGACGTCTCCGGCTCGATGAAGGCTCGGACCGAGGGCAACATGCGGCTCGCTCATGTGTTGGTCCAGGCGGTGCCGCAGGCCGAGGTGTTCACCTTGGGCACGCGGCTGACGCGGGTCACGCGGCCGTTGCGGCTGAAGCGGCGCGAGCAGGCGCTGCTGGCGGCTTCGCATCTCGTCAGCGACTGGGACGGCGGCACGCGCATCGGCGAGGCGCTGCAGGCCTTCCTCGGCGTGCCGCGATTCTCGATCTATGCGCGGGGCGCGGCGGTTCTGGTGATCTCGGACGGGCTGGAGCGGGGTGACCATCAAGTGCTCCGCGAAGCCGTGTGGAAACTGTCGCTGCGCGCCTGGCGCCTGAGCTGGCTGACGCCGCTGGCGACTGGGCCGGGCTTCAGGCCGCAGACGGAAGCGCTGCAGGCCATTGCGCCACTTGTCGATGACATGGTGCCGGGCGGCTCGGACGAGGCCATCGTCGCGCATGTGTTGTCGCTGGCGCAGAGGAGGGCGGCATGACCGGCTATGTCGATGCGCATCATCACATCTGGCGCCAGGCCGACCTGCCCTGGCTGGTCGGCCCGATGCAGCCGCGGATCTTCGGGCCCTATGAGCCGATCCGGCGCGACTACCCGATCGAGGAATATCTCGGGGACATCGCCGGCAGCGGCGTGACGCAATCGGTCTACGTCCAGACGAACTGGGCCAAGGACGGCTTCGAGGAGGAGGCCGCGTGGGTGCAGCGAACCGCCGATCAGCACGGCTATCCGCACGCCATCGTCGCCTATGCCGATCTCGCCGTTGATGACGCGCGGCCGCAATTCGATCGGCTCGCGCGTTATCCGCTGGTGCGCGGCGTTCGCATGCAGCTGCACTGGCATGAGAATCCGTTGTACCGGTTCGCGGAGTCGCCCGATCTCTGCAGTCAACGGAATGTCCGCGCCAACATGGCGCGGCTGGCCGACTACGGCTGGTCGTTCGACCTGCAGGTGTTTGCCGGGCAAATGGCCGGCGCCGCGGCGCTGGCCGAGAGCTGTCCGGCCGTCACCTTCGTCCTCCAGCACGCCGGCATGCTGGAGGACCGGTCGCCGGCGGGACGCGAGCAATGGCGCGCCGGCATGCATAAGCTTGCGGCCTGCCGCAATGTCGTCAGCAAGCTCTCGGGCCTCGGCACCTTCATCCGCCGCAACGATCCCGCTGATGTCGCCGATGTCGTACGCGAGACCCTCGCTATCTTCGGCCCCGAGCGCTGCCTGTTCGGCTCGAACTTTCCGATCGAGAAGCTCTGGACCGACTATCGCACACTGGTGGCAGCCTATGAGGCTGCCATCCACGGCCTCGACAAGCGTGCACGCGCGCAGGTCATGGGAGAGACGGCGCGCCGCGTCTATCGGCTGGGATGATACCGCCTGCAACGACAACAAAAGCAACAGGGAACGCTCATGGCGCTGGAAATCAAGATTCTCGACTATGGTGATATCGAGCTCGAATCGAGCTTCCTCGTGCTGGGCCGCGACTGCGGCCGCACCCGCCGGGTGCTGACGCTCGGCTTCCTGATCCTGGGCGGACCGTATCCGGTCGTGGTCGACACCGGCTACCGCTCCAACCAGATCATGGAGACGCTGGGCATGCGCGGGCTGCAGTACCATGAGAACATGATCGAGAACCAGCTGGCGCGGCATGGCGTGCGCATGGGCGACGTCCGTTATGTCTGCCACACCCATCTGCACATCGATCATGCGGGAAAGGACGATCTGTTCCCGATGAACACGACGGTCGTGCTCAACCGCCGCGAGCTTGAATATTCGGTGTCCGGGCTGATGCACCCGCAATATCCGGCGCCGGACATCAAGCACCTGATCGACCGGCTGCACACCAAGAGCGCGCTGCGCTTCCTCGATCTCGAGCTGACCGGACCTGTCGAGCTGATGCCGGGGGTCTATTGCGATGCCGCCAATGCCCACACCGAAGGCTCGATGAACATCCACGTCCACACCGCCGACGGCATCGCCACCATCTGCGGCGACGTGATCTACGACTTCAACGACCAGATCGTGACCCCGTTCAACGAGATCCAGGACGCGGAGCCGCGCACGACCGGCAATCACGGCACCTCGAAGCGCGCCGAGAAGGCGGCGATCAAGAAGCTGCTGTCGAGCTCCCGCTATCTGTTGCCGGTGCATGATCGCCCGGCCAAGATCGAGGGCGGCGTGGTGACAGGGCGGTTGCACGACCAGGTGCCGGGTCCCATCGTGCAGTCGCTGCCGCAGCGGCAATGGTTTCCGGCGTAGTCGGCGCGAGGATCGGCCATGACCCATGTGACCTTGCGCCCTGAATTCGAGAGCTTGATCGACCCCTACGCACCGGTGTCCCAGGTCGCGACCGGCTTCGACTTCACGGAAGGGCCGATCTGGCACCCGATCGAGCATTTCCTGCTGTTCTCCGACATGCCGGCCGACGTCCGCCGCCGCTGGGACGCGAAGCGCGGCGTGGTCGAGATGCGTCGGCCGTCGAACAAGTGCAACGGCATGACCTATGATGCCGACCTCAATTTGATCGTCTGCGAGCACGCGACGTCGTCGCTGGTGCGCGAGCGGCCCGATGGCCGCCGCGAGATCCTGGCCTCGCATGTCGACAACCAGGAGCTCAACAGTCCGAACGACGTGTGCGTCCATTCCAGCGGCGCAATCTACTTCTCCGATCCCTGGTATGGCCGCATGCCGGTCTACGGCGTCGAGCGGCCGCGCCAGCTCGGCTTCCAGGGCGTCTACCGGGTGCCGCCGGGCGGCGGTCCGCCGCGGCTGCTGGTCGATCGTTATCTGTTCGACCAGCCGAACGGGCTGTGCTTCTCGCCGGACGAGGCGCTGCTCTATGTCAACGACACCGTGCAGGCGTTGATCCGCGTGTTCGACGTCGGTAGCGACGGGCCGCTCTCGAACGGGCGCGTGTTTGCCAGCGGCATCCGCTCCGAGCTGGAGCCCGGCGTGCCCGACGGCATGAAATGCGATCAGCGCGGCAATGTCTGGGTGACCGCGCCGGGCGGCGTCTGGGTCTATGCGCGCACCGGCGAGTTGCTCGGCAAGGTGCGCGTCCCGGAACTGGTCGCCAATCTCGCCTGGGGCGGCGCCGATTTTCGCACGCTCTATCTCACCGCGACGCATTCGGTCTATGCGATCGCGACCAAGGTCGGCCCGCGCCACGAGCCCTATATGAGGGCCCAGACGCGGGGGGCTGCGGCGGGCTCGTCCCCATCCAGCGCGACGTCCACAGGCGCGCCACCGGCGCCGCTGCTGGCGTCGGGCGACATGCAGCTCGATCCGCGCCGCTGCGCGATGATCATCCAGGATCTGCAGAACGACGTCATCATGGACGGCGGCGCGTTTGCCGATTCGGGGGCTCCCGGTCATGCCAGGCAGCAGCGCGTCGTCGACAACGTCCGCCGGCTTGCCGAGGTCGCCCGCGCGCGCGGCGTCGTCATCGTCCACGTCTGGTTCGTCGTCGAGCCCGGTGCCCCCGGCGTGACGTTGAACGCGCCGCTGTTCGAGGGGCTGGTCGACAGCAAGGCGATGGTGCGCGGCAGCTGGGGGGCTGCGCCGGTCGCTGGGCTGGAGCCGCGGAGCGGGGACTTCGTCGTCGAGAAGATGCGGATGAACGCCTGGGAGGGCACGCGGCTCGAGACCATTCTCAAGGCCACCGGGCGTGACGTGATCATCAATACGGGGGCCTGGACCAACATGTCGGTCGAGCACACCGCGCGCACGGGAGCCGACAAAGGCTACTTCATGGTGGTGCCGGAGGATTGCTGCTCGACGATGAACGCGGACTGGCACAATGCGTCGATCAACTTCGCCATGCAGAACGTTGCTGTCGTAACCAGGGCCGACGCAGTGATCAGGGCGCTGGGGTGAGACATGCCCAAGCTGCTGCATCTCGTCGCCTCGCCGCGGGCAGATTCGGAATCCAGCGCCGGCGCGCACGCCTTCCTCGACCGCTTCAGGCAGGCGCGGCCGGGCTGGGACGTCGACGAGATGAATCTGTGGCGCGAAAAGCTGCCGGAGTTCGAGGGCGAGATTTTGCAGGCGAAGTATGCCCGCATGGGCGGACGCGCCTTCACCGATGGCCAGCGGGAGGCGTTCGCGGTGGCCGAGCGCATGGCGGTGCGGCTCGATCTGGCCGAGCGCGTCGTGATCTCGACGCCGATGTGGAATTTCGGCATTCCCTACAAGCTCAAGCACTGGCTGGATATCATCAATCAGCCGGGCCTCACCTTTCGCTTCGATCCGTCGCGCGGCTACCTGCCACTTCTGAAGGATCGTCCAACGCTGGTGATCCTCGCCAGCGGCGGCGACTTCACCAGCGGCGTCAGCCGGGGGCGCACCGATCTCGCGACGCCCTATTTGCGCGAGGCGCTGCGCTTCATGGGGCTTCGCGATCTGCACTTCGTGGCGATCGGGCCGACCAGCGGGCCGGCCGCGCACACCGGCGTGGCGCGTGAGCGGGCGCACAGGCGGCTCGTGGAGATGGCTGCACGGTTTTGATATGACATGAAGAGGCGGGCCCGCTGCGCGTCGCGTCCGAGCTGCCGGTGGTTTCGTCCCTCGACTGGCGTCCTGTGATCGTGCTCTCGACTGATCCAGCCGCAGAAAGAATTCAACCGATAAGGTCGACTGCGGCTCCCGCCGCGTCGATCAGGTGGACACGGTCGACCTCGGTGCGCGGCAGCAGCGTACGGATCTCAGGCTCCGACATCAGACTAAACGCGGTCGAAAGCGCGTCGGCCGCCGTGGCATTGCCGGCGACCGTGGTCACGCTGCGATAGCGCTGCGCGCAGCCGCCGCTGTGCGGATCGAACAGATGATTGAAGCGGCCGTGCGGATCGAAGCGGAGGCCATAGGCGCCTGACGTCGATACGGCCCGATCGATGATCGGTAGCATCGCGGCGATCCGATCGGGAACGTCGGGGTCGGCGATTGCGATCTCCCAGGGCCGGGCGTCCGGCCGCGCGCCGATGGCGCGGGCTTCGCCCATGTCGACCAGGCTCTGCTGCACGCCTTCGCTGCGCAGCAGGTCGACGATCCGATCCGTGACATAGCCCTGCGCGATGCCATTCAGGGTGAGCGCCGTGCCGCGCGGCATGACGATGCGATCGCGGCTGACGCTGAGCCGCTGATGGCCGACCCGCGTCAGCGCCTCTTGTACGGCCGCCTGCGGTGGGCCGTCGGGATTCGCATCGGGGCGCGAAAAATGATCGGCATAGAGCGTCCACAGCGGCTGCACGGTCGGGTCGAAGCGGCCGTCGGTCAACGCGGCGTAGCGCTGCGAGAGCGTGAGGATGTCGACCAGCTCCGGCGCCGGTGCGACCAACACGCCGGTGCGGTTCAATGTGACCAGCGCCGAGTCCTCAAGATAAAGGCTGAACAGGCGCTCGAGTCGCCGTGCTTCGCTGATCGAGACCGTGATCACCCGCTCGGCCTCGCGCCGGTCATGGTGATGAAGCTTGATCGTGGCAACGGCGCCGAGCAACGTGCCGCGCCATTCGACGAGGCCAGCGGTGCTGCCGGCCGCCTGCCTGCCGCAGGGTGCGATCGCAAGGCCCGCCAGTGCGGCGCTGATGCGGATGAAGCGCCGACGCGAGAGCTGATTTGTCATCGTCGCACCTCAGTCGTGCCCTTGTGGTCCGGCTCGTTCGTGCCGGCGTTGTCGTCGGGGGAGCTCAGCACATAGTCGCGCGGCACCTCGGTGAAGCCGACGATGCGACCGCCGTGCTCGGCCGCGAAGCGCTCGGCGGCGCTCCGATCCGAGAACGGCACCGCCTCGTCGCTGCCCATGCCGCTTCTGAGTCGGCTGCCGATCACGAACACCGCCTTGCGGGCTTCGACCCAATTGTCGGCACCCGGATTGTCCCAGCTCGCGGCCTTGCCCATGTCGGAGACGTAGATCGCCTGGATGTCCTTGGGCTCGTCGGGCAGCATCGTGAAGGCGATGGCGTCGCGGGCCGAGGAGAACCACACCGGCTCGATCAGGCTGGCGGCGAAGATCTGTCCCTTGGGACCGGAATGCTCGAGCAGGTTCATGCCGCAATAGTGCCCGATCGCCTCCGCCGTCAGCTTGATCGGCGGCGGCGGCGCGGCGGCCTGCTTGTCGTTGCAGGCACCGAGAGCAAAGGCGGCGATGAGCGCGCAGGCGAAAGCGAGGCGTTTCATAGCTCCCTCCGTGAGAAGGCCAGCGCGGCGCCGGCGAGCGGTACCAACGTCCACAGCACCAGCGCCGCGAGCAGCGCCTGCACCGACAGCGTGCTGCTGCCGGCGAGCCCGGCCATGCCGGAGAACAGGCTGACATTGGCGAAGCCGGTCAGGTTGAAAAGCCGGTAGGCATCGGTCGGATTGAGCAGCAGCAGCGCGCTGAGCACGCCGCCGGAGACGTTGCGGCCCTGGTCGATCACCAGAAGGCCGAGCAACGCCATGTCGTAGATCAGGACGAGCACGAGCCACAGGCCGATGCTGACACCCGCTGCGGTGCCGCGGTCGCGCACGACGGCGCTGACGAGATAGCCGATTGCGACGAACACCGCGCCAAGCAGAACGGAGGAGCCGATCATCGCCGCGAAGGCCGCGAGCCCGTCGCTGTCGAAGTGGCTGCCGGCGATCAGCAGCGCCACCGCGGCGGCGCCATAGCCGAGGCAGGTCGCGAAGGCGAGCACCGCGAGATGACCGAGGAACTTGCCGAGCAGCACCTGCCAGCGCGCTACGGGATAGCTGAGCAGCAGCAGCATGGTGCCGCGCTCCATGTCGCCGACGATGGCATCGTGCGAGATCAGAAGCGCGATCAGCGGGATCAGGAAGATGGTCAGGCTCGACAGGCTGACGATGACGACATCGAGCGCTCGCGCGCCGACGGTACCGGTCGGCGCGCTGCCGAGGAAGGTCAGCGACAGCGCGAGTCCGGCCAGCAGCAGGGTCGAGGCCAGCACCCAGCGATTGCGGATCGCCTGCTGGATCTCCTTGGCGGCGATGGTGATCACGCTGGTCATTGCGGGTGCTCCGCGTGGCGCAGGAAATGCGCGTAGAGCTCGTCGAGACTGGGTGGAATGAGCTCGAGATCCTGGACGGCGGTGGCGTCGGCCGTCGCCAGACGCAGCAGCTCGATCTTCTCGTCCGGCGCTGCGTCGATCTCGACGATGTGGCCGTTCACCCGGCGATAGGACGCGGCCGGCGGGAGCCAGGCCGGCGGGCCCGACGGTGGCAGGGAGGCGACCTTGACTCGAATCCGGGTCGGCAATCGCGCGAGGCGGCGCAACTCGTCGAGTGTGCCGTCGGCGACCTTCAGGCCGCGGTTCATGATGATGACGCGGCCGGCGCGTTCCTCCAACTCGGTCAGCGCATGCGACGACAGCAGCACCGTCGTGCCCTCGGCGGCGAGCCTCTCGATCACCTCGTAGAAGGTCTGGCGGAGCTCCGGATCGAGACCGCTGGTCGGTTCGTCGAGCAGCAGCACGCGCGGGCGGCCGATCAGCGCCTGTGCCAGCCCAAGGCGCTGGCGCATGCCCTTGGAGTAGGTGTTGACGCGGCGCTTTGCGGCATCGCCTAGTCCGACGACGTCGAGCAACTCGATGGCCTGTCCGACCGGCTCGCGCTTGAGCCGTGCGTAGAAGGTCTGGGTCTCGCGGCCGGTAAGGGCGGCATCGAAGGCAACGTTCTCCGGCAGGTAGCCGAGGCGGCGCCGCGAGGAGAACTCGCCGGCGGCTGGATTTTCACCGAGTACGGCGATGGTGCCGCGGGTGGGGCGGATCAGCCCGAGCATCATCTTCATCAGCGTCGTCTTGCCGGCGCCGTTGTGGCCGATCAGCGCCACCATCTCGCCGGCGGCGAGATCGAACGACACGCCCCTCACGGCTTCGACCTTGCCGTAGTGCTTGATCACGTCGGCGACATGGATTGTCGCGGTCATCGGGGCCTGCTTTCTGCAGCGGCGCGGCGCGCCGGCGGCGATATCAGGGGATGGCTGTCGACGACTCCGCCGGGCAGGATCGCGGGAAACTGCGCCTGCGCCCAGCGGATCACCTGCACGGCCGGGCTGTTGATCAGGACCTTGGCGGCCGGCGCGGTCCACAATACGCGGTCGATCAGATCATTCGGCCGATAGGCGGTGTCGGCGATGCCGTCGCCGTTGAGGTCGAAGCCCGGGTTGTCGCTCCAATAATTGCCGCGGCCGCTTTTCGACCAGTCGAGATGGCGGGTGCCGACATACTTGATCTGGCTGGCATTGTTGACGAAGGCATTGCCCCTGATGTCGTTGCCCTCGGAGCCGGCGGTGAAGTGAACGCCGATCTCGCACCCTTCGAACCAGTTGTCGGTGATATGGTTGTTGTTGGTGTTGTAGATGAACACGCATTTCTCGGGACCGGGACGGGCGCCGGCGGTCGGCGTGGCCGTGCTCGCATCGGCCTGCGGCACGCCTTCGTCGGTGCCCCGGTTCTCCGCGGTGGCCCAGCGCTCTGCCGGCTGCAGCCCGCCGATCACGCTGTTGCCGGAGATCTGCGAGCCATTGGCCGCGTTGAACAGCAAGCCGCGGTCGCGGTCGTGATCCGAGACGTTATCCCTCACGACGAGCGCCTTGGAGAACATCATCGCATAGCCGATGATGTTGCGGGTCGAGACGTTGCCGGAGATCTCGCTGTCGTTGGTGTACATGAAGTGGACCGCGAAGCGCAGGTCGCTGAAGCGATTGCCGCTAAAGACGTTGTTGCGGCTGGTGATGGCGAACACGCCATCGCGGCCGTACCGGAATTGGTTGTCGATCACCTTGGCGCCCGGCGCGTTCCAGACGGAGACGCCGTTGCCGGTGACGCCGCCGCGCGTCGTGCGCAGGCCGATGATGCTGTTGTGACGGACCATGGCGTTGGCTGATCCGTGCAGATAGACGCCGAACAGATTGCCTTCGATGCGGTTGTTCTCGATCAGTGCGTCGTGTGCGGCCTGCTCGACGAAGATGCCGGAATCCATCTGCTCCAGCGCATGGCCGGATCCGTCGATGGCGAGGCCGCGAATGACGGTGCCCGGCGCCGCCACGGTGATGACGCTGCCCTCGCCGCCACCGCTGATCACGGCGCCTGGAGCCCCAGCCAGCGTCAAGCGGTGGCTGATCCGTAGCGGTCCGCGATAGGTGCCGGTGGCGAGCGCGATCTCGTCGCCGTCGGCGGCGCGGTCGAGCAGGGCCTGCAGGTCGGTGGTTTCAGCTCCGACCTGCAGAGTCGCCGCCTGGGCGCGGAAGGGCAGGCCGGCGACGACGAGCGCCGCCAGCCCCAGAGTCTTGATATGGCGCACGCGCCGCATCGCTCACGCGTTCCGCGGCGAGACCAGCATGCGTCCGCGCATTTCCATGTGCATGGCGTGGCAGAACCATGTGCAGAAATACCAGTACACGCCGGGCTTGTCCGCGATGAACGTCACGGACGAGGTCTGCTGCGGATCGATCTCCATGTTGACGCCGTAGTTGACGATGCAGAAGCCGTGCACCAGGTCCTCGACGTCGTCGATGTTGGTGACATAGACGGTCACCTCGTCGCCCTGCTTGACCTCGAACTTCTCGAGCGCGTAGGCAGGCGCGCTGGACCACATGTAGACGCGCACCTTGTTGCCGTCGCGGATCACCTTGGCGTCGCTCTCCAGTGTGACGCCGTCGGCCGCGGCCTGCTTGCGGGCGTCGGCGAAGAACGGGTCGTCGCGCTTCCAGATCGAGGTCACGCGCCCCTCGAGCTTGGAGCGATGCACGATCACGGCGTCGTGCGGCTCGGCGAAGCTCGGGCCGTCGTGCACCAGCTCCATCTTGTCGCCGGAGATGTCGATCAGCTGGTCGTTCTCCGGCTTGAGCGGGCCGACATTCAGGAAACGGTCCTTGGAGAACTTGTTCAGCGACAGCAGCCATTTGCCGTCGGCTTCCTTGGTCTCGCCCATCGAGGCGTGGTTGTGGCCCGGCTGATAGTGGACGTCGAGCTTCTGGATGATCGGGTTGACCTTCTCGCCCTTGAAGGCGCGCTTGGCGAGATCGAGGCTCCATTTGCAGACCTGGCTGTCAAGGAACAGCGTGGTGTAGGCGTTGCCGCGGCCGTCGAAGGCGGTGTGCAGCGGCCCGAGGCCGAGCTCCGGCTCGGCCACGACGACATCGCGCGGCTTGATCTTGTCGTCGAACAGGTTGTCGATCAGGCGGACGTCGATCACGGTGACCGTCGGCGCCAGCTTGCCATTGGCGACGACATGGATGCCGTCGGGGGCCGTGTTGAGGCCGTGCGGGCTGTTCGAGACCGGAACGTAGCGGGTGTAGGGCGAGCCCTTGCGACCGTCGATGACGGGAACGCCGTTCATCTCCTTGAAGTCGCCCTTCTTGACGGCCTCCTCGATGCGCTTGATGTTGAAGATCGTCACCCAGTCCTGCTCGCTCGCGGTCATCTCGGCGAGCGTCACGCCCTTCTCGGAATTGTAGCAGGTCGCGAAGGCGTATTTGCCCTGGTAGTCGCAATCGGTGTTGTCGAGATTGCCGTCGACGATCACCTGCCAGGCAACCGTCATGGTGTCGCCGTCGACGGCCGAGAACATCGACCAGTATTTCGACTTGTCGTCGAGCACCTTGCCGTCGTTCGGCAGCGGCACCTCGTATTCGCCGTTGCAGAACAGGTAGCCGGTGCGCGGGAACTTCTGCGGACGCATGCCGTGGATCGTGTACTGGTTCGGCAGCTCGATGATCTTGTCGCACTTCATGACGTCGGTGCGAATGCGGGCCAGGCGGGTGTTGGCCTTGTCGTTGATGAAGACGTAGCGTCCGTCGTAGGTGCCGTTGGTGAACGACATGTGTGGGTGGTGGCAGTCGCCGTTCATCCAGATGCCGAGCCGATCCTTGAGCCGCTCGCGCGTCTCGGGCAGCAGCCCCTCGGTCATGATCTTGCGGCTCTCGTTGGTCTGGCCCCAGCCGGTGGCGCTGCACCGGTTGAAGACGGGGATACGCATCAGCTCGCGCATCGACGGCATGCCGACGATGCGAAGCTCGCCGGTCTGACCGCTGGAGAAGAAGACGTAGTATTCGTCGAGCTGACCCGGCGCGACCTCGGCCTTGCCCCCGCTCTGTCCAGCTCGCGCCTGCGCCGCGGCCGGTGTCGTCTCGATGCTCTTGCCGAGGCCGATGCTGCCGGCCACGCCGGCCGCGCCCAGTGCGGCGGTGCCGACGATCTGCCGGCGGCTGAGTTTCGTCTGGTCGTCGTCGTGCGCCATCGTCGTCTCCTTATGATGGATGGGTGAGATCGTTGGATTGGGCCGGCGCCGTCGTCGGCCGGCCGGCGTGGGTGATCACGGTCTTCGGACCGGATTTGGCGGCGCGCATCGACGGCGATGACATCGCCTCGAACTTCTCGCGCTTGAGCCGGACTTGGATCATGTGCGGACAGCGCTGGTCGTCGTAGTAGAGCTCCTGGCAATGCATGCAGTAGATGCACTCATTGACGTTGATGTGTCCCTCGGGATGGATCGACTGCACCGGGCATTCCTTGGCGCAGCGCTGGCAGGGCGAGCCGCACTCCTTCCAGCGGCGCAGCCATTCGAAGGTGCGGATGCGACCGGGAATCGCGAGCGCGGCGCCCAGCGGGCAGAGATAGCGGCAGAAGAAGCGTTCGATGAACAGGCCGATGCCGAGCAGCGCCGCGGCATACAGCACGAACGGCCAGCTGCGCGAGAATTTCAGGATGATCGCGGTCTTGAACGGCTCGACCTCCGCGACCTGCTCGGCGAGCGCGACCGAATACAGCGACAGCCCGAACAGGCCGAGGAAGATGATGTATTTGATCGGCCACAGCCGCTCGTGCAGCCCCCAGGGCACCGTGATCTGCGGCACCTTGAGCCATTTTGCCACTGTGTTGGTCAGCTCCTGCAGCGCGCCGAACGGACAGAGCCAGCCGCAGAACGGCCCGCGGCCCCAGAACAATAGTCCAGCCGCCGTTGCCGCCCACAGGATGAAGATCAGGGGCGCTGCGAGGAAGAACTCCCAATGGAAGCCGGTCAGCAGCGCGTTGATGAAGGTAACGACGTTGATGACAGAGAGCTGGGCGTTGGCGTACCAGCCGAGCCAGACCAGCACGAACAGGAGATAGGCGCGGCGGACCCAGGTGTAGAGCCGGGGACGGCGCACCAGAACGTTCTGGAAGAAGAAGATCCCGGTGAGCACGGCCAGCGCGAGCGCGGTGATGCCGATGGAGACCGTCTGCGAGCGCCAGATGCGCATCCATAACGGCTCTTCGGTGTCGTCAGTGACTGGTTGCGCGGTGGCCGGGGCGGGCTGTGCGGCCGTCGCCGGCGTCGCAGCGGCGCGCGTCTCGTGCTTCAGATAAACGTCTGGAACGGTGTAGTCGACATCGAAGGTCAGGAACGCCTTGTCGTGGCTGCCGGTGCTTCGTTGCACCAGGAGCTGGAGCTGCCATGGCTCGGTCGGGTCGAGCGTGAATTCGGGCGGCGTGACGAACAGCCCGATCTCGCGCAGGGCAGGGGCGCCGGCGGCCGCCAGCGCACCGAGTCGCATGTGGTTCTTGTCGCGGAACCGTGTGCTCCCTCCCTCCTGCAGCACCTCGATGCGGTCGAAGATGCCGCCCCTGACATAGGCGGAGCCCTTGAACGAGTAGACGCCATCCCCGGCGACGACGATCGCCTGCTGTCCGGGCTGCAGCCGCTGCTTGAGTCGCTGATAGCCCTCGTCGCCGAGCAGGCTGCGGCCGATGGTGGGCACGCTGGCCATGGCCACATAGAGATCGATGAAGGTGTCGCCGGCATCGCCGGGCTCGGGATTTTGCGCGGCCGCCGCATTGCCCGACTTGGCGAATGCGTCGTTGACGTCGCCGATGCTGAGATGCAGGCGCCGCACCGAGCCGTCGCCGAGCAGGCTGCCCCAGTCGCGGATCTCGCTCTTGTCGGGATCGACCGTCCTGGTCACGCCCGGCTGTGCTGCGGCGGCGCTCGCCGCGGCGCCGGCACCAATGCGGCCGCTGCGGATCAGGCGCGTGGCGGCGCGCACGATGCTGTCGTGCATCACCAGCACGGTGACCGTGGCACCTGAGACGATGTCGGCCTGCGGCGCATGTTCTGCGCCGTGCGCGATCGGCGTCATGTCCTTGCCGAGCAGGCCGTTGAGTGCGGCAACGATGCGTGGCTCGGGAATGCCGATCAGCACGATCGGCTCCTTGTGATCGACCAGCTTCAGCCCGGTGATGACGCCCTTGGGATCGATGCCGACGAGGATGTGGATCGGTTTGCCCGAATAGCCGACGGAATTGGCGAAATCGGAGTTGAGATAGACGTAGCCCTTGAGCTGATCGCCGCGATACACCGGCATGATCGGCGGCTCGCCTTGCGGCACGCCGAAACGATCCGCATCGGGGAAGAGCTCGCCCGGCGTGATCTTCGAGAGGTAGGTTGCGAGATCGCCGGCAGCATGTGCTGCGCGCGGGGCCGCGATCGTGCAGAGCCCGATGAGGATTGCTACCAAGATAGCAGGCATGCGCCACCGTTTGGTGGCGACATCACTCGCAACCATGATCACCTCAAGCGGAACGGCCGGCCCACGAAGGGCCGTATTCCAGTCAGGACTGTTTCGGGGAAGGAAAGGATCGTCGCCATTGACAATCCCGGAGCAAATAGAGTCGGGCTAAATTGACTCCTTATCGTGCCGGTTGTCTAGTGGGTCGCAATCCGACGGACGTTGCGCTGGATCAAACAGGCCAGGACAATCAGGCAGACTATGATATGTTGTTGTCACGCACGCTTTCGCTCAAGTCGGAACCGGCCGGGAACCTGCATTCGATTGACGAGCTGTTCGCGCTCGCCAATGCGATGGAGCAGGAGGCGGCCGATCGCTACGACGAGCTGTCCGGAGAGATGCAGCGTCAAGGCCGGCTCGATCTGGCCGACGTCTTCGCGAGGTTGGCCGCGGCCGAGCGCGAGCATGTCGACAGTGTCGCGCAATGGTCGCAAGCGCGAACGGGGCGTGCCCCCGATGCGTCGCTGGTGCTCTGGCAGCCGCCGGAGACCTTTGAGCCCGGCGCGGCGCGCGAAATCCAGGACTCACGGCTGATGACGCCGTACCGCGCGCTGTCGATGGCGGTGCGCAACGAGGAGCGGGCCTTCGCGTTCTGGTCCTATGTCGCGGCATTTGCCGATGATCCCGAGGTCAAGAAGGCGTCCGAGGCCATGGCGCGAGAGGAACTCGGTCACGTCGCGACGCTGCGCAAGGAGCGGCGCCGTGCCTATCATCTTGAGGCCGACGCCAGGCGCGCGGCGACGGTGGCGTCGGACACGGGCACGATCGACGCCGGCCGGCTGGAACGCCGCCTCGCGGATCTGCTCGGCGCGATGGCGTCGCGTGCCACGGGCCGACCGGCAGATCGCGTACGCGAGCTTGCGTATGAAGCCGCGGCAATGGCATCGGAGGTTGCGGACCTGCTGCGCCTGCCGGCTGCGCTCGCGCAAGCCGATGCAGCCGTGCTGGCGGAGGCGCTCGCGGACGCGTATCTGGAGCATGCGGAGCGAGCGACCGAACCGGACCGGCTCGATCTGATGCAGCGGCTGGCGTCGCAGGCGATCGCACGACTGGCTTGGCTGCGGTCGCTCGGTTGAGTCCAAATTCAGAGCTGCTTGGCGAAAGACGAGGGTCGCCCAGCCAGGCTGGGCGACCCGATCATGATGAGGCTCAGTTGCGGGCCGGCGCCGGCACGGCGGTGCGGTTCGCCGGCACCGTGACGGGCTGGAAGGAGAACACGTCGCGGCTGCGCGGATCGACGGTCACCTTGACCCAGCGCACGTCGTTGTTGCCGTTGCCCTGATTGTCGCCGAACGTTTCGACACGAACGAAGTTCTCCAGCCGCTGGCCGGCACTGTTGAGGAACGGCTGGTCGATCCGGAAGTAATGGGAATCGCCGTGGACGTAGGCGACCGGCTTGCGGAACGCCTCGACTTCGGTGCGCAACGCGGTCAGAAAGCTGATGAAGCCGTCCGGCTGCCCGTCCGTCTCGGCGAGCGTCTTGGGATCGCGGAGCGGCGCGCGCGTGGGATCGGCCTGGTCCCAGCCCGGGTTGCCCTGGGTGATGAACATCACCGCAGCGGAATGGCGCTTCCTGGCCTCTGCGAAGGTCTGCTGCATCCAGAGAATCACGGCTGCATTGCGCGCGTTGTATTCGTCCGGATCTGGATTGGTGTCGCAGAGATTGTTGCAGGAGCCCTGGATGTTCAGCGTCGCATAGGTCACGCGGCCAACGGTCCAGCGGCGATTCTCGACGCAGCCGACCTTGGTGCCGTTGGCGCTGAGACACAGCGGATCGGTCTGCACCTCCTGGCGCAGCTTGCGTTGGCCGAGCGAGAACGGCGTCGAGAAGAACACCTTGCGCTCGTAGTCGAGCCGGTCGCGCGAGTTGAAGCCGCCATTCGAGGGGCGATCGCAATCGACCCAGTCGTTGTCCCCGGGCGTGAACATGGCCGGCGCCTCGAGGCTGTTGAAGAAGGCGAGCGCCTGGGCATAGAGGCCGGCGTCGCAGGCGGAATTGGAGCCCTGCTTCAGGTCGCCGTCATGCGCGGTGAATTTCAACCGGTGGGCGTTCATGTCCGCGATCAGGTTCGGGACGCCGACGGTGGCCTGCAGCGTGGAATAGGGTAGGTCGCCCCACAGACCGATGGCGTAGCTGTCGTCATCGTCGTCGAAGCCGTGATCGTGCGCGAGGCTTGGCGCGGCAGCGGCGAACGCGAGCAACAACATCGTAACAGACAATGTGAGCAGTTCGTAAAAGGCAGATTTGAATGATGATCGAAGTGACATTCTACAAGATCCCCCAAGACCTCGGTTGCATCGCGCCGCTTCATTCAAGCGGCGGCGGGACGATGCGGAGGGTCGATAACGGGGGCGTGACGATCGGCTGACAATCCGCTGACGGCGTCACGATGTTGCAATTCGGTGCACCATCAATGTCGTCCGCCGCGGACAATGCACAGAAGGCCCGCCGCAACGTGTGCGGCGGGCTGTTCTTGAAAGCGGCAGACTCCCGTCGATCAGCGGTCGTCGCCGTGTCCGTGCTCACCGTGGTCGTGATGATGCCAGCCGCCGTCGTGATCGTGATCGCCATCGTTATCGCCGAAGGCGAACAGGTTCATCAGGTCGCCGATCGCCGGACGGTTCTTCGGCACGTAGCGGTTGTCGTCCCGATCATGAATCGGGTTGGGCAGCCGGTCGCGGCTGACGGCGGAGATCGTGGGCAGCCGCCAGTTGCGCTCGATGAATTTCAGCAGCGAGACGTGATCGTAATAGGTGTGGTCGACATGACCCTTCTTGGCCAGCGGCGAGACCAGGATGAAGGGAATGCGGGTGCCGTCGCCGAGGAAGTCCACCGGCTGGACATAGCCGGAGTCATAGTAGCCGCCGCCCTCGTCCGTCGTGATGAAGATCGCGGTCTTGGCCCAGAGCTGCGGGTTGGCCTTGACGCGATTGATCAGGGCCTCGAGAAACTTCTCATAGAGGTCCGTGGTCGAATCGGCGGGATGCCCGGCGAGCGCCTCGAACGGACGCACGAACGACACGGCCGGCAACGTGTTGCTCTGCACGTCCTTCACGAAGGCGCCGTAGTTCTGCAGCTTGGCTTCCTCCGTCGGAGTCTTCATGATCTTGTTGAAGCCGGTGAGCGGGTCGCAGATGCCGCAATAGGAGTGGAACAGCAGCGGCACGCCGTCGACGCTCTTGGCGAAGGTGGTGGCGTCGTCGCCGCGATCGGCGCTGTAGTACTTCCAGGACACGCCCTTTTCCGTCATCACGTCAGCGATGGTCGGTGCACTCTGCGGCGGCAGCACGAACTTGTCCGAGCCGAGCGCATTCGGCTTCGCGCTGGTCTGGTTCCAGAACATGCTGTAATTGTTGACGAGATAATAATGGTTCGACGCGCAATTGTTGCTGGTGACGCCGTTCTTGAACAGCTGCTCGTTGATGGCGGCGACGCCGGGCGCTGACGGATCGGAGCAGTTGACGTAGGAGCCGCCGCTGTAGCCGTCCTGCTTGTAGTAGTTGTTGGTGCCGGCAACCGGATCCGGATTTTCGATCTGGTTGGCATAGGGCACGGCCGGGGCGCCGTTCAGCGTCTCGGGGTTGGTGAAAAACGCGGCGTGGCCGGTCACGAGGGCCTGGAAGTTGGCGCCGGTGCCGCCCATGATGGCCTGATGATAATTGTCGCTGATCGCATATTCGTCGGCGAGCTGCTTGAAGAACGGCGCGTCACCGGGCTGGGCCTTGCCGGAGGCATCGGTGAACGGGTTCATGTTGTAGAAGCCCATCGAGATGGCGCCTTCCATCGGGTTGAACCCGCCGGCCGGATAGGGCTGTCCGTTCGAGCCGGTGCCGATGGTCTGCTCGACCCACACGAACTTGTCGTGCTTGCCGCCGTCGATGTCCTGCCACATCTGGAAGAAGCGGTGCACCGGATCGCCGGTATAGGCGGCGTAGGAGACGTATTTCGAAATCTGATACGGGCCATTGGGAAGATTGGCCGGGAAGCGGGTGTCGAGGACGTTCTGCGGCAGGCCGATTCCATATGTGGTGTAGGGCTGCGGCAGCGTTGCGTAGGCGCCAGTGGACGCGGTCTCGGCACTGTAGCGAGCCTCGTCGCGACCGATCCGCTGTTCCGCCTTCTTGAAATGCCGCCCCGGCGTGCCGTCCTCGTTGACGATGCCCTTGCTGAGCAGATTGTCGATGGCCTGACCAGCCTTCGGCTTGTAGGTGCCGAACAGATTGTCGAAGGTGTGGTTCTCACCGACGATGATGATGACGTGCTCGATCGGGGTGCTGGTCGCCGCGCCGGCGAAGGCTGGTGCGACGCTGGTCGCGGTGAAGACGGCGGTGGTCGCAAGGGCGAGCGCCTTGGACCGCGTGACTGTTCTGGTCATGACATCTCCGGACGGAGTGGGGTGGTGGCGCGCGCTTACGAATTGCTGCTCGCCTGCGGCAATTTATCGCGGCAACAAATTGCAACGTGGTGTCGGTCTTGCTTCGGTTTTGTGAAATGCGCGCGAGACGCGCGTTTGCGTAGATGCAGGAGACGCACGGCGCCGCATCGTGCAGGCCCGGCATCACATGCCGGCGGGCCTTCGCTCATCGCCGCAGGAAGCCGGCTCGCTCTGAACTCTGAAGAAGATCGCCGATCGGCGATGCCGCTCAGAGCTGGCCCGGGATCCAGCCCAGCGCGAGGGCCTGGCCCAGGGCGATCTGGCTGGCCGACATCTTCGAGGCCACGGCGTTGCGAAGCCGCAGGAAGTAGCTGCGCTGGGTCGACTTGGCATGTCCGGCAGCAAGGTTCAGCCATTTGTAGGCGAGCACGACGTCCTGTGGAACGCCATGACCCTTGTCGTACATCAGGCCGAGCATCGCTTGGCCGAACGGATTGCCGGCTGCGGCGGCCTGGCAATAGAGATCGCTGGCGACCTCGTAGGCCTGCGGGGTTCCAAAGCCGTTTTCATACATGAAGCCGAGCATCGCCTGAGCGCGTGGATCGCCGCGCAGGGCAGGCTGGGTCAGCACGCGCACGGCGCGGACGAAGTCGCCGCGCGCATAGGCGATGCGTGCGGTGCTGACCGAATCGGCGCGAACGGGCGAGGCCAGTGCTCCCAGCAGCAGGATGGCTGCGGTGCAGGCGATGGCGAGGCGCCCCATCGCCGGCCGGATCACTTGGCTGGGGTCAACGGGTGGTGCGGACACGCAAATCATCCGTGATGCTCGCTCCGACTGATCCGCGGAGCTTGGAACGGAGTTCTTCTGCGACCTGATGCGCATCGCTGCCGTCGCGAATGATCTGCGGCCGGATGAAGATGATGAGCTCGGTGCGCGTGCCCTTCTTGCCCTGATGCGAGAACGCGTCGCCAAGAACTGGAATCTCGTCGAAGCCCGGAATGCCGTTGCGATTGCCGGTCTGCTGCTCGCTGATCAGGCCCGCCAGCAGCACGGTCTGGCCGTTGGCGACGGAGATGGCGCTCTTGACCTTGCGCTGCGACACCGTCGGCGTGAGACTCGCGGCGGTCTGGGCCGCGACGTTGCTGATCTCCTGCTCGACCTCGAGCCGCACATTGCCGTTGGCGGCGATCCGCGGCACGACGCGCAGGATGATGCCGGTGTTGCGATAGTCGATGGTGTTGACCACCGTGTTGCTCGACGACAGTACGGTCGCGCTGCCGGTCGATACCGGCACGACGTCGCCGACCTGCAGGGTGGCGGTCTGGTTGTTGATCACGACCAGCGAGGGATTGGAGAGCACCTTGACGCTGGTGACAGTATGGAGTGCGTCGAGGATCATGTTGGGCGAGGCTTCGTGCCCGATCAGGAAGTTGAAGCCAGGCAGAGCGCGGTTGATCAAGGCCGTCGTCGCCGCGGATGTCGTGGCCGTGGCCACCGACGTGGCTTGCGTATTGGTGATCGATCCTTTGTCGGTCCCGAGGCCGAGCACCTTGCTCGAAAGATAGGCCTGCACGCCGTAGGACAGCTCGTTGGTGAGCGTCACTTCGGCAATCGTGGCGTCGATGCCGACCTGCAGCACCGGCTGGTCGAGCTGCTGCAGCGTGCTGGAGATGATGCGATAGTTCTCGCGGTCGGCATAGATGAGCAGCGAGTTGTTCACCGTGTCCGGGGTGATCCGGACATTCGGCATGATGGCTTGGCCTCCGCCAGCACCACTGCTGCGTGGCTCCAGCCCGGTCGAGGACGGCGTACTGCTGGAAGACGACGTGCTCGAAGATGACATGCTCGAGAGACCACCGCCTTGGGACCGGCTCGCCGGATTGGCGCTCGAACTCGATGATCCGGCTGCATTAGTGTTGAAGGAGAGCCGATCGGCGACCGACGTCGTCGTGCCGTCGGACCCCGGCGCGGTCTGGCCGTCGGCGCCGTCGGTGGAGGACGAGCCGGCGCCGCCGAACATGTCGGTGAGCACCTTGGCGAGCTGGCGCGCGTCGCCGTAGCGGACGCGGTAGACGTGGACGCTGGTGCGCCCGGAGTCGGCCTGGTCGAGCCGGCGGATCCAGGTCGCCGCGCTCTGCAGCAGCGCCGGCTTGCGCGTTACGACCATGATCGCGTTCAGGCGATTGACGACCTGTAGCTTGACCAGGCTCTGGCTCAGCCCGTTCTCGCCGGAATCCATGATCTTCTCCAGCTCCGCCATCAACGGCTCCGGCGCCGAATTGCTGACCGGGAAGATGCCGACCGACTGGCCGCGCATCCAGTCGACGTCGAAGCTCATCACTGTTTCGATCGCGGAGCGTCGCTCGGCTCCTGTGCCCTGGATCAGCAGCAGGTTTCGGGTGGTGTCGGCGCGCACGCTGCCGGCCCGGGTCGCGAAGCTGTCCATCAGCTTGAGGATCGTCTGCGCGCCGACATATTGCAGCGGCACGACGGAGACGCCGTAGCCGGGCTCGGCGCGGCCGGCCTCGCCGTCGACGCGTCCGGCGCCGATGGCGTCGCCGAGCGGAGTCAGCTTGTAGCCGCCGCCTTCGCGGACCAGCACGACGCCCGACAGGCGCAGCGCGCTCTCCAGCACGAACAGGATGTCGGATTTCGGCACCGGCCGCGCCGACACCAGGCTGACGCTGCCCTGCACGCGGGGATCGATCGCGTAGCCCGCGCCGAGGATGTCGCCGATCACGACCTTCGCGACCACTGCGATCGGCGTGTTCTCGAAATTGAGGTCATATCCCTTGTCATCGGCCGCCGGAAGCGGCCTGACCTCGGCGACCTCCTGAACCGTGGTCCCCTGATAGGTCCGCGCGCTCGCGCGCTCGACCTCGGGGCGTCCCTGGATCGATGCGACCGGTGCATTGTCGCGCGGCAGGATATCGAGCGAGCGTACCTTGTCGATGACGTCGACATCGGCCGGCGCGCTGGCCTGGGAATTGAGGGTTGCCATGTTGCAGGACGCGAGCAGCACCGCGATGGTCAGCAACCAGGCATGTCTGACAACCGCAGCGGACTGGCTTCGATTGCCGATACGAAACATGGACTTACCGATCTACTCGTGTTGACCGGCCGAACCAGGATCGCGCCTCGTTCGACCGCGCAGCCTGCATAGCGGTCCAATGTGACACTTATGTATCTTTGCCTGATGCCGCCCGCCTTTGCGCGACATGTGTGTCGGAAATGTCCGCGCCGTCCACATTCGTACAGCCGTCATGTTCGCGATCGATAACGTCGGTCGCCAGTTGCGCCGTGCCGAGACGTAGAGCCGGCACGGGCGCCACCCGGATCACGCCATGAGCGGTACACTGTCGACCCAATTCCATGCCTATCTTCGCGAGCGCCATCCCCTGGCGGCGGGCGAAGGCGGAGCCGCGGGCGAAACGCAGATCGCGCTCTGGGACAGGTTCGGCTTGACCGCCGACGTTTTCGCGGAGGAGGTTGCCGGCTTCACCGGACTGGAGCGCGTCGCGCTGCGCGAGCTGATGGCGGCACTGCCCGCGGTGAGTGAGTTCTCCGATCGCTTCCTGCGCGAAGTGCTCGGCTATCCATACAAAGACTCTGACGGCGCCGCCGTGTTCGCGATGGCCGACCCGACCGATCAGGCCGTGCGCCGGGCCGCCGAGCTGGTGCTCGGCCCGCAGACTCTTTTCAAGGTCGCCTCGCATGACGATATCGCCGTCGTCCTCGACCAACGACTTGGCGATTCCGACGAGGCCGAGATCTCGCCGGCGCAGGAGCTCCGCGACGACGACATCGAAAGTCTGCGCGATCTCGCGAGCGGCGCGCCGGTCGTCCGCGCGGTCAACGACCTGATCGAGAAGGCCGTCGAGATGCGCGCCAGCGACATCCACATCGAGCCGTTCTCGACCGGTCTCGTGGTCAGGCTGCGGGTCGACGGCCTGTTGCGTCCGATCGCGGCGCCTGCGGGCGTGCTGCCGCAGGCGGTGATCTCGCGCATCAAGATCGTCGCCGGTCTCAACATTGCCGAGCGGCGTCTGCCGCAGGACGGGGCCGCGCGCATTCGCGCCGGCCGAGCCGAGATCGACGTCCGTGTTGCGGTCATGCCAACCCAGCACGGGGAATCGGCGGTGCTGCGCATCCTGCCGAAGGATCGCTCGCAGCTCGTGGCGAGCCGTCTCGGCCTCTCCACGCGCGACGACACCGCACTCCGGCGCCTGATCACGCTGCCGCACGGCATGATCGTGATCACGGGGCCCACCGGCAGCGGCAAGACCACGACCCTGGCGACGATCCTGTCCATGCTCAACACGCCGGAGCGCAAGATCCTCACTGTCGAGGATCCGGTGGAATATGAGATCCCCGGCATCAATCAGTCGCAGATCAAGCCGGCGATCGGGCTGACATTTGCGAGCGCGCTGCGCTCCTTCGTGCGTCAGGATCCCGACGTCATCATGGTCGGCGAAGTCCGAGACGGCGAGACGGCGCATGTCGCCGTCCATGCTGCGCTGACCGGCCATCTGGTGCTGACGACGCTGCACACGGAAACCGCCGCGGCGGCGGTGCCGCGCCTGCTCGACCTTGGCGTCGAAGGCTTCTTGTTGCGCTCGACCCTGCGCGCGGTGATCGCGCAGCGGCTGGTGCGCCAGCTCTGTGATCACTGCAAGACGCCGCAGCCGCTTGATGAGGAGACGTGCCGCCAGGATCCGCGCCTCGGTCATCTCGGCCTCGTGCCCGGCGACATCACCTGGCATCCGACGGGATGCGAGCGATGCGGTCAGAGCGGCTATCGCGGCCGTGTCGGCGTGTTCGAGCTGCTCGAGCTGACCAGCAGCCTGCGTGAGCTGATCGCTGATAGTGCCGACGGCCTCGCGATCGATCGGCTGGCGATCCGGGAAGGCATGACGACGATGCTCGACGACGGTGTCGCCAAGTGCCGCGCCGGCGTCACCTCGGCCTCCGAGTTGCTTCGTGTCCTCGTGGCGCGGTGAGGTGGATCGTGCCGAGCTACCGCTATCGCGCCCTGACGCAGTCCGGTGAAATCGTCGTCGGATCTCTCGACGCGCCGTCGCGCGGCGAGGTCGAGCGGCGCATCTCCTATCTGCAGCTGCTGCCGATCGAAACCGTCGAGGAGACGAAGGAGCGGACGGGCGGTGCGTCCGGACTTTCCTTCGGCGCTCCGACCGCGGCCGAGGTGACCACGTTCACGCGCGATCTGGCCCTGCTGCTCAAGGCCGGCGCGCGACTCGACGACGCGCTCGATCTGTTGTCCGGCGATTCCGACATCGGCCGCCTGCGTCCCGTGGTGGCGCGGCTGCGCGCGGCGATCATGGCCGGTGAAAGCTTCGCCGACGCGGCGGCTGCCCAGCCGCAGCTGTTCTCGCCGATGTATGTCGCGCTGATGCGCGTCGGGGAGGCGTCGGGAACGCTCGATCATGTGCTGACCGCGCTGGCCGGCGAACGCGAGCGTTCGGAGGCGACGCGCCGCAAATTGACCGACGCGATGCAGTATCCCGCCTTCGTGTTCCTCGCGGCGATCGGCGTAATGCTGTTCTTTCTCGTGGCCGTGCTGCCGAACTTCTCCGCCGTGCTGCGCGACTTCGGTGGCCGTGCCGATACCGCGCTCGGCTTCTTCATGACGATGTCGGATCTGCTGCGCGCCAATGCAGCTGCGATCACGCTCGGCTGTGCGGCGCTGCTTGCGGCAGGCTGGTGGCTGTTGCGTCAGCCCGCGGTTCGCGCCGGCCTGACCAGTGTGCTGGCGGTGACGCCCGGCATCGGCAGCCTCCTGCTGTTCTATCGAACCAGCCTGTTCTGCCGCAATCTCGGCCTGCTGCTCGGCTGCGGCGTCAATCTGAGCGCGGCACTGCGGATTCTCGTTGACGTGATGGCGGTGACGTCGTCGCGCGCGCCATGGTCGGCGGCGGCGGATCGCGTCCGTCACGGTGGCAAGCTGTCCCAGGCGCTGTCGGCCGACAACACGCTGCCGCCGATGGCGCTGCGCATGCTGCGGCTCGGCGAGGAGACCGGCCAACTGCCGACGCTGTCGACCCGGATCGCAGAATTCTACGAAGCCAAGCTGCAGCGGGGACTCGACCGTGTCGTCGGCATCGTCGGTCCCGCCGCCATTCTGCTCATCAGCGTGGTGGTCGGTGGCCTGATCGTCTCGATCATGACGGCCCTGCTTTCGGTGACGCAACTGGTCGGCTGACCGACATCAAGGAGAACGACATGAGATCGGATACGCAGATCGAGCCGTCCACGAGGGCCGGGCGCGAACACGAGCGCGGCTTCACGCTGGTCGAGATGCTGGTCGTGATCACGATCATCGGGCTGATCATGGGGCTGATCGGTCCGCGCGTTCTGAACTATCTCAGCGAATCCAAGACCAAGGCAGCGCGGATCCAGTTGCAGAGCTTCTCGGCGGCGCTCGATCTGTTCTATCTCGATGCCGGCCGCTACCCCTCGACTTCGGAGGGCCTCGCGGCGCTGGCGCAACGGCCGGCCGGACTGAGCACCTGGAACGGTCCTTATCTCAGGGGCGGGGCCGTGCCGAAAGATCCGTGGAACACGGCCTACGTCTACCGCGCACCGGGCGATCACGGCCCGTATGACATCCTGTCCTACGGCGCCGATGGCCAGGAGGGCGGCAGCGGGACGGCGGCGGACATCGTCCTGGGAACGCAGACGAGCGCGCGCGGTGAGTGACGACGGCCAGCGCGGCTTTACGCTGCTCGAGATGGTCTGTGTGCTCGCGATCGTCGCGCTGCTGGCGTCCGTCGCGTTGCCTTACCAGCCGCGGCAGACGTCGCGGCCGCGGCTGCAGGCCTATGCGCTGCAGGCCGCGACACTCCTGAAGTCCGATCGTGCCTTGTCGATGCGGACCGGCACGCGCGTCGACACCGAGATCGACACGTCGCGCCGCCTGATCCGCTCCGGCAGCGGCGCGGCGGCGCTGAAGCTGCCCGACGATGTCGCGTTTCTGGCAACGTTGCCGCGCAGCTGCCAGCATCGGCCGGTGCTGGCGACGATCAGCTTCTTTCCTGACGGACTGTCCTGCGGAGGAGCGATCACATTGTCGCGCGCCGAATTGAGCCTGGAGATCAGGGTCAACTGGCTGACGGGGAGAATCGACATTGTCTCGCGCGCGCTCGCCAATGGCTGAGACCGCTGATCGCAGCGAAGCCGGCTTCACGCTGATCGAGGTGCTCGTCGCCCTCGCCATCGTCAGCGTGTCGATCATCGCCATCGGCGCCGTGGTGTCACGCAACGCGGCCAGTGTTCGCAAGCTCGAGCAGCACGTCACTCTCGTCACCGACATGAGGCTGGCGCTGGCCACATTGCTGGCCGATCGCGGCCGGCTGCAGCCGGGCAGCACCGATCAGCGCTCCGGCTCCGGCGCGGTGGTGCTGCAGATCAGGCCGCTCGGCGGTGATTGGAATGAACCGGCCGGACAGACCGGGTGGATTCCGGAGGCGGTGACCTTGCGCGTCAAGACCGGCTCGGGCGCCATGGCCGATGTGCAGACGGTCCGCCTCGCGCGAGGAGCGCGCTGATGACCGTCCGATCCGATCGGCCGCAACAGCAGGGCTTCGCGCTGATCGAGGCGCTCGGCGCGCTCGCGATTGCCGGCATCGTCTTGTCGGCGCTGGCCGCAGTGACGTCGCAATGGCTGCCGGCGTGGAAGCGCGGCCTGGATCGCGTGCAGCGTGCGGAGATGGTGGCCGCTGCGCTGCGGCGGGTCGGCGATGATTTCGCCGCCGCGCAGTTTGTTTCGGCCAATCGCGAGCAGAAGGGACCGCTGTTCGTGGGCAACGAGGTCTCGGCGGTGTTCGTGCGCGCCGAGTTTGGTCCGAATGCGGGACATGGCCTCGATATCGTGCGCATCGGCGAGGAAGGGAGCAGGGGCGAGCGCGCTCTGCGGCGATCGCGTGCCGCGTTCGAGCCCGTGTCGGTCGGTCAGCCAGTGACCGAGCATTTCCGTTTCGGCGATCCCGTGGTGCTGTTGTCTGCGCCGTTCCGCATGTCGTTCGCCTATGCTGACAGGACGATGGCATGGACGACGGAGTGGCGCGATGCGACCAGGCTGCCGTCCGCCGTTCGCATGACGGTGCACGACGACAGCCGCGGCGGCGCCGCCGTTCTCGTCAGCGCAGTCCGTATTCAGGTCGATGCGCCGGGCGGCGGCTTTGCCGATTCGGGAGCGGGCGGCACCGCAAACCAGCCGGCCGCGGCCGAGCCGCCGCAACCAAACAAGAGCGAGCCGATCGATTGATGCCGGCCCCTTCCGTCACCAGAGGTTCTGCCGACGGGCGCGGCGTGCAGGATGGCTTCATCCTCATTGCGGCGCTGTGGATGCTTGCGGCGCTGGCCGCCCTCGTCGTGGTCGTCTCGCAGCAATTGGGAAGCTCGGCGCGATTGCTGCGGCTCGAAGACGAAGCGGTCGAGGCCGATGCGCTGATCTCGGCGGCCATCGAACTCTCGGCCTATCGTCTGCTGCTGTCCAAGGACGAGGAGCGGCCGAGACAGGGCGGTTTCCGGCTGGCGCTTGCAGGCAACGACATTGCGGTCTCGTTCGTCAACGAAGCGGCGCGGATCGATCTCAACACCGCGTCGGAGGACATGCTCGAAAATCTCTTCGTCACGTTGGGCGTCGACCGGGACGTTGCCAAGGATCATGCCGAGCGGGTGGTTGCGTGGCGCTCCAAGCCATCCGATGCAGCCAAGACCCAGGCGGAGGAGGCGCGCTATGCGGCGGCCGGTCTCAAGCGTGTCCCGCGGCTGGCGCCGTTCGCGCATGTCGGCGAGCTGTCGCTCGTCCTCGGCATTCCCGCATCGCTCGTCGATCGGGTGCTTCCGTTGGTGACCGTCTTCAACGGCTCTCCCGGAATCGATCCGACGATCGCTGCACCGGAGGTCGTTGCAGCGTTGCCGGGAATGACGCCGCTGATCTTGAAGGATTTCCTCAACGCAAGGGCGTCGCTGTCACAGGATGCCGATACGCTGGCCAAGACGCTGGGCCCCGCCGCGAAGGATGCGGCCAAGGGCAAGAGCAAGGCCTATCGGCTGCGCATCGTCGTCGGTCCGGCGGGCGGGCTTCGTCATGCGGCGACGGCGGTGATCGTTCCCGGCGAAGGCGAGGAGCCTTATCGGCTGCTGGCGCGCCAGGACGAGGGGCCGCAACCGAGGGGAGCGCTCCAGGCGCGGAGAATGCCATGAAGCTGACCGAAGCGATCGAGCGCGGACTGACGGTGTGGACGGCGAGCGTCGCGACAGCGATCGAGGCCGTAGCCGATCGGCAGCTCAGACGTCCGCGGGTCCTGATCCGCTACGATCAGCCAGAAACCGTCGTCATGACGGTGCAGGCGCCGCCGAAGGCGAAACCGACGCTGGCGCCGGCAAGGGTGAATCCGGCCGCGGGCGCAGCGCAGGCCGGGCTCTCGCCGGAGTGGCTGCGAACGCTGCGCGGCGCCGCGCTGGAGATTCATCTTGCCGCCGAGAGCGTCCTGATCCGCCCCCTTGACTATCCAAAGCAGGCCGAGCCGTTTCTCGACGGCATGATCCGGACCCAGATCGGCAGGCTGACGCCGTGGAATCTCGAACAGGTCCTCTACGGTTACAGCGCCCCACGCACTGCCAACGACCGGATCGCACTGACGCTCGCGGCGACGCCGCGGGCTCTGGTCCAGCCGTTGCTCGCCTTGGCCGATCAGGTCGGCGCCGCCAAGCTCGTCATCACGACCGACGTTGGCTCACCCGATGCCGCCCGCATCCAGATCTTCAAGACGTCGCTGCGCTCGTCGCTCGCCGGCGGCCGCGATCTCGGGCGCGTGCTCAAGCTCGGCTGGCTGTCGGTGGCTGCGACCACGGCGATGCTGCTGATCACGACGTCATTGATCGGCGGATATGTGGATGGTGAGCTCGATGACGCGCAGGCGCAGGTCGCGCGGCTGCGCGCCGCCTTGCGGCCCGCGATGGGCGCCACCGCTGCCGACGGGCTGCTCGCCAAGCGCAAGCAGACCAGCCCCGCCAGCGTCATCGTGCTCGATACGCTGTCGAAAATTCTGCCCGACGGGACGTATGTCGTCGAGATGCATATCGAGAATGATCGGCTGCAGATCTCCGGCCTGACCCAGGATGCGCCCGCGCTGATTGGGCTGATCGAGCAATCGCCGCAGTTCAGCCGCGCCACCTTCTACGCGCCGACGACGCGCACCGCCGGGGAAGCGGGCGAGCGCTTCCATATCGAGGCGCGCATCAACGCCTATTTCGGAGACCGGGCATGAACTGGTCGACATCGCTGCGCCGAATCTTCGTGAACTCGCCGGCCGCTTCTGCGATCCTCTATGCGGTGACCATCGTGGCGCTGCTCTGGCTTGGTGCTGCAGCGGTCGTCGATCTCGTCGCCAAGCGCGACCAGCTCAACGACGCCAACGCGCAGCTGTCGCAGTTTTCCGGACGCAAACGGCCGGCCGGCAGTTCGGCCGCGGGCAGCGCGACGGCTTCGGGCGGATCGGTGTTTGTCGAAGGACGAACGGTCACCATCGCGGGTGCGGCGCTGGTGCAGCGCCTCACGGAGGCGATCAGCAAGGTCGGCGGCAGCGTGCTGTCGACCCAGGTCGAGCTGCCGGCGGCGCGCGCCACCACCAACCTGATCAGCGTCGTCGCCAGCTGCGAGCTCGAACAGCCGGCGCTGCAGCAGCTGCTCTATGACCTCGAAGCCGGATTGCCGTTTCTCTTCGTCGATCAACTGCACGTGCAGCAGCCGCTGGCGGCTGCTGCCGGCGGTGTGGGGCGGCTGACGGTGCTGGTCACCGTGTCGGGCCAATGGCAAGGAAAGATGTGATGCGATCGTTCGTCCGCTCAGGTCTCGTCACCGTTGCTACCGTGTGCATTCTTACAGCTTCGCTCGGCCGGGCGTGCGGCGAGACGGCGGACGGTCTCGAACCTGCTTCGCCCGTCCAGGCCGCGCCATTCGATTCCAACCGGCCGGCCGCTGCTGCCAGCGTGCAAGTCCCGGCTGGCACGAGCGCCAATCCGCTGTGGGAGGTTCCCATCAGCGCTCTCTCGGCGACGCGCGACCGTCCGATCTTCTCGGCCTCGCGCCGGCCGCCGCCGGTTGCCGCACCCGTCATGGTGATGCGCGCGCCGCCGCCTCCGCCGCCGAGAGAGCCGGAACGACCAAACCTGCAACTCGTGGGCACGGTCATCGGGGATGAGGAGAGCTTCGGCATCTTCATCGATGCCTCGTCGCAGGCATCGCTGCGCTTGCGGGTCGGCGCCTCGCATGAGGGATGGGTGCTGCAGTCGCTGCGACCGCGCGAGGCCTCGCTGCTGAAGGCACCGGAGACCGTGACCCTGCAGATGCCGCAGCTCGGCACAGCCGCCAGTAGCGACGTGCAGGCGGGACCGATGACCCCGCCTGCGCCGCCGGGCGGACGCGAGCGGATGGCGCGGCGGGCGCGCTGAGTTCACCGGCTCACCGCAATCAAAAGGTCACGAGCAATTCGCTCCCGGTGGCCTGCAGGGCGAGCACGGCGAGCAGGCCGAGGACGAGGAACGGACCGAACGGCAGTGCCGTCTGGGCTGTCAGCCGGCGGCCCGTGACGGAGAGCGCGAGCGCCGCGGCGAGTGCCGTCGTCGTGGCAACGAGCAGCAGGATCGGCAGACTCGGCAGGCCGGCCCAGAGTGTTGCAGCCATCAGAAACTTGACGTCGCCGAGGCCCAGCCCGTGGCGGCCGCGGGCCATCATGTAGAGTCGGCGCAGCAGCAACAGGGCCAAGCCGACGGCAAGGGCCGCAGCGGCGGTCCATAGGGCCTCGGGCAGATCGACGAGCGTTGCGGTTCTCAGAAAGCCGCTGGCAGCGACCAGCGCATTCATCCAGTCCGGCAGCAGGCCGCTGCGCAGATCCGTCCAGATCAGGCCGGCGCAGGTCAGGAGCAGCACGAGGATGGAGAGGATGTTGATGGCGTTCGTCACGCGATGTGGGGACTAGCGGTGTCAGATCGCCTGAGCATAGGCGGCTCAGGATGCGAGCGATAGTCCCGCCATCATCAGGCCAATCGCGGCGACCCAGCCGCCGACCGCGCGCACGGCGATCCCGCGCCAGCTCGACAGCGGCTCGGTGTCGGGACGCCTGAAGCTGAGCGCGAGCGCCATCACGAGGGTGATGGTGGCGTAGCCCGCACCGGCGAGCCCGGCGGCATAGAGGAGGCGGTCGGTCTGCGGCATCAGCTCGCCGGCATTGGCGGCACCGCGCATCACACCGAGCACGAATGCGATCGCGCTCAGCAATGTCACGGGAATGCGCAAGGCCGCCGCCAGCAGCAGCCCGAGCACGAGGATCGTCGCGGCATCGATCAACGGGGAAACGAGGGTGACGCCCGAACCGACAGCAAGCGCGAGCCCGGTACACAGGCCGACCGGAAACACCACGACCAGCCATCGTCCACTCGCAGCACCGAGCGAGCCGGCCAACAACCCGAGCGCGACCCAGACCACGACGTCCTGCAGGGTGAGCAGCGGATGCAGGGCACCGGCGTAGAAGTCGCCGAGCCGGGCCGATACGATGTGGGCATCGGCGATCTGCGCTTGCGTCAGCAGCAGCACCGATGCGAGCAGCGCAGTCCGGCGGAACGCGCTCATGCCGCGACTCCCAGGCTGGAGACCAGGAAGTAGCCGCCGAGCGCGGCGATGGCTGCCCCGACGCCCTGGATGATCCGCTCTCCGCCCGGCCAGCGGGCGAGTGCGCCGATGGTGATGCCGCAGGCGTGGAGCAGACCGGTCGCGACCACGAAGCCGCAGCCATAGGCTAGCGGATTCGCCGCCGTCGGAAGCTCGACGCCATGCGCGTGGCCATGAAAGATGGCGAAGATCGCAACGATGACTGCCGCAATCGCGAACGGGACACGGATGCGCAGCGCGACCGCAAGCCCGAGGACCAGCGCCGAGAGCGCGATGATAAGCTCCGGGACGGGCAACCCGATCTTGAGGATTCCCAGGACGGCACCGAACGCCATCACCAGCGGGAAGACGACCGGCAGGATCCAGATCGCCGCGCCGCCGAGCTGCGCGCCCCAGATGCCGACTGCAACCATCGCGACCAGGTGATCCAGCCCCGTCAAGGGATGCAGCAGGCCGCTGGCCAGCCCGCCGCCGACGCCCGTCTGCTCGTGGGCAAGGCTCGGATCCGCCGACAGCAGCGAGAGCAGCGCCGCACCCAACATGGTGTGCAGGAGTTTGCGCGCGATCATGTTCGTCCCATTCGTCATCATGCGGCCGCCAGAACCCGCACCAGACGGCCCAGGAACCAGAACATCGACACTGAGCCGATCGCATAGGCCGGCAGCTCGGCGCCCCATCGCGGCAGCGCCGCGCCGAGGCGGCGGTGCGCCCAGATCAGCGCCAGCACCAGCAGCACGAACAGGATCTGTCCGATCTCGACGCCGACATTGAAGAAGAGCAGCGCCGCAGGCAGGATCCGCCGCTCGAGCCCGAGCCCGGCCAGCGCGCTGGCGAAGCCGATGCCGTGCACGAGACCGAAGCTGAAGGCGACGGCCCATGGATAGCGGGCGGTCAGCCCGGTCTCGCCGCGCTGCTGTTTGACGATCTCGACGCCGACGAACACGATGCTGAGCGCGATGCAGGCATTGAGCGGCCCCTCGGCAACGCCGATCCATCCGAACGCCGTTGCGGCGAGCGAAGCGCTGTGGCCGATCGTGAACGCGGTGATCGTCTTGAGCAGGCGCCAGCCGCCCTGGACGATCCAGATCAGCCCGAGCACGAACAGCAGGTGATCGGCGCCGAGCAGGATGTGGTCGATGCCGAGATTGACATAGGTCTTCGCAAGCTCGAGCCAGGTGTCGAGCGTCGGCGCGTCGGTGCCGAGCACCGTCACGACCGGATTGGCCGCCGAGATCGTGTAGCTGCGCGTCTCTCCAGCCAGGGACGTCACGCGGATGATGGCTGCCGACATGTCCTCGCCGAGATTGGCGATCGTCATCTGTCCGACGAGGCCCTTGTCGCCGCAATTCAGCTCCGGCAGGCGCAGGTAGCAATGCGGGGGCATCTTGAGATCGATGCGGTTGACGCCATCCTTCGGCAAGGTCGTCCATCGCCCGATATAGACGCCGGAGCGCATCTCGCGAAACTCGAGCACGGCGATCGTCGCCTGATGCGCAGCCGCCGGCCGCCCAGGCAGCAGCGCCGCGAGCGCGAGCACGACGGCGAGCAGGGCGCGCGCGCCGGTCACGGCTCGTACCTGATCGTGTAGTTGGCCTTGAGCCGGCTCACCGCCTCCCAGGCCCGCTTCCGCGTCTCTTCGGTGTGCCAGATCTTGGCCGCCTCGGCGCGAATGTCCTCGAGTTTCGCCGGAGCGCCCGGCGTCCGGGCGTCGAGACGAACCACGTGCCACCCGTCCTTCGACTGCAGCAAGGTCCATTCCTGGAGGGGCGCCTTGAGCAGGCCGTCGCTGAAGCCGTCGCCGAAGCCGGCGGCCAGGCTCGGTACCGGTCGGTCGAGAACCGCGCGCGTCTGATCGTGCAGCTCCTCGGATTCGCGCTGCTCGCGAATGTCGTCCAGGTAGCGCCGCGCCGTCGCTTCGTCGCTGGGTGGCGTCATGAGGAAGCTCACACGCTCGGGCTCGTCGAACCGGGCATGATTGTCGGCGAACCAGGCGCGCAACTGCTCCTCGCTCGGCTGTGGCACGCGCACCTGATCGAAGATCAGATATTGCAGCTTGAACGCGACACGGTCGCGGATCATCTCGTCGCCGCGGTCGACACCGAGCGTCTTGCCCTCGCGATAGAGGATTTCGCTGGCGACCCAGGCCTCGACCATCTTCTGCAGCTCGGTCTCGCTCGGGGTCCGCTGCTTGTCCTCGTCGAACGTGTCGATGAAGGACTGGCGCAGAGCCTTGGTCACCGCAATGACCTTCTCGTCCTTCGCCGGCGGGTGGATGATGGCATCGGCCGCAAAGATCAGGCCACCGAGAACAAGGAAGTGCAGGAGTGGCTCCCTGCTGAGCCCGCGCAGGGCGGTCACGGATGATGATCGCGCAGGGGAAGAGCTGTTGCCATCTTGCTGATTGGAGCGTGCAGAGGCGCTCTCGAAGGTCTGCGCCGCATTCGACATGGCAGGGGCTGACATACGTTCTTTACAACTCGGACCGCGCTCGTTGCGCGGCGCGTATATGCAACGGCACACTTGCCGTTGTCACCGGGCAAACGTCAGTGTCACAAAAATTTCGCAACGACTGCGGACCGCGATGTTCGTGGGGAAGGCACCGGCAAAAATAAATCCTTCAACAAACTGTCTCCGAGTTTTGGTTTGTTCGCGCCGCGAATGATAACGGCGCATCGGTCGCGTTGTCATCTCGGTTTGGAGATCGATCGAATTCTTTAGGGGCGACGATAATGGTTCCATCTACCAAGACAATCCTGCTGACAGCGGCCTCGGTCTCGCTGGCCCTGTCACAGAGCGCCGACGCTGGGGAGCGTTGGGGGGAAACGAGCAAGAACAGTCCGTATGTCGCCGGCGACATGCACAACCACAACACCTGCACCGACGGTTCGGTTGCAGCCGGCTATGCGATCGACCGCTCGGTCGGCAAGGGCACCGCGGCGGCTGGCGGCACCAATTTCGATCTCGACTGGTTCACGCTCGGCAACCACGGCGGTTCGGGCAACCGCGATTGCCGCTTCAGCGATGCGAGCGCCAACATCCCGGGCGACAATACGACGACGTATTGGAGCCAGACGCTCGGCAAGACCATCGACGGCATCACGATCACCAGCCTGAAGGGCACGCCGAACGGCACCGGCACCAGCGCCAAGATGTGGCGCTGGCAGTCGATCAAGGAGATCGAGTATCCGACCATCGTCAATCGCACCGCGACCTACAACAAGGTGCTGGTCGAGGGCCTGGAGTGGATCCTGCCCGGCCACGAGCATGGCGACGTGGCGGTGATCGCCGGCCAGAACCCGCGCGGCTACGGCAATGCCGACAAGATGGCCGAGTTCGAATATCGCTTCGACCGCGGGGACACCGACGCGATCGGTCCGGTCGATGCCAGCAACAACCCGGTCTGGGCCGGCAAGGACAATGTCAACAATTCCGGCACGGCCGGCCACCAGAAGGCCGTTGCCGGCATCGCCTGGCTGCAGGCGAACCACCCGCTGCAATCCTATGTGGTGCCGACCCATACCGAGCGGCAGGGACCGTTCAACCCGAACGGCTCGGCCGGCTACAACATCGAGCACTTCCGTGACTTCAACAATGCCGGCCCGACGGTCGCGTTCGGCATCGAAGCCCCGGGTCACATGGCCGAGGGCGGCGTGAACGGCGGCTCGGGCTCCTATGGCTCAGGCGCAGTCGGGGGCGGCACCTACGGCATGCAGGGCGTCTACACCGCCAAGGTCGGCGGGCTGTGGGATGGTCTGCTCGGCGAAGGCCGCAACTTCTTCCTGTTCCAGAGCTCGGACTGGCACAGCCGCGGCGTCTATGGCGCGCGCGATCCCGGCACGACAGCGGACTTCATCCCCGGCGAGTACACCAGGCTCTACGTGCCGAACGAGCGGCGTTTCTCCCAGCAGTCCATCATCGACGGCATGCGTTCGGGCAACTCTTATTCGGTCAACGCCCACATCATCGACTCCGACATGGAGTTCCGTGCGAAGGGTGAGTGGGACGACGACTGGAAGACGATGGGCGAGACGCTGGTCGTGCGTCCCGGCGAGAAGGTCACGCTCGAGATGGAGATGACCGTTCCGGCCTCCAACAACAGCCCGTACAGCTTCAACAATCCGCTGCTGCTGCCGGTCGGCATCAAGCAGCCGTTGAACAAGCCCTATCTCGACCACGTCGATCTGATTACCGGCGACATCACCGGTCCGATCGCGCCGGGCGCCCCGGGCTATGCGGTGGCCAATGCCAAGGGTGTCGATGGTGCGGCCATCGTCTACAACCCGTCGGCCAAGATCGCGAAGCAGATCCAGGCGACCAAGATGCGGAGCCGCAAGCTGCGCGACGGTTCGACCCGCCTCAGCTTCACGACCACCTTCATCGCCGGCCAGACACCGTTCTACATCCGCGCCCGCGGCACCAACATTCCGCCGGCCACGCCGAACGTGTCCGACAGCGCCGGCAATCCGCTCCTCGATGCCAGCAACGCCACCGTCAGTTGCACGGATCCGGCATGTCCGTCGCACCTCGGCACGGTCGGCGGCGTGAAGAAGGTGACCAACGACGTGCAGGCCTGGTCGAACGTCTGGTTCTATGCGAACCCGATCTTCGTCCGTCCGTACGATGCGCCCAAGCTGCTGGTGGAGAAGAACAAGGAGCTGGCGCGAAAGCTGGCCCACGACCATCACCACTGGCACGACTGGGATCATTGGGGCCATTGGGGCCACTGGGGTCGCTGGGCCTTCAACCGCGACTGATTGATCGGCATTGATCCGGCGGGACGATATCGTCCCGCCGGATCCTGCTCACTCCGAGCGCCGGCTTGCGAACCGGCGCTTCGTCTTTGCAACTTGTTTTGCCCTGGGGTTTGTCGACGTGATGCCTCGCTTGTCCGCCGTGATTCTCGCCGTCCTGGCCCTCACGACCGTCGTCGCATCGGCTCATGACGAGGAGCCGACGCAGGAGGCCTGCGACGCCGCGGTGGCCGAGGCACGTGCGCAGGCGGCGACCTTGCCGGCGGACGACGTCTCGCGCTATTTCGCCGAGCGGGACATTCAGCAGGCGCTGGTCGAGGCCGGCAATGGCGAGTTCGATGATTGTGTCGAGAAGGCCGAGCGGGCCGTGCTGGAAGTGCGCGACCGGCCCCACAGCCTGAAGCCCGGCGAGCGGCTCAACATTCTTCGTGCCGACGAAATGCCGACGCGCTGACGGGCGCGCGCCGCGTCTCCACTCTCGTCATCCGGCTGTCATGCAAGTCGGCAATTTGTCTGTCCTGTTGCGGCGCGTGCAAGGCCTTGAGACATGGACCAGATCGAAGCTCTTTTCCCGATACCGTTGTTGCGTTCGCCCGGGCTCTTGAGCGCCGAGCTCAAGGACGCGGCGGTGGCAGCCATCCGCAATTCGAAGATCGAGAACAATCTGCGGTCCGGACAGCTGTTCCACACCGAGGTCGCCGATCCCCGCGCCAACAATCTGTTTCAGACCATCGCCGAACTCGCCGTGCCCAAGCTAGTCGATTTCGGCGAGCTGCTGTTCGGCGAGAAGCTGCGCTGGACGGTCAAGGAGATGTGGACGAACATGCTGGAGACCGGCGGCAACCAGACCCTGCACGCCCACGCCAACAGCTTCATCTCGGGCATCTTCTATCTGACGCCGTCGCATCCCGGCAGCCGCACCGTGTTCGTGCGGCCGCCCGGTGGCAGCGATTTCTCGTTCCGCCATCACACGCGCAGCGCCGCAGTCGGCCCGTTCAATGCCGGCAAATACGTGCTGCCCGAGGCGGAGCCGGGCGATCTCGTGCTGTTCCCGAGCTATCTCTATCACGAGGTGCCGCGCAATCAGGGCGATCAGCGCATCACGATCGCCTTCAACGCGATTCCTGATCATCTGGACTGCTGGGGCTACCGCGTCAGCTTCTCGTCCTGATGACGCGCTACCGTTCGAACTCGCGCGACAGCAGATCGCGCGCGTCGCGTCGCGACGGCGCGGCGGCGTCGATCGCCCGAAGCAGGCGTTCAGCAGCCGCGCGATCCGATGCAAGCAGCGCTTTTGCCATGCTCATCAGCGGCGCATAGGCCGGCTCGAACTCGGCGCTGGCGCGAACGGAATCGAGGAGACCGGGTGCGGCGGCTGCGATGAGCGCCGGCCCGCGCGGTTCGCCGGTCAGCGCGGCGCCGGCCTGGATGAATCGGTTGCGGGCCCGCCAATAGGCGCCGAGCCGTTCCTCCCACATTCCGCGTTTCGAGTCTTCCAGCAAATCGACCGCGTCGGTCTTTGTCTGGCTGAGGACCGTCAGCAGCAATTGCCATGGGGCCGCCGAGAGAGCGTGGACATTGCTGCGCGCGTCGAACGTGACGAACGGGAAATCGTCGGTGTTGCGCGGTCCCGGACCGGCGAAGCTCGCGAGCGCTTTCGCGCCGGCGACATACTGGCCCAGAAGATCGATCGGCTGATCGAAGCCGAGCGGTTGAATGATCGGGTGAAGCTTCCGGTCGGAGAACCGTGCGGCGAGGAACTCGGGGTCGATTGGGCTCGGGGCGCCTGATCCGATCAGAGCCAGCATCGGCGTGCGCACGCTGTAATGGTTCAGCCAGGCGGACCCTTGTGGGAAGACTGCGAGAAAGCTTCTGACGATCGCGCGCAGCGACGGCGCATCGAGCTGATAGAGCGGCAGCCACTGGCAGAACACGCCCTCGGTCGCCAGTCGCCGCTTGACGGCCGCGAAATGTTCGACCGTGTACAACGCGCCGCTGCCATCGAGCGCCGGGTGGAACAGGTCGGCCACGATCACGTCGTAGCGTCCGTCATCGGCGATGATGAAGCGCCGGGCATCGGCAACGGAGATCGGCGGCCTTTCCTTCTCGGCCGCGGGGTTGTCGAACCAGGGCAGCAGCGCGACGACCTCGGAGGACAGCTCGACTGCGCGCACGTCGAGGCCCGGCATCTGCGCCGCGCCGAGCACGGTCGCGCCGGTGCCGACACCGAGGAAGAGGGCGCTGCGCGGTGCCGGATGCAAGAGCAGCGGCAGCATGGCCTGGCGGAAATCGGATCGCACCGAACTGGTGCCGCCCATGCGGAAGTGGCCGTTCACCTCAAGATAGCGTGCTCCTGAGGCGTCGTCGACGACGCTCGCGGTCGCCATCGGTCCCTCGCGCACGGCCAGAAGCTTGCCGCCCGGCGGGACCTTGATGAGCAGGGGGGCGGGAAGCCACAACAGCGCGAGTGCAAGTAGAGCGGGCGCCGCCGCCAAGCGCAGCGCAGCGCGTTGGGGCTGCAGCAGCAGAAGATATCCGACGGCAACGAGGACCAATGCTCTCCAAGTGCCGAAAGCGGGAATCAGCAGCTGTGCCGCGGTCAGCGGCGCAACGGCTGCGCCGAGGCTGTTGATGCCGACGGCCCAGCCGACTGATCCCCTGACGTTGCGGACATCCTGCATGAGCTGGCCGAACAAGGCGCCCATCGCCATCGCGGGTAACAGGAACAGCGCCAGCGCGAGTCCGAGCTCGCCGGCGACACCGAGGCTCGCCGCGCTGTCAGCGACGCCGCTAAGCAAGGGCGTCACGAGCGCCGTGCCGAGGCAGACGAGCGCGGTGCTGCTGATCAACGCGGTTCTGCCGAGCGCAACCGTGGGCCCGACGCGCTGCCAGATCATGCCGCCCATCGCGGTACCCAGCAGGTAGGCGGCCAGCAGACAGGCGAAGCTATAGACCGTGTCCTGCATCATCTGCGCGGCCAGGCGCACGACCAGCACTTCGAACACGATGCCGAGCAGGCCGGTGACGAACAGCGTTCCTGTCAGGCGGAGGTCGGCGACAGCAGGCTCGTGATCATCGCGCGCCCGAGGGGCGACCTGCACGGCTCGGCCGAGGCGAAGCGACGCCAGCGCGCAGGCCGCATTGACGGCTGCCAGGCAAAGCAGCGTCGTCGACAATCCAAGCGCGGGGATCAGCACGAAGGTGGACAGCAGCGTGCCGGCGACGGCGCCGGCCGTGTTCGCGCCGTAGACGCCGGCGCTGACGGGCTGCGGGCCGCGCGCCGCGGACATCATGCGTTCCAGCGCGGTCAGCGTCCCGCCCATCGCAACCGTCGCCGGCAACAGCACCAGCGTCGGCAGCAGGAAGCTCGCGCTCCATAACAGGACCGGCGACGGAGCCGTGCCGAGCAGCGGCGCGAGGGCGCGTGCGCACGCGGGAAGCAGCCAGATCGCACACAGCCCCCACAGTCCGATGACCGCTTCGAGGACGGCATAGACCCGGTGCGGATTGGCGGCGCGGCGGATCCGGCCATCGAGGACGAAGGCGCCCACCGCCAGTCCGGCGAATAATCCTGCGATGGCGCCGAGCACGGCCATCATCTCCGTCCCCAGGGCGAGGGCGAGCTGGCGCGTCCATACGATCTCATAGCCCAGCCCGGCGAGCCCGGATGCAGCAATCAGCAGCTTCAGCGCCCTCAGCCGAGCCGTGCTCCGGCAGGCGACGGGACCGACGCCGAGAGACCCGACGCCTTGCTTCTCCGCGATCAGATCATTGTCGCACGGGCCTGCATGGCCTGCTTCGGTCAAGATTCGGTACCCGCAATTCCTGCGATCGGTCTTCGGATGCAGCGCGCCGTGCGGGCGCAGCTCCGAGCACTGGATCAAGCTCGGCTGCCCCGGCCGCCAAGGTCGGGATCGTTTCCTTGTGTTCGCGTTACGTGACGGTGGTTTGACAGAAGCTGCGGGAGCAGCCGTTCGGCGCAGACGGTTGTATCGCATGAGGCCCGTCAGGGAACGACGACCAGACCCATCATCGGCGCCACGGAGAAGCACCAAAGCGTTGATTTCATTATTTTATTTGAGACGTCAGTCATTTAGAAGCGTACCAAAGCCGCCCGTCAGAACCCGGCGCCGCCATTCGTCTTGAGTCCGGACCGTTTCAACCGGAGTTCCGCGTACATGGCCCCCCGCGCCAATTGGAAAGGCTTCCTGCGCCTGTCGCTCGTTACGTGCCCGGTGGCCCTCTACCCGGCCACCTCCGAGTCCGAGAAGATCAGCTTCAATCAGCTGAACCGGACAACTGGCCACCGGATCAAGTACGTCAAGGTCGACGCCGATACGGGCGAAGAGGTCCCCAAACGAAGACATCGTCAAGGGCTATGAGCTCGAGAAGGGCCAGTACATCGAGGTCTCGAAGGAGGAGCTCGAGGAGATCGCCCTGGAGTCCGCGCGTACGATCGAGATCGACGAGTTCGTGGACAAGGCTCAGCGTCGCCCGCGATCACGGCTTTGCCGGCCGCACTTTCCAGGGCCGATCGGTTTCGGGGCGTCTCAGCGCCTGTCACGCGGAGTGGGTGTGCGGCGGAGAAGAACTATATCGACGCTCCGTTTCCGTACTCTGCTGATTTGCCGTTCCCAACAGAGGGGCAGGACCGATCGCCAAAGAAGCCTACGAGCCGGGATCGTCGATCAGGGGCTTTGGCCGGGCAAACAGCTCCAACCGCTCCTTGTGGTCGATGACGATCTCTCGTCCGCGGACGCGAATCCCATGGCTCGTAAGTTGGGCAAGACTGCGTGACAGGTTTTCGCGCGTCGTGCCGATGTGGGAGGCCAGCGTGCCGCGGTCGAATGGGATGACGATATTCGCATGCCCCGGTTCGCGCTGGGCTTCGGCGAGGATCCAGTTGGCGAGACGCTCGATGCTCGACCGGGCCAGGGTGCCCTTCAGTTTCTTGACAGAAGCGCGATAGGCATACGCCAGCTCCTGAGCAACAATCCGTGCGAATGCGATGTCTTCGTCGAAGAGTGCCCTTACATCGCGGGCGGGGATCAGCAGCACCCGCGACTCCGTCAGCGTGCGGGCTGAATTGAGATACGCCTGATCGACCACGACTGCAGCAAGTATGAAGGTCGACACGGGACGAAGCAGTGAGATGCCCCACTCGGCCTCGTCCTGCTCGGTGTAGATTTCCACCAACCCGCCAATCAGCACATGCAGGAAGTCGGCCTGATCTCCCTCGCGAGCCAACCGCACCCCGGCCGGAAATTGCTGCAGCAGAGCCGCGCCGAGCAACCGCTTCAGGTTCTCCTCGCTGAGGTCCGCAAACAGCGGCAGCGTCTTCAACTGGGCGAGTTCGTCGGGGCGCAAGCGAAGCTCCAAGAGTCATTCACCCGCTATCGCGCCGAACCGTGACAAAAGTCAATTGCATACGTGCAGTCTGACAATCCGATCTGAGACATTTGGCAGATTGTGGCCGACCGGACCGTCCGGTTGATGCATCGCAAAACCTTTCCCTGGTGCCCCGAATAACTGCTGTGGCGTCGAAGCCATACGTCGAGGCCACCATGGACGCCGCAGATTTCAGCCCTGAGCACCGAACGCGAGCACTCTGGCTCTCAACAATCTCGTTCACGATCTGCTTTGCGGTGTGGACGATCTTCTCGATCATCGGCATCCGGATCAAGCAAGAGCTGGATCTGAACGAAACCGAGTTCGGTCTCCTGATCGGCACCCCGATCCTGAGCGGCTCGCTGATCCGGCTGATACTGGGCATCTGGACCGATCAGTATGGCGGGCGCCGCGTCTACACCGTCGTGATGCTCGCCGCGGCGGTCGCGACCTATCTCCTGACCTGGGCGCATACCTATCCGCAATTTCTCGTCGCCGCGCTCTTCGTCGGAATCGCCGGTGGTTCGTTCGCGGTCGGCGTCGCCTATGTGTCGCGGTTCTATCCGACGGCCAAGCAGGGCACTGCGCTTGGAATCTTCGGCGCCGGCAATGTGGGCGCCGCCGTCACCAAGTTCGTCGCGCCGTTCGTGCTGGTCGCCTATGGCTGGCAGACCGTGGCCCAGATATGGGCGCTCGCGATCGGCGTCATGGCGATCGTCTTCTGGCTGTTCTCCGAGGAGGACCCGGTGGTCCGCTCGCGAAGGCAGCGCAAGCAGAAGGCCGGCAGCGCTTGGCTTGAGCTCGCGCCGCTCAAGAACATCCAGGTCTGGCGCTTTGCGCTGTATTACTTCTTCGTTTTCGGCGCCTTCGTCGCGCTGTCGCTGTGGCTGCCGCAATACCTGATCAAGGTATACGGTGTCGGAATCCAGTCGGCCGGCATGATGGCCGCCATGTTCTCGTTTCCGGCCAGCGTGTTTCGCGCCTACGGCGGACACTTGTCCGATCGCTTCGGTGCCCGTCGCGTGATGTACTGGACATTTCTGGTCGGTGTCGCCGCGACCTTCCTGTTGTCCTACCCGCCGACGGACTACGTCGTGACGACCGTCAACGGAAAGGTCGGCTTTCATCTGGAGATGGGGCTCGTCCCCTTCGTCGTCATCGTCTTCGTGCTCGGCTTCTTCATGGCGCTCGGCAAGGCCGCCGTCTACAAGCACATCCCCGTCTACTATCCGAACAATGTCGGAGCCGTCGGCGGCCTGGTCGGCATGATCGGCGGGCTCGGCGGATTCGTGCTCCCGATCGCGTTCGGCGCGCTGGTCGATCTCACCGGTCTGCGAACCAGCTGCTTCATGCTGCTCTTCCTGCTCGTCGGGGTCGCGCTGGTCTGGATGCATCTCTCGATCCGGCAGATGGAGCGCGGCGTTGCCGGCGAGGCGCTGAAGAGGCTGCCGGAGCTGCCGGAAATGGAGGAGATCCACCGGCCCGAGCACATCGGAGCCCTGTCCGGCGCGGTTCTCACCGACTGGCGGCCTGAGGACGACACGTTCTGGAGGGAGCAGGGCCGAGCCATCGCGCGACGCAATCTCTGGATATCCATTCCGGCGCTGCTGTTATCCTTCGCGGTCTGGCAGGTCTGGTCTGTCGTAGTTGCGAAGCTGCCTTCGGTCGGCTTCAAGTTCACGACCGATGAGCTGTTCTGGCTGGCTTCGCTGCCTGGGATCTCCGGTGCAGTTCTGCGCATCTTCTACTCCTTCATGGTGCCGATCTTCGGCGGCCGGCTGTGGACCACGCTGGCCACGTGGTCGCTGCTGATACCCGCGATCGGAATCGGCTATGCGGTGCAGAATCCCGCAACGCCCTATCCGGTGTTCCTGATATTGGCTCTGCTGTGTGGCTTTGGCGGCGGCAATTTCGCCTCGTCGATGGCCAACATCTCCTTCTTCTTCCCCCGCGCCGAGAAGGGCAACGCGCTCGCGCTCAATGCCGGCCTCGGCAATCTCGGCGTCAGCGTGGTCCAGTTCGTGGTGCCGATCGTCATCACGGTCGGCGTGTTCGGCTGGTTCGGCGGAGATCCGGCGATGGCGACGAGCGGGTCGCAGCCGATGCCGATCTGGCTTCAGAACGCTGGCTTCGTCTGGGTGCCGTTCATCGTCGCCAGTGCTTTCGCCGCCTGGTTCGGGATGAACGACATCGCCTCCGCGAAAGCGTCCTTCGCTGATCAGGCCGTCATCTTCCAGCGGCGGCACAACTGGATCATGTGCTGGCTCTACACCGGCACGTTCGGCTCGTTCATCGGCTATTCCGCGGGCTTCCCGCTGCTGGCGAAGACCCAGTTCCCGGCCGTCGACGCGTTGCAGTTCGCATTCCTCGGGCCGCTGGTGGGTGCCTTGTCGCGGTCCGCGACGGGCTGGATGGCCGACAAATGGGGCGGCGGGCGCGTGACCGTCGGGGTGTTCCTGCTGATGATGGCCGGCGTGCTCGGGGTGCTCTACTTCCTCGGCATCAAGGATCAGCCCGGTGCATTCTGGGGCTTCTTCGCGATGTTCCTGCTGCTGTTCTTCGCGACCGGCGTCGGCAATGCATCGACCTTCCAGATGATCCCCAACATCATGCGCCAGGAAATGACCCGGCTCATGCCGACCGCGGACGCGGAGACTCGGCTGCGCCAGGCCGAGAAGGAATCCGCCGCCATCACCGGCTTCACCTCCGCGATTGCCGCCTTCGGCGCATTCTTCATTCCCAAATCCTACGGCACCTCGATCGACCTCACCGGCGGCGTGCAGGCCGCCCTATGGGGCTTCTTCGGCTTCTACGTCACCTGCGTGCTGATCACCTGGGCCGTCTACACCCGCAAGGGCGGCGTCCTGCACGACGTCGAACGGCGCCGGGCGATCGCGGCCGCTGCCCAACCCGCTGAATGAGGACGTAAACGATGAGCCATTTTCTCGATAGGCTGACCTTCTTCACCCGGGCCAAGGAGGAGTTCGCAGGCGGACACGGCGTGACGACGACCGAGGACCGTTCCTGGGAGGAGGGCTATCGCAAGCGCTGGCAGCACGACAAGATCGTGCGCTCGACGCATGGCGTGAACTGCACCGGCTCCTGCTCGTGGAAGGTCTACGTCAAGGGCGGCATCGTCACCTGGGAGACCCAGCAGACCGACTACCCCCGGACGCGCCCTGATCTTCCCAATCATGAGCCGCGCGGCTGCGCCCGCGGCGCGAGCTATAGCTGGTACCTCTATTCCGGAAACCGGGTGAAATATCCGCTGGTGCGCTCGCGGCTGCTCAGGCTGTGGCGCGAGGCGCGAGCGCGGATGACGCCGGTCGCAGCCTGGAAGTCGATCGTCGAGAATCCGGGCAAGCGCTCGGACTATGTGCAGAAGCGCGGACTGGGCGGCTTCGTGCGGGCGAGTTGGGCCGAGGTCAACGAGCTGATCGCGGCAGCCAATGCCTATACGGTCAGAGCCCATGGTCCGGACCGCGTGTTCGGATTTTCGCCGATCCCGGCGATGTCCATGGTGAGCTACGCGGCCGGTGCGCGCTATCTGTCGCTGCTCGGCGGCGTCTGCATGTCGTTCTACGATTGGTATTGCGACCTGCCGCCGGCCTCGCCACAGACCTGGGGCGAGCAGACCGACGTACCTGAAAGCGCGGACTGGTACAATTCAGGCTTCCTGATGCTGTGGGGCTCCAACGTGCCACAGACGCGTACGCCGGATGCGCATTTCTATACTGAGGTTCGTTACAAGGGGGCCAAGAGCGTCGTTGTCTGCCCGGATTATTCCGAGGCCGCGAAATTCGCCGATCTCTGGTTGTCGCCGAAGCAGGGCACCGACGCGGCGCTCGCGATGGCGATGGGTCACGTGATCCTCAAGGAGTTTCACATCGACCGGCAGACGCCATACTTCAACGACTATGTGCGCCAGTATACGGATATGCCATTTCTGGTGCGGCTGGTGAGATCCGAGGGACGGCTCGTTCCTGAGCGGTTCGTGCGCGCCTCGGATTTCGCCACATCGCTCGACGAGGCCAACAATCCCGAATGGAAGACCGTCGCCTATGATGAGATCAGCGGGGCCATTGTCGTGCCCAAGGGATCGGTCGGCTTCCGCTGGGGCGAAAAAGGCAAGTGGAGCCTGGAAGAGAAGAGCTCGGCGAACAACGACACTCGGCTGCGGCTGTCTCTGGCCGGCATCGAGGACGACATCGCGCCGGTGGGGTTCCCCTATTTCGGCAACCGTCAGCACGATCACTTCAGCGGCACCAATCATCCGGATGTGCTGACCCGCAACGTGCCGGTGAAGCGACTTCGTCTTGCCGATGGTGAGGCGGTCGTGGCCACTGTCTTTGATTTGTTCGCCGCCAATTATGGCGTCGATCGCGGCTTCGGCGGCGACCACCTCGGCAGGAGCTACGACGATCTGGAACCGTACACTCCGGCATGGGCCGAGGCGATCTGCGGCGTGCCGCGCGGCCAGATCATCGCGGTTGCCCGCGAGTTTGCCTCGAATGCGTCCAAGACCCGGGGGCGCTCGATGGTCATCGTCGGGGCCGGTCTGAACCACTGGTACCATATGGACATGAACTATCGCGGCATCATCAATATGCTGGTGATGTGCGGCTGTGTCGGCCAGTCCGGCGGTGGCTGGTCGCATTATGTGGGTCAGGAAAAGCTGCGGCCGCAGTCGGGCTGGACGCCGCTCGCCTTTGCGCTCGATTGGGGGCGCCCGCCGAGGCAGATGAATTCGACTTCGGCGTTTTACGCTCACACCGACCAATGGCGTTACGAGACGGTCAATGTCAGCGAGATTCTCTCACCGACCGCACCGGCCGGTTCTTGGGACGGAGCGCTGATCGACTACAATGTCCGCGCGGAGCGCATGGGATGGCTGCCGTCCGCGCCGCAACTGCAGGCCAATCCGATCGAGGTATCGAAGCGCTCCGCCGCCGCCGGCCTGGAGCCGAAGGACTACGTCGCTAAGGCCTTGAAGTCGGGGGAGCTGAAGCTCTCCTGCGAGGATCCCGATCATCCGAAGAACTGGCCCCGCAACCTCTTCGTCTGGCGCTCCAACCTGCTCGGCGCCTCAGGCAAGGGCCACGAATATTTCCTCAAGCATCTGCTCGGCACCAAGCATGGCGTGATCGGCAAGGATCTTGGCGACCAGGGCCACAATAGACCGGTCGAGGTCACTTGGCACGAAGAGGCCCCGGAAGGAAAGCTCGATCTGCTGGTCACGCTCGACTTCCGGATGTCGACCACATGCATGTACTCGGACGTCGTGCTGCCGACGGCCACTTGGTACGAGAAGAACGACCTCAATACGTCCGACATGCATCCCTTCATCCATCCGCTCTCGGCGGCGATCGATCCGGTGTGGGAATCGCGCAGCGATTGGGACATCTACAAGGGGATCGCGGAGGCCTTCTCCAGGGTCGCGCCCGAAGTGCTCGGGGTCGAGAAGGACGTCGTGCTGACCCCGATCATGCATGACAGTCCGGGCGAAATCGCGCAGGCGTTCGACGTCAAGGACTGGAAGCAGGGCGAGATCGATCCGATCCCCGGCAAGACCATGCCGGCGGTCACGGTGGTCGAACGTGACTATCCGAATCTCTACAAGCGCTTCACCTCGCTTGGACCGTTGATGAACAAGCTCGGCAATGGCGGCAAGGGGATGGCCTGGAACACCGACCATGAGGTCGAACTCCTGAAGCGCCTCAACGGCGTCGTCGCTGACGACGGGCCGACCCAGGGGCTGGCTCGCATCGACAGTGCGGTCGACGCTTGCGAGGTGATCCTCAGCCTGGCGCCGGAAACCAATGGCGAGGTCGCAGTCAAGGCGTGGTCGTCCCTGGAGCAATTCACCGGCCGCGACCATGCTCATCTCGCCATTCCGAAGGAGGATGAGAAGATCCGGTTCCGCGACGTCGTCGCGCAGCCGCGCAAGATCATCTCGTCGCCGATCTGGTCGGGGCTCGAGTCGGAGAAGGTCTGCTACAACGCCGGCTACACCAATGTCCACGAGCTGATCCCGTGGCGGACGCTGACCGGCAGGCAGCAGCTCTATCAGGATCACCTATGGATGAGGGCCTTCGGCGAGGGCTTCTGCGTCTATCGGCCGCCGATCGATACCAAGACCGTCAAGCCGGTGATCGATCGCAAGCCGAATGGCAATGCGTCCGTCATCCTGAACTTCATTACGCCCCATCAGAAGTGGGGCATCCACTCCACCTATACCGACAATCTCCTGATGCTGACCCTGTCGCGCGGCGGTCCCATCGTGTGGATCAGCGAGATCGACGCAAAGGCTGCCGGTATCGCCGACAATGACTGGATCGAGGCCTACAACACCAATGGCGCGCTGGTTGCGCGCGCTGTGGTCTCGCAGCGGGTCAAGCAGGGCATGTGCATGATGTATCATGCTCAGGAAAAGATCGTGAACGTGCCGGGCTCCGAGCAGACGGGGCTGCGCGGCGGCATCCACAATTCGGTGACGCGTGTCGTTCCGAAGCCGACGCACATGATCGGGGGCTACGCTCAGCAGGCCTATGGCTTCAACTACTACGGCACGGTCGGCGCCAACCGCGACGAGTTCGTCATCGTCCGGAAGATGTCGAAGATTGATTGGCTGGACCAGCCGACTGCTGACCGGTCGGCCACGACTCCCTCGGAGGCTGCAGAATGAAGATCCGTGCTCAGATCGCAATGGTGCTCAATCTCGACAAGTGCATCGGCTGCCACACGTGCAGCGTGACCTGCAAGAACGTCTGGACCAGCCGCGAGGGGATGGAATACGCGTGGTTCAACAACGTCGAGACCAAACCAGGCGTTGGCTATCCCAAGGATTGGGAGAACCAGTCCCGCTGGAAGGGAGGCTGGTCGCGCAATCGCGACGGGTCGATCCAGCCGCGGATAGGCGGCAAGTGGCGGGTTCTGGCGAATATCTTCGCCAATCCCGACCTCCCCGAGATCGATGACTACTACGAGCCGTTCACCTTCGACTATCAGCACCTGCAAAGTGCGCCCGAGGCATCTGCGATGCCGACGGCACGGCCGCGCTCGCTGGTGTCTGGAGAGCGGATGGAAAAGATCGAGTGGGGACCGAACTGGGAAGAGATTCTGGGCGGCGAATTCGCCAAGCGCTCTCAGGACGTCAATTTCGACGGCGTGCAGAAGGAGATCTACGGCCAGTTCGAGAACACCTTCATGATGTATCTGCCGCGGCTGTGCGAGCATTGCCTCAATCCGGCATGCGTCGCATCCTGCCCGTCCGGCGCGATCTACAAGCGCGAGGAGGACGGCATCGTCCTCATCGATCAGGACAAGTGCCGCGGCTGGAGAATGTGCGTCTCCGGCTGTCCATACAAGAAGATCTATTATAACTGGTCCTCGGGAAAATCGGAGAAGTGCATCTTCTGCTATCCTCGGATCGAGGCGGGGCAGCCGACCGTGTGCTCCGAGACCTGCGTCGGGCGCATTCGCTATCTCGGTGTCGTGCTGTATGACGCGGACCGCATCGCAGAGGCCGCGGCCAAGCCCGACGAGAGCGATCTCTACCAGGCCCAGCTCGACATCTTTCTCGATCCGAGCGATCCGAACGTGCTTGCGGAAGCCGAGCGCCAGGGCATCCCTCATGCATGGCTGGAGGCAGCGATACGGTCGCCGATCTGGAAGATGGCGATGGAATGGAAGGTCGCCTTCCCCTTGCACCCGGAGTATCGGACCCTGCCGATGGTCTGGTATGTGCCGCCGCTGTCGCCGATCACGTCGGCGGCCTCGTCCGGCAAGATCTGGCACGATGGCGAGATGCCCGACGTCAAATCCTTGCGCATTCCGATGCGGTACCTCGCCAATCTGCTGACTGCGGGCGACGAGAAGCCGGTGACGCTGGCGCTCGAGCGAATGCTGGCCATGCGTGCCTATATGCGGGCCAAGACCATTGACGGCGTGGTCGACGAGGCGATCGCGAGGCGCGTCGGCCTGAGCGGCCCGCAGATCGACGACATGTACCACATCATGGCGATCGCCAACTACGAGGACCGCTTCGTGATCCCGACCGCGCACCGCGAGCTCGGTGCCGACGCGTTTGATATCCGCGGCTCCTGCGGCTTCTCATTCGGCAACGGCTGCTCCGGGGGCGAAAGCGAAGTCAACCTGTTCGGATCGCCGCGTAAGGCCAAGAACCCGATGGAGGTCGCCTGATGAAGACGTTCAAGGTGCTGTCGGCATTGCTGAACTATCCGAGCGGGGAATTGATCGCGGCTATCCCGGAGCTCGCGCGGGTGCTCGACCAGGAAGGCCTCGTCCAGCCTGGCATTCGCCGGGAGCTCGATGTGCTGCTGCAGGAGATCGCCACGGGCGACGTCTACGACCTGCAGGAGCGCTACGGCCTGCTGTTCGATCGCAGCAAGACCCTGGCGCTGCATCTGTTCGAGCACGTCCATGGCGAAGGCCGCGACCGCGGCCAGGCCATGGTCGACCTGCGGGCCATGTATGACCGTGCGAACCTCGTCATCGCCGGCAACGAGCTGCCGGATTATCTGCCGCTGTTCCTCGAATTCCTCGCCACCCGGGAGCTTGCGGACGCGCGCGAGTTGCTCGGCCAGACCAGTCACATCATCGCCGCGCTCGCGGAACGATTGGGGCGTCGGCAGTCGAGCTATAGGGCGGTGTTCGATGCGCTGCTCCAGATCGCCGCGGAGCAGCCCCGCGCGGAGATCGTCGATGAGCTGCTGAAGGCGGCGGACGTGGATCCGATGGACCTGCACGCGCTCGACGCGGCCTGGGAGGATGAAGAGGTCAGGTTCGGCCCGGGAGGGGGCGACCCGGCAGCCTGTGGGCACGACAATCTGATCGCAAAACTGCGCCACGCCAAACGTGCGGTCAACGCGCCGCCGTCACAGTTGCAATGAGGGGATTGGCCATGCAAACGCTCAATGCCATCGTCTTCGGCTGGTATCCCTATCTCTGCCTGACAGTCTTTCTGGTCGGCAGTCTGATTCGATTCGACCGCGAGCAATACACGTGGCGCTCGGGCTCGAGTCAGCTGCTTCGGCGGCGCCAATTGATCTGGGGCTCGAACCTTTTCCATGTTGGGATCCTCTTCATTTTTGCGGGTCATTTCGTCGGGCTGCTGACGCCGATCTGGGTGTTTGACATGCTCGGCGTGTCCCACGGCTTCAAGCAGATGCTCGCGATCGTCGCCGGTGGCGGCGCCGGACTGATGTGTCTGGTCGGCATTTCACTCCTCGCGCATCGCAGGCTTTTCGATCCCAGGATTCGCGCGACGTCGTCTTTTGCTGACACGGGTATCCTTCTGGTGCTGTTCGTCCAGCTGCTGCTTGGCTTGGCGACCATCCCCGTGTCGCTCGGTCATCTCGATGGTCATGAAATGGTCAAGTTCATGGCCTGGGCGCAGGGCATTCTCACGTTGCAGCCCGGAATCGCCGCCAACATTGTCGACGTCCATCCGATCTTCAAGGCGCATCTGGTCCTGGGAATGACTATCTTCCTGCTCTTCCCCTTCACCCGCCTGGTCCACATCTGGAGTGCGCCGGTGTGGTATCTCGGCCGCCGCGGCTATCAGGTGGTGCGCAGCCGCGACGGGCGCCGTCATCTTGTGCAACCAATTCAGCCCGCGGAGTAGCCGATGGACTGTTCATTGGGCGCGGCGCTTCCAAAGCCGAAGCTGGTCAGTGTGAACGGGGTCGTGATCGAACGCGACGTCATTGCCCGGGAAGTTCAGAACCATCCGTCGGACAAGCCGATCCTCGCCTGGCAAGCGGCGGCGCGCGCGCTTGCGGTGCGCGAATTGCTGAGACAGGAGGTCAGGCGGCTCGGCATAACGACCGCTCCCCTGCGCGATTCCGAAGGTCGCAGCGAAACCGAGGAAGAAGCGGCGATGCGGGCGCTGATCGCACGCGAGGTTCTGATACACGAGCCGGACGAATCGACGTGCCGTCGCTTCTACGATCAGAACAGGCAGCGGTTCCTGGTCGGAGAACTCTACGAAGCGTCTCACATCCTGCTGATCGCGCCGAGCAGCGATTCGATGGCTCGATCGGCTGCGCGAGACGAGGGGCGGACGATCGTGGAGGCCGTGCGGAGAAGCCCGGAACTGTTCGAGACCATCGCGCGCGAACGCTCCGATTGCAGGGGCTCGGCGGAGAATGGTGGCAGGCTCGGGCAGCTGTCGCGTGGGCAGACGACCGCAGAGTTCGACGCCGCGCTGGCCCGGATGTCGGTTGGAGAGGTCGGTCTGATTGAGACACGCTTTGGTATCCATGTCGTGCGCCTCGACCGACGGGCCCTTGGACAAGTCCTGCCGTTCGACATGGCAAGGGCGCGCATTTCGCAATATCTCACCGAGCGTGTGCGGCATCAGGCGCTCGCGCAATATGTAGCCAATCTGGCAGGCGGTGCGGAGATCGTTGGCGTGACGTTGCCGGCGCCGCAATCGGTACTGCCGCAGTAGAGGGGGCGATCATGCTGCTCGGGGATCTCATTCACGATCTCAGTGACGACGCGAAGTCGAGTGCGGTGTTGCAGGGGTGTGGCGACCTCACGCTCCTGGTGCGCATCAGCTCTGTCGCGGATCGCCTCGGCGAGGATGTCGGTGAGTATGCGTCGGCTGCTGTCCGGCGCTTTGCAAATCTCGCAGAGAACGAGGATTGGCTCGGGTTGATGAGCGCTATCGACAGCGCCGCCGACCCCGCGATCGTCTGTCTGACGTCCATGATCAAGTGGTCGCTGCAGAGGGATGAAATCGATCACTCCTAGAATGGATCCACCGCAGGCTATCTGTGCTGGAGGGGCGGGTTAAAAGTGTCGAGGCATCAAGTTGATGTTGGGATTCGCATGCACGATGAGATGGTAGAGAAAGTCGGCGTTGCGGCCGCGCCGCTCGTGGCGCTCGTATACGACGACGGGAAGTATCCCTACGAGACGTTCGATCACCTCGTGGATCACTCGCGTCGAGCGCGATTGAAGGTCGCCGGCGCACTGCAGCGAAGGCTGTTCCTCGACGAAAATCGCAGGTGCGACGTCCTGCTCGAGGAGATCGACACGGCAAATCAAACCCCGATCTTCGAGGATCGTGGATCGGGAGCGAAAGGTTGCCGGCTGGATGAATCGGCACTTGCAGAGGTGACAGTTCGAGTCCTCGCCAGCCTGGATGCGCGTCCAAACATCTTGGTGTTGAACAAATTTGGCAAGGCAGAGTGCGGGGGAGGCGGAACGCTTGATCTGATTGCCCGCGCGTTGGACCTTGCGATACCGACGCTTGTCGCCGTGCCGCGCAGCAATATCGATGCCTGGAGAGGTTTCGCCGGAGATATGGGGGTTGAGCTCGAAGCCCGCGGAGACGTGGAGCGGTGGCTGGAAAGTGTTCGGCAGGATCGAACTATAGACTCAACCAGCCAGCTGCGCTGATTGCGATTGCGAGCAATCGAGGGGGCGGGGGACATAGAACTGCCAAGCCAGACCCCCGAAGATGTCTTCCGGCTGACAAGGATGTTCCTCGACGCGACAGGGAGTCCGCCGGTCGAGCTGGAGTGGTCATCACGACGCTGATGACGCAGAATGTTGCGCTCCGACAAAGAATGGCCGGTCGGGCCAGTTTAGCATCTTTCCGATCGCCGGGGATTGTATGGCGCAAGCTGAACGTTCGCGTCCCCTTGGCTGCGTTGCTCTGGGCGACGGCAACTGCCGAATGGCGCATCGTCGTCGCGAGTGCTGCGTCCGCGATCAAGAACTGGAGCCGCTCATGATTGGGGCGAAAATCTCGCGCTGGACGATGAGCTATTTCGCGGCAGCGCTGGGGTGGCTGCTCGTTGCCTTGGCAATGCTGATCGGCGGACTCGGTTACCCCGCCGCAGAGCTCGGCGCTCCCGATACGCTTGTCGTTGTGCATGCGGTCTGTATCGGTTGGCTCAGTCTCTCGGTATGCGGCGCCTTGTTCCAGTTCGTTCCCGTTCTCGTCGCAAGGCCGCTCCCCTTCGACAAATGGGCCTTGCCGGCCTTGTTCCTCATCAACGTCGGTCTGGTCTGCCTGATATTGGGTTTCCTCTCACTGGCCGGACGAATTGCTCCAGCCGTTTGGCTTCTGCCGGCCGGCAGCGTGGTGCTCGGCGCGGGTCTGGCGATGGTCGCGCTCGATCTGGGCCTGTCTCTCTTCAGCCAGCCGAAGGGATCTGCTCTATTTGTCACCGCCGGACTTGGCGCGTTATGCGCAACTGTCGCGCTCGGCGCCGCGTTCGCGTTTGCCCTCGCCGGATCGGCGGGCGCCTTCGGCGACGCGCTCCTGGCCGCGGCGATTCCGATCCATGCGATTGCCGGGCTGGGAGGCTGGCTGACCCTGACCGCCATGGGGGTGAGCTATCGCCTGCTGGCCATGTTCATGCTCTCGGCGGACCTCGGCGAGCGACAGAGCACATCCGCGCTGAAATTCGGTGCGCTCGCGCTATCGGTGGCAGTCGTGGGCGGATTGTTCGCAATCGGCCTCGGGGCCGAGCTCGGAGCCGTGCTCATCCTCGCCGCCGTTCTTGGGGTGATCTCGCTTGCGCTCTATGGACGGGACATCGCGACGATCTATCGCTCCCGCAAACGGCGCCAGCTCGAGCTGAACATGCGGATGGCAACCGTGTCTTTCGCCAATCTGGCGGCGACGGTGACGCTCGGCACCGTCATCATCGTCAGCGGAAAGGTCGGCGTTCATGTCGGCGCGTTCGCGTTCTTGGCCGTGTTCGGCTGGCTGTCTGGTCTCATATTCGCGAAGCTCTACAAGATTGTCGCCTTTCTGACCTGGCTCGAAACCTACGGTCCCGTGATGGGGCGCGCGCCGACGCCGCGGGTTCAGGACCTGGCGGTGGAACGTCGGTCCGAGAAGTGGTTCATCATCTATTTTCTAGGCATCTGGGCGGCGACCATCATGTTGATGATGGGCGAGGGCCAGGCGTTTCGCGGCGCCGCGGCGGTCATGGCCGTGGGCAGTATTGGAATCATACACGAGCTTGTGCGAGTCCGACGTCTTTCCGATGTTGCGGGCTCCCGGAGGCTTCCGGCCGGAGCCATCGCGCCAAGCCTGTTGTTCGCCAGAAACTAGGAGGAGAGCCATGACCGCGTACATTGACGTCGACGTCCGACCGATTCTCAGGGCCGGAGGCGAACCGTTCTCCATCATCATGGACGCGGTCGACCGGCTGGCGCCAGGCCAGGGTGTGCGGCTGATCGCGAGCTTCAGGCCGGCTCCGCTGCTCTCCGTCATGGCAGGAAAGGGCTTCGCCCACACCGATCGACCGCTCGACGATGGCGACTGGGAAGTGCTGTTTTCGCCGTTGGCTGCCGAGGACGCCGGTCAGGAAGACGCTGGTGCCAGCCTCGCATTCGAGCGATGGCCAGATCCCGTAGTCACGCTCGACAACCGAGAGCTCGACCCACCCGAGCCGATGGTGCGCATCCTCGCGGCCGCGGAGGAGTTGGGCCCTGGAGAGACCTTGTCGGCACTTCTGGGCCGCGAGCCGGTCTTCCTGTTCCCTGAACTTGAGAAGCGTGGCTTTCGCTGGCTCGGCGGGTTTACGCCGGATGGATCGACCTACGAACTGTCGGTGAGGGCTCCGCTATGAGCCGCGATGTCATCGACCGCATCCGCGACGCAATGCGCGTGGTCATCGATCCGGAGCTGGGGGAAAACGTGGTCGATCTCGGCTTCATCTATGAGATCACGGCGACGGATGGTGTCGTGCATGTCACGATGACGGCCACAACGCCCGGGTGCCCCGCAACAGGTTTTCTCAAGGAAGGGGTCGCAAGCAGCATTGCGGAGATTGCGGGCGTCGAAGCCGTGGACGTGACGATGACATTCGATCCGCCTTGGACGCCGTCCAGAATTGATCCGGCCGTTCGTGCTGCGCTGGGTTTCGACAACGTCAACTGACCGAACGAAAGCGAAAAGCTGGCAGCGCTCGGCCGGAGAGGCGGCGTCGTTACGCCCGCTCGTCGAAGAACACGTCAACCGTCGTGGACGCCTTCGGCCCATCGCCCGAGTGCGTCTGTCGTGTTCTGTCTTCAAATCCTATCGTCTGTCTTGCTTCCCTATCTCAACAAGGTTGCCTGCTTCGGTCGTCCGGTCCGGAAGCCACTCCCGCGCGTTGGCGTGGAGCCCGGGGACGCCGAGCAGGTTGATCGCGCGACAGGCGATCTGCTCGATGACGTCATCGAGCGACTGGGGCTTCAGGTAGAACGCCGGCATTGGCGGCGCGATGATCGCGCCGATCTCGGTGGCCTGCGTCATCGCTCGGAGATGACCAAGATGCAGCGGGCTCTCCCGCACCAGGAGTATCAGCCGGCGGCGCTCCTTGAGTTGAACGTCGGCGGCGCGGACCAGCAGGTTGTCGAGCTGCCCCCAGGCGATCGCCGAGAGGGTGCGGATCGAGCAGGGCGCCACGATCATGCCGGCTGCAGAAAACGAGCCGCTGGCGATGCTCGCGCCGATGTCGGCGACATCATGAGCATGCGCCGCCAGATCGCGCAGCCGCGCCAGGCCGCCCTGGCCGACCTCCTCGTGCAAGGTGCGCACGGCAGCGTCCGACACCACGAGATGGACCGCGCATTGCGGCTGCTCCGCGAGCCGTTCGACGATGCGCGCACCGATCGCGGCGCCCGAGGCGCCGCTGATGCCGACGATGACGTGATGCCGCCCGTTCATGCCGAGGCCGTTCGGTCGGCTATGGCATCGCCGAGGCCGAGGCTCGGCCACATCGCGTCGATGCGCGCGGCTACAGCGGGGTTCATCGCCAGTACCTCGCCCCAGGGGCGTTCGGTCTCGACCCCGAGCTTGGTTGTGGCGTCGATGCCGAGCTTCCCGCCGAGGCCGGATTTTGGCGAGGCGAAGTCGAGATAGTCGATCGGCGTGTTGTCAATCAGCAGCAGGTCGCGCGAGGAGTCGCAGCGCGTCGCGACGGCCCACATCACCGCGCGCCAGTCGCGGACGTCGATGTCTTGGTCGACCACGATGAGGAGCTTGGTGTAGCTGAACTGCGGCAGCATCGACCACAGGCCGAGCATGATGCGGCGGGCCTGGCCCGGATAGCGCTTCTCGATCGCTACTACGGCGATCCTGTAGGAGCAGGCCTCCGGCGGCAGATAGCAGTCGACGACCTCCGGGAATTGTCGTCGGATCAAGGGGACGAACAGCGTGTTCAGCGCCTCACCAATTCGAGACGGCTCGTCCGGCGCGCGTCCCGTGAACGTCGACAGATAGAGCGGGCTGCGACGCGTGGTGATCGCGGTGACCTGAAGCACCGGAAAGCTCTCGACGGCGTTGTAGTAGCCGGTGTGATCGCCATAGGGCCCCTCCGGCGCGGTCTCCGTGGCCGACACGATGCCCTCGATCACGATCTCGGCGGCCGCCGGCACCGTCAGGGGCACGGTGAGGCATTCGACCAGCTCGGGACGGTCGCCGCGCAGGATGCCGGCGAAGCGCAGCTCGGAGATGGTCTCGGGCAATGGCAACACGGCGCTGAGGATGGTGGCCGGATCGGCCCCGATCACGACCGCAATCGGCATGTCGCGCCCCTGCGCCTGCCACTGCTGGTGGTGGCGGGCGCCGCCGCGATGGGCGAGCCAGCGCATGATGGCGCGATCGCGGCCGAGCACCTGCATGCGGTAGACGCCGACATTTTCCTGCTCGCCGGCGGACGCGTCCGGCGGCACGGTGATGACGAGCGGCCACGTCAACAGCGGCGCCGGCTCGCCCGGCCAGCAGATCTGGGCCGGCAAGGTGGTCAGGTCGATGTCATCGCCCATCGTGACACATTCATGCACCGGCGCGGCTGATCGCAGCCTCGGCCGGGTCGACAGCGCTGCGCGTGCCAGCGGCAGCTTCTGCAGCGCTTCCCTGATGTCGCGCGGCGGCTGCGGGGCGCGCAACTCCGCCATCATCTCGCCGAGCTCCGCCAATCGTTCCGGCTGCACGCCCATGCCCCAGGCCACCCGCTCCACGGTGCCGAACAGATTGGTGACGAGCGGCATTGCCGAGAGCGAGCCGCATGCCTTGATCGGCCGTTCGAACAGCAGCACGGGCCCTTCGGCGGAGATGACGCGGCGATGGATCTCGGTGATCTCGTGGACGACCGAGACGCTGTCGCGAATGCGTCGCAGCTGTCCCCGCTCGTCGAGAAAGCGCAGGAAATCCGACAGCTCGCGGAAGCGAGGGACATCACGTCGCAACGATAGGCTCCGTTCAAAAAACGCCTCGTAGCTGGAACAATCAGTGTGATCTTTGTTCCGGGTCAAATACTTCCCCCGCCGATCCGGCCAGAGCTTGTGCCATGAGCTCTCTTCAGGACGCGTCTTCGACCTCACTGCCCCTGTTGCCGCCACTGCTCAGGCAGGTGCTGCGTCCGTTGCCGTTGCTGCCCCTGCAGATCGCGCTCGGCGCTTTCCTGCGTGGGCTCTTGCGCCGGCATCCGCATCTGCTCGACCGGCTCGGGTCGCATCGCGGAAAGCGCTTTGGCATCAAGCCGACCGATCTGCCGTTCGCTTTCGTGATTCAGGCGGGCCCACAGCAGCCGCAACTCGCGGCGGTGCGCGAGCTGCCCACCGGCCTCGATGCCTCCATCTCCGCGTCGATCGTGAGCCTGTTGGCGCTGGTCGAGGGCCGGCTCGACGGCGATGCGCTGATGTTTTCGCGTCAGCTCGTCATCGAAGGCGATATCGAGGCGGTGCTGGCGCTCCGCAATGCGATCGACGATGCCGGTCTGGATCTGGTCGGCGAGATCGCAGCGCTTTCGGGGCCGTTCGGCGTGCCCGCGCAACGCCTGCTCGCGGCCGCGCGTGACTCGCTGCTGAGATCAACGACGAACGAAAGCGGGATGCGACGATGGAGCTGATCTGCCCGGCAGGGACGCCGGCGGCGCTGAAGAGCGCGGTCGAAGCCGGTGCCGATGCCGTCTATTGCGGCTTCGCCGACGAGACCAATGCCCGCAACTTTCCCGGGCTGAATTTCAGCCGCGAGCAGATGCGCGAAGGAGTAACGTTCGCGCATCGGCGCGGCGCCAAGGTGCTGGTTGCGATCAACACCTTCCCGCGCGCCGGCGCCGTCGAGCTGTGGCGTCGCGCGGTCGACGATGCCGTCGAGGCCGGAGCCGACGCGCTGATCCTTGCCGATGTCGGGCTGATGCACTATGCCGCGCGGCGCCATCCCGAACAGCGACTGCATGTCTCGGTGCAGGCGGCGGCGGCGAATGTCGACGCGATTGCGTTCTATGTCGAGAATTTCGGTGCCCGCCGCGTGGTGCTGCCGCGCGTGCTGAGCGTGCCCGAGATCGCCGATATCACCCGTGAGACGGCATGCGAGACCGAAGTGTTCGTGTTTGGCGGACTATGCGTTATGGCCGAGGGGCGTTGCTCGCTGTCCTCCTACGCCACCGGCAAGTCGCCGAACATGCAGGGGGTATGCTCGCCGGCCAGTCATGTCGTCTATCAGGAGACGATACTGGGCACGACCTCGCGGCTTGGCGCTTTCACAATCAACCGTTTCGGACGCAACGAACCTGCCGGCTATCCAACGCTGTGCAAGGGGCGTTTCTCGACCGCACAGGGTTCTGGCTACATCTTTGAGGATCCGGTCAGCCTCGATGCCACGACCCTGCTCGCAGGCTTGCGCGAAGCCGGCGTCACCGCGCTCAAGATCGAGGGCCGCCAGCGCGGCCGCGCCTATGTCGACGGGGTCGTGCGGCATTTCCGCAGCGTGCTGGCAGCGCTCGATGCCGGCCGGTCCGCCGACGCGTCCGACCTCACGGCGTTCACCGAAGGGCAGGCCACCACGCAGGGCGCCTACCGCAAGACCTGGCGCTAGGACGACATGACAATGGCGGAACAAGGCGCAGGCCGAATGCAGCTCACTCTGGGGCCCGTGCTCTACAATTGGCAGCCCGAGCGCTGGCGTGATTTTTACTTTCGTATGGCCGACGAGGCCCCGCTCGACCGCGTCGTGGTCGGCGAGGTCGTCTGCTCTAAGCGCGCGCCGTTCTTCGAACCCCATTTGCCTGAAGTCATCGAGCGGCTTATGGCTGCCGGCAAGCAGGTGCTGCTGGGTTCGCTGGTCCTGGTGTCGTTGCGACGCGAGCGCCGGCAGACGGCAAGCCTCGCCGAGTTTGGCCACGGTCTGGTGGAGGTCAACGACCTCACCTGCCTCAAATCGATCGCCGGTCGGCCGCATGCCATCGGGCCATTCGTCAACATCTACAACGAGGCCAGCGCCGCGTTTCATGCCGCCCAGGGCGCTACCCGGATCTGCCTCCCGCCGGAGCTGCCACTGTCCTCGGTTGCCGCGATCGCCGGCGCCGTGCCGCAGGTGGCGATCGAAGTGTTCGCCTTCGGCCGTGTGCCGCTCGCGATCTCCGCGCGCTGCTATCACGCCCGCCTGCACAAGCTCGCCAAGGACAATTGCCGCTTCGTGTGCGAGCAGGATCCGGACGGCCTCGTCGTGACGACGCTGGACAATGAAGCGTTCCTCACCATGAATGGCGTGCAGACGTTGTCGCATGGTTGCTGCAACCTGCTCGGCGATCTCGATCGTCTGACGCAGAGCGGCGTGAGATCGCTGCGGCTGTCACCTCAGGCCTGCGACATGGTCGCGGTGTCCGAGCAATTCCAGGCGGTCCTGGCGGGCCGCGTGGAAGCTGAGGCCGCCAGGGATCGCTTGCGCGAGATCTATCCGGACGTTCCATTCGCCAACGGCTTCTTGCACGGCGCCCCCGGTGCCTCCTACGTCTCGGGGTAGGTACTGCCGTGTCCTTCTGTCGAGGTGAACTTGGATGTGCTCAGTCTGCATGTTGACCCATCTCAAATTGACTGACCACGGATGGACGAAGTTGAGAGACGGCGCGCAGCGCGTTGTTGCCGGCATGCTGCAGATTGCTGACCGCGCCCAGGCGGAAGCCCAGGAAGCCGGGGAAATCGTGGTCTGTCCCCGATTTCCCCTCCAAACGGCTGGCGTCCTACGCGCCGACCGCAGAGCCCAGCTGACGGCCGGCGCCTCATCCCGATTTGTTGCTGAACGCGGCGGGAAGCGCAGCGAGGAACGCCATGACGCGCTGCGTGCGCAGGGGCGGCCGGCGGTCCGAGGTGCGCAGCATCCATAGGGGCTCCGCTGGCGCGCGCCACGGCTCAAGCACTTCGACGAGCCGACCTGTGCGCAAGTCGTCGTGGACGAGCCATGCCGGGCCCCAGCCAATGCCGAACCCATTCGCGATCAAAGCGACCGAAGCGTGCGCGTCGTCGCAAATGTGCTTGGGCTTGGGCGCGACGCGAACGAGTTTTTTGCCGCGCGGGTCGGTGAAGCGCCAGGTCAGGATCTGCCCGCTCGCGGGATTGCGGAAGCCGACGTGGTCATGTTCGGACAGCTCGTATGGAGTCGCCGGCGCGCCGCGCGCGTTCAGATAGGCGGGCGAGGCGCAAGCGATCCAGGAGAACGTGCAAAGCCGCCGCGCCAGATGACCGGGCGCGCGATCGAGGGGTCCTGAGCGGATGGCGATGTCGACGCCTTCCGCTGCGAGATCAAGAATCTCGTTGCGGAATTTGATCTCGATCTCGATTTCCGGCCGCTCCCGCAGGAACGCAGGCAGTCGCGGCAGGATGCAGGCACGCGCGAACGAGGCGGGGGCGGTCACTCGCACCCGTCCGCCATCGTTACGCGCGGCTTCGCCGAGCGCGGATTGGACGCGATCGAGACTTTCGGCCAGCGCGCGTCCCGCCGCCATCAGCCGCTCGCCCTCTTCGGTCAGCGCCAGCGAATGGGTGGTGCGATGCAAAAGCCGTATTCCGCGAGCCTGTTCGAGGCGGGCGACCGCCTTGGACATCGCCGAGGTGGTTGTCCCCGCCCGCCGCGCGGCTTCGGCGAAGGAGCCCGCCTCGACGACGCGGACGAAGGCGAGGAGACGCGAGAGGTCGGGAGGCAAGGCTGTTGTGGACATTCAGTCCACATAGTCATGGCGACGGGGTCGCTACAAGAGGCCGTTCCGATGGGCCAAATGGGGAGCGTTAGCGCGCATGCTGCGCCGCTAGAAACCGCGAGAAGTCCCATGAACGCCATCGAAATCACGCTGCAAGCCCTCGACGCCGCCGAGCGCGCGATTCCCCCCGGCCAGCCGGTCTACATGCTCAATCTGCTGCGCTACCGCGCGTATGCGCGTTACGAGGACGGCTTCGACGCCGCGCCCTGTTCGGGCCGCGAAGCCTTTAACGAACGCTATAGACCGGCCTTCCGGCGTCTCGCAGCCGGTAAGCCGCTGGTGCGGATGTTTTCCGGGCCGGTCCTGGCGAGCCTGGTCGGCCCGCAAGGCAAACGCTGGGACGAAGCGGCGATCAATGAATACGGCGATTTCGCTGCCTTCCGCTCGATCGTCGACACCGAGACCTACCAGCGCGAAGTCGCCCCGCATCGGCACGCGGCGCTCGAGGATTTCCGGTTGTTCGTGCTCGCCAAGGCGATGTGAACGCATTGAGGCGGCGGCCTTATGCATTCGCCTTAACCAAACGTGACGCTACGACGAGCCCGGGAATCGGTCGTGTCCCAGGTGGTGGTGTAGCTGGAGCAAAGCCGCTCGCGAAGCGCGCCCTCAATAGCGCCGTAGCGAGCGGGCGGCTTTGCGGTAGTCATCGGTGATTCGTCGGTAAGGTCGGGTTGCAGCACACAACCTGATTCGAGGAACCACCGATGACCGACGACATGATGAACCTGCGCGCGCTCGTGGAAAAGACCCCCGATGCCGATCTTTTGCGCGAGATGATCGGCTTTGCCGCCCACCGGCTGATGGAGCTCGAGGTCGAGGGACTGACGGGCGCAGCTTATGGGGAGAAGAACCAGGATCGGCTGGTCCAGCGCAACGGCTACCGCGATCGCAGCTGGGAGACCCGGGCCGGCACCGTCGAACTGCGCATTCCCAAGCTGCGCAAGGGCTCCTACTTCCCGGGCTTCCTTGAACCACGGCGGATGGCCGAGAAGGCGCTCACTGCGGTGGTGCAGGAGGCTTACGTCCAGGGCGTGTCGACCCGTTCGGTCGACGACCTAGTGCAGGCCATGGGGATGAGCGGCATCTCCAAGAGCCAGGTGTCGCGGCTGTGCGCGGAGATCGACGACAAGGTGAAGGCCTTCCTGAGCCGGCCGATCGAAGGCGATTGGCCCTATCTGTGGATCGATGCCACTTACGTGAAGGTGCGTCAGAACGGGCGCATCGTCTCGGTCGCGGTGATCATCGCGGTCGGCGTCAACAGCGACGGCCGGCGTGAGGTGCTCGGCATGGACATCGGCCCGTCCGAGGCTGAGACGTTCTGGACCGCCTTCCTGCGCAAGCTGGCGCGACGCGGCCTGCGCGGCGTCAAGCTGGTCATCTCCGACGCCCATGAGGGGATCAAGGCCACGGTCGGCAAAGTCCTGAATGCCAGCTGGCAGCGCTGCCGCGTGCACTTCATGCGCAACGCCCTTGCTCATGCCGGCAAAAGCGGCCGACGCGTCGTCTCCGCCTTCATCGCCACCGCGTTTGCCCAGGACGACGCCGAAGCGGCGCGCGCCCAATGGCGAAGGGTCGCCGATCAGCTGCGCCCCAAACTGCCCAAGCTTGCGACGTTCCTCGATGAGGCCGAGACCGACGTGCTGGCCTACATGAGCTTTCCCGCGCCGCATCGCGCCAAGCTGCACTCCACCAATCCGCTCGAACGCGTCAACGGCGAGATCAAGCGGCGAACCGAAGTGGTCGGCATCTTCCCTAACGAGGACGCCATCACCCGTCTGGTCGGCGCAATTCTGCTCGAACAGAACGATGAATGGGCGGTCCAGCGCGGCCGCTACATGACACTGGAAACCATCGCTCCTTTGGGCGATGATCCCACCGTCAGCCTCCCGGCTATCGCCAGCTGATCGATCCGGCCCATGCCGGCGAACGTGGTGGCCCCAACTCAGCTACACCACGCCACAGGACACGATCAAGTCGCGCATTCGACTCTTGCAATTTCATCTTGCCGCATAGCCGTTGCGATCGCGAATCGGATCACACGACCGACTGGGATCTGTTGCCGACTGTTTAATTCGAACGCTGAGATAATACGATCGAGTTCGTCTTGCGTGGGACGGCGGTTGCGCTCATCGCCTTTTCCGACGAGCCCGAGACGTCGAGGAGCCATCCGGGCGTGGTCGAGTGGTTCGGTTGAAACAACGATGCCGTGTACTGCGGCGGCGCGAGACAGAATCGTTTTGATGTATCCAAGATCGATACCGACGGTCACCGGGCCGGCCCCCTCCATCGCGCGCTCTTTTTCCAAATTTGATGAACCGCTCTCGATCAAGCTCTGGAAGACGAAGATGCCCAAGTCTTTCGTTCAGGAAGATGAGGCTCGCAGTTTTGGAGCGACCAATGTCCTTTCCCACCTCGGCCAAATCTTGACGATGAAGCGTGACGAGATCGCCGAAGAGTTGGACGTCGCGGGACTTTTGCGTCGTTGTCGGTTCTTGGCGATCGATCCGCCGCTCGATATCGATGGCCCATTCCTCGGCATCCTTTCGGCGGAGAAACGTCCCGTTGACATATTTCCCCTTTCGTCGGACTTGGGCTCTCCAAGAGCCGGATTTCAGTCTGGTGATAGTTGCCACGCGTGTGCGCTCCGTGTGCACTGAGGCGGCAAAAAGCCGGAAAAAACATCGCGCTGTGGCGTAGAATAGAGTGCACACGAGGCGACCTTACGAGTTGATTATGCTCGAAAAATGAAGCAATATCAATTACATAGATTTGCCGTGGCGCCCATGATGGATTGGACCGACCGGCACTGCCGCGTGTTCCATCGGCTGCTGTCGCGCCGGGCGCTGCTCTATACCGAGATGGTCACCACCGGCGCCGTGATACATGGCGACCGCCAGCGGCTGCTCGGCTTCGATCGAAGCGAGCATCCGGTGGCGCTGCAGCTCGGCGGCTCCGATCCCGGCGATCTCGCGACGTCAGCCAAGATCGGCGAGGAGTTCGGCTACGATGAGATCAATCTCAATGTCGGCTGCCCATCGGACCGGGTGAAGGACGGCCGCTTCGGGGCCTGTTTGATGGCCGAGCCTGGGCTCGTCGCCGCCTGCGTCGCCGCGATGAAGCACGCCGTTCGCATTCCCGTCACGGTGAAGTGCCGCATCGGCATCGACGATCAGGATCCGGAAATCGCACTCGATATGCTGGCGGACGCGGTCGTCGACAGCGGCGCAGACGCGCTGATCGTGCACGCGCGCAAGGCGTGGCTGGACGGCTTGTCGCCGAAGGAGAACCGTGACGTCCCGCCGCTCGACTACGACAGGGTGTACCGGCTGAAGGCGAGGCTGCCGCACGTGCCGGTCATCATCAATGGCGGCATCGGCAGCATCGAGGCTGCGCAAGGTCATCTCGCGCATGTCGATGGCGTGATGCTCGGGCGAGCTGCCTATCAGGAGCCGTGGCGGCTGCTCGATGTCGATCCCATGCTGTTCGGTGAGGCCGCGCCGCATCTGTCGATGCAAGAGGCGCTGGCGGCGCTGGAGCCTTATATCGAACATCAGCTCGGGCAGGGCACGCGGCTGCACGCGATGACGCGGCATCTCGTCGGGGCCTATCATGCGGTGCCGGGGGCGCGCGCCTTCCGCCGCCATCTTGCCGAACGTGGAGTCAAGCCGGACGCCGGCATCGAGGTGCTGCGCGAGGCGGTGGCAATGGTCGAGGATCGTCCGGCGGTTGCGGCGCTCGCCTGAGCGGATCAGGCCGGCGGCAGCAACTCGGTGACGGTCTGTCGCGCGAGCGCATTCTCCTCCGGCAGGGCTGCAACGAGGCGCTGGGCCTCAGCTGCGGTCGGGAAAGCCGTGCAGCATCAGCCGGTCGGAGCGCACTTCCCAGCGCTCCAGCCGGTCGAGGAAGCTCATGCCGAGCAAATTGGTCTTCATCTGGCCGTGCGGCACTACCAAGGCCGGAACCGAGCGTTCCACCAGTTTGCCGATCGCAAGCCGGTCCAAGGTCAGGCGCGCCGCCTTGGTGTGACCGCCGGCGGTCTCGACGTCGACGTCGTAGGCGAGCAGTTCGAGCGGCAGGCCTGCGGCCTTGGCGGTCTCGTAGGTCAGAACTACCGATGTGGCGCCGGTGTCGACCACCATCGGCGCGGTGACGCCGTTGATCTTGGCGCGCAACGCGAACTCACCGCCTCTGGTGCGCTCGATCTCGACCGCGTTGGTCGGAGGGCTCGCCTTGGCTCTGAGCACGCGGCTGCGCAGAACCTCCGACACGGTGTCGCTTGCGAGCGCCGCCTGCTCGGGATCCTTGTAGACGATCACGGCGCCCGCGGTGAGCACCATGGTGACGAGAACGAGCGCGATCTTGTTCATGCCGCGCCTCCCGTCGGCACGGAGGCGCTCAGTCGTGCCGACGCGCCAGCGCGGGCAGGCCGGCGTCGTGCATGCGGGACGGCAGCCCGTCCATCAGCGCCAGCCGCTCGTCGCGCGACATGCGGCCCCAGCGGGCGATCTCCGGCAGCGTGCGTCCGCAACCGAAGCAGAGCTTCGTCTTCGGGTCGATCATGCAGACGGCGATGCAGGGCGTATCCTGGCTCATGGAGCGAGTTTGAAAGGTTCTGCCACTGTCGTGCAAGTGCAATCATCTCACAGTCCCGTTCCGGCATTCATGATCGGCTTGCGCACCCGGCGCTTCTCCTTAGCGGGGGCGATCGCATGCTCCGGCTGCAATGGCGGGGCCTCGTCCGACAGCGGAGCGAGCGCCGACATCACCCGCTCCGGCGGGAAGGTGACGATCACCTCGGTGCCGATGCGGACCTTCGATTTCAGCGTGAACGTGCCGCCATGCATCTCGATCAGGTTCTTGGCGATCGGCAGGCCGAGCCCGGCCCCCTGTTCGGCCGACTTGATCGAGTTGGAGCCCTGGCCGAACGAGGCGAGCACGATCGGAATCTCGTTCTCGGGGATGCCCGAGCCGGTGTCCTTGACGCTGAGATATTGCCCGCCCGAGGCTGTCCAGCCGGCCTTGAGCCAGATGTCGCCGCCCTGCGGCGTGAACTTGATGGCGTTGGAGAGCAGGTTGAGCACGACCTGGCGGATCGCGCGCTCGTCCGCCCACAGCCGCGGCATCTTCCGCTCGAACACCTCGTGAATGGTGATGCCGCGGCTCGTGGCGCGCAGCTTCAGGAGATGATGGCAGTCGGCGATCACGTGCACGAGCGCCACGGCTTCCTCGTTGAGCTCGTAGCGGCCGGCCTCGATGCGCGAGAGATCGAGGATCTCGTTGATCAGGTTGAGCAGGTGGACGCCGGAATTGTGGATGTCGGCCGAATATTCCTTGTAGACCGGCACCGCGTGCGTTCCGAAGATCTCGCTCTTCATCACCTCGGAAAAGCCGAGGATGGCGTTCAGCGGCGTGCGCAGCTCGTGACTCATCTGCGCGAGGAAGCGCGACTTGGCAACGTTGGCCGCTTCTGCCCGGTAGCGCGCCTCGTCGGAGATCGCTTTGGCCTGCTCGAGCTCGCCGATCAGGGCGTCCTTCTCGGCGCGTGCTTCGAGCGTGGCGAGCGTGGTCGAATGCAGCTGATGGGCGAGCAGCACGAAATAGCCTTCTGCTGCGACCGCGAATCCGGCCAGCAGGTAATTGTCGAACGTGCCCGACAGCACGAGGCTGAGGGTGATCGCGACCGTGACTGGTGCGGTGACCGCGACGGCTGCGACGGGCAGGTTGGCAGCGAGCATGCTGGAGACGGCGATCACCAGCAGCATCAGGAACATCATCAGCGTGCCTGACACCGCCGCGAGTGCGGGGTGGATCAGGATCGCCATCCAGCACACGCCGTAGAGCAGGTCGAGCAGCACGAAGCGCGTGCGCCAACGCCGCGTCGCCGCCATCGACGGCTGGTCGGCGAGAAAGTTCGAGCAGTTGCGGACGATCGCAGCGTGGATGCAAAGCACGCCGGCCGTCCAGGCGCCGGCCGCCAGCGTATGGAGCCAGGCGCTCAGCATCAGGCCGGTTGCGACCACCAGCAGCACGACGATGTAGGAGGCGGAGATGCGGGTCTGCGCGTATTGGCGCAGCAGCTCGCGATCGAAGGCCGGACGCGTTCCCGATGTCGACGTTAACCGGTCGCGCGCTTCGCGCACCCGCTGCTGCGCGGCCCGGCGCTGGCTTGCCGGTGCAAGCGCCGGCGGATCTGCCGGAAGCTCGACGACCTCAGGCTTTTCAGCGGGTTTACTCATCAAACAACACAAATCCTGCCCGGGACGCACGGGCTGCTTTCTGCATTGTCTATAACTGGGCCCAAATCCTTAAGACGGATTATAGACAACGAAAAATTTGCGTTAACCGCGCGTTAAATTAACCATTGTGCGAGGCTCAGCGGAGCTTCATTCGCAGGCGGCGCCAGCCGATCACCACGCCCGTGATGCTGAAGACGAGGCCGATCGCGCAAAGGCCGACGATGAGAACCGTGCGCAGCGCCGCATGGGCGAGCAGGGCCGGAAAGTCGAGCGTGTGCAGCGCCTGATAGAGCCACCGATAGGCGCGTCGGGACGGATCGAGCTTCTCGAGCACCGCGCCGGAGGCGGCGTCGACATGATACCAGGTGTCGCCGCAGATCACGCGATGGACCGGCGCGCCCGGCACATCGGAGACGAACGGATAGTCGTCGCCCGGCTCGACTTCGGTCGAGCGCGCGCAATCGTGGCCCAGGCGGGACGTTGCGGCATTGACGTCGGCCGGCTGCAGGAAGCGTCCGATGATCCTTGCCGAAGCGCCGTCCAGCACCGAAATCTGCTGCTGGCCCGGCGCTCGCCGGGTGCGCTGATGGAGGCGGCCGCCGAAGGCGAACCACTCGATCTCGCGAGCCTCGCCATGCACCGCCGCGAGTGCAACCGCAGTCAGGCGGCTCCAATCCGGTGTGCCGACCAGGATGGCTTCCTCGGACGGCGTCAGATGGCCGGTCGCGAACAGCCTGCCATGGTCCATCGACAGCCAACCGCTGACCATCCAGGTCAGCACGAACTGCATGCAGAGCAGACCAGCCCAATGATGCCACAGGTGCCAGCCGCGGTAGCGCGAGCACAGCCGCGCCTCGCGAGGTCGCAGCCTCATCGGACCGAGCAGGGCGCCGGTCACGGCGGCGATGACGGCCGCGAGCGATAGCCACCACACGACGACGTTCCAGGCCGCCCAGTCCTTGCGCAGGACGGTTGGATAGATCCAATGGACAACGCTGCCGACGTAGTTCCAGGCGCGTTCGAAGCGTGTCGTGTCGAGCACGACCTCGCCGGTCTTCGACGACACGTACAGCTCGGTCCCGTCGGGATCGTGGAGCGCGATCCGGTGCAGCGGACGATGCACATCGAACCGGTTCGGCACCGTCCATTGATCGTAGCTGTCCAGCGCTGCGATGGCGGCGCGATCGGCCTCGAGCCCGCGTCGCTGGGCTGCTGCGCGTGCCACCGATAGTGCGAGACCGGGATCGTTCACGTCGGCTGCGGCCAGCGTGTCGGCATGAAAGGCCGCGCTGAGGCCGGCGGCCGAGATGACATAGACCGGACCATCCACGCGCTGAAACAGCCGGATGCGGGCGGGATGATCGATGCCACCAGCGGCGAGGGCCTCCGCGGGACTGCGCAGCGACACGGCGATGTCGAGCACCGGCAGCGCGGCGAAGCGATCGCTCTCGGTCTGCGCCGGGAATGGCACGTAGTGCATCACGATCCCGGTCGCGAACCACAGCACGAACAGCGGACCGAGCGGGATGCTCAACCAGCGGTGCATGAGGATCAGCGCCTGGATCATGCTGTCATCAGAACTTGAACGAGGCCTCGACCTCGTAGGTGCGCGGCGCGCCGAGGAAGATCTGGTCGGGATAGAACGGATCGCTCCAGGCTGCGTAGCGCCTGTCGGTGACGTTGCGGATGCGCAAGGCGAGGCGCGTGCTGGTCGCGGTGGCGAACATCGGCACCTTCGGCAGATCGACGAAGGCGAACAGATCGGCGGTGGTGTAGGCGTTTAGCTTCACCGTGTTGGCATCGGTGCTCCAGCGGTCGCCGACGTGACGAACCGAGAAGCCGAGCTCGACCGGCCACCAGCCGGGATTGAGGAAGCGGTAGGAGCCGCCACCATTGACGATGATGGCGGGAATGTTGGGCGGCGTGTTGCCCGAGAACGAGCCGCCGCCCGCGAGATCATAGTCGGCATAGCGGGCGCGGACATAGGCGACGTTGCCCCATAGCTTGCTCTCCGGCGTCGGCCGCACGGCGGCCGCGACCTCGATGCCCTGCGATTTCACCTTGCCGGCGAGGTTGAGCTGCTGGCCGGCCTGGGCGCTGTAGACGTTGTTGCGCGCGATGTCGAAGGCCGAGAAGGTCCACTCCGCGCGACCGTTCCACAGCAGCTGCTTGACGCCGGTCTCGTAGCTGCGGGAGTCGGACAGCGCGAGGTTCTGCGTCGGACTCAAGATGAAGATGCTGTCGGCCGAGATGTCGGTGGCCGTCGCATATTGGCTGTAGAAGGTGGTGCCGGGTAGCGCCTCCCACGTGTAGCCGATGCGGCCGGTGACCGGCTGCCAGCTCTTCGAATAGGGGAAGCCACTTTTCACCGCGCCATTCCTGTCGACCGAGTTGCGGTCGAGCGAGAACGGATTGTAGCGCAGGCCGCCGACCAGGGCGAACGTATCGGTGAGCTTCAGCCGGTCCTCGAGGTTCAGGGCGACGCTGTCGATCGTGGCGGTCTGCAGCTGTGTCGTCAGAGTTCCAAAGACGCTCCTGTCGAACCCGACCAGCGGCACGGTGTCGTGAAAGAAATTCGCAGCGCCCGGCCGCGTGAAGTCGGTATGCGAGCTCTCGACCGAGGTGACCAAGCGGTTGGCGAGACCGAAGATGCTGCCGTTCCAGGTCATGTCGGTGGTGTTGCCGACCATGTTATGGTTGTGGTGGACGAAGAAGCGCTCGCGATCGACTCGGCCGGTGTCGGCGTTGAAGGCCGAGACCTCGTTGTTGTACCAGTCGCGGCTGGCATTGTAGTTGTAGATCTGGCTCCGCAGCCTGACGTCGTTGCTGAGGTTCCATTCGAACCCGCTGCGCACCCAGGATTCCTTGATCGTCTTGTGGCCGTCGACGACGTTGTAGTTGGTCGACAGCGTGCGGCCGTCTATCGTGACGGCGCCGAGATCGCTGCCGTTGTAGGCGGATATCTTGGTGCCCGACACGATGCCGCTGGTCGCGTTGGCGCCGCTGTAGGTGACCGGCACCAACGGCGTGCCTTCGTAGGGCTTGGCCTTGTAGTCCTTGAACTCGGCGGCAAAGAAGGTCTTGAAACTGTCGGACAGTCGGTAGTCGAGCTGGCCCGAGACATGGACGTTCTTGAACTCGGTGTCGTCGATGAAGCCGACCTCTTTCGTTCGGCTGATATCGAAGCGATAGTCCAGGCCCTCGATCGCGGTGCCGCCGCCGGAGCCAAAGCCGCTGCGGAACGTGCCGCGCTGGTCGAAGCCTATGAAAGCCTCGTTCTGGACCGGTCCGTTGTGCGGCGCCTTGGTCGCGAAGTTGATGGTGCCGCCGACCGCGCCCTGGCCGGAGATCAGCGAGGAGGGGCCTTTGAGAAACTCGACACGGTCGAGGTTGAAGGTCTCCATCGTCAGCGCGGTGAAGCCGGTCGGCCCGATGTTGATGCCATTGTAGAGGACGTTGACCTGGTTGCCCTGGAAGCCGCGCATGGCAAAGCCGACGTCGTTCGGGGCATCGCCGGCGCTGACGCCGGCGGCGCCTTTCACCGCATCGACGGTGGTGTGATAGCCCTGCTCGCGCAGCGTCGCTGCACCCACGACCTCGATCGATGCCGGCGCCTCGCGCGCGATCAGGCCCAGCCGGCCGCCGACCGCCGGAGCCGCATTGCCGTTGAGCGGCGTCGCCGCTGGGGAGGCGGAGGCGTGGGGCGATGGCGCGGCTGCCGGCGGTGGCGTCGCTGTGCCTCGGGGCATGGGGTGTACCGTCCCGCTGGCTGTTCTGACCGGTGGCGGCGAACGGCCGGCAGCCTGTCGCTGGCGCGGCGCATCGACGGTGACGTCTGGCAGCAGCGTGTCGGCCGCCGGCCTCACGCCAGGATTTGCTGCCTGCTGCGCATGGGCCAGCGGAACGGCTGCGCAGAAGACCGCCGCAACGAGCCCCGCCAACGCAATCAAACCCCGGACGTCCCGCATGCTCATTCCGATTCCCCCACCCGCGGTCCGGCCATGCCGGTGTCCGCGCCCCCTCCAGCGCTCTTGTGACCGGGACGAGAGCTAACGCAGAACGTTAGATATGTAATGTTATAACATTACATATCTTCTCTTCTGGTCAAGCCTGTCTCTGTTCGGCAACACATGCGAACGATTGGCGATTGCAACGGGTATCAGCGAGTCGGAGGGTGCGCAATGGCGCCGGCTGATACGGGTCAGATAGGGCGCGCGAGGTCCCGGCCGACGGCGATGACGAGCCAGTTGGTCGTCACGGGGCAGAAATAAACGTGCCGCCGCTCGAAGCGCGCGGCGGCACGTTCATCGGATCGCGATCGCGGATTACTTCTCCAGGCGGGCCAGCAGGCTCGACGTGTCCCAGCGCTTGCCGCCGAGCTTCTCGACCTCGGAATAGAACTGGTCGACCAGCGCGGTCACCGGCAGATGGGCGCCGTTGCGGCGCGCTTCGCTGAGGCAGATCGACAGGTCCTTGCGCATCCATTCCACCGCAAAACCAAAGTCATACTTGCCGTCGTTCATGGTCTTGTAGCGGTTCTCCATCTGCCAGGACTGGGCGGCGCCCTTGGAGATGGTCTCGATCACGGCGGGCACGTCCAAGCCCGACTTCTTCGCGAAATGGATGCCCTCGGACAGGCCCTGCACGAGGCCGGCGATGCAGATCTGGTTGACCATCTTGGTCAGCTGGCCGGAGCCCGCCGGTCCCAGCAGCTTGCACATCCGGGCATAGGCCGCGATCACCGGCTCGGCGCCGGCATAGGCATCCTGCGTGCCGCCGCACATCACCGTCAGCACGCCGTTCTCGGCGCCGGCCTGGCCGCCGGAGACGGGCGCGTCGATGAATTTGAAGCCGGCCTTGGTGGCTGCGGCATCGAGCTCCCGCGCCACTTCAGCCGACGCCGTGGTGTGGTCGACGAAGGTCGCGCCCTTGGCCATGCCGGCGAAGGCGCCGTCGGGGCCGATCGTGACCGCGCGCAGATCGTTGTCGTTGCCGACGCAGCACATCACGAAGTCCTGGCCCTCGGCGGCCTGCTTCGGCGTCGCGGCGGTCTTGCCGCCGAACTTGTCAGCCCATTCCTTCGCCTTGGCCGCGGTACGGTTGTAGACCGTGACCTCGTGACCGCCCTTCTTCACGAGATGTCCTGCCATGGGGAAACCCATGACGCCGAGACCGATGAAAGCGACTTTAGCCATATGAGCTACCTTGACCTTGGGGTTCTGCCGACAGCCTTGAGAGGGCCGGGCCGTTCTTGACGGAAAACATCAGCGGCCGGCCGGGTTCCGGCGGCGGCGCTGGACGCCGCACCATAGCCGCTTGCGAAACAGGGGCAACGGCTTCGTGACGGATGCGAAAACGTCCGCCCGTGCTAAAGAGGCATCATCATGACGGCTTGCAAAGCCGTCATCCGGCAACGAAATCCAGTCAACCAACGAACCAGCCAGGGAGTATCTCGCATGAGCGTCAGCGTCGGCGTGCTCGATCATTTCAACATCCGGACCCGCAACCTCGCCGAGACGGTGCGCTTCTATGAAGACGTGCTCGGGCTCGAGAACGGCGCCCGGCCGAACTTCGCCTTTCCTGGCGCCTGGATGTACAGCGAGGGCCGCCCGGTGGTGCACCTGGTCGACATCTCGCCGACCTCGGAGGCACAGAAGCCGGACTCTGGCGTCGTCCACCATGTCGCCTTTGTCAGCCGCGGCTTTGCCGGCATGAAGGCGCGGCTCGCCGCCAAGGGCATGCCGTTCGATGCCCGCCAGGTGCCCGGCGGCGAGCTGTGGCAGATCTTCGTGCGCGACCCCAACGGCGTGACGATCGAGCTCAATTACGAGGCGGCCAAGGAGCAGGCCGACGACGCGCCGGTGGAGACCGCCGGCGACATCGGAACCAAGGTGGCGTTTTGAGCCGGCCGGCTTTATGAGGCAGCGCAACGCAGGGCCGGGGCGGTCCCGTCGCGGACGACGGAAGATCATGTCCGGTCAACAGGATAGGGCGCGACGATGTGGCGCGTTCTGAACTTCTTCAGGAGACGCGCCGTGAGCGTGACGCAGCAGCAGGTTATCGAGGCACTCAAGCGGGTCCGCTCGCCACGCGGCGTGGCGCTGCCGGACGCCGGCGTGCTGTCGCCGATCACGGCCAATGACGGCAAGGTGTTCTTCTCGATCAATGTCGAGGCCAGCGAGGCCCGCGCCTGGGAAGACACCCGCGCGAAAGCCGAAGCCGCCGTGCGCGCCATTCCCGGCGTGACCATGGCAATGATCGCGCTGACCGCCGAGCGCAAGGCGGGCGCTGCCGCCCCGCCGCCGCGACAGGGCGGCGTGCAGCCGGTCGCGGCGCATCGTCCGCATCAGCACCAGCATCCGGCCGACTCGCCGATGTCCCGGCAGGCTCCGATCCCGGGCATCGCGGCGGTCATCGCCGTCGCCTCCGGAAAGGGCGGTGTCGGCAAGTCGACCACCGCGATCAATCTCGCGCTGGGCCTGCGCGACCTCGGCCTCAAGGTCGGGCTGCTCGACGCCGACATCTACGGCCCCTCGGTGCCGCGGCTGACCGGCCTGCAGGAAAAGCCCAAGCTCACCGACGACAAGAAGATGATTCCGCTGTCGCGGTTCGGCCTGTCGATCATGTCGATCGGCTTTCTCGTCGACGAGGACAGCCCGATGATCTGGCGCGGCCCGATGGTGATGTCGGCGATCAACCAGATGCTGCGCGACGTCGCCTGGGGCACGCTCGACGTGCTCGTCGTCGACATGCCGCCGGGCACCGGCGATGCCCAGCTGACCCTGGCGCAGAACGTGCCGCTGAAGGGTGCCGTGATCGTGTCGACGCCGCAGGACCTGTCGCTGATCGACGCCCGCCGCGGGCTTGCGATGTTCCGCAAGGTCAACGTGCCCGTGCTCGGCATCATCGAGAACATGAGCTACTTCCAGTGCCCGCAATGCGGCACCCGGTCCGACATCTTCGGTCATGGCGGCGCGCGCCACGAGGCCGAGCGGCTCGGCGTGCCGTTCCTCGGCGAGATCCCGTTGCACATGGACATCCGCTCGACGTCGGACGCCGGCAACCCGGTGGTCGAGAGCGAGCCGAAGGGTCCGCATGCCGCGATCTACCGGGCCATCGCCGCGTCGGTGCGGGATCAGCTCAAGGACGCCATCGTCGCTGCTTGATGCACTGCAGCGAAGCGCGTGCGACTATTGGACCGTTTGTCATTCCAACGTCGCGTTTTCGCTTAACCGGTTCCGTGCTAAAGCCCGGCCCGGATCGCCTTCGACCGTGTGCGGCCAATCGCATCGGCGGATAAATGCTTTTTCAACGGGAAACGCCCCCAACAAGGAGATGCCCTAATATGAAGCGTCGTGATTTTCTGAAGGTTTCGGCCGCCGGTGCCGCGGCGACGGGGGCCATCGCCTCGCCGGCGATCGCGCAGTCGTCGCCCGAGATCAAGTGGCGGTTGACCTCGAGCTTCCCGAAGTCGCTCGACACGATCTATGGCGGCGCCACCGAGCTGGCCAAGTACGTCGCCGAAATGACCGACAACAAGTTCCAGATCCAGGTGTTCGCGGCCGGCGAAATCGTTCCCGGCCTACAGGCGCTGGACGCGACCGCCAACGGCACCGTCGAGATGTGCCACACGGTGTCGTATTACTACGTCGGCAAGGACCCGACCTTCGCGATCTTCGCTTCGGTGCCGTTCGGCCTCAATGCCCGGCAGCAGAACTCCTGGCTGTATCAGGGCGGCGGCAACGAGCTCGCCAACGAGTTCTACAAGAAGTTCGGCGTGATCGGCTTTCCCTGCGGCAACACCGGCACCCAGATGGGCGGTTGGTTCCGCAAGGAGATCAAGACCGCCGCCGACCTCTCGGGCCTGAAATTCCGCATCGGCGGCATCGCCGGCCAGGTGCTGCAGAAGCTCGGCGTCGTGCCGCAGCAGCTCGCCGGTGGCGACATCTACCCGGCGCTGGAGAAGGGCACCATCGACGCGGCCGAGTGGGTCGGCCCCTATGACGACGAGAAGCTCGGCTTCCAGAAGGTGGCCAAGTACTACTACTATCCGGGTTGGTGGGAAGGCGGTCCGACCGTCCATGCCTACACCAACCTGGACAAGTGGAATTCGCTGCCCAAGAGCTACCAGGCGATCCTGACCAACGCGACCATGGCCGCGAACACTTGGATGGCGGCGCGCTACGACATGCAGAACCCGTCGGCGCTGAAGCGCCTGGTCGCCGGCGGCACCCAGTTGCGTCCTTTCACGAACGAGGTGCTGGAAGCCTGTCTCAAGGCGACCAACGAGCTTTGGGGCGAGATCTCGGCCAAGAATCCCGACTTCAAGAAGTCGATCGATGCCATGCAGGCCTACCGCTCGGACGAATATCTGTGGTGGCAGGTCGCCGAATACACCTACGACAGCTTCATGATCCGCTCGCGCACCCGCGGCTGATCTTCAGCATTTCGATCGGCGGATAGACATTGAGCCCGGCCTCGCAAGAGGCCGGGCTTTTGCGTTGCATTGCGACATCGTTTTGCAATGGCACTCCGACGCACTTTGATCCACACTGGAACTAAGCCTCGCAAGAAGGCTGCCCAGGAAACGAACACAATCACCCCAAGGGAGGAAAGAGCATGAAGCGGAGAGACTTCATCAAGGTCACCGGGCTCGGCGCTGCCGGCGCCGCCGCGATCGCATCGCCCGCGATCGCGCAATCGATGCCGGAGATCAAATGGCGCATGACCACGAGCTGGCCGAAATCGCTCGACACGCTGCATGGCGGCGCCGAGATCATGGCCAAGATGATTGGTGAGGCGACCGACAACAAATTCCAGATCCAGACCTTCGCAGCCGGCGAGATCGTGCCCGGCCTGCAGGTGCTCGACGCCGTGCAGAACGGCACCGTCGAGATGGGCCACACCGCGTCCTACTATTATTTCGGCAAGGACCCGACCTTCACCTTCGGCTCGGCGGTGCCGTTCGGCCCGAACATGCGCATCAACCAGGCCTGGTACCTGATGGGCGGGGGCAAGGAGATCCTCAACGAGTTCTACAAGAGCTACAACGTCACCTCGCTGCTGGCCGGCAACACCGGCTGCCAGATGGGCGGCTGGTTCCGCAAGGAGGTCAACTCCGTCGACGATCTCAACGGCATGAAATTCCGCATCGGCGGTTTTGCCGGGCGGGTGCTGCAGAAGCTCGGCGCGGTGCCGCAGCAGATCGCCGGCGGCGACATCTATCCGGCGCTGGAGAAGGGCACGATCGACGCCGCCGAATGGGTCGGTCCCTATGACGACGAGAAGCTCGGCCTCTACAAGGTCGCGCCGCACTACTACTTCCCCGGCTGGTGGGAGGGCGGGCCGATGCTGCTCGCCATGATCAATCTCGACAAGTGGAACGCGCTGCCCAAGCACTATCAGAAGCTGCTTGAGCAGGCCGGCCACTACTCCAACAACTGGATGATGGCCAAGTACGATTCCGCCAACCCGCTGGCGCTGCGCAAGCTGATCGCCGGCGGCGCCAAGCTGCATCCGTTCCCGGTCCCGGTCATGGAAGCCTCGTTCAAGGCCGCCAAGGAGCTGCATGCCGAGGTCGCCGCCGGCAATCCAAACTTCAAGAAGGCGCTGGACTCGCTCACGGCCTATTCGGGTGCGGGCTATTCCTGGTTCCAGGTCGCCGAGGTCGGCTACGACAACTTCATGGCCCGGCGGTCGCAGAGCTGAGCGAGATTCCGTCGTTGCGAGCGCAGCGAGGCAATCCAGGGCTGCGCGCGTGCCCCTGGATTGCTTCGGCGCAAGGGCGCCTCGCAATGACGCGCTGATAGAGACGGTCCCAAACAGGTCCCAAACAAAAGAGGCGGCCCCAAACAAAAACCCCGGAAGCGGAGCTTCCGGGGTTTTCTTCATTCGGTCGGAGCCGCCGTCTACTGCTTCGGCGCGCCGAAATCCAGCGGCGGCAGATCGATCTGCGGCACCTCGATCTTGACCTTGTCGAGGTCGACCTGGACCGGCTTGTCGAGCAGGCCGGTCACCGTGACCGGGAACGCGATTACGAGCAGCACCATGATCGCCTGCAGGCCGATCCATGGCATCGCGCCCCAATAGATGTCGGAGCTCTTCACTTCCTTCGGCGCGACGCCGCGCAGGTAGAACAGCGCGAAGCCGAACGGCGGATGCAGGAACGAGGTCTGCATGTTCACGCACAGCATGACGCCGAACCAGATCAGGGCGGCCTCCGGGCCGACCACCGGCGCCAGGATCTTCTGCGCGATCGGTGCGATCATCGGCAGGATGATGAAGGCGATCTCGAAGAAGTCGAGGAAGAAGGCCAGGAAGAAGATGAAGATGTTGATGAAGATCAGGAAGCCCCAGACGCCGCCGGGCAGGGAGGTGAGCAGGTGCTCCAGCCATTCGCCGCCGGAGACGCCCTGGAACACCACCGAGAAGCAGGTCGAGCCGATCAGGATGAAAGTGACCATGCAGGTGATGCGCATGGTTGTCTCGTAGCCCTGCTTGATCAGGTCGCGCAGGTCGGGGAGGGCGACGGCGCGGATGCAGAGCCAGGCAACCGCGAGATAGGTGACCGCGAAAGAGAGCTTGAACGCGAGGTTCTCGGTGAACAGCATCGCGATGATGGTGCCGATGCCGGCGGCGACGACGCCGACGATCAGGATGCTGCGATCGCTTTTGGTGAACTCCTTGTGGTGGATCACCGCCAGCACGATCGCGCCGACCGCGCCCATGGCGCCGGCTTCCGTCGGCGTGGCCAGGCCCATCATCATGGTGCCGAGCACGACAAAGATCAGCACCGCCGAGGGAATGATGCCCATCAGGCACTTCTTCCACAGCGCCCAGCCGGTCAGCGTACGCGCCTCCTTCGGCACCGGCGGCAGGTGGCCCGGCTTGACCAGGCCGAGCGCGAAGGTGTAGCCGGCGAACAGCACGACCTGGAAGATCGAGGGGCCCCAGGCGCCGAGATACATGTCGCCGACCGACTTGCCGAGCTGGTCGGCCAGCACGATCAGCACCAGTGACGGCGGCACCAGCTGGGTGATGGTGCCGGACGCCGCGAGCACGCCGGTGATGTAGCGCATGTTGTAGCCGTAGCGCATCATCACGGGCATCGAGATCATCGCCATCGCGATCACCTGTGCCGCCACCGTCCCGGTGATGGCGCCGAGGATGAAGCCGACGATGATGACGGAATAGCCGAGGCCGCCTCGGATCGGCCCGAATAGCTGGCCCATCGAATCCAGCATGTCCTCGGCGAGCCCGCATCTCTCCAGGATCGCACCCATGAAGGTGAAGAACGGGATCGCGAGCAGCAGGTCGTTGGCGAGCACGCTGCCGAAGATGCGGCCCGGAATCGCCTGCAGGAAGTTGAGGTCGAAGAACCCTAAGTCGATGGCGAGGAAGCCGAACGACAGGCCGACGGCGGCGAGCGTGAACGCCACCGGGAAGCCGATCAGCATCGCCAGGACCAGGCCGCCGAACATCAGCGGCGGCATCATCTCCAGCGTAATCATTGCGTCGGCCTCTCGTATTTGGCGTCGATCGTCACTTCACCGCGCAGCGCGGCGGCGCGCTTGATCACCTCGGAGAGGCCCTGCAGCGCCAGCATCACGAAGCCCGCGGGGATGGCGAACTTCACCGGCCAGCGAAGCAGGCCGCCGGCATTGGCCGACATCTCGTTGACCGAATAGGACTGCATGAAGAACGGCCAGGACAGGTAGGCCAGCAGCAGGCAGGTCGGGATCAGGAAGAACAGCGTGCCGATCAGATCGAGCCAGAGTTGGCCGCGCTCGGACAGATAGAGATAGAGCAGCTCCACCCGAACATGCTCGTTGCGCCGGAAGGTGTAGGAGGCGCCGAACATGACCAGCAGCGCGAACATGTACCACTGCAATTCCAGCCAGCCGTTCGACGAGTAGCTGAAGGCATAGCGGATCATGGCGTTGATCGCGCTGACCAGGCAGGCCAGCAGCACCATGACATTGCAGACGTAACCGATCTTTTCGTTGAGCTGATCGATGGCGTTACTGATTGCCAACAAGGGGCGCATCATTGTCTCCGCTGCGGGCGCTGTCAGACGAGCGCGCCTGAGCTCTCAGGAGGCACGGCTTCGCGATCACGCAGAACGTGCATGTCGTCATGACGGCGCGCTTGAAGCGAATCCAACGAAACGTCCTCCCCCTCGATGCCTTCAGCTCTTGTTCGGCGCTTGTATGAAGGGCGAGCGCCCATCGGCCGCGCTGGGCCTGAAAGCGGGGGCACCATTTCAGCGCGCCGTCCTGCCGTCAATCGGAAAATGGACACATTGACGCGCCGGCAACAGTCTGGCGGCGCTGGCTAAACCCGGGTTCGGGGGGCGGCGTCCGGCCTGCCGAAAGAGCGGGCAGTTCGCTGCCGGCCGTCCATCGCTCCGATGGGGGCGGCCGTGGAGGATGGTCGCGTGGGCTGTCTGGGGCGGAGCGCGGGATCAGAATGTGGTGTGGTGATCCGGCGAGGCGTCTGATCCCCGGCAAGGGAATGTTGGCGTGGGGCCACAAGCTGGATAAAAGCGTCGTCGTGGACGTTTGATGCAGGGACCAACCGGATGAGCAAGCCGAGCAAGACCGAAGCCGAACTGATCGCGATGGCGGTGGCCGAGCTGAAGGCTCATACCGAGTACGCCGAGGGCATTCTCATCGCGGTCGTGCGGGACGGAAATTCCTGGGAGTTTCGCGCCAGTGCCGATCAGGAGACGATCGGCAGGCCCGGCTATCCCGAATGCGTCGCCATGTTGGTCCAGATTGGAGACCATCTGTCGAAGCAGTACGCGCTCCAGGAGAAGTGAAATGGCTTCGTGACCGCTGGCGGCGGGCACTCCGACACCGTCGAACCCGCAGGCATCTGGGGATGCCTGGGGCCTGACCCGACGCGGCGAGCCTCCTCAAAAATCAAAAAAACCGGCCGCGCCGCCTGATGTGCGGCGCTACAGCACCACCACGCCGGAATGCTTGGCCTTGTTCTCTGGTTCGACGTGGATGGTGATCCAGCTGTGCTCGTCGTGCTCGCGCAAGGCGGCCTCGATCCGGTCGCAGATTTCGTGCGCCTGGTTGACCGACATCTCGCCGGGCACCACGAGGTGGAACTCGATGAAGGTCAGCTTGCCGGCATGGCGGGTCCGGACATCATGGGCCTCCAGCGCGCCGCCGGCATGCTGACTGATGATCAGGCGAATGCGCGCCAGCGTGGCGTCCGGGACCGCTTCATCCATCAGCCCGCTGGTGGATTCCTTCAGCACCTGCCATCCCGACCACAGGATGTTCACGGCGACCAGCACGGCCAGCGCCGGATCGAGGATCGGCAGCTGCAACATCACCGCGAGGCCGAGGCCGACCACGACGCCGCCCGAGGACACGACGTCCGTCAGCAGATGGCGTCCGTCGGCCACCAGCGCCGGCGACCGCAGCCGCTTGCCACGCGTGATCAACAGCCAGCACCAGACCGCATTGATCGCGCTCGCCAGCCCATTCACCGCGAGCCCTTCGACGGGCGCCGAAAACGGCCGCGGATTGAAGAAATTCCCGTAAGCCTCATGGATGATGAGCAGCGCCGCCACGACGATCATGACGCCCTCGATCACCGCGCTGAAATACTCCACCTTGTGGTGGCCGAACGGATGGTTGGCGTCGGCGGGCTTGGCTGCGATGCGCACCGCGACGAGCGCGACGGCGGCGGTGACGACGTTGACGATGCTCTCGAGGGCGTCCGAGTACAGCGCGACCGAGCCGGTGATCCAATAGGCAAGATACTTCAGGCCGAGCACGATCGTTCCGACCACGAGGCTGCCGATGGCGAGCTTGAGCGATTGCGAGGCCATGATGTCCTGATCCGATCCCGCGCTGGGGTACTCAACGCTGCGGCGGAACGCAACCTCCGCTGCCGGCCGCTCGCTATCGGAAAAGCTGATATCCTCGGTTCATCGCCGTCGCGAATGCGCCGGGCGCGGCGTTGCCGCGAGCGCAATATGATCTGTGGAAAACAGAAAGGCCGCGCCCACGGACATGGGCGCGGCCTTGTCGCGGCAACGCCAACAGGAATGACGCCGCCGACTACTTCTCTTTGATGACCGTGGTGGTGCTGGTGGAGCTGCCGACCGTGCCTTCGTCCTCGCAGACCTTGGTCTGGCGGATGCGGTCCTCGGCTTCCACGCGGCTGGTGAACGCCATCGGTCCGATCTGCGTGACGACCTCGCGGTCGGCGGGGCGAGTGGTGGTGATGGTGCAGCGATGGCTCGGTCCCTGCACGATGTAATACTCGTCCGCGAGCACTGGCGCGACCGATCCGATGATCACTGCGCCGGCAAGAAGAAGGGGTGCTTTCATTGTCGCCTCTCTTTCCAAGAACAGCCAAAAGGGGAGCGGGATTCGATGAGGAGTTTTCTGCCTCATCGTTCGATGCTCCGCCTTTGCAACTCGGCCGGCTGGTCGGGGTTCCGGTACGCCACGCGCAGCCTGTGTTGATGCGATGCAGTGTCGGCAGCGATGGACGCGAGATCCCGTCAGGATCCAGCGACACGCGCGCACGCCCGCCGTGGCGCGCTTGCCAGTGTCCCAAGCGCGTCGCGCCGCGGTTGGCAGGCGAACATCGATCACGACCTCGTCCGTGCATCGACGGACGTCGCGATATCGACGAGCCGGCGCACTGGCGGCGGTAGCGATTCAGAGCAGCCTGACGGTCACCTTCGCCTTGCCGGTGTTGTTCGGATAGAATGCATCGTACACCCAGGGCAGCCCGATCACCGCGTCGTTGACATAGAGGAACAGCTCACCGCCGCGCTCGGCCTTGAACCTCGCCTTGTAGGCCTGAGGCGTCGTGTTGGGGGCGGGAACGGGGTCGAGGAAATATTCGTCGACTCCCGTCTCGCCGACCCTGGCGATCAGCCGATACCAGGGCCGGAAGAGAACGCGGCGCAGCAGGATGCCTGCGTAGAACGTCCCGCGGGCGTAGCCCCGGACCGTCGAGGTGCGATAGCCGGCGGGCGTGACCGGATGCCCGGCGTCCTCCCACGGGTCGGTCATGGTGACGACGATCTCGTAGGAGAAGCCGGGACGGACTCTCAACCCGGTGGGAGCGCAAACCGCATCGGTCGAGAAATCCCTGGCATCCTGCGGAATGCCTTTGTCGACCGCGACGAGCTCGTGGGCAGGGGTGCCATGGCAGAAGGCGCCCATCGAGTCCGCGGCGTTGAACAGGACATGGCTGATCAGCGTGGCCGCGAGCCAGACGGTGCCGAGCGCGAGCAGCAACGGGCCGACATGCCGCTTGCCGTTCCTGATGGCGAACTGATAGGCGCGATTGGTCCGGAGGGCGTAGATGGCTTGATGCATCGGGCCGGACAGCATCGGGGGCGCTGCTCGTTCGCGCCAGATCACGCGCATCAGGTCGCTGATGCGGTCGCTGAGGAATGTCCCGGCCGCAATCAGCGCGACGAGGATGATGATCCCGCCGGCGAACCATTCGGGATTGGCGGCATACCAGTCCGTCCACCAGTGCAGCGATGTCGGCAGGAACGATTCGACCAGCCGGACCGCCTCGGAGACCATCCTGATGCGCGAGTCGTATTCGTGCGTGCGATCGAGGTCGTGGAACAGCCAGAAGGCCGCGAGGTGGAGGGAGGCCGCCAGCGTCGCGAAATAAGCGAGACGTCTGAACCACACCAGATTCCACAGCTTTTCCTGGGCCGCGAACCGGGCGGCCGCTCCGGCCGGCGTTTCGAACGTGGTCGGCCCGAGAGGCGCCAGCGTGCCGTCGTAGCGGACGATGACGTAGGTGTCCGGCAAGCCGATGGGCGCATAGGCATTGCAGCCGCTGTCGATGCGGTCGAAGACGCTTTCGTGAATCTTCGGCATCGACACCTGGACGCCCGCCGCCGGGTCGTTGCACAGCTCCGACACCTTGCGCGGGCCGTATCGATAATAGGAGCCGAGCCCGGAGCGCGAGTTGTAGAGTCGGCCGTCCTTGTCCTGTGACGTGACGATCGACTTGATCGCATCCGGATCGGCCTCGGGCGCGGTCTTGAAGACCAAGCCGCGTTTGACGGCCTCGTCCACGAGCCAGGTCAGGGGGACGTAGGAGAGGGAATCGTCCGGATAGCCGCCGCCGACATTGGCGTGCATGCCGACGAACCAGACCTGCACCAGTCTTTCGTCATCGATCGTTTTGGCATCCTGCGGCTTGGTCTCACCCGCCTCGGTCCAGAGCACCGGATGGAAGGTCGTCCTCTCGTCGTCGAGCGCGAGTGCGTGGCGCGCGCATGTCACCCGCGGACTGAGCACGCGGTTGGGGAGCTCGAGCGGCCACACCCAGTTGGAGATGCCCCGCGTCATCTCGTCGATCGGAAGTCCATAGGCCGCGACGGTGTCCCACAGCCCGATGAACTCGATCGCCGGGAGGCTTTTTCGCACGATGAGGTCGAGCGATTTGCGGCCCATGATGCGGTCGATCACCGGCACCAGCATTTTGTCGCGAAGCCAGCGGAACAGCACCTCGATCCGCCAGATCGAATGGTATCCCTTGGCGCGATAGGCGCGATAGGCCTTCACGGCGCCGTCGTGCAGCTCAGCCTCGGTGTCGGCAACGATCAGCCCCTGATCGAGCATCAGCGCGGCGAGCACCCGGACGGTGAAGGCGCCGCGGCTGAAGCCGAACAAATAGATCTTCGAGCCGTCCGCGTGGTCGTAGTTGCGGCAGACGAACTTATAGGCATCCAGGATGTTGCGCTTGAGACCGAAGCCGAACGCGCCGCCGAGCAGGGCGAGCGGAACGAACGACGATGTGCCGACGCCGTCATCATACTTGGCCGCCTGGGCATTGCCCTGCAGGTCGAGCGCCTGGAACATGCGCCAGACGTTGGTTCGCCACACGCTCGAGGCGGCGTTGCCGGTCCCGTCGGACAGGATGATGATCTTGGGACTCGCCATGCAAAGGACCCCGCTCGACATTCAGAGCCGAGGAGCGGAAGCGTAAACCGCGCGGGGGAGAAATCAACCTGAGATGGTATGGCGCCTTCTGCTGCGTGGCGGGAGGCGCGGGTGCGCCGCTGGAGCGACGCGGCGGGCGGGTAAAAAGTGCACTGGACTGCCCCCCTTAAGTGAGACACGATAATTTCTGTGACAGGCATTTCGAGGATGACCTGTGGCAGCAAGAGGGAAGAACCGTCAGTTTCCGACGGCTTACAAACTGAAGGCGATCAAGCGCGTCGAGCGAGGCGAAGGCGTTCTGCCTGTGGCTCGCGAGCTTGGGATATCTCGCAAGATCCTGCATGACTGGATCAAGGCCTGGAAGGCGCAAGGACCCGAGGGATTGAACCGCAAGCGAGGGCCGAAGCCCGGCCCCCGGAAGCTCAAAGCTACGGCAACCTATGACGACAAGCGGTCTGCGCTGACGCGCGCAAATGCTCGCATCGCCGAACTCGAACGGCTTGTCGGCCGTCAGCAGATGGATCTCGATTTTTTTTCGGCAAGCCTTGCGCGCATTGGAGCGGCCGGCAGCGCAAGGCAGACCCGCACCCGCATCATCGAAGTCATCCAAGCCATGACATCGGAGGCAACGGAGTTCCACGCCGACGTGCAACGGCTCTGCGGTCTGGCCGGCCTGCCACGCGCGACCTACTACCGGCATCTCAACAAACGCAGTCGTGAGACCGCCGACTGCGAGCTACGCGACCAGATCCAACGCATTTGCCTGAAGCATCCGTTCTACGGCTACCGGCATGGTCGTTAATGCCAAGAAGGTGCTCAGGCTCGTGCGCGAGGACAATCTTCTCGCACAGCGCAAGGCGCCCTGAAGCCGCCTGCAGAGCGACCAAGGGACATTGTCGTGGTGCCCAATCTCGTGCGCGGCCTGGTGCCGTCCGCTCCCGATCAGATCGGGGTCGCAGACATCACCTACGTCCATCTCGCCACGACCTTCGCCTACCTCGCGGTCATCCTCGACGCCTTCTCGCGCAAGGCGGTTGGCTAGGCCTTCGAGAACACGCTCGATGCCTCGCTCGCGATTGCGGCATTGAACAAGGCCATCGAGGCCCGCAAGCCGCAACGCAGCAGCCTAATCCACCATTCCGACCGCGGCGTGCAATACGCGTCAATCGCCTATCGCCAAATATTAGCGGATCGCGACATCACGATCAGCATGAGCAGGCCGGGCAACCCCTTCGACAACGCCAAGGCTGAGAGCTTCATGAAGACGCTCAAGGCCGAGGAGGTCAACGGCAAGGCGTTCTCCGACATAAGAGACGCTCGCCGCCGGATCGATAGCTTCATTGCGGATGTCTACAACAAGGAGCGCCTGCACTCGGCGCTCGGCTATCGATCGCCTATTGAGTTCGAAGCCGCGTTCGCGCAAAACAAGGCACGATAGTCGTCGTGGCAACCCCACTGTCACAGAAATTATCGTGTCTCACTTAAGGGGTGCAGTCCAACACTGTCACCGAAATACGCCGGCGTGCTCGACGAGATGCGCGCGCGAGGGCGCTGCGTCGAAGGGATCACTGAAATATTGCGTCTCGTGCGCCACTCCGCCGTCGCGGAACTCCATGATGCTCACCACGTAGGAGGGGGCGCCATCATAGGTCAGGACCAGTTCGGTCACCCAAAGATCGCCGCTGCCCAGGATCCGCCGCACTGTGAAGCGCTTGTGGTTGGGCTGCACGAAGCGGCTTTCCTGAATGTTGCGCCGGCCGTGGATCCGCTCGCCCGATTGCGGATAATCCAGCACGGTATCGTCGCGATAGATGGCGTGCTCGGCCTCAAAATCATTTGCGTCCGATGCATCCCAATGGTGCTGCAGGGCAGCGCGCGTGGCGCGGTCATCCATGGCAATCTCCCATTCAGCTGCGCTCTCGTTGCAGAGCTACAGGCTGCATGCCGGAGAATGGAGCATCCTCGAGGCTTTCGCGCGTGGATGCGGGCATCCGCAGGCTTCGCAGAGGCTGACGCATCATAGGACGATGGCCGATGTGTCACCACTCCGATCCGAACGGGAGATGTGAGCGAGGTGACCCAGTCGCTGGAGAGAGTTCTCCGGGCCAGTAGCACCGCGCTGAGCTACGCGCGGCAACGACGCTGTCACGCTGGACGGGTGGCAATCCAGATCACGTGGCGGGCGCCGCCGCCACCGCGGCCGGTGGCGCGGATGTTGATCTCCTCGGCCGCGAAGCCGGCCTTGCGCAGGCGCGGGGCGAAACGGTCGTCGGGATGTGACGACCACACCGCCAGCACGCCGCCGGGACGCAAGGCGGCGAACGCGGTGCGCAGGCCGGTGGGATCGTAGAGCGCGTCGTTGGATTGCCGTGTCAGTCCCTGCGGGCCGTTGTCGACGTCGAGCAGGATCGCATCATAGGCGCCGCGTGCGGCGGCGATCAGCTTCACGACGTCGGCCTCGCGGATGTCGACGCGCGGATCGGCAAGGCTGGCGCCGGACAATTCGGCCATCGGCCCGCGCGCCCAGGCGATCACTGCCGGCACCAGCTCGGCGACGGTGACGCGGGCCTGCGGACCCAACACTTTCAGTGCCGCCCGCAACGTGAAGCCCATGCCGAGGCCCCCGATCAACAGCCGTGGAGCGGGCTCGGCCTTGATGCGGGCGCAGCTCAGGGTCGCCAACGCCTCTTCGGATCCGTGCAGCCGGCTGTTCATCAGCTCGTTCGAACCGAGCTTGATCGAGAACTCCTTGCCACGCTGCATCAGCCGCAGCGGCTCACCGCCGCCGGGCACGTCTGCGGTGTCGATCAGCTTCCAGGGAATCACGGGCGTCTCGCGTTAATTCGGTTGCGGCATTCCAGGCGACAGAGTCGCCACGCTGGAGCCTGCTTACCATGTTGCCCGCATCCCGTGCCAAGGGGCAGTCGCCACTCTCGCGACGACCTGCATCGCGTCGTTGCGCGTCATTGCGGTGGGGACACCAGCATCCAGGCGCCCGCGGCACTGCAAGCAATGCCGGCCGCGCGCGCGATCCACCGTCCGACCGGAGTCAGTTTCTCAAACAGCACGAGCAGGGTCAGAATGGCAATCCACATCACGCTCATCACCCCGCCGACGAACAGCAGCGCCATCAGAGCCCAGCAGCAGCCGACGCAATAGCCGCCGTGTCGAAGGCCCAGCAGCAGGCAGCCCTGCAGGTCGCCGCGAAAGCCGCCGTGGCGCATCAGGAACATTAGCGGCGACTGGCATTGGGCAAGGCAGGCGCTCTTCAGCGGCGTCCACTGATAAACGCCTGCCGCGATCAGCACGATGGCGCCGAGCAGATGGTTGTCGATCGCCATCCGCGAATCCAGCAGCGCAGTCCGCTCCACAAACCATTGCAGGCAGGTCGCCAGCAGCGAAAAGCCGCTCCAGGCGAGCAGATAGCCGGCCGCAAACCAGCCGGTCGCCGCGAACGGCTGGCCCCGCGCGCGACCGTGTCGACCCACACGGGCGTACATCAGGACCATGGGCGCGGCCGAAGGCGCCATCATCCCGACCATCATCACCGCCCACATCAGGAACACATAGGCGAATTCGATCGCGTGCCAGGGCTCGCTGGCCGGCAACATGATTCCGATGCCGGCCGGGATCATGCGAAAGCCGGTCATGTCCATGCCGCCCATGTCCATGTCGTTGGCGAGCCAGAGCACGTAGGCCCATGCCAGGGCGACCATGATCGCGATCGCGCCGCCCACGATCCAGCGATCACGCCGCAGCACGGCTTCCAGGGCGCTGCCCGTCATCTGCAAGGTGGGTTGGCGGCCTTGCCGCACGTCGCATCAGGCCTGGTTGGACCAACTGATCGACGCGTACAGGCCGTTCTTGCCGGAATTGTCCCAGCGCATGCCGTGATCGTTGTAGGTGTTGCCCGCAGCGCCGACGGCCAGCGCCATCCGGTCGGGGCTGACGGGATGGCCGATATTCACCCACATCTCACCGCTCGGATGCATGGTCGGCAGCGGATCGACGGACATGTGCAGAATGTCGGCGATGTCGGCGGACCGCGTCTTGCCGTCGATCCGGAAGGTGATGGCGACCTTGCGCACGCCGAGATTGGTACTGATCAGCGGCGTGAACGCAGCCATCGGGCCGCCCGCGGCGCCGGTGAAGATCGCGGCCATCGCCTCGGTCTGCTGGTCGTCGGCGCGCTGATCGATATAGGCGGCGATCGACCAGTCTCCCTCCGCCATCACGCCGGGCGCATGGAGCATCACCGCCGCGTTGAGGCCATCGAGCGCGACGTCGCCATAGCGGCCGGTTTCGATGTGGAACAGCAATGGTACGTTGCAGAACCCCTCGGTCGGTTGCGCGGTCAGGGGAGGGGCGGCCGACATGAGGCACGGACACAGCAGGCTGCAACTGCAATTCTCGAAATAGTCACCGGACAGGTGCCATGCGACTGGGTCTGCCATCGCTGTCTCCCGCTAGGCCGAACCGACAAATTGCTTTCGAATGCGCGATCTGCAGCTGAAAGCTACGCCGCATGGGGACGTGCCGCAAGCCCAGAAACGATGAGGTTCCGACTGCGATTGATCGCAGGGCCCGATGGTTATGGACGCCGATTACCCGCCCGTCACGCTCATGTGCCGGCTGACGCTCGGACGGTTGTGGCGGCGGTCGATGATGAAGTCATGGCCCTTCGGCTTGAGGCCGATGGCGCGGTCGATCGCGGCGCTGAGCTCCTCGTCGCTGGCCGAGGCACGCAGCGGCTTGCGCAGGTCGGAGGCGTCCTCGTGGCCAAGGCAGGTGTGCAGGGTGCCGGTGCAGGTGACGCGCACGCGGTTGCAGCTCTCGCAGAAATTATGCGTCATCGGCGTGATGAAGCCGATTGTGCCGCCGGTCTCGGCGACGCGGACGTAGCGGGCAGGGCCCCCGGTGGTCTCGTCGAGATCGGTCGTGGTGTAGGTCTGCGCCAGGCGCGCGCGCAGCAGCGACAGCGGCAGATACTGGTCGATGCGGCCTTCGCCGATCTCGCCCATCGGCATCACCTCGATCAAGGTCAGCGCCATGCCCTTGCCGTGCGCCCAGTCGATCAGCGAGGGGATCTCGTCCTCGTTCATGTTCTTCAGCGCGACCGCGTTGATCTTCACGGCGAGACCTGCGGCGCGCGCCGCCTCGATGCCGGCCAGCACACGGTCGAGATCGCCCCAGCGGGTGATGGCGCGGAACTTGTCAGGATCGAGCGTGTCGAGCGAGACGTTGATGCGGCGGACGCCGCAATCGGCGAGCTCGGCGGCATATTTGGCGAGCTGCGTCGCGTTGGTCGTCATCGTCAGCTCGTTGAGCGCGCCGCTCTTCAGATGCCGCGACAGCGAGCGGACCAAGCCCATCACGTTGCGCCGGACCAGCGGCTCACCGCCGGTGAGCCGGAGCTTCTTGACGCCCTTATGGATGAACGCCGAGCACAGCCGGTCGAGCTCCTCAAGCGTCAGCAGGTCGGCCTTCGGCAGGAAGGTCATGTCCTCGGACATGCAGTAGAAGCAGCGCAGGTCGCAGCGGTCGGTCACCGAGACGCGCAGATAGCTGATGCGGCGACCGAACGGGTCGGTCATCGGGCGCGTCAGGGCGGTGTCACTCAACGTCTCTGCGGTCATGAAAAGCCTTGGCTGGTGGCGGCCCAGGTGGCGGCGATGCCACGCGGCGGCCGCGCAAGCGCGGCCGGATGTCGATCTCACGACAATCTAATCATGATCGGCGCGCCTCACAATCATCGACGTGGATCCGTCGATGCTGCAATGCAGCTTCGCCCTGGCAGGTGGCGCGCGGGACGATGGTCCGCTACTGGCGTCCCGGTGCGGGGGCGGGGAAGGCTGAACCGGTGGTCGCGGGCGCCGCCGGCGCGGCGGCTGATTTCTGCGGCTTCGGCTTCTTCGGCCGCATGTGCTTGACGGCCTTCGGCGGCGTACCCGGCATCGGCTGCAGCTCGGCGACCACCGGGCTCGGGTCCATCACGACGGGCGGCGAGCTGTTGAAATCCCCGGTGTTGCGGATCACCTGCACCGGGATGGTCGCGGGCTGGTACCTGTCCATCGTGAAGGTGACGCTGAAGCCGGCATCGGGCGCCGGCACCGAGACCGAGCATGGCGTCTTGCAGCCCGGTCCGAGCGAGGTCTTGGCGTCGGCGCCCGGCGGCACCGAGTCGAGCTGCACCGGCACCTCGGGCGCTGCCATCTTGAAGCTGTCCATGGAGAAGGATGAGCACCCGGCCAAGCCGGCTCCCGCAACCGCAATTGCGATGACACGCCGCATCATGATGTCCGCCCCACAACCCTGCGGCCATCGGCCGCAATCCCAGGGCGACCATAGGAGCGTCAGAACAGCGGCGCAACTGCGGTCAACCCTATTCTCAACAGAACGTTAATGCACCGCAAGGTGCGGATTCAGGTCGACAGGGCAGTGGGTTAGGGTGCGATGCGGCAGTGGAATCGCAAGTCCGCTCAGGCGATCCTGAGCGATGGGCTGAGGGCCGTGACGGCCGCCGGCAGCTCGCGCATGTGGTCGATCAGGTGGTCCGGATTGAGCTCCGCGATCGGTACGTCGGTATAGCCGAAGGTGCAGCCGATCACCGGCACGCCGGCGCGGCGCGCGGCGCCGACGTCGGTGCCGGCATCGCCGACCATGATCGCTGCCCCGATCTCACCGCCGGCCTGCGCGATGGTCTGGCGCAGGATCGCCGGATCCGGCTTGGCGACCCCGAACGTGTCGGCACCGCAGATCGCGGCGAAGCGGGAGGACAGGCCGAGCTGGTCGAGCAACCGCTTCGACAGCCATTCCAGCTTGTTGGTGCACACCGCGAACTGGCAGCCGCGCGCGGCGAGGTCGTCCAGCGCCGACTCCAGCCCCTCGAAGGGACGCGATTCGACCGCGATGTTGTCGGCGTAGAAATCGATGAAATCGGTGGTGAGGCGGCCGATGTCATCGGTGCTGGCCAGGCGACCCTCCGCCTCCAGCCCGCGCTCGATCAGCTTGCGGGCGCCGTGGCCGATCATCTTGCGGGCCGAGGCCAGCGGCATCGGCCGCAGACCCTCGCGCTGCAGGATGTGGTTGAGCGCGCTGATGAGATCCGGCGCCGTGTCGACCAGGGTGCCGTCGAGATCGAAGACGATGGTGCTGGAGATGGGCATCGGTATCCGCTAGCGGCCGGCTCATGTCCTTGCAAGAGGCCCGCAATGGCTTTTTGTCCGATTTCGTGGCCGGCGAGAGCTAGGCCCCGCGTCAAAACATCGCTAGATATGCGCCGGCTTTCGGCCCCCGTCCGTGGGGGTCTCGGGGTGTGAAGGGCGGGTTCCTTGGTCGACATGGATGCATTGAAGCGGCAGGCGGCGGCGCGTGCGCTGGAGGAGGTCGAGAGCGGCATGAAGCTCGGTCTCGGCACCGGCTCGACGGCCAAGCATTTCGTCGATCTGCTCGGGGAAAAGGTGCGCGCCGGCCTCAAGATCGTGGGCGTGCCGACCTCGGAGGCGACAAGGGCGCAGGCGCAAGCGTGCGGCGTGCCGCTGACCACGCTCGATGAGATCGACCGGCTCGACATCACCATCGACGGCGCCGACGAGATCAATCCGGCGCTCGACCTGATCAAGGGCGGCGGCGGCGCGCTGCTGCGCGAGAAGATCGTCGCCAGCGCCTCGGATCGCATGATCGTGATCGCCGACGACAGCAAATGGGTGGCGCAGCTCGGCCGCTACCCGCTGCCGGTCGAGGTGGTTCCGTTCGGCCTCGCCGCGACCCAGCGCGAGATGAGTGACGCCTTCGCCACGGCCGGCGTGTCCGGGCCGATGAGCCTGCGCAAGTCCGCAGACGGCCACGTTTTCGTCACCGATGGCGGCCACTGGATTATCGACGTCCGCCTTGGGGAGATCGTGGATCCCCCGCGCCTGGCGGGTCTTTTGAGCGCAATTCCGGGCGTGGTCGAGCATGGGCTGTTCATCGGCCTCGGCAGCACGGCGATCCTGGCAGGCGCACAGGGAATTCGCGTTATCCAGCGGCCCTGAGCGCGGCACGAGGCTGTGCTCAGGGCGGCAACTCACAGGAGACTTGGAATGAAGAGCGTGTTCAGAATCTTGCCGGCCGCCGGAATCGTACTGGCCTTGGCCTCGGCAAGCCCGGTTGCGGCGCAGGGGCAGGCACCGGCGCTGAAGCCGGCCTCGCCCGCCTGCATGGCCGGCGCGCGCGAGATTCTGGGGATGAAGAACGCGGCTGCGATGTACGCCAATGCCGTCCCGGGCATCGTGCAGCAGACCAAGCAGGCGCTGCTGCAGTCCAATCTCAACTACCAGAAAGACCTCGACGAGGTCGCCGTCTCGGTCGCGCAGACCTATGCCGGCAAGGAGAAGGAGATCGGCGAGAAGATGGCGCAGATCTACTGCAACGAGTTCTCCGACCAGGAGATCGCCAACCTCGTCGCCTTCTACAAGTCAGCCATCGGCCAGAAGCTGCTTGCGGCGGAGCCGAAGGCGATCCAGATGAGCATGCAGGCGATGAACCTGTGGGCGGCGGAGTTTTCCGACACCGTCACCGCGCAGTTCCGCGCCGAGATGCGCAAGCGCAACAAGCCGATCTGAGGCTTGCGGCCGAAAGGCCAGGTCGGGGGAGAGATGGCTGAATTCGACGTCGACCTGTTCGTGATCGGTGGCGGCTCGGGGGGCGTACGCGCCGCCCGTATCGCCGCCGGCTATGGCGCCCGCGTGATGGTCGCCGAAGAATACCGCATGGGCGGCACCTGCGTGATCCGCGGCTGCGTGCCCAAGAAGCTGTTCGTGATCGGCTCGCATGTCCGCCAGGAAATCGCCGATGCCGCCGGCTTCGGCTGGACGATCCCGACCGCGACCTTCGACTGGCCGACGCTGATCAGGAACAAGGACAAGGAGATCGTGCGGCTCGAGGCGGCCTACACCAGCAACGTCGAGAAGTCTGGCGCCAAGATCGTCAAGACCCGCGCGGTGCTCGAGGACGCCCACACCGTGCGGCTGACGACCGGCGAGACCATCCGCGCCAAGTACATTCTCATCGCGACAGGCGGCGCGCCCAACCACGGCACGCCGATTCCCGGCATCGAGCACGTCATCTCCTCCAACGAGGCGTTTCATCTCGACGAGCTGCCGCGCCGCATCGTGATCCAGGGCGGCGGCTACATCGCACTCGAATTCGCCTGCATCTTCGCCAATTTCGGCGCCGACGTGACCGTCGTCTATCGCGGCGACAACATCCTGCGCGGCTTCGACGAGGACGTTCGCCGCCACGTCCGCTCCGAGATGGAGAAGGAAGGCATCACCATCCTGACCGGCTGCACGGTGACGAGCGTCGACAAGCACGGCCAGGACTACACCACGCATCTGTCGAACGGCTCCAGCATCGCCTCCGACAAGGTGATGTTCGCGATCGGCCGCCATCCGGCCGTGGCCAATCTCGGCCTGGAGAAGGCCGGCGTCGCCATCAATCCGAGGAACGGCGGCATTGCGGTGGATGCGTTCTCGCAGAGTTCGGTGCCGAGCATCTACGCGATCGGCGACGTCACCCATCGCTTCAACCTGACGCCGGTCGCGATCCGTGAGGGCCACGCCTTCGCCGACACCGTGTTTGGCGGCAAGACCGTTCGCGTTGATCACGCGGACATTCCGACTGCCGTGTTCTGCCAGCCTGAAGTGGGCACCGTCGGTCTCACCGAGACGCAGGCGCGCGAGCTGTACGACCGCGTCGACATCTACAAGACGAACTTCCGCCCGATCAAGGCGACGATGTCCGGCCGCGACACCCGCGTGCTGATGAAGCTCGTCGTCGACGGCGCCAGCGATCGCGTGCTTGGCTGCCACATCGTCGGCGACATGGCCGCCGAAATCACCCAGGCCGTGGCGATTGCCATCAAGATGAAGGCGACCAAGGCCGATTTCGACGCCACTATCGCGTTGCATCCCTCCGCCGCCGAGGAGCTGGTGACGATGCGCACGGTGACCGAGCGCCACATGCGGCAGGCGGCGGAGTAGGGCGCCAACTGCTTTTGGGGCTCGTGCGCGGCCGGCGCCCGTAGCGACTGCGGTGGGCCGGTGCTCACGGTCTGACGACGGTCCACACCGTGGCCGATCGGGCTTGCTGCCGTTGGAACCGCTCAGCGGTTGGAGAGCGACCAGCATGTCCCAAGATGATTGCCTTGCGACCTATCCGCCGCTGAACACCCTGAAGCCCGTTGCCGAGAACATCTGGATCGTCGACGGGCCCGTGATCCGCTTCGGCATTCCCGGGCTGAAATTTCCGTTTCCCACCCGCATGACCGTGGTGCGATGCGCCTCCGGAGATCTGTTCATCCACTCGCCCACGCCGTTGACGCCGGCACTGCGGGCCGAGATCGACCGGGAAGGCCGCGTCCGCGACATCATCGGTCCGAATCGCATCCACTATTGGTGGATCCCCGACTGGCAGGCGGCCTTTCCCGACGCGGCGATCTATCTGGCGCCGGGCATTCGCGCGAAGGCGAAGGGCCGCATCGAATTCGAGGGCAGGCCGCTGGATCGCAGCGGTGGCTATCCCTGGGATGATGAGATCGCGACCTTGCCCGTCGTCGGCAGCTATATGACGGAGGTCGTGTTCTTCCATCGCCCTTCGCGCACGCTGATCCTGACCGATCTGATGGAGAATTTCGAGCCGGCCAAGATCGGTGCCGGCTTGGCGCGCTACCTGAGCTGGATCGGGGGCGTCGGTCCGCCGCATGGCGGCCTGCCGCGCGATCTCCGGCTGACATTTACCTGGCGGCACCGACCCGAGTTGCGGGCCGCGGTCGAGACCATGCTGGCATGGCACCCCGAGCGGATCGTGATCGCCCATGGCGCCTGGCACCGGACTGACGGCACCGAGATCCTGCGCGAGGCATTCTGCTGGTTGCTTCGGCCTTGAACCGCCGGCTGGCCTCACGAGACCGGCCTTCGTGATGCCGTGCTTTTCTCGTCCCGCGACGGACGTATAAGCTCGTGCGATTGAGGTTGGCGCCAGGCATCCCTCGGCCGCGGAGGAGCTGGTGACGATGCGCACGGTGACCGAGCGCCACGTGCGGCAGGCGGCGGAGTACGTGGACGACCGCGACGCGCGGCCGGGTCAGGGGCCGGCTCGCCGGTAAAGCGCAAGGGCGCCGGCAAGGCTCAGCAGCGCGCCGCCGCAGATGCGATCGAGCCAGAGGGCACCGGAGCGCTTGAGGAAACGCATCGCTTGCGAGCCCGCGCTCGCGTAGGCGAGCATGATCAGGACATCGAGCATCGCGAAGGTGAGGGCCAGCGTGAGATATTGCGGCAGCTGCGGCGCGGACGGCACCACGAACTGCGGCAGGAATGCCGAGAAGAACAGATAGCCCTTTGGATTGGTGATCGCGACGAGGAAGCTTTTCAGAAACAGCGCGTGCGGCTGTCGTGACCCGTCCTTGCCGTCTGCGGACGCCGCAAGGTCGATCGACCCGCTGGACCGCAGCAGCATGAGCCCGAGATAGGCGAGGTAGGCCACGCCGATCCACTTCACGACCGAGAACCAGAATTCGGAAGCGGCCAGCAGCGCGCCCAGGCCGACCGCGACGGCGCCGATGAGGATGAAGTCCGAAGCCACCGCGCCGGCGATGCCGGCCCAGGCGCGGCGTACACCGACACGCGAGCCGTTGGTGAGGGCCAGCAGCACCGTCGGACCGGGGGTCGCGATCCCGATGAAGGCGACGATGGCGAAGCTGAAGAGCGTAAGAGCGTTCACGTCAGAATGGCCTCGTTGGCGGAAGACGCGCCAGTAGGGGGCGGTTCGGCCGCGAACGCAAGACGTTCCTTGGAGGCGGCCAGCGATCGTCTTCGCTGACGCACGCTCGACCTGCCGGATCGCCAAGAGGCTTGACTCCCTCCCGGAAAACGCCGCTGGGCGCGATTGCCCGTTCAGCGCTCCACCCGCGAGGCGGTCAACTTCGTCGCGACGTAGGGCAGCGCGAACAGATACAGCCCCGTGCCGAGCAGCACGATGAGCGGAATCAGCGCCAGCAGGCCGACCCACAGCGGGGCTTGCGTCTGCGTCATCGCGGCGATGTTGACGATGACGGCGACCGTGAAGGCGATCGATACCCAGCGATGGACCTGCCGGACGGTGTTGTTCCAGTTCAAGTGCTTCTCCCCTGATGACGTCGTGATGCGCACGCCTCAGCCGAGGCGCGCGACGCTCTGTTCGAGCGCATCGAAGAATTTCGGCCAGCCATAGCGTGCGCCCTGATAGGCGCGGGTCTGGTCGGCTGCGAAGCCGGTCTGCTCCATGCGCAGGTGCGTGCCCAAGGCGGTCGGCGTCAGCGTCCAGGTCACGATGCTGTCGAGGCCAGCCGCCGCCCAGGTGTAGGACAACGTCTTGTGCGGCTCGATGGTCACGACCTGGCAGTCGACGACGCCCCAGTCGGCCTTCAGCTTGAAGCGATGATCGACCGACGGCGCAAAGTCGTTGGTCATCAGCCACTCCGCGATCAGATGCGGCTGCGTCAGCGCGCGCCAGAGTTTTTCGGGCGGATGCGCGAATTCGCGCTCGACGACGACGGTGCGGGTTTCTGGCGCAGGTGAGCTCATTGATCCATCCTGTTGAGCAGAGTGTCGAGTTCGTCGAACCGGCTCTCCCAGAACGCAGCCATCCGGCTGGTCCAGTCGAGCAGCGGCGCCAGCGCCTTCGGTTGCGCACGGTAATGCGTCTGGCGGCCTTCGTGACGCTCCCGCACGAGGCCCGCCTGCTTGAGCAGGCCGAGATGCTTCGACACCGCCGGCTGCGATACGCCGGCCTTGGCCGTCAGCGCCCCGACGGTCTGCTCGCCATGCCGGCACAGGCCTTCGAAGATGGCCCGCCGCGTCGGATCGGCGAGGGACCGGAACAGGAGGTCGGGGGAGCGCGCCATTCAATCCATAACTCGTTGGTTATGGATATTCCCATAACCGTTCGGTTATGGATATGTCAAGCGCAGGCTTTGTCGGGGGGAGATTGATGATGTGATCCGGACGGCGTGGCCGCCCGGATCACTGCTCCTGCTCGATGCGATCAGGGCGTCAGCGTCCACAGCTGCGATCCCACCGCCGTGGCGGCGGTGGTCAGCAGCTGGTTGCCGACCGAGGTGCCGTTCTGGCTGACGACCTCGATGGCATAGCTGCGCAGCGCGATCGTGCCGGTCGCAGCATCATAGCGGAAGCGCTGGTTGTTGTTGCCGGTGCAGGTCCAGATGATCAGTTGTGCACCATCGCCATAGGTGCCGTTGTTGTCCAGGCAGTAGTGCGGATCCTGCATGCTGCGGATCATGCCGCTGGCGTCGTCGTAGCTCCAGGTCTGGTTGGCGGCGCCGGTGCAGTACCACTGGATCACGGCCGTGCCGTCGGCCATCGCGCCGCCATTGACGTCCATGCACAGCGCGGACGTGCGGTTGACGATGCGGACCGGCTGGCGCGATGGTGGCGCGGCGCTGGAGACCGGCGCGTAGACGACGCCGAGCTTGTCGATCCCGTCACCGGACCGGCCATGGAAGCCGGTGATCTGCCAGCCGCTCGGCGCGGCGTAGCTGGTGCAGGTCGCGGTGGTCGCGCCGCCCGCCAGCGTGCGGCCCGTGCTGGTGGTGAACGCAATCCGGAAGATGCGCGTATGGCCCTGGTACTGATCGCTGCACAGACCGACCGAGGTGAGATATTCGCCGCTGCCGAGCGTCAGGCTCTGCGCCGTGCCGCCGGTGCCGCCATGGCTGTAGACATAGCCGTTGGAGAGCGTCAGTTCGACCTGGTCGACCCGGCTTCCGGTGCGGATGGTCAGCTTGCTGACCGCGGGATCGGCGGGCAGCGCCGATGAATCATTGTAGCTCGTGCCATGCGGGCCGCCGAACTGATCGCTCAGCCTGCGGTTCGCGGCCGTCGAGAAGCTCCACTTCACCTCGATCGGGTGATGGTCGGAGAGCTGCGCGCCGCTCGAATCGAGCGCGTCCTGCCGGTCGACATAGGACGTGGCCTGCAGGTTGAGGACGCCGTTGTTGCGCCACAGCACCTTGTCGACGATCTCGCAATCCGGCCGTGCCGTCTGGGGATCGCCGCAGACCAATGCAGCGCCGATCGGAGGCACGCTGCCGCCGCGCATCGTCTCGATCCAGGCATCGCTGAAGCCGTGATGCAGGAATTCCCACATGTTCTGGCCGGCCCGCGTGTAGCGCGTGTTGGTGTCGCCCATCACCATGACGGCATTGCCGGCGGAATTCGCCTCGATGTAGCTCAGGATCTGCACCACGTCGGACTCGCTATAGGCGAGATCGGTGGAGGACGTGCCGGACTGGGCGTGCAGGTTGTAGAAGTCGAGATAGACGCCCTCGGCGAGGCGGGTGCGGACCAGGGAGAATCCCTTCGGCGTCAGCGCGTCGGAATCGGCCCGCTTGGTCCAGGTGACGCGATCGAGATCGTCGAACGCGTAGGTGCTGAGCGTGTTCATGCCGTCGCCGATTCCGGCCGTGCCCGAGGTCGGCGTGCGATACGGATGGTTGTCGCAGGTGTCATAGAGCGCGGCGTGCCAGAGAAAATCCTCCTGCACGTTGACGATGCCGAACTGGCGCAGGTAGCAGCTGATCACGCGCGAATGTGCGTCGCTGCCGCCGTTATAGGCGGTCGGCGTTTCCGCCACGTTGTAGGTCAGCGTGCTGAACGTTCCGTCGGCTGCGTGTAGCGCGCTGCCGAGCAGACTGGCGCATCCAAGCGCGATTGCGCCCGCCCATAGGCGAAGTGTCATTGGTCGAATCCCCTCGATGATGCCGGATAACGGGGCGCGCGATATCATCTGTCGCGTGTCGGCCTGATGACGGATCGATGCATGTTCTCTGCGCGGCGTGTCGGAACAGCGGGTGCAAGCTGGAGTTGCTGCGCTTCCGCACGGCCCTTTCGCCTGCGCTCTCCGATCGTCGGCGGCCATAGTGGCGGTTCGGGATGACGAGCGGAGAAAGGCCGACCAACCCCGCTTCTTCCGGCTCGCTGGGCGTCCTTGTCTTCCGTGAGATCAACGACGCGCTGTTCAGGAAGATCATCCTGAGCATTCTGCTGGCGTCAGGGCTGCTGCTGGCCGTCTGACGGGAGGGACGTCGTTGCTTGCTGAGCATTGCGGGTGATGGCCGATCACTCCACCCATCCCGTCGCGATGGCGTTGGCCCAGTCCGGCCGGCCGCCGCGTCGGGCAAGGGCGGCCATCGCTGTGCCGTCATAAGGCACGTCGCGAAACGTCAATGACCAGCATCCATCTCGGCGCTCTGCGATCGCATAGCAGGCGTCCGGCGTGCCAGTCTGCACGTGATAGCGCTTGGGCGTGGAGATCCGATAGCCCGGCAGCCCGACGCTGCCGGGATTGACGATCAGCCGGCCATCGCCGAGCCGGACGATGCGCGGAATGTGGCTGTGCCCGCACAAAATCAGCGAGGCATCGATGCCGGCGGCCCGCGCTTCGATGCTGGCAAGATTGCTTGGACGCGGTGTGTCGCCCTCCGTGATCCCTTCGAGCCAGAACGCCGCATCGTCGTCCGGGGCGGCGTGACACAGGAACACCTCATCGCGATACAGCAACGTCGCCGGCTGTGCCGCCAGCCACGCGACTTGCTCCTGCCGGAGCGCACGTACGTCCCCGCGGGACAAATCTCCGGCACGATGCCGATCGATCATATGCCGGTCCTGATCGCCCCTGACCGACGGGAAATCGCGTGCCATCAGCATCTCGGCCGTCTGTATCGGCGCGAGCGGGCCGCTGAGATGGTCGCCGAGATTGACGACGTCATCAATGCCAAGCGAAGCGATGTCGGCCAGCACGGCCGCCAGCGCGTCGCAATTTCCGTGGATGTCGGCGATGGCCGCAAACCGCATGAGAGCCTCCGTTCAGGGAACGGCGGGCAGGGCGTTGCCATGCAATGAACCGTTCGCTTTAGCTGCACTTTGAGACGCGCCCGCAAGCTGATGGTCAAATCGGCGCTTGGCACGATCAGTAGCACGCTGCGGATGAGGACGACAATCAGTGGGCCGAGGCCGGATGTCGCTACGCTCGCGGTTCTGTCGACGGCAAAAGCGGTCGTTCCGACGAAGATTCCTCTTTACGAATATCAGAAATCGTGCTCTATTGTGCGCATCCCGCCTCACTCGGAGGGGCGTTGCGCGCGATCGTCACGACACGCGGGGCGGGGAGCGATGGCCGCGAGTAAGCCGCAGCGTGTCTTCGGACACGCGGACGAACGGCTTGCGCGGACGTGAAGTCGCAGCGTGCTGACACCCCGATGCTGGTGTCCCACGCAAGGCGCGTAAGCGCGTTGCGTGCATGGTGGCCAACAAGCCCGGCGCACCAGGCAGACTGCGTATAAGCGTTAAGACTGTCGCGCGGGGAATGCCGGTTGATCGGCTGCACCTGTGGTACCTGCCGCCTGCACTTTCTTCCGCAGGCGGGCCATGGGTGAGGCCTTCACCCGGCATTCCCTGCGCCCTCCGACTTGATGAGGGTGAACGACATCAGCACAGCTCGGGCAGCACCTGCCGCGGGAGCGCTCGCTCGTGGGCCATGACGAACCGTTCGCTGCGTCAGCTTTCGAGCAGCCACTCTGCCGCGCTGCGCCACAGCGTGTCGCGATGCGCCGCGCGGAAGAAGCCCATATGGCCGATTGCGGACGCGCCGACGTCCTGCGGCGCGATGCTGAGCAGTTCCGGCGTGGTGCCCGTATAGCCGGCGCACAGCAGCTCGACCGCCGGCCGGGTCGCCCAGGGATCGTCGGCGAGGCACAGCGCCCGGACGGGACTCTTGAAGTTGGCGTAGTTGGCAAGCGGCAGCGATGCGTCATCGAACAGATAGCGCGGGCTCATGATCCAGCGCACCCATTGCAGGAAGACACCCTTCGGCAGGTCCTCGCCGACGCCACTCCAGCCCGGCGTGTAACCCAGCGCATGAGTCAGCGGGACGCCAACGCCGTTGAGCATCGTCGCCACGCGCCAGCGTTCGCCCGGGGCCATGAGCTTCCAATAGCCGGCCTGCGAGGCGATGAAGAGGGCGCGCGACACCTCGGTGTTGTTGGCGAGCAGGCCGAGCGTCTGGCCGCCGAAGGAGTGGCCGACATAGCGCAGCGGCAGCGCACCGTAGCGCGCACGCATCCAACCGACCGCGCCGGTGATGTCGAGTGCGGCCCAGTCGGTCATCGAGGCCGCAAAGCCCTTCAGGGAGAGGGGACGGCTGCCGCCGATCCCGCGATAGTCGTAGGTCAGAACCGCGCAACCCTGCTGGGCAAGATGAGCAGCGAAGCCGCGATAGATCCGGCGCGGGATCGCCGCCCCGGAATTGATCAGCACGGCATGCGCGGGTGTACCGCGCGGCGCGAACAGGGTGCCCGCGAGCTCAAAGCCGTCGATGGCCGCAATGGTCAGATCCTCACTCGAAACGCCATTGGATCCCGTCTCGCCCACGCCTCGTCCTCCCATCACGCGCCGGACCGCAGCAAAGTCAAATTCGGCTTGCGGTGCAAGCCCTTGTGTCTGCGCCTTAAATTCCAAGTGGCGGCGCGGAGGCAGGCTGTGTATAAGGCGCGCGCCGCAGTAGGGGATGAACGCGCGGTATTCGCAAGGGAGTTGAAGCCATGACCGAGCGCTGGAGCCCGGAGAGCTGGCGTTCCAAGCCGGTGCAGCAGGTGCCTGACTATCCCGACCAGAAGGCGCTGGCCGAGGTCGAGGCGCAGCTTGCGACCTTCCCGCCGCTGGTGTTCGCCGGCGAGGCGCGCAACCTGAAGAAGGCGCTGGCGCGGGTTTCGGCCGGCCAGGCCTTCCTGCTGCAGGGCGGCGACTGCGCCGAGAGCTTCGCCGAGCACGGCGCCAACAACATCCGCGACTTCTTCCGCGTGCTGCTGCAGATGGCCGTGGTCATGACCTATGCCGGCGCGGTGCCGGTGGTGAAGGTCGGCCGCATCGCCGGCCAGTTCGCCAAGCCGCGCTCGTCGCCGACCGAGAAGATCAATGGCGTCGAGCTGCCGAGCTATCGCGGCGACATCGTCAACGACACCGCCTTCACGCCCGAGGCGCGCATTCCCGATCCGCGCCGCCAGCTCGACGCCTACCGGCAGTCGGCGGCGACCCTGAACCTGCTGCGCGCCTTCGCCACCGGCGGCTTCGCCAATCTCGGCAGCGTGCATCAATGGATGCTCGGCTTCGTCAAGGATAGCCCGCAGTCGCGGCGCTACAAGGAGCTCGCCGACCGCATCTCCGAGGCGCTCAACTTCATGCGCGCCTGCGGCCTCGACCTCGAGAGCCATCCGGAGCTGCGTGCCACCGACTTCTACACCAGCCACGAGGCGCTGCTACTCGGCTATGAGCAGGCCTTCACCCGCGTCGATTCCACCACCGGCGACTGGTACGCGACCTCGGGCCATTTCATCTGGATCGGCGACCGCACCCGGCAGCTCGATCACGGCCATGTCGAGTATTTCCGCGGCATCAAGAACCCGATCGGCCTGAAATGCGGCCCGTCGCTGAAGCCGGACGAGCTGCTGAAGCTGATCGACGTCCTCAATCCCGACAACGAGCCGGGCCGGCTGACCCTGATCAACCGCTTCGGCGCCGACAAGGTCGGCGATCATCTGCCGGGACTGATCCGCGCGGTGCAGCGGGAAGGGCGCAAGGTGGTGTGGTCGTGCGATCCGATGCACGGCAACACCATCACCTCGACCTCGGGCTACAAGACGCGGCCGTTCGACCGCATCGTTGCCGAGGTGCGTGCGTTCTTCGCGGTGCATGCCGCGGAAGGCACCCATGCCGGCGGCATCCATCTCGAGATGACCGGCAAGGATGTCACCGAATGCATCGGCGGCGCGCGGGCGATCACCGATGAGGATCTCAACGACCGCTATCACACGGTGTGCGATCCCAGGCTGAACGCCGAGCAGTCGATCGACATGGCGTTCCTGATCGCCGAGTTGCTGAAGCAGCAGCGCGGCGGCAAGTCCGCACCGATGCCGGCCGTCGCGGGCTTCTGATGCTGCGCATCTGGCGCGCGACGCTCAACTCGCGCAACGGCCTGGCCTTCGCGCTCCGCTCCGAGCAGGCGGTGCGCGAGGAGGTGGTTGCGTTCCTGCTGGCGCTGCCGCTGGCCTATGTCGTCGGCGCGACGCCGATGCGCAGCGTCGAGCTGGTCTGCGCGGTGGTGCTGGTGCTGGTGGTCGAGCTGCTCAACACCGCGATCGAGAAGCTCGCCGACCGCCTCACCACCGAGCACGATCTGCAGATCGGCCGGGTCAAGGATCTCGGCTCGGCCGCGGTCGGCGTCGCGCTGTTGATGTCCGGCAGCTTCTGGCTGTTCGCGATCGCCGAGCGGCTTGGGCTGCTTTGAACGGGTTGAGCGATGGTCGCTGACATCTTCAGGATCACGCTGGCCCAGCTCAACTCGACGGTCGGCGACATCGCCGGCAACGTCGCCAAGGCGCGCGAGGCGCGCGCGAAGGCTTCGGCCGACGGCGCCGATCTCGTGGTGCTGCCGGAGCTGTTCATTGCGGGCGATCCGCCGCAGGACCTCGTCCTGCAGCCGGCATTTCAGGCCGCGTGCCAGGCCGCGATCGAGGCTCTCGCGCGCGAGACCGCCGATGGCGGGCCGGCGGTGCTGATCGGCACGCCCTGGATCGAGGACGGCAAGCTCTACAATGCCTGCGTGCTGCTCGACGCCGGCCGCATCGCCGCGACGCGCTTCAAGGCCAACCTGCTCGATGGTGATCAGAAGCGCCTGTTCACGCGCGGCCCGGCTGCCGGCCCGCTCAGCGCGCGGGGCGTTCGCATCGGCGTCGCGATCGGCGACGACATCTCGCTCGAAGAATCCTCGAACTACGAAAACGTCATCGAGACGCTGGCAGAAACCGGGGCCGAGCTCATCGTCGTGCCGAGCCGCTCATGCTACATGCGCGGCGGCGGCGACCGGCGCCTGTCGGCCGCCGTGGCCCGCGTCACCGAAAGCGATCTGCCGCTCGTCTGGCTCAATCAGGTCGGCGGTCAGGATGGCGAGGTGTTCGACGGCGCGTCCTTTGCGCTGAACGCCGATCTCTCGGTGGCGGCACAGCTCCCCGGTTTCGTCGCTGAAATCACGACCTTGGCATGGAGCAGGGGAGACGATGGCTGGCAGTGCCGGGGACCGGTCACCACGCTGATCGAGGGCGACGAGGCGGACTACGCGGCCCGCGTGCTCGGCCTGCGCGACCATGTCGAGAAGCACGGCTTCACCGGCATCGTGCTCGGCCTGACCGGAGGCATCGAATCCGCGCTGTCATTGGCGATGGCCGTCGATGCGCTGGGAGCTGCGAGGGTTCGCTGCGTGGTGCTGTCCGGGCCCGACATGCCGCAGGAGGCGCGGGCTATTGCAATCGCGGCGCGGCTCGGTGTCGCCGCCGAGGTGTTGCCGATCGCGGCGGCAGTGGCCGGCTTCGAAACGGTTCTGCCCGGTCCGCTGGCGGGCGGCGCCCGTCACGCCCTGCTGGCGCGCGTGCGCGGCACGCTGCTGCTGGGCTTGGCGAGTCTTTCTGGTGCGCTTGCCGTCGCTACAGGCGAGGAGTCGGATCGGAATGGCTGTGAGATCGGTGACGCGGCCGGCGGTGTCGCTCTGTTCGACGACATGTCCCAGGCCGAGATCGTTCGTCTCGCAGCGCTGCGCAATCGTTGGAAGCCTGCGAACGCGCTGGGACCGTCGGGCGAAGTCATCTCGCCCGATCTCGCTGGCCGCGCGTTCTCAGATGCGTTCGAAGGATGACCCGATGGTCCGGCGATCTCGCTCAGCGCGCCGGGATGAAGGTCGGTCCGACCGTGCGGATCTGCTTGTCGCCACCGGCGCCCGTGGTGTCCGCGGTCGCGGGCGCTGCGGCCTCGGCCGGCGCGGCACCCTTCCGGGCGGCGTTCGCCGGCGGCTTACCGGTCTGGCGCTGCTGCATCCGCTTGGCGCTCTCCTCGGTGACGATGATGTCGCCCTGCTGCTCGGCTGCGGCCTTGTCATCGATCGATTTCAGCGCGTCGGCCCAGGTCTGTCCCGCGGCCTTGCAGGAACAGCTCGGGTTGAACTCGGTGCGATACTTGAAGGCGTTCGGCAGCGCGGTGTAGGGCTGGCCGTTGACCGAGACCGCCTGGTTCATGTCCTCGCCGGGATTGCGATAGGTGAACAGCGTCGCGTCGGCGGCGGGGCATTGCGCCTTGCAGGCGCGCTCGTCGTCGGCGAAGCGGCCGGGAACGGTGGCGAACGAGATCGGGAAATAGGCGCCGTCGCAGCTACGTACGCACACGGTCCGGTAGGTGCCCTGCGGCGCCGCGAGATCGGCGCTCGGCGGGGGCAGCGATGCGGCCGGATTGCTGTCGGCGCCGCCGCCGAACAGGCTGGTCAGGAAGTTGCCGCCGCCGCCGCGATTGGCGTTGGCATATTGCTGGTACTGCGGGCCGCAATTGTTCTGGCCGAGCGCTGCCAGCACCGAGCGGCGCTGATTGTCGCGCTCACCACCAAACCCGCCGCCGCGCAGCCGCTCCAGGCTGTTGGTGATCTGGTCGAGATTGGTTCGCATCTGCTGGATCTGGTTGTTGACCGGAGCGCATTCCGCGGAACGGCCATTGAACAGCGAGAAGAAGCCGGTGCTGTCGCAGCCCATGCGCTTGGCCTGCATGCTGACGCGGTCGAGCTCGCCTTGCTGCTTGGCGGCCGCGTCCTGATAACGCCGGATCTGGTCCTCACGCGCGGGATCGCCGCCACCGCCGCGATCGATCGAGGCGAGCTGCGCTTCCAGACGCGGGCAGATCGGATTGACGCCGGCCTGCGGCCCGGGCTGGCCCGGCGGCATCTGCGCATAGGACTCGGAGCTGGATTGCGCCAGGGCGTGCGAGCCGGTCAGGGTCAATCCGAGCAGCGCAGAGACGGCCAACAGGCGCGGAGACAAGGATGCGATCAAGATGCGGTATTCCGGTCCATGGGTGCAGCCGCGGGACTAGCACAGAATTCGGAAAAATCGCGGCAGCGGCGGGCATCCCTTAGCCGCTTTGTCGGGCATCGTCACGTCGTTTCCGGGGCGCCGGGGTGGCGGGAACAGCCGTTCCCGGCCGTCTCAGCGCTGGCAGGTGATCGCGACGAAGTCGCTGCAGCCGCCATGGGCGCAGTTCGCGCCAGCTTTCGGCACCGATCCGGTGATTTCATCGGGGTCGACGCGGCGATAGGAGGAGGCCTGTGCAAAATCCCGTGATTGGCAGTACGACCGCGCGGCCGAGGCGCCGCATCGGTCGCCCTTGGCGAGGCACTGGTCGACGCCGTAGCCGTCGGCTTCGTTGGCGATGATGAAGATGCGGCTCTCCGCCGTGGCGGTGGTCGCGGCGGCGAGGAGAACACAGCAGGCGAGCAGCGCCGAGGAGATTCGCATGGTGCACCGGTGGGTGTAGGAGACAACTCATGGTTAGGCCCAAAAGGTTAAAAATGATTAACCATGAGGCGGGGCGCGAGCATTTGGGCAGTGAAAACGGCCGTTTTGCGGCTCTTGACGGAGACAGCCTGCTGCAGCATGGTGAGTTTCATGAACGGTTTCCTCGCCATCTGCTGCATTTGCCGCGAGATTACGCGCTAGCGATTCGCTGGCTGAGGCCGTCTTTTCTCAACAGAGATGATCAGGACGCCCGGCCGGCAGGTCGGAAGCGTGATTCGTGCCGTGGCGGCCCGCTCGCGGGCGGTCGTGCGGCGTAGGACACCCGTTGCGCTTCGTCATGGACTGTCGGTCCGGCGGGGCGGTGAGCACAGGGCATTCGGGGACGGACCATGGACTTGCGTTTGTACGACACCGCGTCGCGGGAGAAGCGCCCCTTCGTGCCGCTCGATCCCAACAATGTCCGCATGTATGTCTGCGGACCGACGGTCTACGACTTCGCCCATATCGGCAATGCGCGCCCGGTCATCGTCTTCGACGTGCTGTTCCGGCTGCTGCGCCATCTCTATGGCAAGGATCGCGTCACCTACGTCCGCAACATCACGGATGTCGACGACAAGATCAACGCGCGCGCCGCGCGCGACTTTCCCGGGCTGCCGCTGAACGAGGCGATCCGCAAGGTCACGGAGGTGACGGCCAATCAGTTCCACAGCGACGCGGCTGCGCTCGGCAGTCTCCGACCCACCTTCGAGCCGCGGGCCACCGATTTCGTGCTGCCGCGCCCTGATGGCAAGGCGGATATGGTGACGCTAATCCAGCAGCTGATTGCGCGCCGCCATGCCTACGAGGCGGGCGGAGAGGTGCTGTTCGATACCCGGTCGATGCCGGATTATGGCGCGCTGTCGGGCCGCAAGCTCGACGAGCAACTCGCCGGCGCGCGCGTCGCGGTCGATGCGCACAAGAAGAGCCCGGCGGACTTCGTGCTGTGGAAGCAGTCCTCGGAGGACGAGCCGGGCTGGGACAGCCCGTGGGGCCGCGGACGGCCGGGCTGGCACATCGAGTGCTCGGCGATGAGCGCAGCCTATCTCGGCGAGGTCTTCGACATCCATGGCGGCGGGCTCGACCTGATCTTCCCGCATCATGAGAACGAGATCGCGCAGTCGCGTTGCGCGCACGGCACGTCCGTGATGGCGAACTACTGGCTGCACAACGAGTTCGTCCAGGTCGAGGGCGCGAAGATGTCGAAGAGCCTCGGCAACTTCGTCACCATCCGTGACCTGCTGGCGGACTGGCCCGGAGAGGTGTTGCGCCTCAACATGCTCAAGATGCATTATCGCTCGCCGGCGGATTGGACGGTCAAGGGCCTGGAGGAGAGCGCGAAGACGCTCGACGACTGGTATCGCGTCGCGGCCGATGCGCCGGGCGAGCAGCCGGAGCCTGAGATCATCGCCGCCCTCGTCGATGACCTCAACACGCCGCTGATGATCGCAGAGCTGCACGCGTTGCGGAGCCGTGCGGCGTCCGGCGGCGAGGCGGATCGCGCTGCCTTTGCAGGCTCGCTTCGTTTTGCGGGCTTCCTGTCAGAAACCGTCGCGCAATGGGAAGCGCGAAAGCAGCAGGCCAAAGGCGTCGACGCCGCCAAGGTCGAGAGCCTGATCGCCGAGCGCACCGCGGCTCGCGCGCGCAAGGACTTCAAGGAGTCCGATCGCCTCCGCGACGAGCTCGCGGCGATGGGTGTCGTGTTGAAGGATGGCAAGGGCGCCGACGGCAAGCCGGTGACGACCTGGGAGATCGCGCGATGAGCAAGCCCGACACGCCGTTTCCGCGGCACTGGCTGTACTACATCCTGCTCAAGCTGGTTCTGATCGCGGGCGCAGTGGCGCTGGTCACGAAACTCTACGGGATGTGGTGACGCATGGGACAGGCTCTCCCGAGGCCCGCGCTGCGGCCGTTTCTTCCCGCTGATGCGCCGGTGCTGGCCGCGATCTTCGTCGCCAGCATCCAGGAGCTGACCGGTGACGATTACAGCGAGGAGCAGCAGGAGGCCTGGGCTTCCGCTGTGGACGATGAGACGGGCTTCGGCAAAAGGTTGGCGTCCGAGCTCACCTTGATTGCGACCCTGCAGGGCTCGCCGGTCGGCTTCGCCGCGCTGAAGGGAAACGATCACATCGACATGCTCTATGTCCATCCGAACGCGGCGGGGCAGGGCGTCGGGGCCCTGCTATGCGACGCGCTGGAAAAGCTGGCGGGCGCGCGCGGCACGACCGGTCTGTCGGTCGACGCCAGCGACACGGCGGTCGAATTCTTCCGCAAGCGCGGCTACGTCGCGCAGCAGCGCAACAGCGTCTCCATCAATGGCGAGTGGCTCGCCAACACGACGATGAAGAAGACGCTCGGCTCCGGGGGAGCACAGGCATGAGCACGGCAGGCACAAGCAGGGAACGACTTTATCTGTTCGACACCACCCTGCGCGATGGCGCGCAGACCAACGGTGTCGATTTCACGCTGGCCGACAAGCAGGCCATCGCGCGCATGCTCGACGATCTCGGCATCGACTATGTCGAGGGCGGCTATCCCGGCGCCAATCCGCTCGACACGGAGTTCTTCGCCGCCAAGCCCAAGCTCGGCCACGCCCGCTTCACCGCCTTCGGGATGACGCGCCGGGCGGGACGCTCGGTGTCCAACGATCCGGGCGTAGCAGCGTTGCTGGAGGCCAAGGCGGACGCGATCTGCTTCGTCGCGAAGTCATCCGCCTATCAGGTGCGCGTCGCGCTGGAGACCACCAACGAAGAGAATCTCGCCTCGATCCGCGACAGCGTGACGGCTGCAAAGGCTGCGGGGCGCGAGGTGATGCTCGACTGCGAGCATTTCTTCGACGGCTACAAGGAGAATGCGGAGTTCGCGCTGGCCTGCGCACGCGCGGCACATGAGGCCGGCGCGCGCTGGGTCGTGTTGTGCGACACCAATGGCGGCACCATGCCGCACGAGATCGAGGCGATCGTCGGCGAGGTCGTCAAGCACGTGCCGGGCGATCACCTCGGCATCCACGCCCACAACGACACCGAACAGGCGGTGGCGAATTCGCTTGCCGCGGTGCGCGCCGGCGTGCGCCAGATCCAGGGCACGCTGAACGGGCTCGGCGAGCGCTGCGGCAACGCCAATCTGTGCTCGCTGATCCCGACCTTGAAGCTGAAGACGGAGTTCTCGGATCGCTTCGAGATTGGCGTCTCCGACCACCAACTCGCCGGGCTGATGAAGGTCTCGCGGACGCTCGACGACATGCTGAACCGCGCGCCGAACCGCCACGCGCCCTATGTGGGCGAGAGCGCCTTCGTGACCAAGACCGGCATTCATGCCTCGGCCGTGCTCAAGGATCCACAAACCTATGAGCACATTCTGCCCGAGAGCGTCGGCAATCGTCGCAAGGTGCTGGTATCGGACCAGGCGGGCCGTTCCAACGTGATCGCGGCGCTGGAGCGTGGTGGCATTCCCTTCACCAAGAGCGATCCGAAGCTGACGCGGCTGGTCGAGGAGCTGAAGGAGCGCGAGGCCGCGGGCTATGCCTACGAGTCCGCCAACGCCTCGTTCGAGCTGCTGGCGCGGCGCACGCTGGGCTCGGTGCCCGAGTACTTCCGGGTCGAGCAGTTCGACGTCAATGTCGAGCAGCGCTACAACGCGCTCGGCGAGCGCGTCACGGTGGCGCTGGCCGTGGTCAAGGTCGACGTCGCCGGCGAGCGGCTGATCTCGGCGGCCGAGGGCAACGGTCCGGTCAATGCGCTCGACGTCGCGCTGCGCAAGGATCTCGGCAAGTACCAGGGCTATATCGATGGTCTGAAGCTGATCGACTATCGCGTCCGCATCCTCAATGGCGGCACCGAGGCGGTCACGCGCGTGCTGATCGAGAGCGAGGACGAAAAGGGCGAGCGCTGGACCACGGTCGGCGTGTCGCCGAACATCATCGATGCCTCGTTCCAGGCGCTGATGGATTCGGTATTCTACAAGCTGGTGAAGTCAGGTGCGCCGGGGTGAGATGGTGTATCCGTCATTGCGAGCGAAGCGAAGCAATCCAGGGCTGAATGCGCGATTCTGGATTGCTTCGTCGCTTCGCTCCTCGCAATGACGTGGAGAGGCCAGGAGCAAACGCATGATCGACCACGTCTCCGTCGGCGTCAGCGATCTCGCCCGCAGCGCCCGCTTCTATGAGCTCGCGCTGGCGCCGCTCGGGATGACGCGCCTGGTCGCGCGCCCGGCGACCATCGGCTTCGGCAAGGCCTATCCGGAGTTCTGGATCAATCTGCGCCCCGCGATGGCGCGGGTATCGTCCGACACCGGCTCGCATCTGTGCTTCCGTGCCAGGAGCACCGCCGAGGTCGATGCATTCCATGCGGCGGCGCTGGAGGCGGGCGGTGTTTCAGACGGCCTGCCTGGGCTACGGCCGCATGATCGCGTGCGCTACTACGCCGCCTTCGTGCTCGATCCCGACGGCAACCGGATCGAAGCCGTCACATTTCCCGCGGAGTAGGGATCAGAGCCGCTTGGCGATCTCCGGTGCCATTTCGGTCTCTTCCCTGGCGATGCCGGCGGCAGCCGCGCGCAGGCGCGGCAGGATGTCCTCGACGCGCTCGGCCTTCAAGAGCTCGATCGAGAAGCCGGGGCGGATGAACTCGGTCTCGCGCATATGGGCGAGCAGCGAGAACAGCGGCTCCCAGAAGCCGTCGATGTTGGCCATCAGCACCGGCTTGGCGTGGCGTCCGAGCTGTTTCCAGGTTAACTGCTCGACCAGCTCCTCGAGCGTGCCGATGCCGCCGGGCAGCGCCACGAACGCATCGGAATGCTCGAACATCAGCCGCTTGCGTTCATGCATGTCGGGCGTGACGATGAGATCCTTCAGCGGCATCATGACTTCCTTCTTCACAAGGAAGTCCGGAATGATGCCGGTGACGTCGCCGCCATGGTCGAGCACCGCCTTGGCAACCGCGCCCATCATGCCGATGGAGCCGCCGCCATAGACGAGCCTGACGCCGTTCTCGGCGAGCGCCTTGCCGAGCGCTTTCGCTGATTCGATGAAGCTGGGATTGGTCCCGGGGCCGGAGCCGCAATAGACACAGACGGTGCGGATTTCAGTCATTGGACGGATGTGACACTGCAGTTGAAAGGCGTCAAGACGAGGGCGGAGGGCGTGGATTCGCGGGCTTTCACGGAATGATGCGGACTGGATGGATCCATTTGCCTGGGAATGGAGTATGCAAATACTGCGCCGCGGCAACGGAATCCGCCGACGCACGGGTGCATCCGGCGCCCGGACACTCTATATGACCAGCAACGCCGGCATCACAACATGCCGAGACACTCGCTGTTCCAGAACGTTAGATGCCGCCCGATTCCTCCTCCGAACCAGCCGCCAGCCAGCCATCGTCCCTCGAGCAGGGAACGGTGGCCGGCACGCTGCGCCATTTGTGGCCCTTCATCTGGCCGAGCGATCGCGCCGACCTGAAGATGCGCGTGCTATGGTCGGTGGTGCTGCTGATTGTGGCGAAGGTCGCGACGCTGGTCCTGCCCTTCACCTTCAAATGGGCGACCGACGCGCTGACCGGCGCCAACACCGCGCCGATTGCGCCCGCCAACTGGGCGTTCTGGCTGGTGGCCTCGCCGCTCGTCATGACGGCAAGCTACGGCGGGATGCGCGTCCTGATGGCGGTGCTGACGCAGTGGCGAGATGGTATTTTTGCCCGCGTCGCCATGCATGCGGTGCGCAAGCTCGCGACCATCACCTTCGTCCACATGCACGAATTGTCGCTGCGCTTTCACCTGGAGCGCAAGACCGGCGGCCTGACCCGCGTGCTCGAGCGCGGCCGCAACGCGATCGAGACCATCGTGCGCATGGTGATCCTGCAGCTGATCCCGACCATCGTCGAGGTCTCGCTGCTGACGGCGGTGCTGCTCTGGCAGTTCGACTGGCGCTACGTGCTGGTCACGCTCACCATGGTCGCAGCCTATCTCTACTACACCTACATTGCGACCGAGTGGCGCATCGAGATCCGGCGCCGCATGAACGACTCGGACACCGACGCCAACACCAAGGCGATCGACTCGCTCTTGAACTATGAGACGGTGAAATATTTCGGCGCCGAGGCGCGCGAGGCCGAGCGCTATGACCGTTCCATGGAGCGCTACGAGCGCGCCAGCGTGAAGACCTATACCTCGCTCGCGGTGCTCAACGCCGGGCAGGCCGTGATCTTCACGATCGGGCTGACGGTGGCGATGCTGATGTGCGCCCAGGGCGTGCGCCAGGGCCGCAACACGGTCGGCGACTTCGTCATGATCAACAGCATGATGATCCAGCTCTACCAGCCGCTGAACTTCATGGGCATGGTCTACCGCGAGATCAAGCAGGCGATCATCGACATCGAGAAGATGTTCGGCGTGCTCACGCGCGATGCCGAGGTGAACGATTCACCCGGGGCGACGCCTTTGGTGGTAACCTCCGGCCATGTCCGCTTCGAGGACGTCCGCTTCGCCTATGAGCCGGAGCGGCCGATCCTGCAGGGCTTGAGCTTCGAGGTGCCGGCCGGCAAGACGGTCGCGATCGTGGGTCCGTCAGGTGCCGGCAAGTCGACCATCTCGCGGCTGCTGTTTCGCCTCTACGACGTCTCCGGCGGCCGCATCCTGATCGATGGGCAGGACATCCGTGACGTCACCCAGGTGTCGCTGCGCGCCCAGATCGGCATGGTGCCGCAGGACACCGTGCTGTTCAACGACACCATCCGCTACAACATCCGCTACGGACGCTGGGATGCCGACGACGCCGCCGTCGAGGAGGCGGCCCGCCTCGCGCAGATCGACGGTCTGATCCGGATGGCGCCGAAGGGGTACGAGACGCAGGTGGGCGAGCGCGGCCTCAAGCTCTCCGGTGGGGAGAAGCAGCGCGTTGCGATTGCCCGCACCATCCTGAAGGGGCCGCCGATCCTCGTGCTGGACGAGGCGACCTCGGCGCTGGACAGCCATACCGAGCACGAGATCCAGGAGGCGCTCGATAGCGTGTCGCGCAATCGCACCTCGCTCGTGATCGCGCACCGGCTTTCGACCATCGTGGCGGCCGACGAGATCATCGTGCTCGACCGGGGGCGAATTGCCGAGCGCGGCACCCATGCCGAGCTGCTGGGCAAAGGCGGGCTGTATGCCGGCATGTGGAACCGGCAGCGCGAGGCCGAGGAGGCGCGCGAAAAATTGGCGCAAATCGGCGACGATGCGGCGGCGCCGAACCGCAATCCGCCGGATCGGAGCGAGCCGGACGCGGTCGGGCCCGATCGGACCGGCCAGGTGGCGAGTGCCGCCGAATGATGCCGCGGACCGCCCTGATCTGAACTCAAGAATGCATTAAGGATTCATTTTGACCTTCGCCGGCCATCGACCTAGTCAAGGCGGCGGTCCGCTCTGAGGTCAGAGCGACAACACTCAACGAAGCAGGCCATGTCGATCAGCAATTCCATCCGCGCTCAGATCCCGCCGATCCACCCGGAAGGTTATCCCTTCATCGGGGGATTTGCCCTCGTCAGCCTGATCCTGTTCTGGATATTCACCCCGCTCGGCTGGATCGGCACGCTGCTCACCGTCTGGTGCGCGCTGTTCTTCCGCGACCCGATCCGGGTCACGCCGCAGCGGGAAGGGCTGGTGGTGGCGCCGGCCGACGGGCGCATCTCCATGATCACGCGCGCCCTGCCGCCGGCCGAGCTCGGCCTCGGCGACCGGCCGCTGCTGCGGGTCTCGATCTTCATGAGCGTGTTCAACGTGCATGTGAACCGCAGCCCGGTGGCCGGCCGGATCGAGAAGATCTCCTACCGTCCGGGGGCCTTCATCAACGCCGAGCTCGACAAGGCGAGCGAGGACAACGAGCGCAACTCGCTCGCGATCTCGACGCCGCATGGCCGCATCGGCGTGGTCCAGATCGCCGGCCTCGTGGCGCGCCGGATCGTGTCGTTCGTGCGCGAGGGGCAGACCATCGGGGCTGGCGAGCGCTTCGGCCTGATCCGCTTCGGCTCGCGGCTCGACGTCTATCTGCCTGACGGCACGGAAGTTCTGGTCTCGGAGGGGCAGACGGCCATTGCCGGCGAGACGATCCTGGCCGATTTCGACGTGCCCGTGCCCGGCCTGACCTTCCGGAGCCAGTGAACCGTCGTCGGCCGATGATGACTCATTAAAGGTCCTTGAGGCACCTTCCGACACAAGGTTCCGACCAACCCACACGTGGTGTGATCATGAGCTTCGATCCGAACTCTCCCGAACTGCGCCGGCGCCGTTTCCGCCCGATCCCGGTGCGGCTGCTGGTGCCGAACATGATCACCCTGCTGGCGATCTGCGCCGGCCTGACCGCAATCCGGTTGTCGACCGAGGGGCGGATGGAGCTCGCCGTCGGCGCCATCGTCTTCGCTGCCTTCCTGGACGGCATCGACGGCCGCATCGCCCGCATGATCAAGGGCCAGTCGAAGTTCGGCGCCGAGCTCGACAGCCTGGCCGATTTCGTCAATTTCGGCGTGGCGCCGGGCCTGATCCTGTATTTCTGGCAGCTCCATGAGCTGCGCGACGGCGGCTGGATCGCCGCCATGATGTACGCCATCAGCGGCGGCCTGCGGCTGGCGCGCTTCAATGCCAGCATTGACGATCCCAACAAGCCGCCCTTCGCCGCCAACTTCTTCACCGGCGTGCCGGCCCCGCTTGGCGCCATCACGGTGCTGCTGCCGGTCTATCTGGCGTTCCTGGATCTGCCGAGGCCGCCGGCGCTGGTGACGGCTTTCTACACGCTGCTGATCGCCTTCCTGATGGTGTCGCGGCTGCCGGTGTTCTCCGGCAAGACCACGCGGATGCGCGTCTCGCCCGAACTCGTGCTGCCAGTGTTCGCCTCGGTGGTGTTCTTCGTGGCGCTGCTGGTGGTCTATCCCTGGCACATCCTGTCGGCAGGATCGATCCTCTACATCCTGAGCCTTCCGTTCGGCTGGCGGCTGTATCGGCAGCAGGCGGCGCGGCACTCCGCGGTCCTTGGTGCCGCGGCTGCAGCGCCGCACACCTCGTCTTCATCCGCGACGGCTTTTGCGCCGGCCGGCGCGCCGGCGGCGGAGCAGGGGCAGCGGCCGCCGGAACGGCTGCACTGAGCGCAGGGCCCCAAGACCCAGCGCGCGCTTTGCCGGCTTCGGCGCCTCAGTTATACCGGATGGCCAAGGACGGCCGCGAATGCCGTCCGCATCATCCGGAGAAAACGCCCGTGACACGCACTGCCGCCGCGCCCCTCGCTGCTTCCGTTCTCGAGGCGCTCGCGCGCTACGATACGCCGACCATCTGCAACGCGATGGAGATCGTGGCGCCCGAACGCCGCCTGGTCGGCTACACGACCAAGCCGCTGGTGTGTCCGTTCCCCGATCTGCCGCCCATGGTCGGCTACGCGCGAACGGCGACGATCCGGTCCGTCGTCAAATCGGGTCTGCCGGCGGACGAGCAGGCGAGGCGGCGCACAGACTACTACGAATATGTCGGCACCGGTCATGGTCCCCGCATCGTCGTGATCCAGGACATCGATGGTCCCGACATCGGCTACGGCGCGTTCTGGGGCGAGGTGCAGAGCAATGTCCACAAGGCGCTCGGCTGCCTCGGCGTGATCACGGATGGATCGATCCGCGACATTCCGCAATGGGCTGCCGGCTTCCAGGCTCTGGCGGGCTCGATCGGTCCGTCGCATGCGTGGGTGCATGCCGAGAGCTTCGGCGGCGAAGTCCGCGTCGCCGGGATGACCGTGCGCTCGGACGATCTGATCCACTCCGATCGCCATGGTGCGATCGTCATCCCGGCCGACATCGCGGCGAAGCTTCCCGAGGCGGCCGAGCTGTGCGCGCGCCGCGAAACGCCGATCCTGGAGATCGCGCGGTCAGCGGATTTCTCGCTCGAGAAGCTCAAGGCCGCCTTGAAGCGGTCGGCGGAGATTCATTGAGCTTCGCTTCGCTCCGGTCCCAATCAGCGAGAGCCGTACCGCTCGGCGGTGCGGCCCCGTTCGGGCCCTGCGCAGGGCCGCTCGCCGAACTGCGACGCTGCAACCGCATCCGGATGACTACGGGGTGACGGCCGAGCTTCCGCCGAAAGTATCGAACGTGGTGGCGAATGACCCGCAAACAGGCCGGGATTCGCCGAAGGTTAAGCGGCCGTCGCTCGTTGAGAAGATTTTATCCATCAAGCTTTACCTGATGGCCAGCCTGTCCCGATAGGCATGTCGCCCGAGGGCGAAGGACATGCGCAGGCTCATATCGAAATCGAGGCCGTTGTTCGGGCGGCTCGACCGGACCGTCGACAAGATGGTTCGGCTGATCGGACATTTCGGCAGCGCCGCGATCGGCCTCTCGGCGATCGCCCTGGTGTGGGCCGGCATCTTCTACACGATCTCCGAAGAGCATACGCGTACCGAGCAGTCGGCGCTGAAGAACGGCGCCAACCTGGCCCGCGCGTTCGAGGAGCAGATCATCCGCTCGATCCGCGCGGCAGATCAGACATTGCTCTACGTCCGCGACTCCTATGCCAGGGATCCGCACAACTTCGACATGTCGCTATGGTCGAAGAACAGCCAGTTCCTGTCCGACTTCTCGTTTCAGGTCGTCGTGATCGGAAAGGACGGCATCATGCTGTCCAGCAACATCGATCCAAAGATGCGCGGCCTCGACCTGCGCGACCGCGAGCACTTCCGCGTCCATGCCGACGGCAAGGATGATCTTCTCTTCATCAGCAAGCCGATCTTCGGCCGCGTCTCCAACAAATGGTCGATCCAGCTGACCCGCCGCATCATCATGCCGGACGGTTCGTTCGGCGGCGTCGTCGTGGTCTCGCTCGATCCCGAATATCTGTCGAGCTTCTATAATTCGGTCGATCTCGGCAAGAAGGGCAATGTCACGCTCCTCGGTCTCGACGGCATCGTGCGCGCACGGGCCTCGGCCGGCCCGGGGGGCGTGGGATCCTCGCTCGCCGGCAGCCCGGTGATGAGCGCCATTCAGCACAGAAGCAGCGGCTTCTACACCTTCAAGAGTCTGATCGACGGCGTCACGCGCATCTACTCGTTCCAGCGCATCAAGGATCTGCCGCTGGTGGTCATCGTCGGTCAGGCCTCCGAGGAGATCTTCAGCGCCTTCAAGCTCAACCGCGATCGTGATCTGCTGGTCGGGGCGTTGCTGACGGTGGTCATCGGCATCATCACGATCCTGATTGCGCGCTATCAGGCGGGGCTTGCCGCCTCACGCGACGCCGCCGAGGCCGGCACGCGGGCGCGCTCCGAATTCCTGGCGATGATGAGCCATGAGATCCGCACGCCGATGAACGGCGTCATCGGCCTTGCCGATCTCTTGCTGTCGGCGGACCTCGCGCCGGAGCAGCGCAAGATCGCGACCACCTTGCGCGAGTCGGCCGACTACCTGTTGCAGCTGCTCAACGACGTCCTCGATTTCTCCAAGCTCGATGCCGATCGTCTGGAGATCGAGCACATCGAGTTCGACCTGCACCGGTCGGTGACGGCGACCGCCGAACTGCTGGTGTCCCGCGCCAAGGAAAAGGGTCTGCAGCTGACCACCTCGATCGCGCCGGAAGTGCCAAGCTACGTGGTCGGCGATCCCGCGCGATTGCGCCAGGTGCTGTTCAACCTGGTCGGCAATGCGCTCAAATTCACCGAATCGGGCGGCGTCCATGTCGATGTCCGTGCCGAGAACCTTGCCGGGCCGAACCTGACGCTGGTGTTCTCGGTGGCCGATACCGGCGTCGGCATTCCCGCAGACGCCGTCAGCCGGCTGTTCAAGCAGTTCTCGCAGGTCGACAATTCCATCTCGCGCCGCTTCGGCGGCACCGGTCTGGGGCTCGCGATCTGCAAGCGCCTCGTCACCTGCATGGGCGGCGACATCAAGGTGCAGAGCAAGGTGGGCGTGGGCAGCACCTTCACCTTCTCGATCCAGGTCCAGCCGCAGCCGGACGTCGAGCAGGTGAGCGCGCCCGAAGCGACCATCGCGCCGGTCGGCGAGGCGATCGCCGAGGAACGTCCGGCCAGCGTCGAGCCACTGAAGATTCTCGTTGCCGAGGACAATCTGACCAATCAGTTCGTCGTCAAGAAGCTCTTGGACAAGCTCGGTCACCGCTACGACATCGTCGAGAACGGAACGCAGGCGATCGCGGCCGTGCAGAGGCAGAGCTACGATCTCGTGCTGATGGACATGATGATGCCCGAGATGGACGGGCTCACGGCGACGCGGATGATCCGCTCGCTGCCGCCGCCTGCCCAGGACATCTACGTTATTGCCCTGACGGCCAACGCCACCAGCCAGGATCATCTGGCGTGCACGGAGGCCGGCATGAACGACTTCGTGACCAAGCCGGTCACGCGCGATCGACTGAATGCCGCTCTGCTTCGCGCGGTCGCTGCTACACACAAGGAAAGGCTTGTCGCATGACCGACTTGGTGCAATTCGACGAATCCATCTATCAGACCCTGGTCTCCGAGCTCGGCGAGGAGGATGCGCTGGAAGTCCTGCGCACGTTCCTCGACGATACCTCGGGAAAGTTCGGCACGCTTGCCGCCAAGTTCGAGGATCGCCTCGAACTGAGGCGCGAGGCGCATTCGATCAAGAGTTCGTCGGCGACGTTCGGTTTTTCGGCGCTGTCGCGCCTGTCGCGCGAACTCGAGGTCGGATCGTCGACGATGGAGCCGGCGCAGATGCTGGAGATGATCCACAAGATGCAGCGATCATTCGATCAGTCAGCCGTCTTCGCCGCGGCTAACCTGCTCAAGTCCGGAGCGTCAGCCGCTTGAGCGAGGTCGGCGTGGTCTGCGGCGCTGCCGTTTACCTTTCATTATGCCTACCGAATTCAGTAACTCGTCCTTAATGGCGGACATTTAGGGTCGTGACACGCGGTCCAGAAGCACCGCGTCGGTCCGGCAGGGTCCGTGGTTTGCGTACGCGGGTGGAGTTGACTCATGGATATTATGACGAGTGCGGGGCTCGTGGCTGGCGTGATCGTCATCGCGACGATGATGCTGCTGGGCGGCGATCTCGAGATGTTCGTCAGCGAGCACGCCGCAATCATCATCTTCGGCGGTTCGATCGCAGCCACCATGATTCGCTTTCCGCTGGGCGTCATGCTGCACGGCGTTCCGCTTGGAATGAAGTACGCTTTCACCATGAGCCGCCTGTCGGCCCGCGAGCTCGTCGACGAGCTCGCCCGCATTGCCGAGATCGCGCGCAAGCAGGGCCCGGTCGGCCTGGAAAAGGTCGAGACCGACGAGCCGTTCCTCGCCAAGGGAATCCGCTACGTGGCCGACGGCTACGATCTCGAATTCATCCGCGACAATCTCGAGCGCGACCGCGACAATTTCCTGATGCACCTGGACGAAGGCAGCAAGATCTATCGCGCCATCGGCGACTGCGCCCCGGCGTTCGGCATGGTCGGCACGCTGATCGGCATGGTGCAGATGTTCGCCAACATGACCGACCCCTCGAAGCTCGGCCCGTTCATGGCGACCGCGCTGCTCGCGACCCTGTACGGCGCGTTGGTGTCGAACCTGATCTGTCTGCCGATCGCCGACAAGCTGCATGGCAAGCTGCTGGACGAGGAAACCAACCGGACGCTGATCATCGACGGAATCCTGATGATCCGTGACTCCAAGAGCCCGGCCCTGGTCCGCGAAATGCTCCTGGCCTATCTGCCCGAGAAGCATCGCCACGCCGAAGGCGAACCCGTGCCGGCCTGATCGGCTGAGGCGGGGCGATCCGGGGTGGGGTAGGCAATGGCAAAGAAGAAGAGGGGCGATGCGCATGGCGGCGGTCACGGCTGGTTCGTGACCTTTGCCGACCTGATGGGACTTCTGGTCAGCTTCTTCGTGATGCTGGTCGCGTTCTCCACCATGGACAACAACAAGCTGAAAGTCGTCGCAGGCTCGATGCGCGACGCCTTCGGCGTGCAGTCCGAGTCGCGCTATTCGGGCATCGTGGAATCCGACGGCCTGCCGACCCGGCCGAAGCTCAAGAACGCCGCCCACATCTCGCCGGAGGAGACCGCGCGCGAGCCGAGCCCCGAGCAGGAGGAGCGCCAGCATACCAATGGCGCCAAGCTGAAGATCGATCGCCAGTTCGCGCTGGCGTCCGCCTCGCTGCGTCAGGCGCTGCAGGACATGCCGGAGATGACCGAGATCTCCAAGCACATCATGTTCGAAGAGACCAAGCAGGGGCTCAACTTGGAGATCGTCGACCAGGACGGGCGTTCGATGTTCGCGGATGGCTCGAAGGTGCCCTTCGACCGCACGCGACGCCTGATCGAGAAGCTGGCCGCGCCGCTGAAGGCGACGCCGCTTCGGGTCCAGATCACCGGGCACACGGCCGCCGGCTTCGTTCCCGCCCGCAGCGATTATGGTGGTTTCGACCTGTCGGCGGACCGCGCCAACGCGGTGCGACAGATCCTGGAGCGGGAAGGGCTGCCGGCGAGCCACATCTACGCGGTCTCCGGCAAGGCGGACACCCAGCCGCTGTTCCCGGACGACCCCTCGCTGGCCGCCAACCGCCGCGTGACGATCACCTTGATGCGGGAAGACCCGCCATTGCCGCCCGATCTGAAGCCCTAGCCGGGACGCTTCGCTTCCCGCATCATATTGCCGCATCGCGGCTTGCGAACGGCAACGAAGAGCATCGGCAGGCACTTGATTCGCCCGAGGCAGATCCGACATCTGCCTCAGGATGCTTGGGCTAAAGGCACTTGCCGCGATGCGGCATGCGATATCCGCGTCAGCCGTGCCGTTTGGTTGCGGCCTGGGAACATCGGTCTGCTTACGGTAGAGGCTTGACCTGCGAACGGTCTGCGTTCACACGCGCCGGGCCAGACAGGAAGATGCGTTCCAAGCAACATGACGGCCAGCGCGACATCGACCGAAGGACAGGACACCGCGAGCACGTCGGGGTTCTGGGGGCTGACGCTAGGCAGCATCGGCGTGGTGTTCGGCGACATCGGCACCTCGCCCCTCTACGCCTTTCGCGAGGCTGCGCACGGCGCTGCTCAGGGACAGCCGGTGTCGCGGATCATCGTGCTCGGCGTGCTTTCCCTGATCCTCTGGTCGCTGTTCATCGTGGTGACGGCCAAATACGTGCTGCTGCTGCTCCGTGCCGATAACAATGGCGAGGGCGGAACGCTGTCGCTGATGGCGCTGGGACAGCGCGCCCTGGGCCGGCGCAGCCTGTTCCTGATGTCGCTGGGCGTGATCGGCGCGTCGATGTTCATCGGCGATTCGATGATCACGCCGGCGATCTCGGTGTTGTCCGCGGTCGAGGGCCTCAAGCTCGCGGCGCCCGCGCTCGAGCACTACGTCGTGCCGCTGACCGTGTTCATCCTGGTCGTGCTGTTCGCGGTCCAGAGCAAGGGGACGGCGCGCGTCGCCTCCGCGTTCGGCCCGGTCATGATCACATGGTTCACCAGCCTCGCCGTGATGGGAATCGTCCACATCAGCGACGACCCCTCCGTGCTTGCGGCCATCAATCCCTATTACGCGGTGCAGTTCCTGCTCTCGCATGGCACGATCGGCCTGATCACCCTGGGCGCGGTGTTCCTCGCGGTCACCGGCGGCGAGGCGCTCTATGCGGATCTCGGTCATTTCGGCCGCAGGCCGATCCAGTCGGCTTGGCTGTTCTTCGTGCTACCGGCGCTGCTGATCAACTATTTCGGGCAGGGCGCCCTGGTGCTGTCCGATCCCGCCGCGATCGAGAATTCGTTCTACCGGATGGTGCCTGAACTGTTGCTGCTGCCGCTGGTGGTGCTGGCGACCGCCGCGACCGTCATCGCGAGCCAGGCCGTGATCACCGGTGCCTATTCGCTGGTCGGCCAGGCGGTCCAGCTCGGCCTGCTGCCGCGTTTCGAGGTCCGCTATACGTCCGAGAGCCATGCCGGCCAGATCTATCTGCCGCGCGTCAACCGGTTGCTGCTGATCGGCGTGCTGCTACTGGTTCTGCTGTTCCGGACCTCGAGCAATCTGGCCTCCGCCTACGGCATCGCGGTGTCCACCACCATGGTGGCCGACGGCATCATGGGCTTCGTGGTGATCTGGAAGCTGTGGAACTTGCGTGCGGCCGTGGCGGCGGCCGTAATCGCTCCCTTCGTCATCGTCGACATGACCTTCTTCAGCGCCAATCTGCTGAAGCTCCTCGAAGGAGCCTGGGTTCCGCTGCTGTTCGGTGCCGCGATGGTCGTGACGATCTGGACTTGGCGGCGTGGCTCGGCGATTTTGGTGCTCAAGACGCGCAAGATCGAGGTTCCGCTGGACGACCTGATCACCAGCCTGGAGAAGAGGCCTCCTCACATCGTCAAGGGCACGGCGGTGTTTCTCACCAGCGATCCGACCTCCGTGCCGACGGCCCTGTTGCACAATCTCAAGCACAACAAGGTGCTGCACGAGCACAATGTGATCCTGACCATCGAGACCGCGCAGACGCCGCGGGTCGATGTGTCGGAGCGCGTGCGCATGGAGAAGATCAGCGAGAAGTTTTCCAAGGTGCGGCTGCGCTTCGGGTTCATGGAATCCCCGAACGTGCCGCGCGCGCTGGCGGTGGCGCGCAAGCTCGGCTGGCAGTTCGACATCATGTCGACGTCGTTCTTCGTCTCGCGCCGCTCGTTGAAGCCATCGTCCCAATCGGGCATGCCGACCTGGCAGGACCATCTCTTCATTGGCCTGAGCCGGTCGGCCAATGACGCCACGGACTACTTCCAGATTCCGACGGGCCGGGTCGTCGAAGTGGGTACCCAGGTAACGATTTAATCGATTGATCTTCCCTGGCGGCTCATGCATGCTTAATTGCATGGCTGAAGCGCATTCTCTTCAGGTCCATAGCAGCGCTCTGCCGCTATAAGCCGCGCGCTCTGCCGCGTTGTGCAGTGAAGCATTAACGAGTCCTCGAGGGGGCTACCCCATGACAGTCGACGTCGCAGCTACGCCCGCGGAAGCGCCGGCGACCAACGGGCATGGCAACGCCCATTCCACGGCCAGCTTCGCGGCGCTGACACTGGGAAGCATCGGTGTCGTCTATGGCGACATCGGCACCAGCCCGCTCTACGCGTTGCGTGAAGCGGTCATGGCTGCGAGCAGCGGCGGCGAACCTGCGCCTCACGCCGTGATGGGGGTGATCTCGCTCATCCTGTGGGCTCTCATCGTCGTCGTAACCCTCAAATACGTCGTGATCCTGCTGCGCGCCGACAACCACGGCGAGGGCGGAACGCTGGCGCTGATGGCGCTCGCCCAGCGCGCGGTCACGCGCGGCGCCAGCGTCATCGTTCTGCTCGGCATCATCTCGGGCGCGCTGTTCTATGGCGATGCGGTGATCACGCCGGCCCTGTCTGTGCTGTCGGCGATCGAGGGCATCAAGCTGGTGACGGCGGCGTTCGATCCCTACGTCGTGCCGCTCACAGTCATCATCCTGGTCATGCTGTTCGCGGTCCAGGTGCGCGGCACGGCCAAGGTCGCAGCGTTCTTCGGCCCGATCATGCTGATCTGGTTCGTGGTGATCGGGATCGCGGCGCTGCCGCCGATCCTGCACCATCCGGAGGTGCTGTGGGCGATCAACCCGCTGCATGCCGTGTCGTTCATGCTGCATCACGGCATCATCGGCTTCATCACGCTCGGCGCCGTCTTCCTGGCCGTGACCGGCGCCGAGGCGCTGTATGCCGACCTCGGCCATTTCGGCAAACGTCCGATCCAAACCGCCTGGCTGTTCATCGTGCTGCCGTCGCTGGCGCTCAATTATCTGGGGCAGGGGGCGCTGGTGATCGCCGATGCCAAGGCGATCGAGAATCCGTTCTTCCTGATGTTCCCGGACTGGGCGCTGATCCCGATGGTCGGGCTGGCCACCGCCGCGACCGTGATCGCGAGCCAAGCCGTCATCACCGGCGCCTATTCGCTGACGCGGCAGGCGATCCAGCTCGGCCTGCTGCCGCGCTTCGAGATCCGCCACACCTCCGAGGCGCATTCGGGTCAGATCTACATTCCGCGCATCAACAAGCTGCTGCTGATCTCGGTCATGCTGCTGGTGCTGATGTTCAAGTCGTCCAGCGCACTCGCCTCGGCCTACGGCATCTCGGTCACCGGCACCATGGTCGTCACCGCGATGATGGGCTTCGTCGTGATCTGGAAGGTCTGGCGCTGGTCGCCGTTCGCGGCGGCCGCGCTGATCGCGCCGTTTCTGTTCCTGGACCTGACCTTCCTGGCGGCGAACCTCCTGAAGGTGCTCGAAGGCGGCTGGGTGCCGCTGGCGCTGGGCGGCTTCGTGATGACGCTGATGTACACGTGGCGGCGCGGCAGCCGGCTCTTGTTCGACAAGTCGCGCAAGCTCGAATTCCCGCTCGCCGATCTCGTTGCGATGCTCGAGAAGCGTCCGCCGCAGCGGGTGGCGGGAACGGCCGTGTTCCTGACCAGCGATCCCTTGAGCGCGCCGACCGCGCTGATGCACAGCCTCAAGCACTACAAGGTGCTGCACGAGAAGAACGTGATCCTGACCATCGAGACCGCGCCGACGCCGCGCATCGATCCGTCCGAACGCGTTCGCCTCGAGCAGATCAGTCCGACTTTCTCCAAGGTGACGTTGCGCTTCGGCTTCATGGAATCGCCCAACGTGCCGCGCGCGCTGGCGATCGCGCGCAAGCTGGGCTGGCAGTTCGACATCATGTCGACCTCGTTCTTCCTGTCGCGCCGCGCGCTGAAGCCGGCTGCGCATTCGGGCATGCCGCGCTGGCAGGATCACCTGTTCATCTCGATGAGCCGCTCCGCCAACGATGCGACTGACTATTTTCAGATCCCGAGCGGACGGGTGGTGGAGGTCGGCACCCAGGTCACGATCTGAGCTCTGGACCCGCCGCGCCAGTGTGCCGAAGCGCTTGATTTTCGTAGCGTCTAGGGTGAGTTTGGCGGCCGGATCAGGGTCGGTACGGCCCTGCTGAAGGCTTGGAGGATGGGCGTGGCTGTTGTGCACGATTTGACCCCGCAGGACGTGGCCCAGGGGATCGCGGAAGGGCGAATTCTTCTGGTTGACGTGCGAGAGCCGAACGAAGTTGCTGCGGAAGCCTATCCCCACGGCGTCGTCGTTCCGCTGTCGGGCTTCGACCCGAAGCTGATCCCGGATCCCCAAGGCAAGGATGTCGTGTTCGCCTGCCGCTCCGGCAAGCGCTCGGTGACGGCCTCGCTGGCGGCGCAGGCCGCCGGTCTGCCCTACGACAAGCATCTCCAGGGGGGCATGCTCGGCTGGAAGGCGGCCGGCCTGCCGACCAGGACCGGCGGCTGACAGGCGATCATGATCTCGCAGAACAAGGTCTTCGCCGACCTGCCCGTCACCATTTTCGAGCAGATGTCGCAGCTCGCGCGCGACAACAACGCGATCAATCTGGGGCAGGGCTTTCCCGACGATCCGGGCCCGGAGGATATCCGCTGCGCGGCGGCCGACGCCGTCCTCAACGGCTACAACCAGTATCCGTCGATGATGGGCCTGCCCGAGCTGCGCCAGGCCATCGCGGCCCACTACCGGCACTGGCACAAGCTCGATCTCGACCCGATGAGCGAGGTCATGGTCACCTCCGGCGGCACTGAGGCGCTGACGTCGGCGATCCTGTCGGTGGTGGAGCCTGGCGACGAGGTGATCTGCTTCCAGCCGGTCTATGATTCATACTTGCCGATCATCCGCCAGGCCGGCGGCATTCCGCGCCTCGTCCGGCTCGAGCCGCCGCATTGGCGGCTCTCGGAGGAGATGCTGCGGCAGGCGTTCTCGCCGAAGACCAAGGCGGTGCTGTTCAACAACCCGCTCAACCCGGCCGCCGTGGTCTATCCGCGCGAGGACCTCGAGCTGTTGGCGCGCTTCTGCCAGGAGTTCGATGCGGTCGCGATCTGCGACGAGGTGTGGGAGCACGTGGTGTTCGACGGCCGCGCGCACATTCCGCTGATCACGATTCCCGGCATGCGCGACCGCACCATCAAGGTCGGCTCGGCAGGAAAGATCTTCTCGTTGACGGGCTGGAAGATCGGATTCGTCTGCGCCGCGCCGCATCTGTTGCGCGTCGCCGCCAAGGTGCATCAATTCCTGACCTTCACGACCGCGCCGAACCTGCAGGTCGCGGTCGCCTACGGGCTCGGCAAGCCGGACGACTATTTCGTCAATATGCGCAGCGAGTTCGCGCGCAGCCGCGACCGGCTCACGGCCGGTCTCGAAAGCCTGGGGTTTCCCGTGCTGAAGGCGCAGGGGACCTACTTCCTGACCGTCGACCTTTCGCCGCTCGGCCTCAACGAGACCGACGAGCAGTTCTGCCGGCGCATCGTCCACGACTACAAGGTGGCCGCCATCCCGGTGTCGGCGTTCTACGAGACGGATGCCGTGACGTCCGTCGTGCGGTTCTGCTTCGCCAAGAAGGACGCAACCTTGGATACGGCGCTGGAGCGCCTTTCGGACGCCATCCACCGGCGCTAGGAGACAAGAGGGATGACGCGCGGCTGCATGGGTTCGGCTCTGGCGCTGGCTGTCGCGGCGCTGACGCTCACGGTGCCGGCGGGGCGCGCCGAGGAGCGCGTCGTCAACTTCTACAACTGGTCGAACTACATGGCGCCAGGTGTCCTTGACGACTTCACCAAGGAGACCGGCATCAAGGTCGTCTACGACACGTTCGACGCCAACGAGACCCTGGAGACGCGGCTGCTCGCCGGCAAATCCGGCTACGACGTCGTGGTTCCGACCGCGTATTTCCTGCAGCGCCAGATCAAGGCAAAGATCTTCCAGCCGCTCGATAAGTCGAAGCTGCCGAATCTCGCCAACGCGTGGCCTGTCGTGACCGAGCGTCTCGCCACCTACGACCCCGGCAATCAGTTCGCCGCCAACTACATGTGGGGCACGACCGGGATCGGCTACAACGTCAAGGCGGTCGAGAAGATCCTGGGTCCCGGCGCGCGGATCGACAGCTGGGACATGGTGTTCAAGCCGGAGAACCTCGCCAAGTTCAAGGATTGCGGCGTCCACATGCTGGATTCCGCCGACGACATCTTTCCGGCGGCGCTCAACTTCCTCGGTCTCGATCCGAACTCGACCAAGCAGGCCGACCTGGAGAAGGCGGGCGACGTGGTCGGCAAGGTTGCGTCGTCTGTCCGCAAGTTTCATTCGTCGGAGTATCTGAGCGCGCTCGCCACCGGCGAGATCTGCCTGGTGGTCGGCTGGTCCGGCGACATCATGCAGGCGCGCAGCCGCGCCGAGGAGGCCAAGAACGGCATCGAGATCGGCTACGCCATCCCGAAGGAGGGCGCGCAGATGTTCTTCGACAATTTTGCGATTCCCGCCGACGCCCCGCACGTGGCTGAGGCGTATGCGCTGATCAACTACCTCTACCGCCCTGAGATCGCCGCCAAGAACTCGGACTTCCTGTCCTATGCCAATGGCAACCTGGCCAGCCAGAAGCTGATCGACCCGAAGATCCTCGGCGACAAGAACATCTATCCGGACGAGGCGATGCTGAAGAAGCTGTTCGTCATCACCGCCCGCGATCCGGCCACGCAGCGGACCATCAACCGGTTGTGGACCAAGGTGAAGACGGGGCGGTGACGCGACACCTGGTGTCCGAGACGATTGTCTCTGGATGACAACATCGCGCAACAGTCAGTAGCATGGCGAAGCGTAAAGGATGGCTCGAGCCCGTAGGCGCGTGGGCGCGTACGGGCTCGTCGATGCGGTTGAACCTGACTCGAAAGGGTCACGACCAGCGCTGGAAAACGATGCTGGCGTTGACTCCGCCGAAGCCAAAGCCGTTCGAGATCGCACGGTCCATTCTCATTGATCTCGGTTCACCGCGGACCAGGTCCACACTGTCGGCCGCGGCGTCGGGCGTGGTGATATTGCGGGTCGGCGGCGCGATCTGATCGCGCAGAGCCAGAACGGTGAAGATCGATTCAAGCCCACCGGCTGCTCCGAGCAGATGGCCGGTCGATGATTTTGTCGCGCTCACGGCAATGCGCCTGTCGCACCCGAACACCGCCTTGATCGCTTCGAGCTCGCTGCGATCGCCCGATGGCGTGGAGGTCGAGTGAGCGTTCAGATGCTGCACGTCGCCCGGTTCGAGCCCGGCCTGTCGCAGCGCAGCCTCCATTGCGCGACGCGCGCCTTCGCCGTCCTCGGGCCCGGACGTGATGTGAAAGGCGTCGCTGGTTGTGCCATAGCCAACGATCTCGGCAATTGGCGACGCCCCGCGTGCAAGCGCATGCTCCAACTCCTCGATCACCAGGACGCCGGCGCCTTCCCCCATGACGAAGCCGTCGCGGTCTCGATCGAACGGCCGGGACGCGCGGTCCGGCGTGTCATTGAAGCGGGTCGATAGCGCCCGAGCCGCGGCGAAACCTCCCAAGCTGACGAGGTCGATGCAGGCCTCCGTGCCGCCACACACCGCAATGTCAGCTTCGCCCGATCGGATCAGGCGTGCTCCATCGCCGATCGCCTGTACGCCCGCTGCGCATGCGGTAACCGGCGTTCCTACGGGCCCCTTGAAGCCAAACCGGATGCTGACATGACCCGCTGCGAGATTGGGCAGGAATGATGGTACTGTGAAAGGCGACAGCCGTTGCACGCCTCGCTGCTCGGTGGTCCTGACCGCCTCGACGATAGCCGGAAAACCGCCGATGCCGGACGCGATGATCGTGGCGGTTCGTCCGGCCGCGTGTGCATCAGCGGGCGCCCATCCGGCCTGGGCGATCGCCTCGGCGGCAGCCGCCAAGGCGAAAATGATGAACCGGTCCATCCTGCGCTGGTCCTTTGGCGATGCGGCAAGGTCGGCATCGAAGCCACCCTCGGCATCCTCGCTCTTGCTGGGCACGATCCCGGCGACTTTGGCCGGCAAGGCTGCAGCCCATTCGGGTAGCGCGCGGAGTCCCGACCGGCCGGACAGCAGACGCGCCCACGCAAGTTCAACGCCGCATCCCAAAGGGGACACGACACCCAATCCCGTCACGACAATCCGACGCATGCTGCTCTCCTAACTAGTCTGGCGAGGAAGACGTCTCCGGGCGCATTGCTCGGATCGAGGCGAGACGCTTGCGCATGCCTGCGCTTGCTCGCGGACCAGGGAGAAGCACCGCGTTCGTCGGCGTGATCGGCGTCTTGCTGCAGGCATCCACCACGACCGGATCGAACGTGCGTGCGCTGTTGCGATCAGCCATGACAATCGATTTGCCCTCGGGGGCGAGGTGCCTGTTTCCCCACGCGAACATCGCCACCACGACCGGGAAGAAGTCTTGGCCCTTAGGGGTGAGGACATATTCGTATCGGGGCGGGTGTTCGTTATAGAGCCGCCGTTCGAACATGCCCGTATCGGTGAGATGCGCGAGGCGACGCGACAGGATGTTGGACGCGATACCCAGGCTGTCCTGAAATTCGTCGAAGCGAGTGAGTCCCTGGAACGCGTCGCGCAAGATCAGAATGCTCCACCACTCGCCGACGCACTCGACCGCCCGTGCGGCGGGACATTCCGCAGATTTGAATTTCTTCGGCTGCATACAGCCACCATGCCCGAGTAACTTGCTAATTGCAAGTCACAAGCCAGAGCCGTGCCCGCATACTGGTGCCGGGCGCTTCACACCATGACGGTCGGGCAGCGCGGCTCGTCGCTCCCGGCGACTGAGGGGTTCGTCTGCAGGTGGGGTGGACGGCACTTCAGCGAGCTGGCGGCGTCTCGCGCGAGTGATGCGCCGCTCTGATGGCGTCGGCGCGACCAGGCGACCTCGTAGCCGTCACCGGCCGCGCCGAGATCCATTTAGATCAGCGTTTGGAATGACGGGGTCGTCGAGCTTGGCCGAGGTTTGGACGAAAGCCCTCTTGGCGGTCCGCTGTCGCGCGGCGTCCATCTTTTGCGCTGACTGGTGCGCGACCTGATCAGGCCCAACGGGCGTGTCCCAGTCGATCGTCAGCCCCGCGCCTTCATCGACCGGAACCGCCCGGCAATGGGCGATCCCCGCCGTTGGCAACCTCTCGGATCACCCCAACCGATGCATGGCGCAGAGCTTGTTGCCGTCGAGGTCGCGCAAGTAGGCGAGGTAAAGCTTGCCCGTCGAACCTTCGCGGATGCCGGGCGGATTTTCGCAGGTGGTGCCGCCGGCTTCCAGGCCCGCTGCATGCCACGCGTCAGCCTGTTCGGGCGAGCTGCAGGCAAAGCCGATGGTGCCGCCATTGGCAGGGGTCGCGGGCTGGCCGTTGATCGGCTTTGACACCGAGAAGATGCCGGTCGGCGTGATGTAGAAGATGCGGTGGCCGTCGACCCTGGCCGGGCGCACGCCCAGCGTCCCCAGCAGCTTGTCGTAGAAGGCCTTGGCCTTGTCGAGGTCGTTGGTGCCGATCATCACGTGCGAAAACATTCGCGCTTATCCTCCCTGGAGCTTCCGAACAGCTGTCGGATAGGTGGCCAAGGTAGCGGCCGTTGGTGCAAGAGGTAAGGGTTTTGTTCGGATGAGCCGATCGACGGAATGGGATGCTGCGGACCGGCTTCCTCGTGGTGGAATTTGGTACGGCGCCGACTACCGCCAGCGCCGGTGCAGCCAAAGCCACTGCTCCGGATATTCGCGGATCCAGCCCTCGACGACGTCGGTGACCGCCTGCGTCGTGCCCTGGATGTCGATCTGACCGTCGGCCGTCCGCACCGGCTTCACTTCCTCCGACACTTCGGCGCGGAAGCGATTGCCGGGAAGGCGGATGATGCGGACGCCGTGCACGGGGCATTCGACCTGGCGTAACAGGCGAGCCAGCATCGGATTTGCGCGGGTCTTGCGGCCGAAGAAGGTGACCTCGACGCCACCGGTCAGATACTGATCGACCAGCATGGCAACGTGCTGGCCGTTCTTGAGCGCCTGTGCCAGCCGCAGCGGCGCGTCGCGGCCGGCCGGGACCAGTGCGCCCATCTTGACCTGCCGAATCTCCTGGATGATGCGGTCGGCGGCGGCGATGTTGGGTCGGCGATAAAGGATCGCCGTATCGAGCTTATGGGCGACCGCCGCCAGCGCCGGCATCTCCCAATTGGCGAGATGGCTGGCAAAGATCAGGGCTGGCTTGCCGTCGAGGCGGAGCTGATGAAACAGCTCATGGGTGCGCGGCGACAGCTCGATCCGGCTGCGCTCGGGATGCGCCTCGTCGTAATCCCAGATCTTGTCGAGATGGGCGAACTCGGCGCCGACGCGGCCGAGATTGTCCCACACGCCGGCGAGGATCTTCTCGATCTCCGCGGGCGATTTCTCCGGGAAGGCCGCGGTGAGATTGTCGCGACCGATGCGCTGCTCGCGCAGGCGTGGCCCGATCATCTGCGCGAGGCGCGCGAAGCGGTCGGCCGTCTTCTGCGGGTCGAAATAGCGCGTGGTCCTGAGCATGCCGACCGTCAGCGCGCCGACGGCGGAAGCCCCGGCCGACTTCACGGCTCGGCGGATCACGAGCTTGGTCCGGAGTGGCAGGAGACTCATCGATGGCAGCGGCGGATCAGGCCGGTTCGCGCGTCAGGATCAGCGAGGCGTTCTGGCCGCCGAAGCCGAACGAATTCGACATCACGGTGGTGACCCGCGCGTCGCGGGCCTTGTTGCCGACCACGTCGAACAGGATCGCGGGATCCGGAATGTCGTAGTTGATGGTCGGCGGAATCCGCTGATGCTCGAGCGTCTGCAGCGAGAAGATCGCCTCGACCGCGCCGGCTGCCGAGATCGTATGCCCGACCATCGACTTGTTCGACGACACCGGGATCTTGCCGGTGTGCTCGCCGAACACGGCGGAGACGCCGACATATTCCATCTTGTCGTTCTCGGGCGTCGCGGTGCCGTGGGCGTTGATGTGGTCGATCTGCTCCGGCGCCATGCCGGCGTCGGCCAGCGCCTTGCGGATGCAGCCGATGATCGGCTTGCCGTCCGGCGAGGAGCGGGTGCGATGGAAGGAGTCGGTCAGCTCGCCGCAGCCGGCGACGACGCCGAGGATCTTGGCGCCGCGCGCGACCGCCGCATCATAGCTCTCCAGCACCAGCGCACCGGCGCCCTCGGCCATCACGAAGCCATCGCGGTTCTTCGAGAACGGCTTCGAGGCGCCTTGCGGTGGGTCGTTCTGCGTCGACAGCGCCGACAGCAGCGAGAAGCGCACGAGCCCTTCCGGATTGACCGAGCCTTCGGTGGCGGCGCATAGCGCGACGTCGGTCTCACCGCGCCGGATCGCCTCGACGCCGAGCTGGATCGCGGTCGCGCCGGAGGCGCAGGCGGTCGACAGCGAGATCGGCGAGCCCTTGGTGCCGAATGTGTCCGACAGCGAATCCGCCACCGAGCCGAACAGGAAGCGGTGGTGATAGTTGACGAACTTGCCGCCGCCGCAGACCTTCAGCAGGTCGTCATAGGTGAACTGGGTGCCGCCGACCTCGTGCGCGAGCTCGAGCCGCTGCGGCCATTCGATCTCGACCGGGGCGACGGCGAGAAACAGCGGCCCCGGGAAGTCGCCCTTGGAGCCGATCCCGGCCTGCGCGATGGCTTCCTCAACGGCCATGTGGGCCAGCCGCTCGGACAGACCCGTCGACGTGAACGGAGCCACGGGAACGAAGTCGACCGTGCCGGCCATCGTCGTCTTCAGGCCGTCGATCGGGAAGCGCGTGATGGTGCGGATGCCGGACTCGCCCGCAACGAGCTTGTTCCAATTGTCCGACTTGCCGGCCCCGAGCGAGGTGACGATCCCCATCCCGGTCACGACCACGATGGGACGTCCAAACTTGTCGCGTACACTCATGATGTCCCCCGTCGTGAATCGGTCTGCCGAGCCGTGTTCACTTGACTGCTTCGACCAAGGCCATGCCTTCGCCGCGGTAATGGCCGGCGCCGACCACTACGATCTGGGTCGGAGCCTCCTTCATGTCCGCCTCGACGCCCGAGGAGTCGCCCGGTGCGAACAGGGCACCGCGCGAGATCGACAGCGCCGCCAGCGCGAGATCGAGCGCGAAATGCGCCTCCATCGTGTGGCCGAAGCGGGTGCCGCTCGAGCGCACGGCGTAGGATTTGTGATGGTCGAGGAACGCGCGTTCCTCCGACGTCACGGGCTCGGCACCGGTCGCGCCGGTGATGATCGCGCCCGGCGCGTCATGCACGTCCAGCGCCGACCAAAGACGGTCGAGCGTCCCGGTGACGGCACCTGCCTCCTTGCGGCGGGCGCGGTCGGCGACGACCTTGCTGAGCCGCGCCAGCGGCTTGGCGCCGCGGGCCTCGGCATGCGGCTTGGATTCCAGCACCAGGAACGCGCCGGCCGATCCGAGCGCGAAGCCCGGATGGTCCTTGCGGGCCCAGACCGGCTTGAACTCGTTCTTCAGATTGTAGTCGCCGAACTCGTACAGCACGAGCAGATCCTTGCGCTCGCCATTATGCGAGCCGCCGACCAGCGCGATGTCGCTCTGACCGCCGGCGATGCGGGCCAAAGCGATCTTGAAGGCGTCGACGCCCGCAACCTCCTCGCCCATGAAGGTGCGCGAGGTGCCGCAGACGCCGTGCGAGATCGCGATGTTGCCGGCGAGCAGGTTGGACAACTGCGCCAGGAACAGGGTCGGGCGCAGGTCGTTCATCAGCCGGTCGTTCAGGAAGCCGGGCGTGCAATTGCCCTGGGCTTCCGCGTTGAGGATCGCGATGTCGACGGAGATGTCGCGCTCGCCGCCGCCCGCGGCCACGATCATGTCCATCCGGGACAGGATGTCCTTGTTGCCCTTGAGGCCGGCGGAATCCAGCGCCAGCCCGGCGGCATAGGTGCCGATGCGCTGCCACGCCTCCATCTGGCGCTGCTCCTTCTTGGGGATCTGCGCTTCCAGGTTCACCTTGGCCCAGGGATGCACGATGTAGGGCGCGAAACCCTGCTCGTCGATATTGATCTGGCCGGAGTTGAGGGCGTCCCAGTTCGCATCGAGTCCCTCGCCAAGCGAGGTCGCAAGACCGATACCGGTGATCCAGACTTCGACGGGATTGGAGGTCACGGCTGTCGTCTCACTCATCGCTGCAGGACCTGTTGCGGAAAGCCGACGCGCTCGGCGACGGCGTCCATGTGTCCGCGCAGCTCCGGATTGGGGAAGGGGACGTGGCTGAAAGTGATCGTCGCGTTCGAGCGCAGCTTGCCGCCGACCTTCACGCGCGCTTCGGTCACGGCGTAGCCGGAGCCCTCGTGCAGCACGTTGGCCTCGACGGTCAGCACCTCGCCCGGCGACACGAAGCCGCGCATCTTGGCTTCCTTCACGGCGGCGAGGAACGGCATCCGCTCGAACTTCATCAGCGCGAGCAGCAGCCAGCCGGACGTCTGGGCCATGGACTCGATCAAGAGAACACCGGGCATGATCGGATAGCCCGGAAAGTGTCCTTCGAAGATCGTGCTCTCGGTGGGAACCTTGGCTTCGACAGTGATGGCCTTCTCGTCCAGTCGGAGGTCAAGAATGCGGTCGATGAGCAGGAAATATTCGATTTGCATGGCGGGCGCTCAGGCGCCCTTGGCGGCGACCAGCTCGTCGATGCGGGCGCACAGGTTCTTCAGCACGAAATACTGCTCGGTGCTGGCTTTGCCGTCGTTGACTTCCTGCGTCCACTTCTCGAGCGGCAGCTTGATCCCGAAGGCCTTGTCGATCGCAAACGCGATGTCGAGGAAATCGAGGCTGTCGATGCCCAGATCGTCGATGGCGTGGCTATCCGGCGTGATCGTGTCGCGCGGGATGTCGCAGGTTTCAGCGATGATCGTGGCGACCTGATCGAATGTTGAGGACATCACTAAGCCTTTGATATTTTGGAGCTAATCCGGTAGGTGGCGACGGGAGGACACCGCGCCCCCGGGGCCGTCTGATGCGAGCCCTTCTACCCCCGCCGCCCGGGAGTCGTGTGCCCGTATATCGGAGCGACGCGGTGAGTTCAATGGAGCCGGACACGGCGGTTGTGGCGGGATTGTGATGCTCCGCCGCTGGCGGCCGAGCGGCGTCCAGCAGGGATCAGGGCGTGTAGGTCTCAGTGATGATGCGGGCGCAGTCGCGCCGTCCGGTCAGCAGGCAGTCCTGGGTCTTGCGCAGGTCGGCAATGCTCATCGCCAGCCAGATGCCGATCGCGGTCAACGCGACCGTGAAGGCGATCGCCGCGATGTTGGCCAGGATGCGGTGCCGGAAATCGTCGGGCTCTTCGCGCGGCTGCTCATATCGGGAGAGATCGAGTGTCGGCCGCTCGCGCCGATGCAGCTGAATCGGCGGGCTGCCGCCCTCGGTCACGCGCCGCACCGGACTGCTGCGCGGCCGGAACGGCACCACGCGATGCTCTTCCTCCGCTGCAATGGGGCGCTGGGACTTCATGCCTCGACTCCGATGGTCCTTTTTAGCACGCGGGCCCAACCTCTCACAAAGAAACTTTGCCACAATTGAGCTGCATCAGCAAAACATCTCCCTCCTCGGATGCATCCAATCGGCGCCCGCTCCGCGGGTGATTGGAACCTGCCGCGACCGGTCCGAACGGCGTCGCAGCTACGGGCAGATGCACTGGAACGGCTCGGCAGGCGTGGCATAATGCTGATCATCCCCCGGGAGCCCAGGCCATGGCCAATACCCGCGAGCCGCTGCTTCATCCCGTGCCGATCCTGTCGCTGCGCCCGACGCAGATGACCGTCGGCATGCGCGAAGTGAAGGAGAAGCGCGAGCGCTGGCGCGAGCACAAGTCGAAGAAGAAGCAGGCCGAGCTGCTCGGCAAGCACATGATCCCGGTGGTGCTCGGTCCCGACCAGCGGCACTACGTCGTCGACCACCATCACCTCGCCCGCGCGCTCCATGACGAGGGCGTCAAGGACGTGCTGGTCACGGTGATCGGCGATCTGTCGATGGTCGATCGCGAGGCGTTCTGGGGCGTGATGGACAACAAGCGTTGGGCCTATCCTTACGACGCCAAGGGCGAGCGGCGGCATTTCAAGGACCTGCCGAAGACCGTCGCGGATATGAAGGACGATCCGTTCCGCAGCCTGGCCGGCGAGTTGCGCCGCGCCGGCGGCTTTGCCAAGGACACGACGCCGTTCAGCGAGTTCCTATGGGCCGACTTCCTGCGCCGCAAGGTCAAGCGCAAGACGGTCGAGACCCATTTCGCCGCCGCCATGGAGCACGCGCTGGCGGCCGCAAAGAGCCACGACGCCGTCTATCTGCCCGGCTGGTGCGGACCCGCGTCGGACGACTGACTGGCTCACTTCGCCTTGGGCAGCCGCCCCATCAGATAGAACTCGTCGTTGGGCCGCATGCCCGTGACATTTGCCATCCGGTTCGACAACGCGAAGAACGCCGCGATTGCGGCGATGTCCCAGATGTCGTCGTCGCTGAAACCGTGGCCGGCCAGCGCCTTGAAATCGGCGTCCCCGACCGTCTGCGCCTCCAGCGCCACCTTCATCGCGAAATCGAGCATCGCCCGCTGCCGCGGCGTGATGTCCGCTTTCCGGTAGTTGATCGCGATCTGGTCGGCGAGCAGGGGATTCTTGGCGCGGATGCGCAGGATCGCGCCGTGCGCGATCACGCAATACTGGCACTGGTTGGCGCTCGACGTCGCGACAACGATCATCTCGCGCTCGGCTTTGGTCAGCCCGCCGTCCTTCTCCATCAGCGCGTCGTGATACGCAAAGAACGCGCGGAACTCGTCCGGCCGGTGCGCGAGCGTCAGGAACACGTTGGGCACGAAGCCGCTCTTCTCCTGCACGCCGAGCAGCCGGGTGCGGATGTCGTCCGGCAGGGCTTCTATTGCGGGAACGGGAAAGCGGCTGATGGCGGGCTGGGTCATGGCAACGGGTCCGGCATGTGTGGCAGGGGGCGAACCTTAGTGGATCGCGGCGCAGGCGCAACGGTCCAGCTCAGCCCATCACCTCGCCCCGTGGCGGAATGCCCGCAACGCCTTCTCGAAGGCGTCGTCGATCGAGATTTGAGAGGGGCCGCCGCCGTATTTAGCGCAGCGGCTTCTTCAGCAGCGAGAAGCGGTCCGGATCGAGGCCCATCGAGGGCTGCAGCATCGGCGCGTCCAGCGAGGCCGACAGGTTGCCGCGATCTCCGAGGCTGCCGGCGCCGCTGTCGCCGCTCGCAGCGTCGCGGCTCGAGGTCGCTCCGCGCCAGCGCTCCAGCACGGCACTGACGAAATGCATGTCGTGTCCGGCATTGACCGAGCGGACAGTCGCGATCGTCGCCTCGCTGCGCGGCAATTGATGCAGCGGCACCTCCTTGAAGCGCAGCCGGGTTGGTAGCGCGACGCCTTCGCCGAAGGCCAGCACCTCGCGGGTGCCGAGCGAGGGAACGAAGGAGAGCAGGTTGGCGGCGGCGTCGGAGACCGCCGAGCGCAGCAGCGACTGGTCGCGCTCGTTGGCGAGTCGCATCGTGAACAGCGTGTTGCACTGGGAGATGATGGTGGCGTCGAGCTCGGCCGGCCGCTGGGTGATCAGGCCGAGATAGACGCCGTATTTGCGGCCTTCCTTGGCGATGCGCGAGATCGCCTTGCGGGTCGGGCCGAAGCCGATCGAGCGGTCTGCGGAGGCGTAGCGGTGGGCTTCCTCGCAGACGAACAGCAGCGGCGAGACGCCGTCGCTCCACAGGCCGAAATCGAACGCCATGCGGCACACGACCGAGACGACGGAATCGACGACCTCGGCCGGGAAGCCGGCGAGCTGCATCACCGTCATCGGCCGGCCGTTGGCCGGCAGGCGGAACAGGTGGCTGATGACCTCGGCCATGGTGTCGCCGCCGACATTGGCGTTGTCGAACATGAAGGCGTAGCGCGGGTCGTTGCGCACGGTCTCGATGCGCGAGATCAGCTTGTGATAGATGATGCGCGAGGAGCGGTTCTCCAGCTTGCCCATGCGCTCGTCGATCAGGTTGATGAGGTCGACGAGGCGGTAGGGCACCGGCGTATCGACGGTGTAGCCGACCATCTTGGGATCGACGCGCTTCAGCCCGATGCGGTCCGTGTTCTGGTACTGGGTGTAGATGCCCTTCGCCAGCGGGATCACCTCGGCGAGGATGTCGAGCTCCTCCGGCACGCCGGGCCGGCCGCCGAACAGGACGTCGACGATCTCCTCGAAATTGAACAGCCAGAACGGCAGCTTCAGATTGCGGGGGTTCAGCACCAGCGCGCGCTCGCCGAAGCAGCGGCCATATTCGTTGTGGACGTCGAGCAGGAAGATGCGCAGGTTCGGCCGCGCCTTGAGGATCTCGTTGAGCAGCAGCGACACGCCGGTCGATTTGCCGACGCCGGTCGAACCGAGGACGGCGAAGTGCTTCGACAGCATTTCCTCGACGTTGACACAGGCGCGCACGGAGGTGTCCTGCTGCAGCGCGCCGATGTCGATGTGGTCGCCGGCGGTCGGCGTGTAGATCGTGCGCAGCTCCTCGCTCGTGATCATGTCGACGGCGTCGCCGATGGTCGGGTAGTGGGTGACGCCGCGCTGGAACTTGGGCCGTTCGGCCGGTCCGAGGATCTCGCCCAGCAGGTCCACCGACGCCGTCGCGACGTATTCGCTGGCATGCGACAGGTCTTCGCTGGTCACCTCGGTGATGATCGCAATGATCGTGGCGCTCGGGCAGCGGATGCTGATGAAACGGCCGACTGTGGCGCGGATATCGGAAACGGTCATCTGCTGGGTCGACAGAATGCCGACGCGGGCCTGGGAGCCCCGCACCGAGATCACGCGTCCGAAGGATGTCACGGTCATGAAACCTGTGGTGAATTGTTGAGCTGACACCTTCTCTGCTGGGACTGGAAAATTTGTTAAGCGGGCAATGTTTGTGAACGTGCTGCCGCCCAGCCCGGCGGTCGGAGGGGCGCGCGGAGCGTTGCGAATGCACCTTCTCAATGGCGCCTAACACCTTGCGGCATAAGGCTTTCTGCATCCTTCCCTAAAGCGTCGCGCGAGCCGCTCGGATTAACGTCCGGTTCACCATCTCCAAGGCTCTTCCTGGAGGCTCTTCCTGTAAGGCTCTTCAGCTCTGGGCGCGCGGTGCCGAAAGATTGCCGAAAGCCAAGTGGATGGTCCCACGCCGATCCGAACCCGTCCAGCCGCTCAGCGATTTGATCGCAGCAATCTGGAACCCGGGCGTGCCTGCTATATTTTGCCCGTCAAGCGCGAGGGAGCGGATGCCGCCGATCTCGTCGAACGAAATCGGTCGCGCCCATGCCGTTGCGGACCTGATCCTCGCGTGAAGCAGGAGGATGATGTCATGGCTGAACCTACCAAGCTGCCCGTCAACACCGAGAAGGCAGGTGCGCCATCCATGCAGGGATGGCGGCCGTTCGAGAACCTGCGCCGCGAGATCGATCGCGTGTTCGAGGACTTCCATGGCGGGATCTGGCGCACGCCGTCGCTGTTCGACCAACTGCCGGATCTGGCCCGCGCACGGTCCTTTGCCGTGGCGCCGGCGGTCGACGTCGCCGAGCACGACAATGCCTATGAGGTCACGGCTGAGCTGCCGGGCCTCGACGAGAAGAACGTCGAGGTGAAAGTTGCGAGCGGCGTGCTCTCGATCAAGGGCGAGAAGCAGGAGGAAAAGGAGGAGAAGAAGAAGGACTATTACGTCCGTGAGCGCAGCTTCGGATCCTTCGAACGTTCCTTCCAGATCCCTGACGGCGTCGACACCGACAAGATCGAGGCCGTGTTCAAGCAGGGCGTGCTCAAGGTCACCCTGCCGAAGAATCCCGAGGTGCAGAAGGCCGCCAAGACCATCGACATCAAGGCGGCGTGACCGCATCTCGTGGCTTTCTGTCCCATGATCGTGGGACAGGCGATGGATTGGACGCCGAGGAGGGGCCGCGCGCGCGGCCCTTTTTTTCGCGGAGCTGCAGGGGTAGTCTGCCTCCCAAGCAAACGGTCTGCGATGCCGGACCGGGGAACGACCGGAAGGGAGACGAGAGGATGGGCAAGCTCGCACTGGCGGCCAAGATCACGCATGTGCCGTCGATGTATCTCAGCGAGCTGGATGGTCCGGCCAAGGGCAAGCGACAGTCGGCGATCGACGGTCATATCGAGATCGGCCGGCGCTGCCGCGAGGCTGGCGTCGACACCATCGTCGTGTTCGACACCCATTGGCTGGTCAATGCCGGCTACCACATCAATTGCGCGCCGCATTTCGAGGGGCTCTACACCTCCAACGAGCTGCCGCACTTTATCGCCAACATGACGTATGAATACGACGGCAACCCGGAGCTCGGCCACATCCTGGCCGAGGGCGCCAACGCCCATGGCGTTGCCACCATGGCCCACGATGCGACGTCGCTGGCGCTGGAATACGGCACCTTGGTGCCGATGCGCTACATGAACCCCGACCGCCACTTCAAGGTCGTATCCGTCTCGGCGCTGTGCACCTCGCATTATCTCGCCGACAGCGCCAAGCTCGGCTGGGCGTTCCGCCGCGCGGTCGAGGATCATTACGACGGCACGGTGGCCTTCTTCGCCTCGGGCTCGCTGAGCCATCGCTTTGCCCAGAACGGCACCGCCGACGAGTATCGCGACCGGATGTTCAGCCCGTTCCTGGAGCGGCTCGACCACGAGGTGATCCAGATGTGGGAGCACGGCGAGTGGCCGGATTTCTGCGACATGCTGCCGGAATATGCCAGCAAGGGCCATGGCGAGGGCTTCATGCACGATACAGCCATGCTGCTCGGCGCGCTCGGCTGGAACCACTACGACCGCGGCGTCGAGGTCGTGACCCCGTTCTTCCCGTCGTCGGGGACGGGCCAGATCAACGCGGTGTTCCCGGTGACCCCGATGCCGCATGTGCTCGATGATGTCGGCCGCCCGCGCGCTGCGGCGCTTGCAGGAGGACGGCTGTAGCAGGGAGCCGTCACCACACGCGTGCACGCGTCAATATGTCGATGATGTCCTCGGGGTAGACGGTGTCGGCCGCTTCCGCGAGTTCGGCCTGCCGCCACCAGTGCTGTCCTGCAATCGCGGCGCGCTCGAGTTCGGTCCAGTGCATCGACGACAGGTCGGCGCGCGCAACTCTGATGAGGAAATAGCGCTCGTCCGAACTGACCTCCTCGCCATCGACCATCGTGAAGGTGACCAAGCGCTGCGCGATCTGCGGCCCAGGGTCGTCGATGCAAATGCCTGTCTCCTCGAACATCTCGCGGCAGGCTGCGGCCTCGTAGCTCTCGCCTGGATGGACGCCGCCGCCCGGCGTGGCCCAGAACTGCGTCCCAGTCAGCGCGCCGGCAAGGTGGACGAACTTGAACAGCAGAAGCCTGTCGTGGGGATCGAGCACCAGCAGGCGGGCGGAGGGGCGTTCACGCATCTGACGACTTTTTTCGGGTCAGCTTCGTGCAAGCATAACACCTTCTCGAATGAAGCAGGCAGTCTTGCGTGAGGGCCGCACCCATGGCCCGGCTCCATCGAGGCAGCCGATGCGCATGGCGGGCCCGGCGCAGTCGCCTATCGCGCGGCGTTGAACTGCGGCGCTCGCGGCACGACCAATCCGAGAGGAATCCGAGGCCGGTTGACCGCATGACGCTGACGAAAATTCTGTTGCTGACGGCGCTGCTCGCGGCGCCGAGCTTGGCCGCTGCGCAGGCGCCTCATCGCGAAGCCTGCAACGTCGAGGTCGACATCGCCGACCGCGATCCGAACGGCGCCAATGTCCGCGCGGAGCCGGGCGGCAGCATCATCAAGGGGCTGAAGAATCCGACCAGCGACGGCTGGATCGTCGTGCATCTCACCGCGCAGCAGGGCGACTGGTTCGAGATCGACCGGGCCGTGCTGAACGACGTCGATCAGGGCAAGGAGAGCGTGATCTTTCAGGGCAGGGGCTTCGTGCATCGGAGCGTGGTGGGCGTCGGCGGCCTGCAGAACGGTGCGGTGATCTATCGCGACCATGCCACCTCGAGCCCGAAGCTCGATCCGCATGCGAACGGCGACCAGGCTGTCGAACTGCTCGGCTGCTTCGGCGACTTCGCCAAGATCCGCATGAAGAAAGGCATCGGCTGGACCCGGCAGCTCTGCACCAGCATGGTGACGACCTGCTCGTGAGCGGCCGCGTCCGCCGCCGACGAAAGCGGATCAAACCCCTCAGGCCGCGTGCTGCCGGTGCTGCGACAGCCGCTCGCGCTCGCGCCGGCACTTGGCCGCGAATTGGCGCAGCCGCTCGATCGTCAGCGTGTCCGTGATGCTCCGCTCGAGCCGCTCGGCCCGCTCAATCTGGTCGTCGAGGTCCGTCAGCTTGGTCATGTCACGTCTCCCTGGCCAGACAATTTGAAGCAAATTGCATCGTTCCGGCTGGATGAGGATCGTGGTGAATGACGGGTTAATTCCGTGATCGGGCGCACGCTGGCAGGATCGTGCCGGCGAGCCGACGATGATCGGCGGGACTGCGTCGTCGATGCACCGCAAGCGTCGGCATGGGTCGAACGGCGCACGGGCGCGACGCTGTGCCGGCCGGACCAGATCTGATTCAAGCGCTAGCCGGTCGTCGCTCGTGCGCAATAGTCACGCCAGAACGTCCGGTATCCCTGTTCCACATGCTGCGTGTAGAGCGCGCCGTTTCCGGCGGCTGAATTCAACACCCTGGCGGGCAGCTCGGCACGGAGCGCGGCAAGCTCGCCGGGCCGCGAGCAGAATTTCAGCGCTGCCGCGAGATAGCCTTCGTCGTCATCGGCGACCCACGCGTCGAGGCCGACCGCCTTGACGATCGCTCCGCCGGCGCGTGCCGAGGGGGTGCTGCCGAGCTTGGTGACGACAGGCACGCCCATCTGCAGTGACTCCCACGTCGATATGCCGCCATTTTGCGGGAACGGATCGAGTGCGATGTCGATATCGGCGAACATCGCAAGATGCTCCTCGCGCGATGTCTTTCCGACGCAACGGAGGCGTTCCGCGGCGATGCCGTGGGCGACGAAGCGGGCGATCAATCGGTCGCGCAGCAGGGGATCGCTCATCGCATGGTTCTTGACGACGATCATAGAGCCCGGCGTCGCAGCCATCAGCTTCGACCATAGAGCCAGAGTGGGCTCCGAAAACTTGTCGGCGCGATTGAATGAGCCGAAGGTGACGTGACCGTTGCGAAGCATGGGCAGCGGCGACGGTGGAATTGGAGGCGGCGGTTCGATCGTGATCAGCGACGGTAGGTCGTAGATCCTTTCGGCAAACAGATGCCGGACCGCGGCCGGGATCGTCACCGCATCGGCCAGCAGATAGTCCATCACTGGCAGCCCCGTGCCGGTGACGCTGCCGACGGCGGAGACCTGGATCGGGGCGGGCTTGCGCGCAAACAAGGTGAGCCGATGGCCGGCGGAATGCCCTGAGAGGTCGACGAGGATGTCGACCTTGTCGGCCCGGATCTGCTCGGCGAGCCTCTCGTCGGTCAACTGCCAGGCGTCGACCCAGCGATCGACCAGCGAACGGCACAACTCCGTCTTGGCGTCCTTTGCCGGCGAACAGGAATAGGCGATGATTTCGAATTTGGCGCGATCGTGATGGCGCAGGATCGGCAGGAAGCCGAGAGCCGCCGAATGCTCGCGGAAATCGGAGGAGACGTAGCCCACGACAAGCTGCCGATCGGGGTCGAGATCTCGCCCACCGAGTTGGACACGGGGTAATCGCGAGCCGATCGCTTCCCACCAATATCTCCGTTCTGCCTGGAGACGTTCGACTCCGATCTCGGGCAGGAAATCCAGCGCGAAGATCTTCTTGGTGATCGCGTCCTCGTAGTTCGGGTTGATCGCGAGCGCGCGGTCGTAATCCGCAATTGCCGTGGCGATGTCGCCTTGCATCGCAGAGCAGACCCCGAGCAGGGTCCAGGCGCTCTCCTGCTTCGGGTTCTGCGCCAGGATCTTGTCGACGAACGAGATCGCCAGGGCGATGTTGCCGCGCACGAGCGAAACCGTGGCCTTGCCGCGCAGGGCGTCTTCGAGCAACGGTTCGAGGACCAGTGCCGCGTCAAAATCGGCTTCTGCCTCGTCGAACTTGCCCTGCTCCTGATAGGCCCGCCCGCGCTGGGCGAGGGCAGGGGCCGCATTCGGATTGATGGCCAGCGCCGCAGTCAGCGCCGCCAGTGCAGCATCGAAATTCCGCAGGTTCATGCTGACCAGGCCCTTGCCGAACAGGGCCGTCAGCAACCGCGGCTGCAGCGTGAGCGCGCGATCGAAGCTCTGGCCGGCGTCCTCGTACCGGCCCGTGAGCAGCAGCGCCATTCCGCGATTGGCGTGGGCGTCGCCATAGCCGGGCTTCAGCGCGATGGCGCGGTCATGCGCAGCAATCGCCTCCTCGAAACGCGAGAGGCTCATCAGCGTAGTGCCGAGATTGGTGAGCGCGGCCGGGAAGTTCGGCTGGAGTTCGACGGCGCGTTCGTAACGAGCGCGGGCCTCCTGATAGCGGCCGAGCCGGAACAGCGACAGACCGAGATCGGACTGGGCTTCGGCCGAGCGCGGGTCGATCTCGACCGCGCGTGTCAGGACGAGCACCGCCTGGTCGAAACGGCCGCAATCCCGCTCGGACACGCCGAGCAGATGCAGGGCGCCGAAATGATGCGGCAGGTCCTGCAGGATCTGCTGGCACAGTGCCTGAGCTTCCGGATGTCGGCCTTCGCGGTAGGCCTTGACCGCCGCTGGCAACAGCACGTCCGCCTGTTTCTTGGCGCGCTTCTGCAGCCTTGCGTTTTGAAAGGCGCGGGAGCCAACGCTGCTCTGCAAGTGTTTCCTCCGGGGAGCGCTTCATCGCTCGCAATGGTTGTTTTGTTTTCGCCGATTCGCAATCGGGAGGACTGTGTTCCCGGCAATTCGGCGCCGGGTCAGGCGGTGTCGACCATCCGCCATCGCAAGCATCGCGCTGGAGGATCTGGAAGAACAGGGCACCGCTGCGATCGACAGAGCTCTCCGAGGACGAAGTGCGCGGAGACGCCGAGGTGCAGTGACGGGACGAAGCGTGCGCGACGACGGGGGGACGTTTCGTTCGCGAGTCGAAACCGGCTGACTTCAAAAATAGTGGGTCAGCGCCGAAATGGCTGGGGAACCTGGATTCGAACCAAGACAAACAGAGTCAGAGTCTGTTGTGCTACCGTTACACCATTCCCCACCGAAGGTGTTGATATTCCAACACTATTTTCGGAAGTTTTGCAATCGGGGCCGAGAGTTTTGCAAATCGGCCACTTTGCTGGCGGTGATATAGCCAAGTCGGAGTTCGCGGTCTAGTCCTTTGCGCGCTTTGCGATCAGGCGCTGCACAGCCGAACTCAGCTCCGAATTATCCTCCTTCAGCAGGGAAATTCTCTCAACTAGGGCGGCGAGGACGAGGCGGATGTCGCGTGCGTTCTTCAAGCACTCGGCATCGGATTCGTTATGCAGTCCGCCACTGAGTGCGCCATGAAGGGCAGTCAGCGGATTGTGTCCTTCGATGAGAAGTCCCTGCGGCAATGCTGCCTTGATGGATTCGATCGATCTGAGGAATTGTGTCTCTTTTTTTGCGTCCTCAAGCTCTGCCACCAGGTCCTCGGCAACATTGAGCTTTTTGCAGACTCTTATGATCTGCTCAAAAATATCGTTCTTGTGGTTCTCCACAACACGCCTGTAGTAGGCGAATGCGCCGATTCCCAAGCCCTGGCTCTCGCAACGGCGACCTTTCTTGAAGTTCTCAGCATCCTCGCCGTCGAATAGCTTCAGTACTTTATTTGGCACGGGTATCCCGAAATTTGGGTACTCGCCAAACTTGTAAACTTGAGCCCCACCGTCATCACTTGCTTCAGACGGAGCAAGATACACGCTGAAAATCTTCACCTGTTGCTGGCAGTCACTGCAGCGGTACGTCAGGTACAGTTGATCGGGCCCACTCTGCTTCTTCATCTCAAGGTCTTTACCGCGGAACCAGTGCTCGCCGTCGCATGTCTCGCAGTGTAGCCTGATATCGGGACATAGAGCGAAGCGGGCAGGCCAGCCACCTTTGCCCACCTTCGTCGTCCAAGCGCCGATGCATGGTCTCATTACCGTCGGGTGTACGGCCTGCAAAAACGAGCTGAACTCCATTGCTTTGGGCTGTTCGCTTCCCGTTTCGGTGGTGTTTTGGTCAGACATCGTGTTCTACGAGTTGTTGGCCGAAAGGCTCAACATACCACAGGTTGCGTGCGCGGTTATACCGGCCCATCGCTAAATTTCAGCGCGCACCACTCGCAATCGCTTCTGCCCGTCTGCCGCGACCTTCATCTGGTCCTTAAACCGCATGTAGTGCTCGACGTTCTGGCGCGACATGCCGATGTCGTTGGCAATCTGGTCGACCTCGTAACCCTGCTCAGCGCGGGCCAGGATGCCGGTGCCGCGCAGGCCATGGATCGTTGGGTGGTCGGCATCCTCAGGGTCGATGTCCCACTCGTATTTTTTGACCTGGCCGGCGACCCATTCCTTCCACCGGCGGCAGAGCTGTTTGCCTTCCGACGTGCCTTCCAACCAACGGCCCCATCGCGCCCGCAGGCCGTCCGGGGTGTATTGCGCGCCCTTCGGCGAATAGAGGTACAGGTCTTCGCGGAAGCGCTCGATCGGCCTGAGCCAACGCGTGTTTGTGAACGTCATAGGCGTTTCGGCCCAGCGGTCGATCTCGATCGCGTCGACCGTAGCAAGCGGAATGTGGAACGCGCGGCGGCGCTTCCGGGTCTTCTTTGGCCGGCACCAGAGCCCGTTGCGGTCGCGATGCTCCGGCCCCATGCGGATCAGGTCGCTGCCGCGCTGGCATGTCATGATGCCGAGCCGCGTCATCCGGACCAAGTCCGGCCACGCGTTCGCCCGGACGTCATCGACGATCCAATCGGGCCATGGCACATGGCCACGGTCGGGAATGTCGAAGTCCCTGACCTTCTCGAACGGGTTTGCCTCCGCAAGGCCAAGCGGGATCGCCCAATCGAAGATGGTGCGTCCGACGGACAGCATCTGGTTCGCCATCACCGGCGTGGCCTTCATTGCGTCGCGGGCTGTCTGCACGACAAACGGCGTCAGATCTCGCACACGCGCCGCGCCTTGCTCTTCCATGCGGCGCATGGTCACTTCGTAGTTCGAGCGGGTGCCGTCAGCCAGGCGCTTGAACTCGTCGCTGGCGCGATAGCGCGAAATGAGATCGCCGATCGATCCCGCGGGAAATGCTGTCCGAATGGAGGCCTGGCGCCGCTCGACCTCGGTCCAGAATGCTCGCGGCTCGGTGTCGGCGTTCGGCAGCTTGATGCGCTCGCCTTCGCGATCGGTACCGCGTCCGGGATTCCAGTAGTAGTAGGTGTAGGCCTTGCCGTTCTTCTTGCGAACGGTGACCTTTTCGACACCCTCAGGCAGCGCCACTGCGCTTTCCCTTCTTCTGGCCAAAGCTCGCTGCCCACTTCATGGCGTCGGCGAGGGCGTGGCCAACGCGGAGATGGCGCGGCAGTAGACGACAAGAAGCGGCGGATTATTCCGCCGCTTCCTTGACCGGACCTGCCGCTGCGGTCTCGGGCTCGTGGTCGATATGCGTGCGGCCCCAGCGCGCGAAGGCGTTGTTGACCTTGTCGAGATAGAGATAGACCACCGGCGTCGTGAACAGCGTCAGCATCTGGCTGACGATGAGGCCGCCGACCATCGCATAGCCGAGCGGCTGGCGGATCTCCGAGCCGGTGCCGTTGCCGAGCATCAGGGGCACGCCGCCGAGCAGGGCGGCCATCGTCGTCATCATGATCGGACGGAAGCGCAGCAGGGCGGCCTGGCGGATCGACTGCTCCGGCGGCAGATGCTGGTCACGTTCGGCGGCGATGGCGAAGTCGACCATCATGATGCCGTTCTTCTTCACGATGCCGATCAGCAGGATGACGCCGATCAGCGCAATCAGGCTGAAATCGTAGCCGAACGCCATCAGGATCGCGAGCGCGCCGACGCCGGCCGAGGGCAGCGTCGAGAGAATCGTGATCGGGTGGATGTAGCTCTCGTAGAGGATGCCGAGGATCAGATAGACCACGACGAGGGCGGCGAGGATCAAGAGCGGCACGGTCGACAGCGACTGCTGGAACGCCTGCGCAGTGCCCTGAAAGCTCGAGTTCAAGGTTGCCGGCGCGCCGAGCTCGACCATCGCGCGCTGCACCGCATCGGTGGCCTGGCCGAGCGCGACGCCCTGGGCGAGGTTGAAGCTGATCGTGATCGACGGGAACTGGCCCTGGTGGCTGATCGACAGCGGCCGCACCGGCACGTTGGTCCAACTGGCGAAGGTCGAGAGCGGCACCTGGTCGCCGGTGGTCGGCGATTTCACGTAGAGCTTGTTGAGCGTGTCGATGTTGCCCTGCAGCTCAGGCAGGATCTCCAGGATCACGCGGTAGGAGTTGAGCTGGGTGAAGTACTGCGCGACTTGGCGCTGGCCGAACGCGTCATACAGCGTGTCATCGATCAGCTGCGGCGAGATGCCGTACCGCGAGGCGGTGTCGCGGTTGATCGTGAGCTGCACGGTGGTGCCGTCGGCCTGCTGGTCGGTGGCGACGTCGCGCAGCTGCGGCAGCGAACGCATCTTCTCAAGGATCTTCGGCGCCCATTCGTTCAGCTCTGCGACGTTGGGATCCTGCAAGGTGAACTCGAACTGGGTGCGGGACGGGCGGCCGCCGAGCCGGATGTCCTGCGCTGCCTGCATGTAGAGCCGCGCACCCTCGACCTTCTCGAGCTGCGGCCGCAGGCGGGTGATGATCTGCTGCGCCGTCGCGTTGCGCTCCTCGCGCGGCTTCAGCGTGATGAACATGTTGCCGTTGTTGCCGGCGCGGCCGGAGCCGCCGATTGCCATGGCCACGCTGGCGACGTCGTGATCGGCCATTACGATGTTGGCGAGCGCCTCCTGGCGCGACTGCATCGCCTTGAACGAGATGTCCTGGGAGGCCTCCGAGGTCGCGGTGATCAGGCCGACGTCCTGCTGCGGGAAGAATCCCTTCGGGATCAGGATGAACAGATAGACCGACAATCCGAGCGTGGCGAAGAACACCATCAAGGTGGCAAAGCGCCAGCGCAGCGCCAGATCGAGCCCCTTCTCATAGGCGCGCAGCATCGCGTCGAACGCGGCCTCGCTCCATTGATAGAACTTGCCGTGCTGCGCGGTGTGCTCGTTGCGCAGGAAGCGCGAGGCCATCATCGGCGTCAGCGTCAGCGACACGATCATCGAGACGAAGATGGTCATCGCCAGGGTGACCGCGAATTCGCGGAACAGCCGGCCGATGATGCCGCCCATCAGCAGCAGCGGGATCAGCACCGCGACCAGCGATATCGAGATCGACACGATGGTGAAGCCGATCTCCTTGGCGCCCTTGTAGGCGGCGGCCATCGGCGATTCGCCTTCCTCGACATAGCGAGAGATGTTCTCGAGCATGACGATGGCGTCGTCGACCACGAAGCCCACCGCGATCGTCAGTGCCATCAGCGACAGATTGTCGAGCGTGTAGCCAACCCCCCACATCATCGCGCAGGCGCCGAGCAACGCCAGCGGCACTGTGATGGTCGGGATCACCGTCGCCCAGAAGCTGCGCAGGAAGATGAAGATGACCATCACCACCAGGAAGATGGTCAGGATCAGCGTGAACTGAACGTCCTCAACGGCGGCGCGGATGGTGGTGGTGCGGTCGGAGATGAGATCGATCTTGATCGCCGGTGGGATCGCCGCGACCAGCCGCGGCAACAGCCCCTTGATGCGGTCAACGGTCTCGATGACGTTGGCGCCGGGCTGCTTGAAGATCACCAGGAACACGCCGCGCTTGCCATTGGCCCAAGCCGCCTGCTTGGCGTCCTCGGCTCCGGTCACAGCCTTGCCGATGTCGCGGATGCGCAGCGGGCCGCCATTGCGGTAGGCGATGATGACGTCGTTCCAGTCCTTCGACTCGGTGAGCTGGTCGTTGGCGTAGATCGTATAGGCCCGCCGCTCGCCGTCGATGTTGCCCTTGGGCGCGTCGACCGTGGTGATCGCGATCTGGCTGCGCACATCCTCCATCGACAGCCCTTTGGCGACGAGCTTGGCCGGGTCGATCTGGATGCGGATGGATGGTTTCTGCTGGCCGCCGATGATCACCTGGGCGACGCCCGAGATCTGGCTGATCTGCTGAGCGAGACCGGCGTCGACCGCGTCGCTGACGGTGGTCAGCGGCAGCGTCTCGGAGGTCGCCGACAGCAGCAGGATCGGCGAGTCCGCCGGGTTGACCTTGCGGTAGGTCGGCGGCGACGGCAGATTCTTCGGCAGCTGGCCGGAGGCGGCATTGATTGCGCCTTGGACGTCGTTGGCGGCGCCGTCGATGCTGCGATTGAGGTCGAACTGGATCGTAACCGATGCGGTGCCCAGGTAGCTGGTCGAGGTCATCTGGGCGATGCCCGGGATCTGGGCGAACTGCCGTTCCAGCGGCTGGGCGACCGAGGTTGCCATCGTCTCGGGGCTGCCGCCCGGCAGGTTGGCCGTCACCTGGATCGTCGGGAAGTCGACCTGCGGCAGCGGCGCGACCGGCAGCAGGGGGTAGGCGACGAGGCCGATGAACAGGATGCCCGCCATCAGCAGCGAGGTACCGATGGGGTATTTGATGAAGGGTGCCGAGATGCCGCCGCCGTTCATTCCTGCCGGACCTTAGCTGGCGCCGGCTCCGAGCTGGCCACCGCGGTGGTCACGACCGAGCCTGGCTGCACTTTGAATTGACCGCCCGTAATCACCTGCTGGCCGGGGGTCAGCCCCTCTTCGACCACGGTACGGCCATCGATCGAAACGCCGACCTTCACCTTGCGCAGCTCGGCCTTGTTGTCCGGGCTCACCGTGTAGGAATAGAGCCCGTTGGTCGAATGCTGGACGGCGTCGTCGGGAACCACCGTGGCGTCCTTCAGCGTCCGCACCAGGAGCCGCGTCGACACCGACTGTCCGGGCCACAGCACGTGGTCCTTGTTGTCGAACACCGCCTTCAGCCGGATCGTTCCACTCGACGTGTCGACCTGGTTGTTCACGACCATCAGCTTGCCTTCGGCGAGCTGTTTCTTGCCGTCGGTGGTGAGCGCAATCACCTTCAGGGCAGCAACCTTCTGCGCCTCGTTGATATAGGGCAACTGCTCCTCCGGCGCGGTGAAGATCACCGCAATCGGCTCGATCTGCGCGATCGAAACGATGCCGGTCTGGGTCGAGGCATTGACGATGTTGCCGATGTCGACCTGGCGCAGGCCGGCGACGCCGGAGATCGGCGCCTTGACCTGCGTGTAGCTGAGCTGGGTCTGGGCATTGGCGATCGCGGCGTCGTCGGCTGCGATCTGAGCGGTGAGCTGCGCGACGGTGGCGCGCTGCGTGTCCTGCTGCTGCCGGGTCGCGAACTCGCCGAGCTTGGTGGTGCGCTGCAGGTCGAGATTGGCGTTGTTGAGATTGGCCTCGTCCTGCGCCCGCTTGGCCTTGGCTTGGTCGAGCGCCGCCTGGAATGGCCTCGGGTCGATCTCGACCAGCAGGTCGCCCTCGTTCACAAGCTGGCCTTCGGTGAAGGCGATCTTGTCGATCTGGCCGTCGACGCGGGTGCGGACCTGGACGGTGTTGAAGCCTTGCACGGTCCCCAGGCCGGTGAGGAAGACCGGGAAGTCCGTCTTCTGGACCAGCACGGTCGAGACTCGAACGGCCTGCGGCCCGGCCGATTTCTGCGCAGCCGTCTTCTTCGCTGCCTCGGCACCCTGATAGCGCTGCCAGCCGTAATAGCCGGCGCCGCCGAGAGCCGCCAGCAGCAGGATCCAACCTATGGTTCGCGATGTCTTCATGCTGGCCCACATGCTGAGACGAACAGGATAACCGGTCTTTAAAACCATTCCCAGCACGCCAGATATAGTACGCACGCAATTAATGTGTAAACACACGAGCGCGTGGACAAACCTAAACAATCGGCAAGCTTCGAGGGATCGCAAAGGAGTTCACAGCCATGTCGCTGGATATGAGACGTCAGCTCGTTGCGCAGCTTGTCGAAAGCTCGCGCATCCTGCGCAACTATATTGATCATCGTGCCAAACAGCGCGGCACGACCCGCGCACAATGGGTGGTGCTGTTTCGGCTGCGCGCGCATGAGGGGATGTCACAGGTCGATCTCGCAGAAGTGCTGGAACTGCAGCCCATTTCGCTGGTGCGTCTGCTCGACAGGCTGGTCGAGCAGGGGCTGCTGGAGCGCCGGCACGATCCGAGGGATCGCCGCGCGAACCGTCTCCATCTCACCGCCGCGGGACGAAAGCTCGTCGATGATCTCGACGAGCTGCGCGATGCGATTGCCGGCGAGGTTCTGCACGACATTCCGGACGAGGCCGTCGCAACCAGCCTGTCCACGCTCAGGGACCTGAAGGATCGGATCAAGACGCTATCCGATCCGAAAGCCGAGGTCGCGCGCAAATAGCCGAGCCGCAGCGCGGACCGTCTTGATCCCATCTTGAGTTGCGTCGTTATACTAAAACATCTTGAGTGCGAAAAATGGCGCAGAAGCTTGCCCTTGCCGCCGTGCGGCCTGCGCGAGAGCAGGGCGGTCTGCGGCATTCCTCTGCCGCCATCGTCGGCCAGCGCGCCGCGCCGGATCTGTCGCTGACCGCGCGGGTCTCTCGTGCGAAAGCCGCACTCCGACCTATTCTCGCCGTCTTGTCGCGCCCGATGGGAGCTGATTAGAAGCCGATGAGTCCGGCCGCCGTCATGGCGCCGTCGGGCAGGGGCAGGATTCAACCGGAGCGAGGCTGCGTCGCCCGACGATGCGCCGTGCGACGATAGCGAATGGGGAGCTCACGATGGAAGAACTGAATGGAAAGATGCTCGCGTGCCAGATCCTGGTCACCGGCCTGATCGCGCGCGTCGCCAACGAGCAGCGCGATCCCTTGCGCTTCCTGACCGATTTTCGCGATGAGATCAGGGCCGTCGTCAAGGGCGTGCGGATCGCGGGGGTCGATGATTCCGATCGTGTACGCCAGATCGCGGTGCAGACCGTGGACGAGCTGTTCTCGCTGATGAAGCCGCCGAGCAGCGACGAGCCGGCTGGCTCGTCGAACTGACAAGCGCAGCGATTCGACGGCAGCGCGAGTCAATTCGCGCTGTTTAGAACGATTTCAAGTTCCGCATGTTGTTAGTTGAGCGTTTTAGAATTGTTTTGATCTGGAACTATTCAAGGCCAAATTGGGGCTCCTCAAATTGACCCCCTGAAACGCGCCCGATACCAACGACACATCGTTGCAACGCAAATGATCCACGTTCGCGATGTGGAATGAAAAAATCTGGGGCGCGTGAAAATAAAATGGGACAGGTGAGAGCACCGCGTTCGCTGCGTGGGGTCGCAGCGATGAAGGTCAATGACGGACGAGGAGAGGGGCCCTCCGTCACCAAGGTGTCGGCGGTGGCCGGGCTGATGGCGGTGGCATCGATGTCCTCGGCCGAGGCGCAGCCGGCTTCCGACCTGCCCCCGGTCAACGTCGATGCGCCGATCGCGCGCGCCAAGCCGACGTCCTCCAAGCCGACCGCCGAGCAGGTCCGCGCGCGCAATGCCCTGCGCCGCGCGGCGGCCCGTCAGCAGGCGGCGCAGCAGGCCGCGGTGGCGTTCCCGAACGCGGGCGGGCTGTCTGCGCCGGACGCCAACCCTTACGCGGACGCAGCCGAGCCCTACAAGGTCAACCGCGTGCAGGCGTCGGGCAAGTTTCCTGAGCCGCTCCTGAATACGCCCAAGACCATCACGGTGATGAGCAAGGAGGTGCTGCAGGACAAGCACATCACGGCGCTCAAGGAGATCGGCCGCTCGACCGCCGGCGTCACGCTCGGATCGGGCGAAGGCGGCAATGCGTTCGGTGACCGCTTCTTCATCCGCGGCTTCGACGCCCGCAACGACGTGTTCATCGACGGCATCCGCGATCCCGCGGTGTCGATCCGCGAGAACTTCTTCACCGAGCAGATCGAGATCCTGCGCGGCCCGGCTTCTTCGTATGCCGGGCGCGGCACCGCCGGCGGCGCCATCAACATCGTCACCAAGCAGGCTGGCGATACGAACTTCAAGCGGATGGATACCGAGTTCGGCACCGACCAGCAGAAGCGCGTCACGCTCGACGTGAACCAGGTGATCTCGCCAACCTTCTCGGTGCGCACCGGCGGTCTGTTCCAGGACTCCAACGTCGCGGGGCGCAACTACGTCACCGATGACCGCTGGGGCGCCTTCCTCTCGACCAAGTGGACGCCGATCGACGATCTCAAGATCACGACGAACTATGTCCATACCGATCTGTCGGGTTATCCGGATTTCGGTGTACCCTACTACAAGCAAGGCAACGTCCCCGTGACCTCCGCGGGCATTCCGCGCGGCACCTGGTATGGCTTCCTCAATCGCGACTTCCAGACGGCGCGGCAGGATTTCGGCACTGCCGCGGCCGAGTACAAGGTCAACGAGGCGATCACCCTCAGCAGCAAGTTCCGCGGCGAGCACTCGCTGCTCAACTATATCGGCACCTTGCCGCAAAATCCGAACACGACCAGCCCCAATCCGCTGCTCTGGACCACCACGGCGAGCGCGCAGAGCCGCTATCAGACGGTGGACGTCTGGGCCAACCAGAACGATGCGACGTTCAAGCTCGATACCGGGGGCATCAAGCACACGGCGGTGCTTGGTACCGAGTTCTCGAACGAGAACATCTCGATCGATCGCTACACCGGCCTCTCGTCCGAACTGTTCGGCGGCGGCTCGACCAGCTCGGGCGCGGTCACCGGCGTCAACGTGTACTCGCCGCAATACACCTACATCCCATTCAGCAATACGCCGTCGCTGGTCGGCAACCCGACGCGCTACGGCGTCAACACCAACAGCGTCTACGTCATGGACACGGCCAACTGGCAGGACACGGTCATCCTGAACGGTGGGGTGCGCTATGACGGCTACACCATGAGCTCGTCGACCAATTCGCCGAAATACCTCAAGATGAACGCGGATCTGGTCAACTACAATGTCGGCCTGGTCTACAAGCCGATGCCGATCGGCAGCATCTACGCCGCCTATGCGACCTCGGCCAATCCGTTCGGCTCCGAACTCGACGCCACCGGCACCGACTATGGCGGCGTGCCCGCCAACACCGCCGTGCTGCTCGGGCCGGAGCGCAACAAGGCCGCCGAGCTCGGCACCAAATGGGAGCTGGTCGACCGCCATCTGCTGGTCTCAGCCGCACTGTTCGAGACCACCAAGGACAATGCCCGCGAGACCGTCGGCGGCCTGCTCACCTCGGGCGCGGCCTACCGCATCCAGGGCATCGACATCGAGGCGGAAGGCAAGCTCACCGATCGCTGGAGCATCTTCGGCGGCCTGGTGCTGATGCAGTCGAAGGTCACGCAGAGTGGCGTCGCTTCCAACATCGGCCTGCAGCTCGCCAACATCGCCCACCAGTCGTTCAGCATGCTGTCGAAGTACAAGCTCGACAACGGCTGGGAGATCGGCGGCCAGGCGGTCTACCGCTCCAAGGTCTATGGCGGCACCTTCGCGGCGAACACCGGCAACGAGCTGCCGAGCTACTGGCGCTTCGACGCGTTCGTCGAGAAGAAGCTTGATGCGCACTGGACCATGAAGCTCTATGCCCAGAACCTGACCAACAAGCTCTATTACGACACACTGTATCGGAGCGCGGTGCCGTTCGTCGCCGTGGCCCCGGGGCGCGCCGTCTACATCGTCACCACTGCGAAGTTCTGATCATGCTGATCTGCATCCCCGACGTTCTATCGAAGGACGAGGTGGCCGACTTCCGCCGCATCATGGATGCGGCGGAGTGGGAGGACGGTCGCTCGACGGCCGGGGCACAGTCGGCCATGGTCAAGCGCAACGAGCAATTGCCGCCGGACGGCGAGGCGGCGCGGGTGCTCGGCCAGCGCATCATCCAGGCGTTGACGAAGCATCCGCGCTTCCTGTCGGCGGCGATCCCGCTGCAGATCTTTCCGCCCTTGTTCAACCGCTACACGGCCTCGCGCGGCGATCATTTCGGCATCCATGTCGACAATGCCGTGCGCGGCGATCCGCTGACCGGCCTGCGCATCCGCACCGACCTATCGATGACGCTGTTCCTGGCCGAGCCCGACAGCTATGACGGTGGCGAGCTTGTGATCGAGGACACCTACGGCTCGCACGAAGTCAAGTTGCCCGCGGGGCACGCGGTGCTGTATCCGTCATCGAGCCTTCACATGGTCACGCCGGTCACGCGCGGCGCCCGGGTCGCCTCTTTTTTCTGGATGCAGAGCATGGTACGGGATGCCCACGTCCGGAGCATGATCTTCGATCTGGACACGGCGATCCAGAGTCTGGCGGAACGCCTCGGGAGGGACGATCCCGATGCTGTCAAGCTGACCGGCATCTATCACAATCTGATCCGGCAATGGGCCGAGGTCTAATGGGCCGAAGTATGATGACATCGTTCCTCGTTAGGTTTGCAATCGTCCTGTCATGTCTGTCTGTTGCTGCGGGGCTACCTGCATATGCGCAGCAGGAGCCGGCCAGGTCCGCCCCGGCGGTCTCGACCGATCCGTCCGCGCCGGCGCCGGGCACGGCACACACGATGGCACCACCGGCATCGGTCCAGGCCGCGCCGATGGCTGCTGCGCCGGCCGGCGCAGAGAGCGGCACCCGAAGCGGCAAGTCGGTTGCCACCGGACTCGACGAGCTGTCGCCACTCGGCATGTTCCTCAAGGCCGACATGGTCGTCAAAGCGGTCATGATCGCGCTGGCGCTGGCTTCGGTCGCGAGCTGGGCGATCTTGATTGCCAAGAGCATCGAGTTTTCCGTGCTGCGCCGGCGGCTCGTCGGCGCGCTGCGCAAGCTCACCGGCGCCAAGTCGCTGGCGGAAGCGCAGCTCGCGCTCGGCCATGGAAGAAACGTTGCGGCGGTACTGCTGCAGGCGGCGATATCGGAGGCCCGGCTGTCGGCAGGGCTGAACAGCGATGAGGGCATCAAGGAGCGCGCGGCCTCGAGCTTCACCGAGATCGTGCGTGCCGAGGCCCGGCGCGTGCGCGTCGGCATGGGCCTGCTCGCCACCGTCGGCGCAATCTCGCCCTTCGTCGGGCTGTTCGGCACCGTCTGGGGCATCATGAACAGCTTCATCGGCATTTCCAAATCGCAGACCACCAACCTCGCAGTGGTCGCGCCGGGCATCGCCGAGGCGCTGCTGGCGACCGCGATCGGGCTTGCCGCCGCGATCCCTGCCGTCATCATCTACAATCACTTTTCGCGCGTGACGAAGGGCTATCTTGAGCTCGTCAACCGCGCATCGGGCGCCGCCGGCCGCCTGCTGTCGCGTGATCTCGACCGCAGCCAGGTCGGCATTCACGTGCGCGCGGCGGAGTAGCAGGCGATGGCCGTTTCGCTCTCCGAAGGCGATCTCGACGACGATTTCGACGAGACCCACGACATCAACGTGACGCCGTTCATCGACGTCATCCTGGTGCTCTTGATCATCTTCATGGTGGCGGCGCCGCTGTCGACCGTCGACCTGCCGATCGACCTGCCGTCCTCCAGCGCCACGCCGCAGAAGAAGCCGGACAAGCCGACCTATGTCTCGATCAAGCCGGACCTGTCGCTGGCGATCGGGGAAAACCTGGTCAAACGCGTCGACCTGGTGCGCGAGCTCGACGCCATGACCGATCAGCCCAAGGACCGGTCGATCTTCCTGCGCGCTGACAAGCTGGTGCCCTATGGCGAGCTGATGGGAGTCCTGGAGCTGCTGCGCGCCGGCGGCTACACCAAGATCAAGCTGGTGGCGCTGGAAGCGCCGCCTGCCGCGGCCGCCCAGGTGCCGCCGGCCCAGCCCGCGCAGCCGTGAGGGGCGCTGGCTTGTGATGAGCGACCTCGACATCGGGCACTCCCCCTCGCGCCGTCTGTGGTTTCTGGCCATCATGGGCGCGCTGATGCTGCATGTCGGCGGCGCCGCACTGGCGCTGACGCATCTGAAGGACGACGAGGACGCCGGCGGCCTCGGCGCGGCGGGCGCTGAGGTCATCGACATCGACATGGGCTCGCCGAAGGTCGAGAACGACGAGGTTCCGGTCGGACAGGACTCGGTGGCGCAGACCGCCGCTCCGCAGATGCAGGAGCAGAAGGCCGAGGTCGAGCAGACCGATCTGCAGAAGGATGTCCCGACCACGACCGAGGAGGCCGACCGCGAGGTCACGACCTCCGACGTGAAGAAGCCGACCGAGGAGCAGAGGGTCGCGACGGTCCAGACACAGGCATCAGAGGCGCAGGAAGCCTCCGAGGACACGGCGCGCAAGGCCCTGGACGAGAAGGTTCCTGAAGCCGAGAAGACCAAAGCGCCGAATGCCGGCATCGGCAAGGACGTGCAAAGGCTGACGGCCAATTGGGGCCGCAAGATCAGCGCCTATTTCGAACTGCACAAGAAGTATCCATCCGGAAAGAAGGTTGCGGCCCAGCTCAAGCTGGCGCTCGTGCTCAACCGGCTCGGCCGTGTCGTCTCGGTGGACGTCAGGGAAACGTCCGGCGATCCGGAGTTCGATCAGGCCGCCGTCAGCATGGTCCGCCGTTCGGATCCCGTGCCAAAGCCTCCCGCGGGCCTCACCGACGACGAATTCTCCTTCATCCTGCCGGTCAAGTTCAACCCGCCGAAATGAGGGCATGGGCTTTGGCCGACCTCACTGCCAATACAGCCTGACCCCGACATAGACCGCGCAGAGCGCGGCGAAGATCAACGCGACCGGCAGCTTGCGCGGTGCTGTCGTTCCGCTCTGCGCGGCCTTCGGCTTCGGCGGCAGCTTGCGGAAGGCGGTGACGTTGTCGGTCACCGGCTCGGCGGCGACCGGCTTGACTTCGGGCGGGGCGCCGCCGCCGCCCATCTCGGCATAATAGGCCTTGTACATCTCGCGGATGGTGGCCTCGGTGGCCTCGTCCTCCGACATGTCGCCGAGGCGGGTCTTGTAGCTTGCCAGGAAGTCCTGCGCCGCCGGCGGCAGGCCGGAGGCGCCGTTCAGTTTGGCGATCATCTTCCAGGTCGCGAAATCGGCACGGGCGCGGGTGTCGGCGCGGCGTGCGATCATCATGTCGGCGGCTTTGACCAAGAGTGCCTCGGGGCTCGTTCGTTACCATCCCTGACGGGTAGATTTAGACGTTACCCGTCAATAACAGAAGCAGCTGCTTCAGAGAATCGGTCGTGGCGCGGAGCAGCCCCGACACAAGATCAAGATTGAGACCGAACTGGGAACCCGCCAGCGGCAGAAGGATCAAAAATCCGATCAGAATCAGCATGCCATAGGGCTCGAGCCGGGCAAAAGGCCGCGCCAGCACCGACGGCAGCAGGCCGGCCGCGACCCGGCCGCCGTCCAGCGGCGGTATCGGGAGCATGTTGAACACGGCGAGCAGGATGTTGAACGAGAAAATATTCCAAAGATTGCTGGCCACCCACCGGGCAGCCTCCGGCGGAACCAGGGGCAGGGCGTGGAACGCCAGTCCGGCCGCCAGCGCCAGCACGATGTTGGTCGCCGGGCCCGCGAGCGCCACCATCACCATGCCCGCGCGCAGCGGCCGCAGATTGCGAAAATCGACCGGCACCGGCTTGGCGTAGCCGAACAGGAACGGCGAGCCGGACAGCAGCAGCATGCCCGGCAGCAGGATGGTGCCGAACGGATCGATGTGCTTGAGCGGGTTGAAGCTGACGCGACCGAGTCGCAACGCAGTGTCGTCGCCGAAGCGCCAGGCGACGAAGGCGTGAGCGGCCTCATGAAAGGTGATGGCAATGATGATCGGCAGGATCCAGACGGAGATGCCGTAGAGGGAGATGTTCAAGGATCGGGGTTCCGGACGCGTTACGGCCCTACATAGGCACGATGGTTCCCCGATGCTACGCGGGATTCTCCGGAAATTGCGGCAGGCCGTCGTTGAGTTGCACCCAATCCATCTTTTCCGAGACCCAGATGTGCTCGGTCGGGGCAAAGGCGTTGCGGTCGTCGAAGCAGGCCAGGGCCACGCCGACCACCGCGCGCGTGTTGCGCCATGAGAACAGCCTGACGCCGCAGCGCGGGCAGAACATGCGGTCGAGCGCGTCGGAGGAGGGGAAGCGCGCGGTTTCGCCGGTGATCGTCAGCGCGTCGTGCGCGAACAGCGCGCGGGCGAAGAACGGCGCGCCCGTCGCCCGCTGGCAGTTGCGGCAGTGGCAGACGCGCACGTTGATCGGCTCGCCGGTGCATTGGAAGCGCACCGCGCCGCAGAAGCAGCCGCCGTGGTGGGTCATCAGGCAAGCTCCATGGGTCAGAAATCCGTGTCGTCAGCGAGACGTGTAGGGTGGGCAAAGGCGCGAGGCAGTCATGCCCTGTGTTCTCGCAAAATCTCCCGCGCGCTGTGCCCACCGTCCTGATGGGCGAAAGCCGATGGTGGGCACGTCGCCGTCTGCGACGGCGCCTTTGCCCACCCTACACATGGGACGTACCAAACTAACCAAACTAATAAGTTGCGCGGCCGCCGGAAATGTCGAATACGGCGCCTGTCGAGAACGAGCATTCTTCCGAGGCGAGCCACGACACCAGCGCGGCCAGTTCCTCGACCAGCACGAAGCGGCCCTTCGGGATCTTCGACAGCATGAAATTGATGTGCGCTTCCGTCATCTGGTCGAAGATGGCGGTCTTCGCCGCGGCGGGCGTCACCGCATTGACCGTGATGTTGTGCTGCGCCAGCTCTTTGCCGAGCGACTTGGTCAGCGCGATCAGGCCGGCTTTGGACGCCGAGTAGTGCGCAGCGTTCGGGTTGCCCTCCTTGCCGGCGATCGAGGCGATGTTGACGATGCGGCCATAGCCCTGCTTCAGCATCACCGGCACGATCGCCTTGGCGCAGATGAAGGGACCGTCGAGATTGATGCGCAGCACCTTGCGCCACTCCTCGAGATCGGTCTCCCACACCGTCTTGTTGATGCCGGCGATGCCGGCATTGTTGACCAGGATGTCGATGCCGCCCAACGCGGCCAGCGTCGCGTCACGGGCGCCTTCGACCGCTTTGGTGTCGGTGACGTCGACCTGCAGCGCCAGCACCTCCGAACCGATCGCCTGCGCGGTCTTCTCCGCCAGCGCGATGTCGTGATCCCAGATCGCGACCTTGGCGCCGGAGGCCTTGAAGCGCTCGGTGATGGCGCGGCCAAAGCCCTGCGCGCCGCCGGTGACCACGGCGCAGCGGTTGGTAAGGTCGATGTGGTTCATGATGTTTCCCCGGTCGATCTTTGTTGTCGTCATTCCGGGGCGCGCGCAGCGCGAACCCGGAATCTCGAGATTCCGGGTTCAGCCCTGCGGGCTGCCCCGGAATGACGGAGCAGAACTACAGCGTCCAGCCGCCGTCGATGGTATGCGCTACGCCGGTCGTGAACGCGCTCTCGTCGCTGGCGAGATAGACCGCGAGATGGGCGATCTCCTCGGCCGTGCCGAGCCGGCCCATCGGCTGGCGCGAGATGAACATCTCCAGTCCGTTCGGGCCGGCCGAGGCCGCGCGTCCCAGCATCGAGGGCGTTTCGATCGTGCCCGGGCAGATGCAGTTGCAGCGGATGCGCTTGCCCACGAAATCGGCTGCGACCGAGCGTGTCAGCGCCGCCACGGCCGCCTTCGTCGCACCGTAGACGTAGCGGTTCGGCGCCGCCTTGAACACGCCCGCGGCGGAGGCGATGTTGACGATGGCGCCGCCGCCCTGATCGAGCATCTTCGGCAGGAAGGCGCGGATGGTGCGATGCATCGACTTGACGTTCAGATCGAACGAGAAATCCCAGTCGTCGTCGGAGCAGTCGAGGATGGTGCCGTTATGCACGAAGCCGGCGGCATTGAGCAGGATCTCGACCTTGCCGACCCGCTCGGCCATCGCGTTCACGGCCGCGGTGTTGCGCACGTCGAGCGTCGCGACCTCGGCAATGCCTTCGCTCTTCAGCGTGTTCAGGCCGTTCTCATCGATGTCGGTGGCGAATACGGTGGCGCCTTGACGCGCGAAGGCAATGGCACAGGCGCGGCCGATGCCGGCAGCGGCGGCGGTGACGAAGGCGCGCTTGCCCTTGAGACGGTCGGACATGGGGTCTCCCTGGAGATGCGATTTGATGTCTTCCGTCATCGCGAGCGCAGCGAAGCGATCCAGGGGCCGAACGAGGACTCCGGATTGCTTCGTCGCTTCGCTCCTCGCAATGACAGTGGTTGGCTTTGTGCGTTGTGATTAGTGATTATGCCGCGCCACACCGACGGTGCCGGCGATGTTGTGATAGCGCGTGGCGAGCTCCATGCAGGCGCCGGTGGACTGCTGGCCCACCGTGTTGCGATAGAGCTCCTGCCAAGGCGTCTGGTTGGCGGGGTGCGGGAAGCCGCCCTTGGCCTTCAGCTCGGCGCGCCGCTTCGCGAGCTCCTCGTCCGAGATCAGGATGTTGGCCGAGCCCTTGTTGAGGTCGATGCGCACGCGGTCGCCGGTCTTGAGGATAGCGAGCCCGCCATCGGCGGCGGCCTCCGGCGAGGCATTGAGGATCGAAGGCGAGCCCGAGGTGCCCGACTGCCGGCCGTCGCCGATGCAGGGCAGGGACAGGATGCCGCGTTTGATCAGCGCCGCCGGCGGCTGCATGTTGACCACCTCGGCGCCGCCGGGATAGCCGATCGGCCCGGCGCCGCGGATGAACAGCACGCAGTGCTCGTCGATCGCAAGCGACGCATCGTCGATGCGGTCGTGATAGTCCTCCGGACCCTCGAACACGATGGCGCGGCCCTCGAACGCGTTGGGGTCCTTCGGGTTGACGAGATAGCGGTCGCGGAATTCCTTGGAGATCACGCTGGTCTTCATGATCGCGGAATCGAACAGGTTGCCGCGCAGCACCAGGAAGCCGGCGTCCTTCACCAGCGGCTTGTCGTAGGACCAGATCACGTCGCCGTCGGGCTTCGGCGCCTCGCGGCAATTCTCACCCATGCTGCGGCCGTTGACGGTGATGACGTCCTCGTGGATGCGCTTGTGGCGCATCAACTCGCCGATCACGGCCGGCACGCCGCCGGCGCGATGGAATTCCTCGCCGAGATAGAAGCCGGCCGGCTGCATGTTGACGAGCAGCGGCACGTCATGGCCGAACGTCTGCCAGTCGTCGATGTCGAGCTCGACGCCGACATGGCGCGCCAGAGCGTTGATGTGGATCGGTGCGTTGGTCGAGCCGCCGATCGCGGAGTTGGCGACGATGCAGTTCTCGAACGCCTTGCGGGTGAGGATGTCAGAAGGCTTGAGGTCCTCCCACACCATGTCGACGATGCGTGTTCCCGTCTCGTAGGCGATCTGGCCGCGCTCGCGATAGGGCGCTGGGATCGCGGCGCAGCCGGGCAGGGACATGCCGAGCGCCTCGGCCAGCGCATTCATCGTCGATGCCGTGCCCATGGTGTTGCAATGGCCAACCGACGGCGCCGAGGAGGCGACGATCTCCATGAACTCCTCATAGCCGATCTCGCCGGCGGCGAGCCGCTCGCGCGACTTCCACACCACGGTGCCGGAGCCGGTGCGCTGACCCTCGTGCCAGCCGTTCAGCATCGGGCCGCCCGAGAGCACGATGGCGGGGATGTTCACGGTCGCCGCGGCCATCAGGCAGGCCGGCGTCGTCTTGTCGCAGCCGGTCGTCAGCACCACGCCGTCGAGCGGATAGCCGAACAGGATTTCGACCAGGCCGAGATAAGCGAGGTTGCGGTCGAGCGCGGCCGTCGGGCGCTTGCCGGTCTCCTGGATCGGATGGGTCGGAAATTCCATCGCGATGCCGCCGGCGGCGCGGATGCCCTCGCGGACGCGGTGCGCCAGCTCGATGTGATGGCGATTGCAGGGCGAGAGATCGTTGCCGGTCTGGGCAATGCCGATGATCGGCTTGCCCGACTGCAGCTCGGCGCGGGTCAGGCCGTAATTCAGATAGCGCTCGAGATAGAGCGCGGTCATGCCCGGATTGTGCGGATCGTTGAACCACGCCTGCGAGCGCAGCTTGCGGCTCTTGTCAGCGCCGTTGCCGGCATGCCCGTTCGACTTCGTCATGTGCTTTCTCCCGCAGTGCAAACGTGGCGAGGCCGGTCCGTCGTCTGCGCGCCGTGGCCCGCTGTCGAAGATCGCCTACGTCTTTCGTTCAAGTCGTTGTTGGTTCGAGTGGTTCTAATTCATGGTTTTTGGTTGCGCTACCATTTTGTTCCGGAAGCGCGCCCCGACGCGGGCTGGGGACTTGCGGCGGCGCGCTGCAAGGTCGAGCTCTGCCGTTCGATCACCTCGAAGCCGAGATCGACGACGCGCTCCGCCACGGGACGCCCTTCGACGGCGTCCATGATCATCGTTGCCGCGCGCCGGCCCATCTCGTAGCGATTGGTGCGCACGCTGGTGAGCGTCGGAACCGCCGCGGCCATGAATTCCATGTCGTTGAAGCCGACGATCGCGACCTGCTCGGGCACCGCGATGTGCCGGCGCTGGCATTCGAACAGCACGCCGAGGGCGAGATCGTCATTGGCGCAGAACACCGCGTCGAGATCCGGCGCCTTCATCAGCAGATCGGAGAACAGGCTGCCACCCATTGTGGTCGAGGTCGGAACAGGCGCCGTGACGATGAGACGCGGGTCGAACAAGCCGGCCTCCTTCATCGCGTTCTGATAGCCCTGCAGCCTGCGCTGCACCCTTGGGTCCATGCGGGCGCCGATGAAGCCGATGCGGCGGCAGCCCTGCGCGAGAAGGTGTGAAATGGCTGCAAAACAGGCATCGACATGCGAAAATCCGATCATCATGTCGATCGGGTCGGCGCCGAGCTCCATGATCTGCACGACGGGACAGTCCGCTGCCTGGATGATCGACCGGCTCTCCGCCGTCTGGTCGAGACCGGTCACGATCAAGCCGGCCGGCTTCTGCATCAGGAACAACCGCAACAGGCGTTCCTCTTGCAGCACGCTGTAGCGGGTGTTGGCGAGCTGGATGCTGTAGCGGCTACCCTCGAACGCGTCATAGATGCCGCGCAGCACGTCGGAGAACACGTTGTTGGTGAGGGACGGTATCAGCACGCCGATCACTTCGGTGCGCTGCGAAGCGAGCGCGCGGGCGGCGAGGTTCGGCACATAGCCGAGCTCCTTGGCGGCACTCTCGATCCGCGTGCGGCGGCCGGCCGAGACCGTGGCGGGATTACGGAAGAAGCGTGACACCGTGATCGGGCTGACGCCCGCCAGTGCCGCAACTTCGGTCAGCCGGACTTTGCCCGGCTCGATGCGTTTCCGTCCCATGCCTCGCTCATAGCATAGGCGGTCTGGTACACAAGCGATATTGACAGCGCTATCACGCGGTTGCTAAGCGAGGCATTGCGGAAGCGAACTGAACTGCGGACAATGTCAGCCGAGCTGGTCCTTGTTTCAGATCCAGTCGGAGCGACCAGAGCCAACAACAAGGCCACCAAAAACAAGACTGCACGACCAAGACTACAAAACGACAAGCGGCCTGATCAAACGGCCGAGAACAACGGTCAGAATGCCGCCGGCAAGCAGCCAATGCTGTCGGTCTTTGAGGAGGAAATTGATGTCGTCGGTGCAAATTCGCGACGTGCGCAAATCATTCGGCGGATTCGAGGTGCTGCACGGCGTGACGATTCCGATCGAGGATGGCGAGTTCGTCGTGCTGGTCGGGCCGTCCGGCTGCGGCAAGTCGACGCTGCTGCGCATGCTCGCAGGGCTCGAGAACATCACCGCCGGAACCATCTCGATCGGAGAGCGCGTCGTCAACAACGTGCAGCCGAAAGAGCGCGACATCGCGATGGTGTTCCAGAACTACGCGCTCTATCCGCATATGACGGTCGCCGACAACATGGGCTTCTCGCTGAAGCTGCGCGGCGCACGGCCCGAGGACATCAAGAAGGGCGTCGCGCGCGCCGCCGAGATCCTGGCGCTGACGCCGCTGCTCGACCGCTATCCGCGCCAGCTCTCCGGTGGCCAGCGCCAGCGCGTCGCGATGGGCCGCGCCATCGTGCGCGATCCGCAGGTGTTCCTGTTCGACGAGCCGTTGTCGAACCTCGACGCCAAGCTGCGCGTCGCGATGCGCACCGAGATCAAGGAGCTGCATCAGCGGCTCAAGACCACCACCGTTTACGTGACGCACGACCAGATCGAGGCCATGACGATGGCCGACAAGATCGTCGTCATGCACGACGGTATCGTCGAGCAGATGGGCTCGCCACTCGATCTCTACGACAAGCCGGACAACCAGTTCGTGGCCGGCTTCATCGGCTCGCCGGCGATGAACTTCCTCAACGGCCACCTCAAATCCAACGGCTCGGTCTATGTCGAGACCGAGAACGGCGCCAGGCTGCCGATCCTCACCGCGCCGGCTGCCTCCGACGGCCGCCCCGTCGTCTACGGCGTCAGGCCCGAGCATCTCGAACTCGCCGATGACGGCATCGAGGCCGAAGTGGTCGTGGTCGAGCCGACCGGCTCGGAGACGCAGATCGTCGCCCGCATCGGCACCCAGGACATCATCGCGGTGTTCCGCGATCGCCACGAGGTCAATCCTGGGGCGAAGATCCATTTGCGTCCGCGCGCGTCGGCGGCGCATCTGTTCGACAAGGACAGCGGCCGGAGAATTTGACCAGCCGCACGGCGCGGAACTGACAACAAGCAAAACAAGCAAAATACTCAACGGGAGAAAACTTCAGATGGCTCATTTCCCCACCGATCGACGGTCTCTGCTCAAGGGCGGCGCGACCTTGCTGGCGGCTGCCGCGACCATGTCGGCCGAGGACCTGCTCGGCTACGCCAAGGCCTGGGCGCAGACCTCGCCCTTCAAGCCGGAGCCCGGCGCCAAGATCAACATGATGCGCTGGAAGCGCTTCGTCGAGGCCGAGGACGTGGCCTTCATGAAGATCGTCGACGCCTTCCAGAAGGCCAACAACGTCACCATCAACGTCTCCAACGAATCCTATGACGACGTCCAGCCCAAGGCCTCGGTCGCGGCCAATACGGGGCAGGGGCTCGACATGGTGTGGGGCCTCTACACGCTGCCCTTCCTGTTCTCCAACAAGTGCGTCGACATGACCGACGTCGCCGACTACCTCGGCAAGAAGTGCGGCGGCTGGACCGACTCGGGCAAGGCCTATGGCATGCTCGACGGCAAGTGGATCGGCATCCCGGTGGCCGCCACCGGCGGCCTCGTCAACTACCGCATCTCGGCGGCCGAGAAGGCCGGCTTCAAGCAGTTCCCGAAGGACCTCGCCGGCCTGTCCGAGTTCTTCAAGGCGATGAACAAGAACGGCACCCCGGGCGGCATGGCGCTCGGCCACGCCTCGGGCGACGCCAACGGCTGGGTGCACTGGGCGCTGTGGGCGCATGGCGGCAATCTGATCGACAAGGACAACAAGGTCGTCATCAACTCGCCTGAGACCGCCAAGGCGCTCGAATACGTCAAGGGCCTGTACGACAATTTCGTGCCGGGCACCGCGTCGTGGAACGACTCGTCCAACAACAAGGCGTTCCTGGCCGGCCAGCTCTACGCGACCGTCAACGGCATCTCGATCTATGTCACCGCCAAGAAGGAGGCGCCGCAGATCGCCGAGGACATGAACCACGCGCATCTGCCGCCCGGCCTCGACGGCAAGACCCGCGAGATGCATTTGGGCTTCCCGATCCTGGTGTTCAACTTCTCCAAGTACCCGCAGACCTGCAAGGCGTTCACCGCCTTCCTGCTGGAGCCGGAGCAGTTCAATCCATGGATCGAGGCGGCGCAGGGCTATCTCTCGCACTTCCTGAAGGGTTACGACGCCAACCCGATCTGGACCGTCGATCCGAAGAACACGCCGTATCGTGAGGTCGCGGCGACCGCGACCACGCCGGCCGGTCTCGGCAAGCTCGGCGAGGCGGCTGCGGCCGCGATCGCCGACTTCGTCCTGGTCGACATGTTCGCGAACTACTGCACGGGCCGCGAGGACGTGAAGACGGCGATGGCGAGCGCCGAGCGCTCCGCCAAGCGCATCTTCCGCTGAGGAAGATCGCCGACCTTGTAGGGTGGGCAAAGGCGCGCCGAGATCGAATCGAGAGATCGCGATCTATCGCGCGCCGTGCCCACCATACGGGTTGCTGACTGTCGTCATTGCGAGGAGCCGAAGGCGACGAAGCAATCCAGTTTCTTTGCTCGGCCCTGGATTGCTTCGCTTCGCTCGCAATGACGGAACGACTTTTCTATCCGTCCCGAACGCCGGTGGGCACGCTACGCTTTGCCCACCCTACGGTTCGAAGGGAGCTGCTCGACCCATGAGTACCATTCAGACCTCGTTGCCGCGAGGCGCCGCCGTCGGCGAGCCCTCGGCATGGGTGCGCATCAAGACCAACCGCAACGTCATTGCGCTGTGGTTCATGCTGCCCGCGGCGGCCTTCCTGATCCTGTTCCTGGCCTATCCGCTGGGGCTCGGCGTCTGGATGAGCTTCACCGACGAGAAGATCGGCCGCACCGGCGTCTTCGTCGGGGTCGAGAACTACGAATGGCTGTGGGACGACTCGATCTTCTGGCTGTCGGTGTTCAACACGCTGCTCTACACGATCGTGGCGAGCGCCATCAAATTCGCGATCGGCCTGTATCTCGCGCTGCTGCTGAACCGGCACATGCCGTTCAAGGCCATGATCCGCGCCATCGTGTTGATCCCCTTCATCGTGCCGACCGTGCTGTCGGCGATCGCGTTCTGGTGGATCTACGATTCGCAGTTCTCGATCATCTCCTGGTCGCTGATCAAGCTCGGGGTCATCACTCAGAACATCAACTTTCTCGGTGACACCAACTGGGCGCGTGCCTCCGTCATCATCGCCAACATCTGGCGCGGCGTGCCGTTCGTCGCCATCACCTTGCTGGCCGGCCTGCAGACCGTGTCACCCTCGCTCTATGAGGCCGCCACGCTCGACGGCGCCACCAGTTGGCAGCGCTTCCGCTTCATCACCTATCCGCTGCTGACGCCGATCATCGCAGTCGTCATGACCTTCTCGGTGCTGTTCACCTTTACCGACTTCCAGCTGATCTGGGCACTCACCCGTGGCGGCCCCGTCAACGCCACCCACCTGATGGCGACGCTAAGCTATCAGCGCGGCATCATCTCCGGACGGCTCGGCGAGGGCGCCGCGATCGCGACCGCCATGATCCCGTTCCTGATGGCGGCGATCGCGATCTCCTGGTTCGGCATGCAACGGCGCAAATGGCAGCAAGGATCCGACCAATGACCGACACCACGCTGCACGCCAAGGCGCCCACCACGGCCGGCTCCGACGAATCCGAGGGCATGAGCTACCTGGAGTCGCTGCCGCGCCGGCTGATCACGCTGTATCTGCCGCTGTTCATCATCCTCGTGGTGCTGCTGTTCCCGTTCTACTGGATGGGGCTGACGTCGATCAAACCCGACGAGCAACTGATCGACATGGAGAAGTACAATCCGTTTTGGGTGGTGCATCCGACCTTCAAGCACATCTCCAAGCTGCTGTTCGAGACGCAGTATCCGCGCTGGCTCTGGAACACGATGTATGTCGCGGTCGGCGCGACCACGCTGTCGATCTTCGCCTCCGTGCTCGCGGCCTATGCGATCGTGCGGCTGCGCTTCAAGGGCGCCGACACCGTCGGCGTGCTGATCTTCTTCGCCTATCTGGTGCCGCCGTCGATCCTGTTCATCCCGCTGGCCTCGGTGATCCAGGCCTACGGGCTGTTCGACTCGCCGCTGTCGCTGATCTTGGTCTATCCGACCCTGCTGATCCCGTTCTCGACCTGGCTCTTGATGGGCTACTTCAAGACGATCCCGTTCGAGCTCGAGGAATGCGCCCTGATCGACGGCGCCAGCCGCTGGCAGATCCTGGTCAAGATCGTGGTGCCGCTCGCGGTGCCCGGCCTGATCTCGGCCTTCATCTTCTCGTTCACGCTGTGCTGGAACGAGTTCATCTATGCCCTGACCTTCCTGCAGTCGACGCCGAACAAGACGGTGCCGGTCGCCATCGTCAACGAGTTCGTCGACGGCGACATCTACAAATGGGGATCGCTGATGGCCGGCGCCCTGGTCGGCTCGCTGCCGCTCGTGATCCTTTACGCCTTCTTCGTCGAGCATTATGTGTCGGCGATGACCGGCGCGGTGAAGGAGTAGGCGAGATTCGCGTGTTCCGTCATTGCGAGCGCAGCGAAGCAATCCAGAGCTATGGAGAAGACTCTGGATTGCTTCGTCGCTTCGCTCCTCGCAATGACGACCAGTTTTCGTAGGGTGGGCAAAGCGAAGCGTGCCCACCGTCGTCCGGCATCACCCGGTGCTGCGGTGGGCACGGCGCTATGCGCCTTTGCCCACCCTACATTTTGAAGGAGCACTCCCTTGCATATTCTCGTTCTCGGCGCCGCCGGCATGGTCGGACGCAAGCTGGTCGAGCGGCTCGTGCGCGACGGCCGCCTCGGCGACAGCGCCATCACCCGCATGACGCTGCAGGACATCGTGGCGCCGGCGAAGCCGGATACGAGCATCGCGGTCGAGACCATCGCCGGCGATTTCGCCGTCGCAGGTTTTGCCGAGAAGCTGGTCGCCGCGCGTCCGGACGTGATCTTCCATCTCGCCGCGATCGTCTCCGGCGAGGCCGAGCTCGATTTCGACAAGGGCTACCGCATCAATCTCGACGGCACGCGGATGCTGTTCGACGCGGTCAGGCTGATCGGCGACGGCTACAAGCCGCGGCTGGTCTTCACCTCGTCGATCGCGGTGTTCGGCGCGCCGTTCCCCGACGCGATCGGCGACGAGTTCGTCAATGCGCCGCTGCTCAGCTACGGCACCCAGAAGGCGATCGGCGAGCTGCTGCTGGCCGATTATTCCCGCCGCGGCTTCTTCGACGGCGTCGGCATCCGCCTGCCGACCATCTGCATCCGCCCCGGCGCGCCCAACAAGGCCGCCTCCGGCTTCTTCTCCAACATCCTGCGCGAGCCCTTGGCCGGCAAGGAGGCCGTGCTGCCGGTGTCCGAGGACGTCCGGCACTGGCACGCGACGCCGCGCTCCGCTGTCGGCTTCCTCCTGCATGCCGCGACCATGGACACCGCGCGGATCGGCCCGCGCCGCAACCTCACCATGCCCGGCCTGTCGGCGACGGTGGGCGAGCAGATTGCCGCGCTCCGGCGCGTCGCTGGCGATAACGTCGCGGCTCGCATCAAGCGGGTTCCCGATCCCTTCATCATCGGCATCGTCAACGGCTGGCCGCGGAATTTCGAGGCCAAGCGGGCCCGCGAACTCGGCTTCACCACGGAAGAAAAGACCTTCGACGACATCATCCGGATTCACATCGAGGACGAACTCGGTGGTAAGTTCGTGGCCTGAGAACGCCAGGCCCTGGACCTGAATGGCGCGAAGCGCCATTTTGGGAGAGGGAGACATTCGGGAGAGAGATCATGACCGCCAGCATTGTCGGATGGGCGCATACGCCGTTCGGAAAGTTCGACGCCGAGACCGTTGAGAGCCTCGTCGTCAAGGTCGCCAACGAGGCGATCGCAGATGCCGGCATCTCGGCCGGTGACGTCGACGAGATCGTGCTCGGCCATTTCAACGCCGGCTTCTCGCCGCAGGACTTCACCGCCTCGCTGGTGCTGCAGGCCGACCCCGCGCTGCGCTTCAAGCCGGCGACGCGGGTCGAGAACGCCTGCGCCACGGGCTCGGCTGCCGTGCACCAGGGCATCCGTGCCATCGCTGCCGGCGCCGCGAAAATCGTGCTGGTCGTGGGCGTCGAGCAGATGACCCGCACGCCCGGGCCGGAGATCGGCAAGAATCTGCTCAAGGCCTCGTACCTGCCGGAGGATGGCGACACCGTGGGCGGCTTCGCCGGCGTGTTCGGCAAGATCGCGCAGGGCTACTTCCAGAAATACGGCGACCAGTCCGATGCGCTGGCGCTGATCGCGGCCAAGAACCACAAGAACGGCGTCGCCAACCCCTATGCGCAGATGCGCAAGGATTTCGGCTTCGAGTTCTGCCGCTCCGAGAGCGAGAAGAACCCCTATGTCGCCGGTCCGCTGAAGCGCACCGATTGCTCGCTGGTGTCCGACGGCGCCGCCGCGCTGGTGCTGGCCGACAGCGAGACCGCGAAGTCGTTCGCCAAGGCGGTCAATGTCCGCGCCACCGCGCACGCGCAGGACTTCCTGCCGATGAGCAAGCGCGACATCCTTGCCTTCGAAGGCTGCACGGTGGCCTGGCAGCGCGCGCTGGAGAAGGCGGGCGTCACGCTGTCCGATCTCTCCTTCGTCGAGACCCATGACTGCTTCACTGTCGCCGAGCTGATCGAGTACGAAGCGATGGGCCTGACCCCGAAAGGGCAGGGCGCCCGCGCCATCAAGGAAGGCTGGACGCTCAAGGACGGCAAGCTGCCGGTCAATCCGTCCGGCGGCCTCAAGGCCAAGGGCCACCCGATCGGCGCCACCGGCGTCTCCATGCACGTGATGACCGCGATGCAGCTCACCGGCACGGCGCCCGAGGGCATGCAGCTCCCCAACGCCAAGCTCGGCGGCATCTTCAACATGGGCGGTGCGGCGGTTGCGAACTACGTCTCGATCCTGGAGCCGGCGAAGTAGGCGAGGTCCATCCTCCGTCATTGCGAGCGAAGCGACGCAATCCAGGGCCGAGCATGCTGCCCTGGATTGCGTCGTCGCTGCGCTCCTCGCAATGACGGTGATACAGGAGAGCTTCCGCGATGCGGAAGCTCTTTGTCATTCGCTGGTCCGATTGCCTATCATGATCATCTCCACCGAACGTCTGACCTTGCGCGAGTGGCGCGACGAGGACCGGGTTCCGTTCGCGGCGATGTCCGCCGATCCGGCCGTGATGCAATTCCTCCGCGCGCTGCCAACGCGGCAGGACTCGGACCGGTGGATCGATTTCCAGATCGCCCATCAGGCCGCGCACGGCTTCGGCTTCTGGGTGGTCGAAGACCGCGCCACCGGCACTTTCCTCGGCGCCACCGGTCTGTTCCGCGTCACCTTCGACGCGCCGTTCACGCCGGCGGTCGAGATCGGCTGGCGGCTGGCGCGCGCGGCCTGGGGGCAGGGGATCGCGACGGAGGCAGCGCGCGCGTCGCTCGCGTTCGGCTTCGATGAGCTCGGCCTTGATGAGATCATCGCCTATGCCGCGCCGGCCAATCACGCCTCGCAGAACGTCATGCGCAAGCTCGGCATGATCCGCGACGAAGCGTCCGATTTCGATCATCCGCGGGTCGAGGCGGACAGTCCGCTGCGCCGGCAGGTGATGTACCGGCTGCCACGCGAGATGTGGGCCAAGAGCGAGATGCGGTAGGGTGGGCAAAGCGGCCGCCGAAGGCGGCAGCGTGCCCACCGTCGGGCGGCGTGCGCATCAGCAGGATGGTGGGCACGGCGCCATTGCGAGCGCATGCGTGGAGAGAGCGCGGCAGCGCCTTTGCCCACCCCCAGGGTGCCATTCTGGTAGCCCGGATGAGCGCAGCGATATCCGGGTCCATCGCGACAGCTCGTGTGACCCCGGATGTCGCTGCGCTCAACCGGGCTACGGCTTCCAGACCTTTTCCTCGCTGAAGCCGAGCTCGGCAAAATCCTTCGTCCGGAACGAGGCGTCATCCGCCGGAAAGAACTCATCCAGCTGCGGCGGCTTCACCGACGTGCTCGACAGCATGGCATGCGCCTGGCCGCGGTGATGGATGTCGTGCTGGAACAGGTGCAGCAGCAGCCGGTCGCAGCGCTCGTTCTGCACCCGGCTCTCGCGGTTGATGCGGACGGTGTCGTCGAGCCGCGCCGGTGTCAGCGCCTCGCAGAACGCAATCAGCCGGCGGTCCATCGCGCTCTGCGCCTTCGCAAGATCGGCCAGGCGCGGGAACGGCACCTCGTTCTGCCACGCCATCGGGCCGAGCCAGCCGCCTTCCAGCGCATCGATGTAGAACAGATCGATGATGTAGATGTGGTTCAGCGTCCGCTGCAGGCTCGGGAAAAAGCCCGTGCGCTCGGCGGCGAAATCCTCGGCGCTGAGCTGGCCGCAGGCGGTCAGCAGCCGGTGATTGGCCCATGCATTGTTATAGGCGAAGGCGCGAAAGGTCTGGACGAGATCGGCGGGCATTGGGACAGGGCACCCCGTGATGGCTCGCCGCAGATCATACGGAACTGATCACGCCATTCACCACCGATTTCCGCAGCCATCCGTGCACCATCCCCATGCGCGTTGCGGAACTCTGCCACAATTGGTCGCGGTGCATCGCTGCGCCTCCTGTGCAACAAGTTGAGATGCCGCACGACACACCCCTCATCGCGACCATCGTCGCCGGCCTTGGACTGGCCTTCGTCTTCGGAGCGCTCGCGCAGCGGTTCCGGTTCCCGCCGCTGGTCGGCTACCTCCTCGCCGGCGTTGCCGTCGGTCCATTCACGCCGGGCTTCGTCGCCGACCAGGCGCTGGCGACCGAACTGGCCGAGCTCGGCATCATTCTCCTGATGTTCGGCGTCGGCCTGCATTTCTCGCTCAAGGACCTGATGTCGGTGCGCGCCATCGCCGTGCCCGGCGCGATCGTGCAGATCACGGTGGCGACCCTGATGGGCATGGCCTTGAGCTGGGCGATGGGCTGGTCGATCGGCGGGGGGCTCGTGTTCGGTCTCGCGCTCTCGGTCGCCAGCACCGTGGTGCTGCTGCGCGCGATGCAGGAGCGCCGGCTGATGGACACCGAGCGTGGCCGCATCGCGGTCGGCTGGCTCATCGTCGAGGATCTCGCGATGGTGCTGGCGCTGGTGCTGATCCCGGCCTTTGCCAGCCTGCAGAACGGCAATGGCGACGTCGCCGCCGCCGATCCGCTCGCCGCCCGCTTCGGCCTCGGGCTGACCGGCGTGCTGCTGCTGACCTTCGTCAAGATCGGCGTGTTCATGGCGGTGATGCTGCTGGTCGGCCGCCGCTTGATCCCGTGGATCCTGCACTACATCGCCCACACCGGCTCGCGCGAGCTGTTCCGCCTCGCCGTGCTCGCGATCGCGCTCGGCGTCGCCTTCGGATCGACAAAACTGTTCGGCGTGTCGCTCGCGCTCGGCGCCTTCTTCGCCGGCATGATGCTCGGCGAGTCGCCGCTGAGCCAGCGCGCCGCGCAGGAGTCGCTGCCGCTGCGCGATGCCTTCGCGGTGCTGTTCTTCGTCTCCGCCGGCATGCTGTTCGATCCGGGAAGCGTCATCCGCGAGCCCTGGCCGCTGCTCGCCACCTTGTTCATCATCCTGTTCGGCAAGTCGGTTGCCGCGTTCCTGATCGTGATCGCATTCCGCCATCCCACGTCGACGGCGCTGACGATCTCCGCGAGCCTCGCCCAGATCGGCGAGTTCTCCTTCATCCTCGCCGAGATCGGCGGTGCCTCGAACCTGCTGCCGAAAGCGGGCCGCGACCTGATCCTGGCCGGCGCCATCATCTCGATCATGCTCAATCCGCTGATGTTCGCCGCGCTCGATTGGCTGCTGCCGCGGCTGGAGCGCCGCCGCGCCGATGCCTCCGCACCGGCCGCAACACCGGCGGCCGAGATCCCGGTGACGCAACTGACCGAGCACACGATCATCGTCGGCTATGGCCGCGTCGGACGCCTCGTCGGCGAGGCGCTGCAGCAGCGCGGGCATCCGTTCCTTGTGGTGGAGACGTCGGAGGACATCCCGAAGCAACTGAAAGGCGCCGGCGTTGAGACCATCACAGGCAACGCCGCCCGCAGCAACGTGCTGCGCGCGACCAATCCGGCCCTGGCGCACGCGCTCGTCATCGCCATCCCCGAGGCGTTCGAGGCCGGGCAGATCGTCGAGCAGGCGCGCGCCGCCAATCCGGCGCTGCACATCGTGGCGCGGGCGCATTCCGATGCCGAGGTCGATCATCTCAAGTCGCTGGGCGCGGACAAGGTCATCATGGGCGAGCGCGAGATCGCGCGCGGTATGATCGAGGAATTGGATACGAGGCCACCCGACGCCGCCCCCGAGCTGGCGCCGGAGCGGACGGCGGAGGGGGTGCAGGTCCAGGCGTAGAACGCGCAGCCCCGGCTGAGCGAAGCGACACCCGGGTTCATACGCACAGCTCGTGTGACCCCGGATATCGCTTCGCTCATCCGGGCTACAGGCCTGTGGCTGCGTCGAGCGGCGAATTTCGCTTGTGCCTTCAGGCTGATTTGCCCTGTCCAGTCCCCGCGCGAAAAATATTCATGTTTCGTTTTTACAGAAAATATGTTTCACTCCCGCCATCCTGCTTCGCCACGAGGGGCGCTTCGCGATCGTCACGAACGTTGAGGCAGGGAGGCGGTGGCCGCGACGTGTCGCAGCGTAGCTTGTCTGCGCGGACGAACGGCATGGCGCGGACGTGAAGTCGCGTGGTCCCGGCATCCCGACGCTGATGCCAAGCCTAAGGGGCATGATGATCCCAACGGCGACGGTGGCCAAAAGCCGGTGCACCGAGGAGATCGCGAAGTAAGCGTGAAAACCATCGCGCAGGGAAGGCCGGGTCGGTCCGGCTGAACCTGTGGTTCTCTCCCCGTGCTTTCTTTCGCACGGGGGCCACGGGTGCCAGTCGGCACCCGGCCTTCCCTGCGCCCTCTGTTTCGAAGGGGGCGGCTTCGATCAGCACAGCTCGGACAGATCCTGTCGCGAGGCCCCTGATGCTCGCGTGGTTGCTGGAAGCAGACCTTGCCTTACTCCGGCATCATCTCGCCGGAGCCGCCGAACTCGGCCGGGAAATCCTTCAGCTTCGGCAGGCCGTCCCTGATGGGCAGCACCGTTTCCGCGTAGTTGACGTGCACGCCGGGCGTGAACTTCAGCGTCGGAATCGTCGCGGCATAGACGTCGATCATGCCGAGCGGCGGGTGGTCGGTCATCAGATGTCCGCCACACTTGGTGCAGTACTTGCGGTAGCTCATGTCGGTCTTGTGGTAGGTGCCGATCGCATCGGCGCCCTTTGTCACCCGCACGCTCTGTGGCTTCCACAGGGTGAAGGCGTTGACCGGGCCGGCCGACCAGGACCGGCACGACGAACAATGGCAATAGCCCATTGCCTCCGGCTCGCCGTCGGCCTCGATCTCGACCGTGCCGCAGAAGCATTTGCCCTGATAGAGCGTCATGAGAGCGTTCTCCCTCGTGTGTGTTCTGGATGTTGGACCGGCATGCTGACACACCTGAACGTTGAAATGGAATCCTAGAATGTAGCTCGCTGCAGGGAACATCTGGTGCAGCGCAGCGGTCCTCGTCCGTGATCCGCGACACGGAATGTTGCGGCGGGGGATCAGACGCATGGCCCCATACCCGCAGGCCCGCTTGCTAGGGAACATCAGGTGCCGTTAGCTCTGGCGACAACAAGGATCGAGGGAGCCGACGCCACGATGGGACCGCTTGCGGGCATCAAGGTCATCGACATGACCACCGTGCTGATGGGGCCGTATGCTGCCCAGACGCTCGGCGACTACGGCGCAGATGTCATCAAGGTGGAATCGCCGGAAGGAGACGTCACCCGCAAGATCGGCCCCTGGCACCATCCCGGCATGGGCCCGGTGTTCCTCAACACCAACCGCAGCAAGCGCGTGATCTGCCTCGACCTCAAGAAGACGGCCGGCCGCGAGGCCGCGCTGCGCATGGTCAAGGACGCCGACGTCCTGCTCTACAACATCCGGCCGCAGGCGATGGCGCGGCTGAACCTCGGCTATGACGTGGTCTCCGCGCTCAATCCGCGGCTGATCTATGCCGGCGTGTTCGGCTTCGGCCAGGACGGTCCCTATGCGGCCAAGCCCGCCTATGACGACCTGATCCAGGGTGGGGCGGCGCTGTCGCACCTGATGGCGGTCGCCGGTGACGGCACGCCGCGTTATGTGCCCAATGCGCTGGTCGACCGCATCGTCGGCTTGACGGCGGTCGGTGCCATCTGCGCCAGCCTCGTGCATCGCGACCGCACCGGGCGCGGCCAGCGCCTCGACGTGCCGATGTTCGAGACCATGTCGGCCTTCATCATGGGCGACCACATGGGCGGGCTCACCTACGAGCCGCCGCTCGACAAGGGCGGCTATGCGCGGCATTTGTCGCCCGACCGCCGGCCCTACAAGACCGCCGACGGCCATATCTGCGTGATCGTCTACAACGACAAGCAATGGGACGCATTCTTCACGGCGTCCGGCCGCACCGATCTGCGGGGCGATGACCGGTTCAACAGCTTTGCCCGGCGTGCCGCCAACATCGATTTCGTCTATGCCGAGCTCGCGCGCATCTTTCAGACGCGCACCACGGCCGAATGGACCGATCTGCTGGACGACGCCGATATTCCGGTCATGCCGATGCACGATCTCGAAAGCCTGCTGAACGATCCGCACCTCGTGGCGACCGATTTCTTTCCCGTGGTCGAACATCCGACCGAAGGTCCCATTCGCAGCACCCGCGTCTCCGCGACCTGGTCCGAGACCAAGGCCGAGCCGCAGCGTCTGGCGGCGCGGCCGAATGAGCATGGCGCACAGATTTTGCGCGAGCTTGGTTTCTCGGACGAGGAGATCGATGCGATGATCCGCGACGGCGTGACGACGCCGGCGCCAGCCAGGGAGTGAGACGATGGATTTCGCGCTCTCCGCCAACCAGGAATCGATCCGCGACGCGGTGACAAGAATCTGCGCTGATTTCGACGACGCCTACTGGCTGAAGAAGGACAAGGAGGGCGGCTTCCCCTTCGACTTCCACAAGGCGCTGGCAGATGCCGGCTGGCTCGGCATCTGCATCCCCGAGGAGTATGGCGGCTCCGGCCTCGGCATTCTCGATGCTGCGATCATGATGCGCACCATCGCCGAATCCGGCGCCGGCATGTCCGGTGCTTCGGCGATCCACATGAACGTGTTCGGGCTCAATCCGGTCGTCGTGTTCGGGACCAAAGAGCAGTGTGTGCGGATGCTGCCGGGCATCGTCGATGGCAGCGAGAAGGCCTGCTTCGCCGTGACCGAGCCCAACACTGGCCTCAACACCACCCAGCTCAAGACGCGCGCCGTGCGCAAGGGCGACCGCTACATCGTCAACGGCCAGAAGGTGTGGATCTCGACCGCGCAGGTCGCCGAGAAGATCCTGCTGCTGGCGCGAACGACGCCCTTGGAGGAGGTGAAGCGCCCGACCCATGGGCTCAGCCTGTTCTACACGGATTTCGATCGCAGCCGGATCAAGGTGCACGAGATCGAGAAGATGGGCCGCAAGCCGGTCGACTCCAACGAGCTGTTCTTCGAGGATGTCGAGATCCCGGTCGAGGACCGCCTGGGCGAGGAGGGGCGGGGCTTCGACTACATTCTGCATGGGATGAACCCCGAGCGCATCCTGATTGCCGCCGAAGCCGTCGGGCTCGGTCATCTCGCGCTGTCACGTGCGAGCGCCTATGCGCGGACGCGCAACGTGTTCAACCGCCCGATCGGTCAGAACCAGGGCATCCAGCATCCCCTGGCGAAGAACTGGATGGAGCTGGAAGCCGCCTGGCTGATGGTGCTGCAGGCCGGCTGGCAATATGACCAGGGCATGGCGTGCGGCCCGGCCGCCAACGCCGCGAAATATCTCGCGGCAGAGGCCGGCTTTCACGCCTGCGAGCAGGCGGTGATGACCCATGGCGGCTTCGGCTACGCGCGCGAGTATCACGTCGAGCGTTACCTGCGCGAATCCCTGATCCCCCGCATCGCCCCGATCAGCCCGCAACTGATCCTGAGCTTCATCGCCGAGAAGGTCCTCGGCCTGCCCAAGTCGTATTGAGATGTCGTAGTGGGACGAGCCGGTATTGAGATGATGAACCATTCAGCTGTCAGGGACGAACGCTGCCTGCATTCCCTCCCCCCTTGTGGGGGAGGGGCAGGGAGGGGGGTACCCAGCAAAGATTCGTTGTGTGGCCGTCATTCCGGGGCGCGACGAAGTCGCGAACCCGGAATCTCGAGATTGTTTTGCGCATTCGTTTCTCAGCTCGAGATTCCGGGTTCATCGCTGCGCGATGCCCCGGAATGACGGCGGAGGGCGTGGCGCGATGACCTATATCACCGGCACTGGCCTGACATCATTCGGCCGTCACGACGGCCGCTCCTCGCTCGACCTGATGAGCATGGCGGCGCAGCTTGCGCTGGATGATGCCGGGCTGACGCGGCGCGACATCGACGGCATCCTGTGCGGCTATTCCACGGTGTCGCCGCACATCATGCTCGCGACCGTGTTCGCCGAGCACTTCGGCATCGCGCCCTCTTACGCCCATGCGGTGCAGGTCGGCGGCGCCACCGGGCTCGCGATGGTGATGCTCGCGCATCACCTGGTCGAAGCCGGCGTCGTCAGGCACATGCTCGTGGTCGCCGGCGAGAACCGGCTGACCGGACAGAGCCGCGATGCGTCGATCCAGGCGCTGGCCCAGGTCGGCCATCCCGATTATGAGCTGCCGCTGGGGCCGACCATCCCTGCCTATTACGGCCTCGTCGCCTCGCGCTACATGTACGAATACGGCGTCACCGAGCATGACCTCGCCGAGTTCGCCGTGCTGATGCGCACGCATGCGCTGGATCATCCCGGCGCGCAGTTCCAAGAGCCGATCACGGTGGCCGACGTCATGGCATCGAAGCCGGTGGCGCGGCCGCTGAAGCTGCTCGACTGCTGTCCGGTCTCCGACGGCGGCGCCGCCATCATCATCAGCCGCGAGCCGACCGGAGCGACAGCGGTGCGCGTGCGCGGCTGCGCCCAGGCGCACACGCATCAGCACGTCACGGCGGCGCCGGCCCTGAGCGAGCTCGGTGCCGAAATCGCGATCAAAAAGGCCAAGGCGGCCGCAGGCGTCGAGATCGCCGACGTCGACTACGCCGCGGTCTATGACAGCTTCACCATCACGCTGTGCATGCTGCTCGAAGACCTTGGGCTCGCCGGCCGCGGCGAGGCTGCGGCGCGGGTCAGGGCCGGGAATTTCAGCCGTGACGGCGTGGTGCCTCTCAACACCCATGGCGGGCTCTTGAGCTATGGCCATTGCGGCGTCGGCGGCGCGATGGCGCATCTCAGCGAGGCACATCTGCAGATGACGGAGCGCGCCGGACCTCGCCAAGTCCGCGAAGCAGCGCTGGCGCTGCTGCACGGCGATGGCGGCGTGCTGTCGTCGCATGTCAGCATGTTCTGGGAGCGGGTGCGATGAGCGAATCGGCCGACTGGACCAGGGGCGTTGCAGCGATTCGCTTTCAGCGCTGTGCGTGCTGTGCCCACCTGCAGTATTTCCGCCGCGACTTCTGCGCGGCCTGCGGCTCGCTTGCGCTCACCGATCACGCGGCGACGGGCGAAGGCACCATCTATGCGGCATCATTGGTCTGCCGGGCCGCGACTCCAGAGACGCGCGCGCATGTGCCCTACAACATCGTGCTGGTGGATATGCGCGAGGGCTTTCGCATGATGGCCCATGGCGACCACGAACTTGCGATCGGCGATTCGGTCGAAGCGCGCTTCGTCGCCTTTGCAGGCGGCACGGTGCCTTACTTCAGGAAGGCGAAATGACGATGGAGCGCCGCGCTATGACAGGACACGCCAAGCGCAGGCGGCCGAGGCGGGACGATACGCATGACAAATTCGTCCCGACCCGGATCGCCGCGCGATTGACGCAAAACTGTTACGCTACGCTCACCAACTCAAACGCAACTCTACTCGGTCGTTCGCGTGAGCAATCAAGCTCACATTCCTACCTACGGGCGATGAAGAAACTGCGACGCAGAACCTCCAGACAGCCCTTCATCGCCCGTAGAACAGGACGCTGGCGATGACGATCATGGACGTCACCGCCAGCATATGCGCGAGTGCCTCCGACGTTGCCCTCTTAGTGGCTTCCTTCATGCCGTTCCTCCCTGGACACTGGACACGACTCTCCGTGGCGCAAATACACACGCTACGTCGGCTGGAATTTTACTCGGAACACCCCACTTCGACGTTCGCTTCGCGAGTCCCCACTCGGCGTTCATCGACGGTTCAGAACATCGTCGGGTAATGCGGCGTGAATTGGGCTCGCTTATGGTTGTCCTGCGACCGAGTCCCGGTAACGTTTAGGCGAGCCCGTACAAATACGAGTGATGCGAATTATCGACCGAAAGCCGTTAGTTACTGTGGATTGCAACCTTGAGTAATTGTTTACTTCAACCGCGTGCGACACTTCGATGACGGACTTCGACGCACTGAGATCAGTCTGCCGCAAGCAAATTGAGCCGCGCATTGGCGACAGTCAGACGCTCGGCCAACAGCTGCGCCAGATTGCGCATGATCCGCTCGCCGGCTTTCGGATGTCGCACGCGGAAACGTTCGAAATCCACCAGCGAGATCTCGAAAGCGGTGGCCGAGAAATCCGCGACGACGTCGGCGGAGCGCACGGGCTCCAGCAGTGCCATCTCGCCGAAGCATTGCCCTGCCGTCAGCGTCGCGAGCCGGATGCCGTCGGGCAGGGTGACGTGGACGACGCCGGAGCGCAGGAAGAACAGCGAGGCCGCAGCATCGCCGGCCGCAAGGATGCGTTCGCCCTGCCGATAGTGCCGGATGATCGCCAGTGCCGCGAGCTCATGGCGCTCGTCCGCGGAGAGCCCCGCGAGCAGCGGCTGCTCGGCGAGCTCGGTGGTTTCGAGGAAATCGATGGCGCCGCCATAGCGATAGACGATCTGGTCCTCGGCCCATTCGATCGCGGTGTCGAGCAGGTAGAAGTCGCGCACGTTCTTGCTGTCGCCGGTACGGGCCGCGATCTCCTGCCATTCCGGCGAGCTGCGGCGGATGCCCGACAGCACGACGGTGACGTGGAAGTCGGCGAGCTCGTGAAACAGCTCGGAGAGCAGGCGCAGGCCTGCTTGTGTCATCGCGGTGACGCGGTGGAGGTCGACGATGACGAATTGCGGTCGCGTGCTCGCCGCAAGCTGGCGCGAGACGTAGTCGACGCTGGAAAGGGACAGCGTGCCGACCAGCTCGAGCACGCGCACCGCGTCGGGATGGGCGGTGAGGATGTTGCGCTCCTGAGCGCGGCGGCTGCGTCGCGACGGGTTGGCGCCGATGTCGTAGTCGGCGATGATCGTGGTGCGGGCATCGTCGGAACGGTTCAGCATGTGCAGGCCGTAGTGCGCCGACAGCGCCTCGCAGACCTTGATGCCGCGCACGCTGTTGCCGTGACCGTCGAGCCTGGGCGAATAGCTGCCGAGCCCGAGCCGTGCCGGCAGGCTTGCCAGGATGCCGCCGCCGACGCCGCTCTTGGCGGGAATGCCGACGCGGTAGATCCACTCGCCGGCGAAGTCATACATGCCCGACGAGGTCATCACCGACAGCGTGCGCGACACGGCGTAGGGCGTCACCACCTGCTCGCCGGTGACCGGATTGACGCCGCGATTGGCGAGCGTGGCCGCCATGATCGCGCAGTCGCGCGCTGTGACGAGCACGGCGCATTGCCTGAAGTAGACCGCGAGCACGTCGTCGACAGGCTCCCTGATGACGTCGGAAGTCCGCAGCAGATAGGCGATCGCGCGGTTGCGATCACCGGTGGCGGCTTCCGATGCGAACACCGCGTCGTCGACATCGAGCTTGCGGCCGGCGAAGCGGCCGAGCGCATCGCGGATGGTCTCGAAGGCGTCGTCGTGCCGTGCCCTGCGGATCAGGCCGCTGCAGGCGATCGCGCCGGCATTGACCATCGGATTGAACGGGTGGTTCTCCGCATTGAGCCGGATCGAATTGAAGGGATCGCCCGACGGCTCGACGCCGATCACGCGTTCGACCTCGTCGGAGCCGAGCGTATCGAGCGCCAGCGCGAACACGAACGGTTTCGACATCGATTGAATCGTGAACGGCACGCGGCTGTCGCCGACCTCATAGACATGGCCGTCGAGCGTGGCGAGGCTGATGCCGAAATGCGCCGGGTCGGCTTTGCCGAGCTCGGGAATGTAGTTCGCGACCGCGCCGTCGTGGTCAGGCCAGAAGTCGGCATGGCAGGCCGACAGGAAGCGCTGCAGCGGCGGCATCGCGGCCGTCGCCCAATGCTGCGGATTTCGGATCGGCCGGGGGTGGGTGGTCATGGGAAGCTCGGCGGGAACAAGGTTTCGCGCCGGTTATGTCGCAGCTGCGAGGGCGCAGCCAGCCCACACTTGTCGCAACGCTGGTCAAATGTTGCCGCTGCTCACCGATTGAGCGGGTTTGCGGGCGCGATGACCGCTCCGTGTTGCCATGCGCGGGGACGATGCCGATCGAAAGCCAGCGCTGCGGTACCGCGCTTTGGAACCGGCGATGGTCGTCACGCCCGCATGCCGCTGGCCGTTGTCTAAGGATGCCGAGTCTTGTGCCAACACGCTGAAGAACGGCGGCTTTTAGAGACGGTCTACTGTTGTGACGGCAAAACGGCTGGGTTAGCTTGTTCAATAAGCGGAATATCATTCCGCATGACGGAATTGGTGGGAAACGCATGGGACGACGGTCTGAGCGATTGAGCAGGAGCAGCATGCTGCCCGGAGATCTTGCCGGCGAGGGCGAGGTCATTCAGGTGGTGTCGCGGGCGTTCGACGTGCTTCGCTGTTTCGAGGGGCACGAGGCGCGGCTCGGCAATCTCGAAATCTCCAACCGCTGCGGCCTGCCGCGGTCGACGGTGTCGCGGCTGACGCACACGCTGACGCGCATGGGCCAGCTGGTCTACCTGCCGCGCGATCAGAAATACCGCATCGGCCCGAGCGCCGTGGCGATGAGCACGTCGATGACCAGAGGCTTGCAGTTGCGCAATCTGATCCGGCAGCGGCTGCAGGACGTCGCCGAGCAGTTGCCCGGCACCGTCGGCTTCGTCATTCCCGACCGCTTCCACCTCGTCTATCTCGAGTTCGGCCGCGCCGCGAATGCGCTCGGCCTGCATGAGACCACGGGCAGCCGCATCTCGATGGCCTCGACCGCGGCCGGTCATGCCTATGTCGCCGCGCTCGAGCCGGAGGTCGGCGACGCCTTGCTGGCCGAGATGGAGCGCGAGATGCCGGACGCGGCCAAGCTGCTGCGGCCACGCCTCGAGCACAACAGACAGTTTCTCAAGGAGCATGGCTACGTCGTAGCCTGCGGCCTGTGGAGTCCGCACATCAATGGCGTCGCGCTGCCGCTGTGGTCGCCGCAATACCAGACTTATGTCGTGCTCACGATCGGCCTGTTGTCGGCGATGTACGACGAGCAGCGGCTGCACGACGAGGTCGCCCAGCCGATGCGCGAGCTCGGCCGCAGCATCGCCGCGCTGCTGCAGGGCGCGGAAGCCGACGTCTTCAACAGCCGGATGGACAGAAAGCCGCTCCAGGTGAACGCGAAGACCAACCATAAGAACAAGACCATCACCGGGGCAGGGGGAACGAATGAGTTGGCAGCCGGAGCTCGAGGAACTGGCCCGGCGCGAGGCCTTCGCGCGGGAGATGGGCGGGCCTGACAAGGTCAAGCGTCAGCACGACCAGGGCCGCCTCACCGTTCGCGAGCGCATCGACGGCGTCGTCGATCCCGGCAGCTTCCACGAGATCGGCGCGGTCTCAGGGATCGGCGAGTATGACGAGCAGGGCGAGCTCACGCATGTGACGCCCGCCAATTGCGTGTTCGGGCGCGGCCGCATCGACGGCCGCACCGTCGTCGTGGTCGGGGATGACTTCACCGTGCGCGGCGGCTCGGCCGACGCATCGATCGCCGCCAAGCCGCTGATGGCGGAGGAGATGGCGCACGACTTCCGCCTGCCCATCATCCGCATCATCGAGGGCTCCGGCGGCGGCGGCTCGGTCAAGACGATCGAGACCAAGGGCGCGGCCAACCTGCCCGGCGGCATCGGCGGCAATCGCTGGTACCGCTACACGACCGAGAACATGTCGCTGGTGCCCGTGGTCGCGCTCGGCCTCGGCTCGGTCGCAGGGCTAGGCGCGGCGCGGCTCGCGGCGAGCCACTACTCGGTGATGACCAAGCAGTCGGCGATGTTCGTCGCCGGCCCGCCGGTCGTGAAGCGGCTGGGGCAGGACCTCGGCAAGATGGAGCTCGGTGGCGCCGACATCCAGACCCGCGCCGGCGGCGTCGATCATGCGGTGGACACCGAGGCGGAGGCGTTCGCCTGCGCGCGGCGCTTCCTGTCCTACCTGCCATCGTCGGTCTACGAGCTGCCGCCGACCTTGCCCTGCACCGATGACCCGCAGCGCGTCGACGAGCAGCTCATCAGCGCGGTGCCGCGGGATCGCCGGCGCGTCTACAAGATGCGGCCGATCATCGAGTCCGTCGTCGATAACGGCTCGTTCTTCGAGGTGACGCAGAACTATGGGCGTCCGATCATCATCGGCCTCGCGCGTCTCGAAGGCCGCGCGGTGATGGTGCTGGCGAGCGATCCCTATCACTATGGCGGCTCGTGGACCGCGGATGCCTGCCAGAAGGTGATCCGCTGGGTCGATTTCGCCGAGACCTTCCATCTGCCGATCGTCTACCTGATGGATTGCCCCGGCTTCATGGTCGGGCTCGAGGCGGAGAAGGCGGCGACCATCCGCCATGGCGTGCGCGCGATGGCCGCCGTCAATCAGTCGACGGTGCCGTGGTGCACGGTGATCGTGCGCAACAATTTCGGCGTCGCCGGTGTCGTGCATCAGCCAGCCGACCGGTTCTCGATCCGCTACGCCTGGCCGTCGGCCTATTGGGGCTCGCTGCCGCTCGAAGGCGGCATCGAGGCGGCCTATCGCGCCGAGATCGACGCCGCGCCCGACCCGAAAGCCAAGCTCAAGGAGATCGAGGATCGGCTGAACAAGCTGCGCTCGCCGTTCCGCTCGGCCGAGAAGTTCTGGGTCGAGGAGATCATCGACCCGCGCAAGACGCGCGCGCTGCTGTGCGAGTTCGCGCGCCTTGCCGAGCCGCTGCGCACGCCCGGGCCGCCCACGGCGATGACGACTCGGCCGTGAGCGGCTGATGTTAAGCCGCGGCGGGCTTCGCCTGCCGCGCGATCGCCAGCGCCAGGAGCGCGGCGACGATGCACAGTGCGCCCGCCGTGAAGAACGCCGGCAGGTAGCTCTGCAACAGAGTGCGCGACAGGCCGGCGCCGAACGCGGCGGTGCCGGCGCCGAGCTGATGTCCGGCGAACACCCAGCCGAACACCAGATTGGCCCGCTCGGCCCCAAACCGCTGCGCGGTCAGCCGCACCGTCGGCGGCACGGTGGCGATCCAGTCGAGGCCGTAGAACATCGCGAACAGCGACAGGCCGTAGAACGAGAAGTCGGTGAACGGAAGGAACAGCAGCGAGAGCCCGCGCAAGCCGTAGTACCAGAACAACAGCCAGCGATTGTCGTACCGGTCCGACAGCCATCCCGAGGCGATCGTGCCGACGAAGTCGAACATGCCCATCGCGGCGAGCAGGCTCGCCGCCTGCACCTGCGGAATGCCGAAGTCGAGGCACATCGGGATCAGATGGACCTGGACGAGGCCGTTGGTCGAGGCGCCACAGATGAAGAAGGTCGCGAACAGCATCCAGAACACCGGCGCGCGCGCCGCATCGCGGAGGGTGCCGAGCGCGGCGGCGAGGATCGGTGTGGTGACGGGCGCGGGTGCGGCGATCGGGTCGGTGCCCTTGTCGCCGAAGGGACGCAGGCCGAGATCGCTCGGGCGATCGCGCATCAGCAGCAGGACGGCGGTCGCGGAAACGCCGAGCATGACGCAGATGAGCCCGAGCGCGACGCGCCAGCCGAGCCGCTCGGTGAGGCTGGCGAGCAGCGGCAGGAACACCAGCTGTCCGGTGGCGACGCTGGCGGTGAGGATGCCGACGACGAGGCCGCGGCGCGCGACGAACCAGCGCGTCGCGATGGTGGCGCCCAGCACCAGCGCGGTCATGCCGGTGCCGATGCCGATCACGACGCCCCACAGCAGCACGAGGTGCCAGACATGGGTCATCGCCAACGACGAAAGCAGCGCGGTCACGACGATCAACTGGGCCAAAAGCGTGATGTTGCGCAGACCGTAGCGGTTGAGCAGGGCGGCGGCGAAGGGGGCCATCAGCCCGAACAGCACGAAGCGGATCGACAGTGCCGAGGAGATCTCCGCGGTGCTCCAGCCGAACTCCTGCTGGAGCGGCACGATGAACACGCCGGGTGCTCCCACCGTGCCGGCCGATACCAGGGCCGTGAAGAACGTTACGGCCACCATGATCCAGCCATAGTGGATATTGCGCCGTTCGAGTGCTGCCGCGAGCCGGTTCGAGATCATATGCTTCTCAGTTCGATGGGGATTGCGCGCCCATTCTGCCAGGGCGCCTCAACGACATAAATGGCTAAGTTCCCTCGTTTCAGGACATCAAGGTCGCTCTACGGCGATCGCAGTCGCCTCGCCGCCACCGATGCATAGCGACGCCACGCCGCGCTTTAGTCCGCGGGCCTGCATCGCATGCAGCAGCGTCACGATCAGCCGCGCGCCGGTGGCGCCGATGGGATGGCCCAGCGCGCAGGCGCCGCCGTTGACGTTCAGCCGGTCACGCGCAATGCCAAGGTCGCGCTGCGCGGCCATCGCGACGATCGCAAACGCCTCGTTGATCTCGAACAGGTCGACATCCTCCACCCGCCAGCCGACCTTGTCGAGCAGCTTCCTGATCGCCGGAATCGGCGCGGTCGTGAACCATTGCGGCTCCTGGCTGTGCGTGGCGTGGCCCTTGATCTCCGCGATGATGGGCAGCCCGTCACGGTCCGCACGCGAGCGCTTGGCGAGTACGAGCGCTGCGGCACCATCCGCGTTCGCAGAGGACGCCGCGGGCGTGATAGTGCCGTCCTTGCGGAACGCCGGCTTCAGCGCCGGGATCTTCGCCGGATCGACCTTGAGCGGATGCTCGTCATTGACGACCAGACGTGCGCCGGATTTCTCGACGAGCGTGATCGGCGCGATCTCGGCCTTGAATGCGCCGCTCTCGACCGCCCTGCGCGCACGCGTCAGCGTCTCGACGGCGTAGGCATCCTGGTCGGCGCGGGTGAACTGATAGGCCTCGGCCGTCGCCTCGCCAAAATCGCCCATCGAGCGTCCGGTCTCATAGGCGTCCTCCAGGCCGTCCAGCATCATGTGATCGAGGATCCGATCGTGCCCGGCACGATAGCCGCCGCGCGCCTTGGTCAGCAGATACGGCGCGTTGCTCATGCTTTCCATGCCACCGGACACGACGAGGTCGGCAGAACCGGCCTGGATGATATCGTGCGCCAGCATCGTGGCCTTCATTCCAGAGCCGCAGACCTTGTTGATGGTGGTGGCGCCCGTGGCATCGGGCAGGCCGGCGCCCCGTGCCGCCTGCCGCGCCGGAGCCTGGCCCTGACCTGCAGGAAGCACGTTGCCCATGACAACCTCCGTGACCGCGTCAGGCGAAACGGCGGCGCGTTCGAGCGCGGATTTGATCACGTGCGCACCGAGCTTGTGCGCACTCAGCGGCGACAACTCGCCCATGAAGCGGCCGAGTGGAGTGCGGGCAGCGGACAGGATCACGACGGGATCGGACGAGGCCATGACAGGCTCCCTTAAAAAAGATGATGATCATCATATAATGACATCACGAAAAAGGAAACCCCGGCAATCGCGCTGAACTTGTCGTGAAGCTGGCGCGACACTGCCGGAATCCGTGAGACGAGACTTGGAGAAACTTGCTATCGCTTGCGGTCGATGAACTGCTGCATCAGCCGTTTCGGCTCGTCGGTCAGGAACGACCGTCCGAAGGCGCCGATCGATATCTCGACGGACTCCTTCAGCGGCAGCTCCTCCCATTGCCGCAGCAGAGCCTTCTGAGTCCGCAGCGCTTCGGGACCGCAGGCGAGCAGGGATGCCACGGCCTTCTCGACCGCGATGTCGAGCTCTCCCTCGGTGGCGACGGCATCGACAAGGCCCCAGGCGAGCGCCGTCGGCGCGTCGATCGTCTCGGCCGTCATCAGCAGCCAGCGCGTGCGGCCCCAGCCGATGAGACGCGGCAGCAACGCGGCATGAATGACCGAGGGGATGCCGACACGAACCTCGGGCATGCCGAACTTGGCATCAGGTGCCGCGACACGGATATCGCAGGCCGTTGCGACCTCCAATCCGCCACCCAGACACCACCCCGGCATCCGCGCAATCACGGGTGCAGGAAAATTTCGCACCGCATCGCAGAGCCCGGCAAGTCGCGAGATGAACGTTTCCGCCGAAGCCTGATCGAGCGTCGCCATCTCCTTGATGTCGGCGCCGCCGATCATGCTCTTCCCGCTTTCGCCGGCCAAAACGAGAACGCGAATGCCGGCTTCGGCGGCGAGCGATTGCAGGCCGGCTTCTATGTCGAGAATCGCCGCCGAACCGAGAATATTGAGCGGACCGGCATTGCAGATCGTCAGCCGGACCACGCCGCGGCCGTCACGACTCACGCCGCAGTGGGAATTGAGCATGTCCATGGTTGTCCTCGTCGGGTTCCTGGGCAAGGGAGAGTGTGCCGGGAATAAATCAGGCCAGCGAAGTTGATTTAGATCAACTCGAATTCATCAAATAGCTGCAGTCAGCAGGACGCAGAACTGTTATTGTATGACCGCAGACATTCAATGGGACGGCAATGCGTTACTCTCCGGAACACAAGGCGGAAACCCACGCGCGGATCGTGCGCAAGGCATCGGTGCGGCTGCGCGAGCGTGGTGCTCACGGTGTCGGGGTTGCCGACCTGATGAAGGAGGCCGGGCTGACTCATGGCGGCTTTTATGCGCATTTCGATTCGCGCGAGGCGCTGGTCGTGGAGGCGTTCGGTTATGCGATCGACCGTTCGATTGAGCATTGGCGCAAGCTGCTGGACCAACTGCCGCCGCAGAAGCGACTCGCGGCCATCGTCGACGGCTATCTGTCCGCGGCTCATCGCGACGATGTCGGTCACGGCTGCGCGGTTCCTGCGCTTGGAGCGGAAATCGCCCGCGAGAGCGCAAAGACCCGCAAGGCCTTTGCTGCGAAGCTGGAAGAGCTGATCGCCCTGTTCGCCGAGTACATCAGCGACGTGCCGGCCAAGACTGCGCGAAGGCGGGCTTCGGCGATGCTCGCGACGCTGATGGGGACGCTCGTGATGGCGCGACTCATGGGCAGCGGCGAATTGTCAGACGAAATCCTGAGCTCCGGGCGCGAGGTGGCGCTGGCTGTCGCCAGCGGCGGCGGGCCGGCGGGGAGGGCCCCTGCGCGGGCGCCCGCGAAAAGGCCCGTGAAGAAGGCGGCAGCCGCGAAGCGCTGATCCGTCGCGGCTCGGATGGTGGACGCAGCGCGCCACGCTGCAGGGTCTGCCGTGATCGTGCCGGCCGAGCGAAGGGGCGGCATTTTCGCAGCGCCGGGCAGCGCTTAGACCCTTCCCAAACGCCGCAAAGACTGCAAGATGCCGGCCAAATCGGCACTGCTTACCCCTGCGGAGGATACCCCATGCGTTCGATCGGTCATTTCATTGGCGGCAAAGAGGTCAAGGGCACGTCTGGACGGACGGCCGACGTCTTCGAGCCCATGACCGGCGACGTTCAGGCCAAGGTCGCGCTGGCCTCTCGCGCCGAGCTCCGTGCCGCTGTCGAGAACGCAAAGGCGGCGCAACCGGCCTGGGCCGCGACCAATCCGCAGCGCCGCGCCCGCGTGATGATGAAGTTCGTCGAACTCGTCCAGCGCGACTATGACCAGCTCGCCGATCTGCTTGCGCGGGAGCATGGTAAGACCGTCCCCGACGCCAAGGGCGATATCCAGCGCGGCCTGGAGGTCGCGGAGTTCGCCTGCGGCATTCCGCACCTGATGAAGGGCGAGTACACTGAGGGAGCCGGCCCCGGCATCGACATCTATTCGATGCGCCAGCCGCTCGGTGTCGTTGCCGGCATCACGCCGTTCAATTTCCCGGCGATGATTCCGATGTGGAAGTTTGCCCCTGCCATCGCCTGCGGCAATGCCTTCATCCTCAAGCCCTCGGAGCGCGATCCGGGCGTGCCGATGAAGCTCGCCGAGCTGATGATCGAGGCCGGGCTGCCGGCGGGCATCCTCAACGTCGTCAACGGCGACAAGGAGGCGGTCGACGCCATCCTCGAGGATCCGGACATCATGGCGATCGGCTTCGTCGGCTCGTCGCCGATCGCGCAGTACATCTATGAGCGCGCGGCTGCGCACGCCAAGCGCTGCCAGTGCTTCGGCGGCGCCAAGAACCACGCCATCATCATGCCGGACGCCGATCTCGACCAGGCGGTCGATGCGCTGATCGGCGCCGGCTACGGCTCGGCCGGCGAGCGCTGCATGGCGGTCTCGGTCGCCGTGCCCGTCGGCAAGACCACGGCCGACCGGCTGATGGAGAAGCTGATCCCGCGCGTTGAAAGCCTGAAGATCGGCACCTCGGTCGATCCCTCGGCCGATTTCGGTCCGCTGGTGACCCGCGAGGCGGTCGAGCGCGTCAAGAATTATGTCGATATTGGCCTCAAGGAAGGCGCGACGCTCGCCGTCGACGGCCGCGGCTTCAAGATGCAGGGCTACGAGAACGGCTTCTACATGGGCGGGTGTCTGTTCGACAACGTCACCAAGGACATGCGGATCTACAAGGAGGAGATCTTCGGCCCGGTGCTGTCGGTCGTGCGCGCCAAGGACTACGCCGAGGCGCTGGCGCTGCCGTCGGAGCATGATTACGGCAACGGCGTCGCGATCTTCACCCGCGATGGCGACGCGGCGCGCGACTTCGCGGCCAAGGTCAATGTCGGCATGGTCGGCATCAACGTGCCGATCCCGGTGCCGATCGCCTACTACACCTTCGGCGGCTGGAAGAAGTCCGGCTTCGGCGACCTCAACCAGCACGGTCCGGATTCGATCCGCTTCTACACCAAGACCAAGACCGTCACCTCGCGCTGGCCGTCCGGTGTCAAGGAAGGCGCGGAGTTCTCGATCCCGCTGATGAAGTGAGGTCGGGTCCGTTCGGACTCTCTCCTTCGTCATTGCGAGCGAAGCGAAGCAATCCAGGATCTTTCTGCAGAGGCAGTCTGGATTGCTTCGTCGCCTTCGGCTCCTCGCAATGACGGCGCATGAGGAAAGCGCAAAGACCAACAAACAAGACCAGGAAACGCGGAGAACGGATGCAGTTCGCTCTCGACGAGGATCAGATCGCGGTGCGCGACATGGCGCGCGCCTTCGCGGCCGAGAAGATTGCCCCGCATGCGCTGCGCTGGGACGAGGAGAAGCATTTTCCCGTCGATGTGATGCGGGAGGCGGCGGGCCTCGGCATGGGCGGCATCTACATCCGCGACGATGTCGGCGGCTCGGGTCTCAGCCGGCTCGATGCGGCGCTGATCTTCGAGGCGCTGGCGACGGGCTGCCCCACGGTGTCAGCCTTCATCTCGATCCACAACATGGCCTCGTGGATGATCGACACCTTCGGTACCGAGGCCCAGCGCCAGGCTTACCTGCCGAAGCTCTGCGCCATGGACCTGATCGCGAGCTACTGCCTGACCGAGCCGGGCGCGGGCTCCGATGCGGCGGCGCTGCGCACGCGCGCGGTGCGCGACGGCGACGACTACGTGCTCAACGGGCAGAAGCAGTTCATCTCCGGTGCCGGCGCCACCGATATCCTCGTCGCGATGGTGCGAACCGGCGCCGATGGTCCCGGAGGCATCTCCACGCTGGTGATCGACGCCAATGCCCCCGGCGTGTCGTTCGGCGCCAATGAGCGCAAGATGGGCTGGAATGCGCAGCCGACCCGGGCCGTGATCTTCGAGAATGCGCGGGTGCCGGTGGCCAACCGGCTGGGTGAGGAGGGCATTGGGTTCAAGATCGCGATGGCAGGGCTCGACGGCGGCCGTCTCAACATCGCCGCCTGCTCGCTCGGCGGCGCGCAGGCGGCGCTCGACAAGACGCTGGCCTATACGAAAGAGCGCAAGGCGTTCGGTAAGCGGCTCGACGAATTCCAGGCGCTGCAGTTTCGCATCGCCGACATGGCGATCGAGCTGGAGGCGGCGCGCACCTTCGTCTGGCGCGCGGCGGCTGCGCTCGACCGCAAGGATGCTGACGCGACCATGCTGTGCGCCATGGCCAAGCGCTTCGGGACCGATGTCGGCTTCGAGGTCGCCAACCAGGCGCTGCAGCTGCACGGCGGCTACGGCTATTTGAGCGAATACGGCATCGAGAAGATCGTCCGCGATCTGCGCGTGCACCAGATTCTCGAAGGCACCAACGAGATCATGCGCCTGATCGTGTCGCGCAAGCTGATCGAGGCGGCGCGATGAGCGAGGTCATCGAAGGCGACCTGATCATCCGCCGCGAAGGCTCGGCCGGCATCATCCGGCTGAATCGGCCGAAGGCGATCAACGCGATGACGCTGGAGATGTCGATGGGCATCGACGCCGCGCTGGATCGGTTCGAGGGCGATCCGGCCGTCGCAATTGTCGTGCTCGAAGGCGCGGGCGAGCGTGGACTTTGCGCGGGCGGCGACATCCGCGGGCTCTATGAGAGCTCGAAGACGAACGGCGATCTCGGCAAGGTGTTCTGGCGCCAGGAATACATCATGAACGCGCGCATCGGGGCGTTCCCAAAACCCTATGTCGCCTACATGGACGGGCTGGTGATGGGCGGCGGCGTCGGGCTGTCGGCGCATGGCCGTCACCGCATCGTGACCGAGAAGACCAAGCTCGCGATGCCGGAAGTCGGCCTCGGCTTCTTTCCCGACGTCGGCGGCACCTGGCTCTTGTCGCGCGCGCCTGGCGAACTCGGCGCCTATTTCGGCCTGACCGGGCAGACCATGAACGGGCCCGATGCGATCCATGCGCGCTTTGCCGATGCCGTGGTGCCGACCGAGAGATGGCCGGCGCTGCGCGAGGTCCTGACCAAAGTCAGGCCGGGCACGCTGTCGATCGAGATCGACCGGCTGATCGCCGGCTTCGCGACGTCGGAGACGGCCGGCCCGGTGGCGGCGCAGCAGGCGAAGATCGACGCGTGGTTCGCCCATGACAGCATGCACGACATCTTTACCGCGCTGAGAGCGGACGGCTCGGAGCTCGCGTTGGCGACGCTGAAGATGCTGAAGGAGAAGTCGCCGCGCGGCATGGTCGTGACGCTCAAGCTGCTGCGACTGGCACGCGGTGCGGCGTCCCTGGAGGAATGCCTGGTGCGCGAGTATCGTGCGGCGCTCGAAGTGTTCCGCAGCGACGATTTCCGCGAGGGCGTGCGTGCGGCGATCATCGACAAGGACCGCAATCCCAGATGGTCGCCGCCTGATGTCGATCAGGTGACACCGGACATGCTGGCGCCATATCTTGCCGAGATTGGCGCCGACGAGCTGACCTTTCCGCAGAGCAAATAACAATCAGGTCGAGGGGAGAGAACGAACCATGGCAACGATCGCATTCATCGGCCTCGGCAACATGGGCGGACCAATGGCCGCCAACCTGGTCAAGGCCGGCCACAAGGTGGTCGCGTTCGATCTGGTCGAGACCTCGCGCGCCCAGGCCAAGGCCGATGGCGCCGAAATCGCCGACAGCGCCGTCGCCGCGGCCAAAAGCGCCGATGCCGTCGTCACCATGCTGCCGGCCGGCAAGCATGTGCTGGCAGTCTGGACCGAGGTCGTGCCGGCAATGACGAAGGGCGCGCTGATCATCGATTCCTCGACCATCGACGTCGAGAGCGCGCGCGCCGCGCATGCGCTGGCTGCGAAGCACGGCATCGCCGCCGTGGACGCGCCGGTGTCCGGGGGCACCGGCGGCGCCAAGGCCGCAACGCTCACCTTCATGTGCGGCGGCGAGGAAAGCGCCTTCGCCACGGCGAAGCCGATCCTGGAGAAGATGGGCAAGAAGATCGTCCATTGCGGCGGCGCCGGCGCGGGGCAGGCGGCCAAGATCTGCAACAACATGATCCTCGGCATTTCGATGATCGCGGTGAGCGAGGCCTTTGCGCTCGGCGAAAAGCTCGGCCTGTCGCATCAGGCGCTGTTCGACGTCGCCTCGACCTCGTCAGGGCAGTGCTGGTCGCTGACATCCTATTGCCCAGTGCCGGGCCCGGTGCCGGCCTCGCCGGCCAACAACGACTACAAGCCCGGCTTTGCGACCGCGCTGATGCTCAAGGACCTCACGCTGTCGCAGGACGCCGCCAAGGCGGCCGGCGCGGCGACGCCGCTCGGGCAGCATGCGCAGGAGATCTATAAGGCATTTGAGGCTGCCGGCCATGGCGGCGTCGACTTTTCAGGGATCATTCAGCACGTCCGTAAGCTCGCCGGGACCATCTGATGACGACATTCAAGGACGCACGCGCGTTTCTGCTGGCGCATCGCACCGACTACGATGCGGCCGTGAAGGGTTTTCGCTGGCCCGATCCCGTCCCGTTCAACTGGGCGCTCGACTGGTTCGATGCCGAACTCGCATCTGATCCGGAGAGTCGCGAGCGGACGGCGCTATGGATCTTCGATGCCGCGCAGGACCGCCAGACCAAGCTGTCCTTTGCGGCGCTGTCGCGCCGCTCCAACCAGGTCGCGAATTTCCTGCGCGCGCAGGGGCTGAAGCGCGGGGACCATCTGCTGCTGCTGCTCGGCAATGTCGTGCCGCTGTGGGAGACGATGCTGGCGGCGATGAAGCTCGGCGTCGTCGTGATCCCTGCGACCACGCTGCTGACCACCGACGAGTTGCGTGATCGCCTGGAGCGCGGCCGCGCCAAAGCCGTCGTCGCCGCGCAGGACCAGGTGGCGAAGTTCGCCGATCTCGGCGCCGATGATCTCGTCCGGATCGTCGTCGGCGCGCCGGCAGCGCCTGCCGGCTGGCTGCCGTTCGAGCAGGCGGCCGACGCGGCCGAGGCGTTCACGCCGGATGGGCCGACGCAGCCGGATGATCCGATGCTGCTGTATTTCACCTCGGGAACGACGGCCAAGCCGAAGCTGGTGCGGCACAGCCATCGCAGCTATCCGGTCGGCCATCTCTCGACGATGTACTGGCTCGGCCTGCAGCCGGGCGACGTGCATCTCAACATCTCCTCGCCGGGCTGGGCCAAGCATGCCTGGAGCTGCTTCTTCTCGCCCTGGAATGCCGGCGCCACCGTATTCGTGGTCAATCAGCCGCGCTTCGACGCCAAGGGACTGCTCGCCATCATCAAGCGCTGCGGCGTCACGACGCTGTGCGCGCCGCCCACGGTGTGGCGGCTGTTCATCCAGGAGCATCTCGCCGACTTCAAGGTCTCGTTGCGCGAGGCCTGCGGCGCCGGCGAGCCGCTCAATCCGGAGGTGATCGATCAGGTGCGAGCCGCCTGGGGGCTGACGATTCGCGACGGCTATGGCCAGACCGAAACCGCGGCCATCGTCGGCAACTCGCCGGGCCAGAAACTGAAGATCGGCTCGATGGGTCGGCCGCTGCCGGGCTATCGCGTCGAGGTCGCCGACATCGACGGCAATCTCGCCAGCGAAGGCGAGATCACGCTGGCGCTCACCGGCGAGCGTCCGGCCGGCCTGATGCAGGGCTATCAGGGCGACGACGGTAAGCTGTCCGGCGCCGATGGCACGCGCTACCGCACGGGTGACGTCGTGTTCCAGGACGGCGACGGCTATCTCACCTTCGTCGGCCGCTCCGACGACGTGTTCAAATCGTCCGACTACCGCATCTCGCCGTTCGAGCTGGAAAGCGTGCTGCTGGAGCATGAGGCCGTCGCCGAGGCTGCTGTTGTGCCGTCTCCGGATCCCATCCGTCTCGCCATCCCGAAAGCCTATGTGTTGCTGACGGCGGGCGCGGAGCGCTCGCGCGCCACGGCGCTGTCGATCTTCGTGCATCTTCAGGCGCGGCTGGCGCCGTTCAAGCGCATCCGCCGGCTCGAGCTCGTGAGCGAGCTGCCGAAGACGATCTCCGGAAAGATCCGCCGCGTGCAGCTGCGCCGGCTGGAGCATGAGGACGACCGCACGGATCATCTGCGCGGCACGGAGTTCAAGGAAGAGGATTTCCCGGAGCTGAAGACCAGGCCGTCCGGGCACGAGGTGTAGGAACGCATGAACCAGATCTGGAAGAAGCCGCCGATTTCGCTCGCAGCCTATCAGGCCATGGTGGGCCAGGAGATCGGCGTGTCATCGTGGCACGTGCTCGATCAACAGCGCATAGACACCTATGCCGATGTGATCGAGGATCATCAATTCATCCATGTCGATCCGGAGAAAGCCAAGGCGACGCCGTTTCGCACCACGATCGCGCACGGATTCCTGACAATGTCGCTGTTGTCAGTGATGTCCTACGAGGTCATGCCGGCGATCGAGGGCACGGCGATGGGCGTCAATTACGGCTTCGACAAGCTGCGCTTCATCTCGCCGGTGAAATCGGGAAAACGCGTGCGCGGCCGCTTCGTGCTGGCGGAAGCCACGCTGCGCAAGCCCAAGGAGTTGCAGTCGCGCACCCATGTCACGGTCGAGATCGAAGGCGAGGACAAGCCCGCGCTGGTCGCCGACTGGATCGGACTGATCTATCTCAGCTAACTCTCTTCGTCCCAACCCACCCCTCGTCATCGCCGGGCTTGACCCGGCGATCCATCTCACTGATGGAAAGTGATGGATGCCCGGGTCAAGCCCGGGCATGACGAGCCTAGAACCTAGGACAAACATCATGGCAATCAGATTCGACGGACGCGTCGCCATCGTCACCGGCGCAGGCAATGGTCTCGGACGCGCGCATGCGCTGGGACTGGCGAGCCGCGGCGCCAAGGTCGTGGTCAATGATTTCGGCGGCGCGCGCGACGGCACCGGCGGCTCGATGACCGCGGCGGAGACGGTGGTCGAAGAGATCCGCAAAGCCGGCGGCACCGCGATGGCTGACGGTGCCGACGTCTCGAATTTCGAACAGGTCACGGCGATGGTCGAGCGCGCAACCAAAGAGTGGGGCAGCGTCGACATCATGTGCGCCAATGCCGGAATCCTGCGCGACAAGTCGTTCGGCAAGATGGAGGTTGCCGATTTCGCCAAGGTGCTGGATGTGCATCTTGTCGGCAGCTTCTACTGCTGCAAGGCGGTGTGGAACGGCATGCGCGAGCGCAATTACGGCCGCATCGTGCTGACGACCTCGTCCTCGGGCCTGTTCGGCAATTTCGGGCAGGCCAACTACGGCGCGGCCAAGACCGGCATGGTCGGCCTCATGAACGTGCTGGCGGAGGAGGGCCGCAAGACCAACATCCGCGTCAACATCATCTCGCCGACGGCGGCGACGCGCATGACGGAGGAACTGCTGCCACCGCAGGCGCTGCAGCTGATGAAGCCGGAATCGATCACGCCGGCCGTCGAATATCTTCTCAGCGAGGAAGCGCCCACCCGCACCATCATGGGCGCCGGCGCCGGCTCGTTCGCGGTGATCAAGATCCTGGAGAGCGAGGGCATCAACCTGCCGCCGGAGGAGTGGACGCCGGACGCGATCGCCGCGCATTTTGCCGAGATCAGCGACATGTCGAAGGCGAGGGCGCTGCAGGGCGCATTCGAGCAGACGCAGAAATACGTCGGCCAGGCTGCGGCGCGGCTGGGGCTCAAGCTGTAAGTGCAAACTCGTAGGACCCTCATGGTGAGGAGCACGGCAAAGCCGTGCGTCTCGAACCATGAGGCCGCGCACGGGCCTCATCCTTCGAGACGCGGCTTACAGCCGCTCCTCAGGATGAGGGGCTGAGTCGATGCCTGGAGATATCGTGTCGGACACGGCCAACCGCCTGCTCAACAAGGTCGCCGTCATCGGAGCCGGCCCGGCCGGACTGATGGCGGCCGAGGTGCTGGCCGAGGGCGGGACCGCCGTCACCGTCTACGATGCGATGCCGTCGGTGGCGCGTAAGTTTCTGATGGCCGGTCGCGGCGGCCTCAACCTTACCCATAGCGAAGAGCTGCCCGCCTTCCTGGCGCGCTACCGCGAGGCGGCGGCGTGGCTTGAGCCGGCGATCCGCGCGTTCCCGCCGCAGCGGCTGCGCGACTGGTGCGAGGCGCTGGGCGAGCCGACCTTCGTCGGCTCCTCCGGCCGCGTGTTTCCGAGGGCAATGAAGGCCTCGCCGCTGCTGCGCGCGTGGCTGCGCCGCCTCGATGCGCAGGGCGTGCGCGTCGAGTTGCGGCATCGCTGGACCGGCTGGGACGCGGACGAACATCTCACATTCGAGACGCCGGCGGGAGCGCGCGCGGTCGCCGCTGACGCTGTCGTGCTCGCGCTCGGCGGCGCCTCTTGGCCGCGGCTCGGGTCCGACGGCGGCTGGGTGCCGATCCTGGCGGCGAAGGGCGTCGCGATCGCGCCGCTGCGGCCGGCCAATTGCGGCTTCACCGTCGCCTGGTCAGACATCTTCCGCGATCGCTTCGAGGGCCGGCCGCTGAAGGGCATCGCGCTGTCGTTCGGTGATCGCGGCGTGCGCGGGGAGGCTGTCGTCACGCGCGATGGCATTGAGGGCGGCGCCGTTTATGCGCTGTCGGCCGAGCTGCGCGAGGCGATCGCGCTGACAGGGGGGGCGATCCTGCACGTCGCGCTGCGGCCCGACCTCGCGACGGCCGATCTCATCACGCGGCTCTCGGCACCGCGCGGCAAGCAGTCGTTCTCGAACGTGCTGCGCAAGGCGGTGCAGTTGTCGCCGGTGGCGATCGGGCTGCTGCAGGAGGCGGCCAGGGCGCACGGCCTGTCACTCTCGTCGCTGCCGCCCGATCGTCTCGCGGCGCTGATCAATGCCGTGCCGCTGAAGCTGACGGGCACCGCCGGACTCGCCCGCGCCATCTCCAGCGCCGGCGGCATCGCGCATGACGAGCTTGACGCCGATTACATGCTCAAACGCCTGCCCGGTGTGTTCGCCGCCGGCGAGATGCTCGATTGGGAGGCCCCGACCGGCGGCTATCTGCTGCAAGCCTCGTTCGCGACCGGGGCCGCCGCGGGCAGGGGCATCTTGAAGCGGCTCGAATTGTAGGGTGGGCAAAGCGAAGCGTGCCCACCATTGGCATTCGTACAAGAACGCGGTGGGCACGACGCTTCGCGCCTTTGCCCACCCTACAGATTTCTCGTCATCGTCGCTTCGCTCCTCGCAGTGACGCTGCGAGAGAGCTTCGTCCTACCGCAGCTTGCCCCGCGCCGCGACCGGCAACGTGCCCAGGATCTCCTCGCCGCGGACCATCACGACCTCGTCCATCATGTTGACGACGACGCAGACGTGGTTGGGGATGATGCGCACGACGTCGCCGACATTGGGGCGGGTGTTGCTGCGGGAGAGATCGAGGAAGCCGTGCTCCTCGGCGAAGCGCGCGATCTTCGCTTCCGGGTGCTCCAGGATCAGGCCGTGGCCGTCGAGGCCGCCGGTGTCGGTCGTCAGCGTCTTCGAGCCGGCGTCGAGGATGCCGCGCTCGGGCGCGGCGCGGCTGACGACGGTGGAGTAGATGTGCAGCGCGCAGTCGTCCCAGCTCGCGACCCCGGCGGCGACCTGCATGCGGTCGTTGTAGATGTAGGTGCCGGGCCGGTGCTCGGTGGCGCCCTTGAGCTTGCCGAGATTCTTCAGGTTGGGCGAGCCGCCGGTCGAGACGATGGCAGCCTCCAGCCCTTCGGCGCGAACGCCGGCCAGGGCCTCGTCATAGAAGCGCTGCGCCTCGTCCCAGCCGGTCTCGGTCGGGTACATCATGAAGCCGGCGAAGCGCAGGCCCTCGCTGGCCTTGATCTGGCGCGCAAGCTGGATCGCCTCGGCCGGTGTCTCGACGCCGGCGCGCTTGCGGCCGGTGTCGCATTCGACCACGACCGACAGCGTGCGGCCGGATTGTTTTGCTGCCTGCGGCAGGCCGGCGATCACGGTCGCGTTATCGGCGGCGACGGTCATATCGGCCTTGGTCTGCAGCGCGGCAAGACGCGCCATTTTTTCCTCGCCGATCAGGTTGTAGCTGATCAGGATGTTACTGATGCCAGCGGCCGCCATGATCTCGGCCTCGCCGATCTTCTGGCAGGTGATGCCTTGCGCGCCGGCCTCGATCTGCAGCTTGGCCAGCACCGGGCTCTTGTGGGTCTTGATGTGCGGGCGGTTGGCGACGCCCGCGGCCTCGCACTGGGCCTGGATGCGCGCGATGTTGCGCTCAACTCTGTCCATGTCGATGACGGCGCAGGGCGTGCCGTAGTCCCTGGCGATCTTGGCGGCGAGCGGGGTGGTCATGTCATTTACTCCATATAACCGTCATTGCGAGGAGCGAAGCGACGAAGCAATCCAGAGTCACGACTGCAGCCCTGGATTGCTTCCGCCGTCGCCCTTCGGGCTATGGCGGACATGTCGCTTCGCTCGCAATGACGAAGTGATTTCGATGAACGTCACGCGCCCTCGATCTCCTCGCGCAGCACTTCGAGCTCCAACCAGCGATCTTCGGCGGCGGTGAGCTCGGCTTGCGCAGTGGCGAGGGTGAGGGAGGCGGCGTCGAATTTCTTGCGGTCTTTCGCATACAGCGCGGGGTCGGCGAGCACGGCCTGCTGCTTGGCGATCTCGGCTTGCAGCTTGGCGATCGTCTTCGGCAAGGTCTCCAGTGCGTGCTTCTCGTTGAAGGAGAGCTTGCGCTTCGGCGCGCTCGCAGGCGCCGCGGCCGCGTGCTTGGTTTCCTTCTTCTCCTCAGCCGCCTTGGCATGCTGGCGCTTCAGGTCGGCGCCGCGCTGCGCCAGCATGTCGCTGTAGCCACCGGCGTATTCCTGCCATTTGCCGTTGCCCTCGGGGACGATCACCGAGGTGACCACGCGATCGAGGAAGTCGCGGTCGTGGCTGATCAGGATCACCGTGCCCTCGTAGTCGCCGAGCATGTCCTCGAGCACGTCGAGTGTCTCCAAGTCGAGATCGTTGGTCGGCTCGTCCAGCACCAGCAGGTTCGATGGCTTGGCCAGTGCGCGCGCCAGCATCAGCCGGCCGCGCTCGCCCCCGGAGAGCACTTCGAGCGGCGTGCGCATCTGCTCGCGCGAGAACAGGAAGTCCTCCATGTAGCCGACGACGTGCTTCGGCTTGCCGGCCACCATGACGTGATCGCCGCGGCCGCCGGTCAGCGCTTCGGCGAGCGTCGTCCGGGGATCGAGGCTCTCGCGGTGCTGGTCGAGCGTCGCCGTCTCCAGATTGACGCCGAGCCGGATGCTGCCGCTGTCCGGCTCGCTGCCGCCGGTGAGCAGGTTGACCAGCGTGGTCTTGCCGGCGCCGTTGGGGCCGACGATGCCGATGCGGTCGCCGCGCTGGATGCGGATGGAGAAGTTGTCGACGATCTTGCGATCACCATAGCTCTTCGATGCGCCCTTCGCTTCGATCACCAGCTTGCCGGACTTGTCGGCCTCGGCCGCGGCGAGGTTGGCGGCGCCCGCCGTGCCGCGATAGTCGCGGCGCTGCTGGCGCAGCGCATGCAGATTGGCGAGCCGCTTGACGTTGCGCTTGCGGCGGCCGGAGACGCCGTAGCGCAGCCAGTGCTCTTCGTTGACGATCTTGCGGTCGAGCTTGTGCTGCTCGCGTTCTTCCTCCGCCAGCACCTCGTCGCGCCACGCCTCGAACGCCGCAAAGCCGCGGTCGATCTGCCTGATCTGGCCGCGGTCGAGCCACGCGGTCGCGCGGGACAGATTGGTAAGGAAACGACGATCGTGACTGATCAGCACCAGCGCCGAGCTTCGGCCGTCGAGCTCGTTCTCCAGCCACTCGATGGTCGTGAGGTCGAGGTGGTTGGTCGGCTCGTCCAGCAGCAGGATGTCGGGGTTGGGCGCAAGCACGCGCGCCAGCGCCGCGCGACGCGCCTCGCCGCCGGAGACATGCGCGGGATCCTCTTCTCCGGTCAGTCCGAGCTGCTCGACGAGATAGCGCGCCTGATAGTGATCGTCGCCCGGGCCGAGCCCGGCCTCGACATAGGACAGCGTGGTGGCATGGCCGGAGAAATCCGGCTCCTGCGGCAGATAGCGAACCGTGGCGCCCGGCTGCACGAAGCGGGTGCCGCTGTCGCATTCGACGAGGCCGGCGGCGATCTTGAGCAGCGTCGACTTGCCGGAGCCGTTGCGGCCGATCAGGCAGACGCGCTCGCCGGGCGAGACCGACAGTTCGACGCCCTGCAGCAGCGCGGTGCCGCCGAAGGTCAGGCGGATGTCTTTGAGTTGGATGAGAGGCGGCGCCATATCTCTAGCTCTGCTGCTGGACCCGCGCCGCGCGCTGGCGCTGCAGGCGGCGGATCGTGGTATCGAGGGTGGAGAGGAAGGTGGAGCGGTCGCGCGGCGTGAACGAGCGCGGGCCGCCGGTCACCTCGCCCGATGACCGCAGATCGGTCATGAGGTTGCGCACAGCGAGCGTCATGCCGATCGACTCCTCGGTGAACGGCTTGCCGTTCGGTGCGATCACGGCGCTGCCGGCCTTGACGCAGCGGCTCGCCAGCGGAATGTCCGCGGTGATGACGACGTCGTCGGCGCCGGCGCGCTCTGCGATCCAGTCATCCGCGGCATCCATGCCGCTGCCGGCCGCCACGCGCGTGATCAGGGGATCCTCGGGCACGCGGATGAAGCCGCCCGCAACCACGATCACTGGCAGGCCGTGGCGGATCGCGACGCGATAGATCTCGTCCTTCACCGGACAGGCGTCGGCGTCGACATAGATCGTGACAGGGGCGAGCTCGGCGGTTTCGGTCGTCATCTGGCGTTCTGCTGGGGGTGGCCGGTTGGTACCCCATCGCCAGCCAAATTGCGAGCCAAACGCTGGCCTTGCCAGGACCTTTCCGGCCGTTACCATCGCCCGAAAAGGGTCAAAGGGAGGCAAGGATGGCAGACGGAATCGCGACCTATGCGGTCGAGGCGTTCAACACGGCCAAGCAGTCCGAGAACAAGATGCACGATGACAGCGTGGCGCGCCGGTTCGGCTTCGCCGGCGGCCTCGTGCCCGGCGTCGAGGTGCTGGCCTACATGCTGCATCAGCCGGTTGTGCGCTGGGGCCGGGCATTCCTGGAGCGCGGGCTGATCGAGGCGCGGTTCACCAAGCCGGTCTATGACGGCGAGATCGCCGAGGTCAGGGCGGAGGAGGTCGGCGACGGGCTCCGCCTGGAGGTGACGAGTAAAAGCGAGATCTGCGCCACCGGTTCCGCGTCGTTGCCGGCGGCGGCGCCGGACGTGGTGCTGGCCGGCTATCGCGATGTTCCGCCAGCAGCGGTGCGGTCGGTGATCGGCGCAGACTCGTTCGCCGTCGGCAACTGGCTCGGCACTGCGCCACGCGCCTGGCCGGGGCAGGCGGCGACGGCCTATCTCGCCGAGATTCGCGAGCGCGATCCGATCTATTCCGGCGAGCGGCTCGGTCATCCCGGCATGCTGCAGCGGGTGATGAACCGCCTGCTGGTCGACAACATCGTGCTCGGTCCGTGGATTCACGTCGGCAGCCGCATGCAGCTGCTGTCGGCGATTGCCGAAACCGACGAGATCACCGCGCGTGGCCGGGTGGTCGCGAACTACGAGAAGAAGGGACACCGCTTCGTCGAGATCGATGCGCTGGTGGTGGCGAACGGCACGCGGCCGCTGGCGCACTGTCACCATGTGGCGATCTACCAGCCGCGCGCGCAGGCGGCGGCGTAATGGTAAAAGGCAGGCGGCATCCATAAAGCAGCTGTCATGCTCCGCGCAGGCGGAGCATCCAGTACGCCGCGACGTCTCGGCTGAATCGTAGCCGCCTCGGAGTATTGGATCGTCCGCATGCGGACGATGACAGTTGAGATTGGGGCATGCTGGTCGCCCCACGCTCCCGTCATTGCGAGCGCAGCGAAGCAATCCAGACTGTCTCCGTGGAAGGATTCTGGATTGCTTCGCTACGCGCTACGCTCGCAATGACGTGGAGAGGACCCGCGGCCCAATCTCGACAGTCCGTAGCCCGGATGCGCGCACGCGGGTGCAGGCGGGAGCGACATCCGGGTTCACCGATACGGCCCGTGAGACCCCGCATATCGCTGCGCTCGTGCGGGCTACGGGCTTTTCGTTTAGCAATGAGATGTTTTCGCCTCATCGCGAGCGCAGCGAAGCAGCTACGCCGCGGTCTTCGCCTTGCCGTCCTGGATCGCGCGCCAGAGCTTCTCGGTGGTCAGCGGCATGTCCAGGTGCTTCACGCCATAGTCCGACAGCGCGTCGATCACGGCATTGATCACACTCGCCATCGAGCCGGCGCAGCCGGCTTCGCCGCAGCCCTTGGTGCCCAAGGGATTGCTCTTGGCGGGCACCGGATGGTTGTCCACCGTCATCATCGGCACGTCGGAGGCGCGCGGCAGCGCGTAGTCCATCAGCGAGCCGGTGATCGGCTGGCCGCTCTCGTCGTAGCGCAGATGCTCCATCAGCGCCTGGCCGATGCCCTGGGCGACGCCGCCATGCAGCTGGCCGGCCACGATCATCGGATTGATCACCGTGCCGAAGTCGTTGATTGCGGTATACGCGACGATCTGCGCGACGCCGGTGTCCGGCTCGATCTCGACCTCGCAGACGTGGCAGCCATTGGGGAAGGTCGACTCCGTGACCGTCGAGTTGTGGTCGACGTCGAGCGAGGCCGGCACGCCCTCGGGCATCTTGCCGTCGCGTAGGCGGCGCGCTAGCTCCATGACGTCGATGCTGCGGTCGGTGCCGGCGATGGTGAACTGGCCGTCTGCGAACTCGATGTCGGCTTCCGAGGCTTCGAGCAGATGCGCCGCCGCCTGCTTGCCCTTGGCAATGACGAGCTGCGAGGACTCGACGATTGCCTGGCCGGTCGCGGTGATCGAGCGCGAGCCGCCGGTGCCGTTGCCGAACCGCACGAGATCGGAATCGCTCTGCTCCAGCCTGATCTTCTCGAAGGGCACGCCGAGCTGCGCCGACAAGACCTGCGAGAACGGGGTCGCGTGGCCCTGGCCGTAATCGAGCGTGCCGGTCGTCAGGGTCACGCCGCCATCGGCGTCGAAGGTGATCTTGCCGAGCTCGCCCGACGGCGGCGCGGTCACCTCGAGATACGAGCCGACCGCGATGCCGCGCAGCTTGCCGTTCTTGCGGCTCTCGCGCTTGCGCTTGGCGAAGCCGGCGTAGTCGGAGACCTGCAGCGCCTTCTCGAACACCGCGGCGAAGTCGCCGGAGTCGTAGGTCACGCCCGACGCGGCCGGGAACGGCATCTGGCTCGGCTTGATGAAGTTGCGCTTGCGGATGGTGAGACGGTCGATGCCCATCTCGCGCGCGGCGGTGTCGATCAGCCGCTCCATGAAGTAGTTCGCCTCGGGGCGGCCGGCGCCGCGATAGGCGCCCATCAGGGTGACGTTGGTGAGCACGGTCTTGATGTCGACGCCCAGCAGCGGCGTCTTGTAGACGCTGGCGAGGTTCTTGCCGGTGTTGAGCGACAGCGGCAGCGGCGCCACGCCCATGATGTAGGCGCCGAGATTGCCATAGCCGGACAGCCTGACAGCGAGGAACTTGCCGTCGGCGTCGAGCGCCAGCTCGCCATGGATGATCTGGTCGCGACCCTGGCTGTCGGACAGGAAGGCGGTGGTGCGCTCGTCGCGCCACTTCACGGGACGGCCGAGCTGCTTCGCCGCGTGCAGAATGCAGACGTACTCAGGATAGGAGACGTTCTTCATCCCGAACGAGCCACCAACATTGGTGGTGAGGATGCGGACCTTGTCCGGTGCGACGTTGAGGATCTTGGCCAGCGTCGCCTTGTTGCCGGACACGCCCTGGGTCGGCACCTGCAAGGTGAAGCGCTCGGTCTTGCCGTCGAACGCGGCGAGCGCCACGCGCGGCTCCATCGACACCACGGCGACGCGGGTGTTGACGATGTCGAGCTTGGTGACGTGCGCGGCCTTGGCGAAGGCCTCTTCGATCTTGGCCGTGTCGCCGTAATGATAATCGAGCGCGACGTTGTTGGGGATATGGTCATAGAGCTGCGGCGCGCCGGGCTTGGCGGCTTCCTCGGCATTGGTGACCGCGGGCAGGGGCTCGATATCGACCTCGACCGCCTCGGCCGCGTCGCGGGCCTGGGCCGCGGTCTCCGCCACCACGAACGCGACGGGGTCGCCGACGAAGCGCACCTTGTCGGTGACGAGCGCCGGCCGGTTGGTCTGCAGCAGCGGCGAGCCGTCCCGGCCCTTCAGCGGCAGGCCGCAGGTGAACGGGCCATAGTTGGCTCCGGCGAGGTCGGCTCCAGTCCACACCCCGAGCACGCCGGGCATGGCCTTGGCGGCCGCGGTGTCGATCCTCTTGATGATGCCATGGGCGTGGCTGGAGCGCACGATCCAGGCATGGGCCTGGCCGGGCAGGTTGAAATCGTCGGTATATTTGCCGTGACCGCGCACCAGCGTGTCGTCCTCCTTGCGCCGGACCGGCTGCCCGACGCCGAATTTCTGCAGCGCGATCGCGTTTTCGAGGGAGGCCGGGACGGTGTGATCTTGCATGAATGAGGACCCAAGAGGCTGGATTGGTCGCAAATGCGGGCTGTTCCCAGATAGTGCAGCGCCCGCGGCCGGACAACGGTTGATTAGGAATGGTGCATCACGCCTGACGGAGGGGCTGTTGCGCCGGCGCTATCCACTGATAATGTCTCACGAAAGAGAACTTCCATCTGAGCCGGTTCGGCCAGCGGAAAGACATTTGAATGATCAATGACACGCGGCTGCGGGAGAGTCCCACGCCGCGCGGGAACCTGGAGCCCGGCTTGCGTCCGGGTCTGGACGTCGCGACGCCTTCCTGCGCCAGCAATGGCAGCAGCGTCTACGCGGCCCTGGACCTCGGAACCAACAATTGCCGGCTCCTGATCGCCTGTCCTTCGGGCGACAGTTTCCGCGTGGTCGACTCCTTCTCGCGCATTGTCCGGCTGGGCGAGGGCATCTCGACCACCGGCTGCATCAGCGATGCGGCGATGGATCGGGCCATCGCCGCGCTCAGCATCTGCCGGGACAAGATCCAATCCAAGAAGGCCAGCCGCCTGCGTCTGATCGCGACCGAGGCCTGCCGCGCCGCCTCCAATGCGGAGGGGTTCCGCAGCCGGGTGGCGGCGGAGACCGGCATCGAGCTCGAGGTGATCGACCGCGAGACCGAGGCGGCGCTGGCCGTCAAGGGCTGCGCGCCGCTACTGGATCCAGGCGGGCGCGGGGCCATCCTGTTCGACATTGGCGGCGGCTCCAGCGAGCTGGTGCGGATCGAGCGCGATCCGGCAGACCGCAACGCCGAGCCGAGGATCAAGGCCTGGATGTCGATCCCGCTCGGCGTCGTGACGCTGGCCGAACGCTTCGGCGGCCGCGACGTGACGCCGGAGATCTATGCCGCCATGGTCGAGGCCGTGGCCGAGCATGTCGGGCCGTTCGCGGCCGAGAACGGCGGCGACCTCTCCGGCATGCACCTGCTCGGCACCTCCGGCACCGTGACGACGCTCGGCGGCATTCATCTCAACCTCGCGCGTTACGATCGGCGCCGGGTCGATGGCATCTGGATCAACGATGCCGACATCACGACGACGATCGCCAAGCTGCTGGCGATGAGCTACCAGGAGCGCGCCGAGAACAACTGCATCAGCATCGACCGTGCCGACCTCGTGCTCGCGGGCTGCGCCATTCTCGACGCGATTCGCCTGGCGTTTCCGTTGCCGCGGCTGCGCGTCGCCGATCGCGGCCTGCGCGAGGGCATGCTGGTCGAGATGATGCGCGAAGACGGTGCGCTGCGCACGGCGTAGCGACTTTACCCTCCCCTGGAGGGGGAGGGTCGTCTCACATGGAGCGCAGCGCAATGTGAGACGGGGTGGGGTGAGTTCCACGAGCAGTCTTCGTGTGGCTCACCCCACCCCGATCGCTCGCTTCGCTCCCGATCGACCCTCCCCCTCCAGGGGAGGGTGACCTTTGTAGTTCCGCCAGACCTCGAGCATGGACGGATTTTCGCCTCCCGCGTCTGGTCACGACGACCGAGAAACACATGGCAAAAGACACGACCGGCCGCATGCATGTGCAGGTCAAGACCGGAGGCAAGCGCAAGCTGTCCTCGAAGCTCTGGCTGGAGCGCCAGCTCAACGATCCCTATGTCGTCCAGGCTAAGCGCGACGGCTATCGCTCGCGCGCGGCCTACAAGCTGCTCGAGATCGATGACAAATACCGGCTGCTCAAGCCCGGCATGACGGTGGTCGATCTCGGCGCCGCACCCGGCGGCTGGAGCCAGATCGCGGCGCGTCGGGTCGGGGCCGAAGCCGGGAAGGGCAAGGTGATCGCGATTGATCTGCTGGAGATGGGCGAGATCCCCGGCGTCACCTTCACCCAGCTCGATTTCCACGCCCAGGACGCGCCGGAAAAGCTTCGCGCGATGCTCGGCGGGCGTGCCGACGTGGTGATGTCGGACATGGCGGCCAACACCACCGGCCACCGCAAGACCGACCAGCTGCGCATCGTCGGTCTCGTCGAACTCGCCGCGCATTTCGCCAGCGAGGTGCTCAAACCGGGCGGCAGCTTTCTCGCCAAGACGTTCCAGAGCGGCGCCGATGCCGACTTGATGGCGCAGCTCAAGCGCGATTACGCCAGCGTCCGCCACGTCAAGCCGGCGGCGAGCCGGCAGGATTCGTCGGAGCGCTACGTGCTGGCGATGGGGTTCCGCGGCGGAGAGCAGGCCGACCTGCTGTAACGGCGTCATTGCGACCGGCCAGCGCCGGCGATACAGAGCAGATGCAACAAGGTCTCGGGAATCGGCTTGGGCCGACGAGACCCGTTCCGGAGGTCCCGAAATGCGTGTCCTGACCTGCAGCGCTGTCGCGGTCGCTTTGATGGTGGGCTCGGCCATATCGGGGCCGGCTCACGCCCAGGCCTACGATCCGCGCTATCCCGTGTGCATGAAGGTCTATGAAGGCGGCCGGTTTGGCGGTGGCGAGTGGATCGACTGCAGCTATACGTCGCTGCCGCAATGTCGCGCGACGGCGTCGGGCCGTGCGGCGATGTGCGATCTCAATCCCTTCTACGCCCCGCCGTCGCCTCCGCCGCGCCGCGCGCATCGGCGGCATCGCTGAAACATTTCATGACGGAACGGCCGTTGCCGTGCCGCAATCGAACTGAAGATTCGAGACCCTCGTACCCATCGGGCTGCCGTGATGCCGCATCGTTTCATCGTCGCGATCGTGATGCTTCTGCTGCTGGTCCCCGCGATCGCGACCGCCGCGCCGTCGCACAAGCGCAAGGCGCACCGCTGGCAGGGCTATGGCTTCCTGCCCGGCTACAAGCAGCCGCCCAACAACAGCTTGCCGCTCTATGCCGACAAGGAGGCCATGCGCAACGGGCCGCGCGGCAGCCGCCGCCATTGGTATATCGACGGCACGCCGAAATACATGCTCTACAACGGCGAGTGGCATTATTTCGGCCAGCCAGGCTTCTATCGCGGCCATTACAATGGCGGCAGCTTCGGCCCGTGCTGGACGCGGACGCCAGTGGGGATGGTCTGGACTTGCGGTTAGGCCGCTCCTCCCACAACCGTCTCGTCCTCCCAGGGCTGCTGCTGCAACGCGGGCGACGGCGCGAGCAATCCCGTCTGGACAGAGGCCGCATTTCCCGCTGAAATGCCGCTCGTGAGGGGCAAGAGAAGAAACGCGAGCCGTTCGTTCGGCCGACCGTGGAGGACCGCTTTGAATTCGTTCTGTACGCGCCTGTTCGGCGCCGTCGTCGCTTTGACCTTCCTTGCCGGTGCTCCGGCCTTCGCCCAGCAGCTCGAGCTGAAGGTGATGGCGCCTGCCGCGCCCGGCGGCGGCTGGGACCAGACCGCGCGGGCCATGCAGCAGGCCTTCGTGGCGTCGGGCGTGGCACGCAGCGTCCAGGTGACCAACGTCGCTGGCGCCGGCGGCACCGTCGGCATCGCGCAGTTCGTCAACGGCGCCAAGGGCGACGGCAACCAGCTGATGGTCAACGGCTTCGTCATGGTCGGCGCGCTCGCCATGAACAAGTCGCCGGTGACATTGGAGCAGGTGACGCCGATCGCGCGGCTGACCGAGGAGATCCAGGTCATCGTCGTGCCCGCGAACTCGCCGATCAAGACGGCGCAGGATCTCGCCGCGGCGCTGAAGGCCGACATCGCCAAGGTCACCTTCGCCGGCGGCTCGGCCGGCGGCGTCGATCACGTGATGGCGGCGCTGTTCGCCGGCGCCGTCGGCGCCGACGCCAAGAAGGTCAACTACATCCCGTTCTCGGGCGGCGGCGAGTCGCTGGCGGCGATCCTCGGCGGCAAGGTCACGGCGGGCATTTCCGGCCTGTCGGAATACGACGGGCAGATCAAGAGCGGCAAGCTGCGCGCCATCGGTGTGTCCTCGGAGAAACGCATTCCAGGGGTCGACATCCCGACCTTCAAGGAGCAGGGCATCGACCTCGTGCTCGCCAATTGGCGCTCGGTGGTCGCGGCGCCCGGCATCACGCCGGAGCAGAAGAAGGTGCTCAGCGAGGCCGTCGAGAAGATGGTGAAGTCGGATGCGTGGAAGGAGATCTTGAAGCAGAAAGGCTGGGATGACGCCTATCTTCCGGGTGATGCGTTCGCCGACTTCCTGAAAAAGGAGAACGTCCGCGTCACCGACGTGTTGAAGTCGGTCGGCCTCGTCAAGTCATGACGACGGAGAGTGCCGGCACCGAGACACCCGCCTCGGGTGGCGTCGACAAGGCCGGCATCGTCATTGCGGCGCTGCTGGCGGCTGTCGCGCTCGTGCTTGTCTATGACGCCAATCAGATCCCGGCGACCACGATGTACGGCATGGGCCCGCAGGTCATGCCGGTCGTGATCGCGATCGGGCTCGGCATTCTTGCACTGGCCAATCTGATCGATGCCCTCAGAGGCAACCTGCCGCCGCGCGAGAGCTCCGATCCGATGGCGGTGCTGTTGATCCTCGCAGGCCTTGCGCTCTTGATCGCGATCATCGGGTTCGGTGGCGGCTTCATCCTGGCGACCACCGCGCTGTTCGTGACGACGTCGGCCGCGTTCGGCCGGCGCGCCTTCGTCACCGATCTCGTCATCGGCGCGGTGCTGACGACGCTGATCTATCTCGCATTCGACCGCCTCCTCACCCTGAGCCTTCCCGCCGGTCCGCTCGAAAGACTGCTCTGATGGACACCTTTGCCGCGCTCGCGCATGGGATGGCGATCGCCGTCCAGCCCATGAACCTGCTCTATGCGCTGGTCGGCGTGTTCCTCGGCACCGCCGTCGGCGTGCTGCCGGGCATCGGGCCGGCGCTCACCGTCGCGCTGCTGCTGCCGGTGACCTACAAGCTCGATCCCGGCGGTTCGCTGATCATGTTCGCCGGCATCTATTATGGCGGCATGTATGGCGGATCGACCACCGCGATCCTGATCAACACCCCCGGCGAGAGCGCCTCGATGGCGACCGCGCTCGAGGGCAACAAGATGGCCAAGGCCGGCCGCGGCGGCCCGGCGCTGGCGACGGCGGCAATCGGCTCGTTCGTCGCGGGCACCATCGCCACCATCGGTCTCGCCTTCCTGTCGCCGTATCTCGTCGACATCGCCGTGCGCTTCGGGCCGGAGGACTACTTCGCGCTGATGTGCGTCGCCTTCGTCACGGTGTCCGCGACCTTCGGCGATTCACCGATCCGCGGCCTCACCAGCCTGTTCATTGGTCTCACGCTCGGCCTCATCGGCATCGACAAGCTCACCGGGCAGGCGCGGCTCGCCTTCGGCGTGCCGGAGCTGCTCGATGGCGTCGAGGTGACGACCTTGGCGGTCGGCCTGTTCGCGGTCGGCGAGGCGCTCTACGTCGCCTCGCGCCGGCATCATACCGAGGAGAAGATCGAGGCCATCAAGGGCTCGCTGTGGATGACGCGCGAGGACTGGAAGCGGTCGTGGAAGCCGTGGCTGCGCGGCACCATGTTCGGCTTTCCAATTGGCGCGCTGCCGGCGGGCGGGGCGGAGATCCCGACGTTCCTGTCCTATTCTGCCGAGCGGCGCCTGACCAAATATCCCGACCAATTCGGCAAAGGCGCGATCGAAGGCGTCGCCGGCCCTGAGGCCGCCAACAACGCTTCTGCCGCGGGCACCTTGGTGCCGCTGCTGACCCTCGGCCTGCCGACGTCGGCGACCGCCGCGATGATGCTCGCCGGCTTCCAGCAATATGGCCTCAATCCGGGCCCGCTGCTGTTTGCCGAGCGGCCCGACCTGGTCTGGGGCCTGATCGCCAGCCTGTTCATCGCCAACACGATGCTGCTGGTGCTCAACCTGCCGCTGGTCGGTCTGTGGGTGAAGCTGCTCGCGATCCCGACGCCCTGGCTCTACGCCGGCATCCTCGTGTTCGCCACGATGGGGACGATCGCCGCAAAGCCGTCCGTGGTCGAATTGTCGATGCTGGCCGGCTTCGGCGTGCTCGGCTTCCTGATGCGTCGGTTCGATTTCCCGATTGCGCCGGTCGTGGTCGGGCTGATCCTCGGGCCGATCGCCGAGAGCCAGTTGCGGCGGGCGCTCGCGATCAGCCTCGGCGATCCCATGACCCTGCTGCAGTCGCCGATCTCTGCCACTCTGCTGGCGGTCGCGCTGATTGCGCTCGTCGCGCCGTTCGTCCTCAAGGGACTCGGGCGCTTCAAGGCGAATGAGGATTGAGTGTGGCGCGTAAGCCGAACCGCGCCACCTCTGGTCGCGATCCCCGGCGTAGGCGCAGCCATCCGGCAGAGGCTTATCGGTTGGTTAAGACTAACGCGAGAATACCCCCGATGTCCTGGCAGGCGCCGACGGCGCTGCAAAGCCGGCTGCGCTAAGACTTGGACGAATGCGGCGCGGACTTCGTAGGATCGCAAACTGGACACGGGCTGCGCGACACGGGCAGGACAAGTCGGGCATGGATGCTGGAACGCAGAGGGCAACGGCTGACACAGCGCGCACGGCGTGGATCGATTTCGCGCGCGGCCTCGGCGTCATCTTGGTCGTGTACGGTCACGTGCTTGGCGGTCTGGTGCGCCCGGGCATCTTCCCGGATGGAGCCGTCGCGCGCTGGATGGACTACACGCTCTACACGTTCCACATGCCGCTGTTCTTCTTTCTGGCCGGCTTGAATGTGCAGCACAGCTTGCGGCGCGGCGCGCGTCCCTTCCTCACGTCCAAGCTCTGGACCATCGCCTATCCCTATGTGCTGTGGTCGCTGATCCAGGGCGGGATCACGATGCTGCTGGCGCGGGATGCCAACATCCCGATTCATCCCGGCGATCTCGCCGCGATCTGGTATCGTCCGATCGCACAGTTCTGGTTTCTCTACGCGCTGATGATCTGCCACGTGATCGCGGTGCTGGTCCCGTCGCGGACGGTCTTGATTACGCTCGCGCTGGCCGGGCTCTGCGTGTTCCTCGCGCTGCCGATCCGGCCGGACCTCGCACTCACCCTGCATCATCTGCCGTTCTACGTCGCGGGCGTCTACGGTGTCAGCGTGGTGGCGGAATGGCGGCCGTTCGGCTGGTCCGCGTTGGCCGTGATCGGGATCGCGTTTGCGGCCGCGGTGGCGCTGGGCGGCCAGCTGTCCGGCATGGACGCCAATGGGCTCGCCTCCCTGCCGGCCTGTGTGCTCGGGATCGCCGGCACGGTCGGGCTCTGCAAGCTGCTTGCCCCGGCGCGTCATCGCTGGCTTGCGGCCGCAGGCGTCGCGTCGATGACGATCTATGTGCTGCACATCCTCAGCGGCTCGGGCATGCGCATCATCATGCTCAAGCTGCACATCCCACCATCGCCATGGGTCTATCTGTTGGCCGGGACGGCGGCCGGTGTCGTGCTTCCTCTGATGGCGCATGCCATCCTGCAGCGGCTGCATCTGCTGCCGGTCTTCGGGCTTGCACCGCCGGCCTCCCGCAAGCCGCAGGCCGCAGCGATCGCGCCGCGCGTTGCAACGTCCGATCAGGCGCCGGCCTGATGCTGCTGAGCGGCGACGGTGCGCCGTGCGCCGCCGGCCATCTGGTCGAGCGGACAGGCCATGGCGACGAGCATCCAGAACAGCGCCGAGACCTCGCCGGAGGAGATGCTGGTCAGCGGCAGCTGGATCAGCAGCGCACTGATGGCGAGCGCGCCGAGCACGGCGCCCTCGCGCGTCGGCATCCGCCAGGCGGCGCCGGTGGCGGCGAGCCCGACCCAGACATAGGCCGCGAGGCAGATCAGTCCGACCGGAATGCCCATCGTCACCCAGCTTGCGATGATCTGCCCGTCGATCGGCATCGCGCCGGCGACGCCGACGTCGGTGATGGTGAAGCCAGATCCCAGGACCATGCTGTTCGGCGCATTCCACAGCGTGACGAACTCATCCAGCCGCTCGCTGCCGCTACTGTCCTGCGACACGCTGCCGAGCGATTCCAGACGAGAGGTGATGACCTCCGCGAACGGCGTGAACATGACGGTGACGATCACCGCGCCGACCAGTCCGCCCGTGATCGATACGGCCCGACGCCGCGTCGCGGGGAACAACATGCAGAACAGCACGCCCACCGCGAGCGTGATCCAGCTGGTGCGGTAGAGCGACAGCAACAGGCCGAGCGCTGCGGGCGCCATCGCCGCCAGTGCCAGCCATCCCGGGCGCAGGAACCCCACCAGCAGCAGGCCCGTGGCCGTGAAGGTCGCGTAGCTGGCCGGGCCGTTCATCGTGCTGAACACGCGCACCATGTAGGGCAGCGGATAGCCGGCCGAGGTGATGCTGGCGTTCACCATCCAGAACCGATCCCAGCCTTGCGGATCGACATATTGCCAGATGCCGTAGAGGCCGGTGAGCGGCAGCACCAGCAGGAACACGCGCGTGATGGCATCGAGCAGGACGCCGTCGGATTGCGCCCGCTGCTGCAGGGCGATCGCATAGAGTACGGGCGCGGCCCATTTCATTCCGCCATTGGCGGCGTTGAACCAGTCGTTCTGGAAGATCGAAAGCGCGCCGCCATAGACGATGCAGGCGAGGATGATGAGCGGCGCCACGAGCCAGGGATTGCCCGGCCTGTCCTTGTCCGAGGGCGAGAGTGCCAGACTCGGAACTGGCGCGATGATGAACAGCAGGGGGCCGCTCAACATGATGCCGGACGAATCGAATCCTCCGGAGATGTCGACCAGGCGGCGCACGAAAGGAGCGAAGGCGAACATCAGGATCGCCGACTGAACGTGGGCTTCGGGGCTGCGACGCCACGCGAACCAGCCGGCGACCGCGCAGCCGAGCACGAAGGCCGGCCTGACAAGGCCGCCGAGTGCGGGCACGGCGAGCACCGTCGCCGCGAGCAGAAGCGCGGTTGGCCAACAGTCCGTCGCCAGGGTGGCGAGCGGCCGTGCATCGATTCGGCTCTCCTTCATGGAGGCGGACTATAATGGAAAAGGCGGCTCGCGCCGTATCCACAAAACAGGGCGGTGCCGGCGTGCATAACGAGATTGGCGCTCCTTGGTTCTTCCGCACGAACGCGGGGCTGCTTTCACATGGATGACACCAACGGGAGTGCCCTGTGGCCGTCCTTCGAGACGCGCGCCAAGGGGCGCGCTCCTCAGGACGAGGTCTGTGTTCGGAGCGCAATCCAAGCCCCTCATGGTGAGGAGCGCCGCTTGCGGCGCGTCTCGAACCATGAGGCCCGGAACGGCTGGAAGTCATATGCAAGCTCTGGAACAGAGGTGATATCCAAGGTTGGCGACGAAGAGTGACTGGAACATGAACCTGCGTGTATCAATCGTCGTACTTGTCGCAGCGTGGTTCGCCTCGTTCGCTGCCACGGCCGGCGCCGCGGAGGTGCTGCCGGCCCGCGACGTCTGCCAGCCGACCACCGCGGCCAGGACACGCGACGGCAATTGCGTTCCCTGCGCCGTCGGACCGATCTCGACCCGCCCAGGCTTCCTGGCGCTGTTGGAGCAGGTACGCACGCGGCGCGCCGCCTTTGCCGACATCGACCGTCGCATCGACGGCGCGAGCAGCGACCCGGAGGTGCAGAGCCTGCTGCAGGGACGCAACCTTGCCCTTGCGCTGTACGGTTCTGACGCGGATTTCATCGCGGGCGGCAACGCCTCGCGCTGTCTCATGGGGGACAACGAGGCTGCGCGTGCCAGGGCGACGCCAATTGCCTGCGACGCCATTCCGCGCGAGGGGCTGGTGGTGCTTCTGACCGCGGGCCAGTCGAACATCTCCAACACCGGCGCGCCCGATCAGAGTGGCCGGCTCTATCAGCCTCACAACCGGTTCTACAATTTCGACCGCTTCGACGGCCGCTGCTACGTGGCGCGCAATCCATTGCTGGGAACGCCGGGCGGGGGCGAGAACGTCGCCACCCGGCTGGGCGACGAATTGATCGATCGCGGGCTGGCGAAGACGGTCGTGATCGCACCCGTTGCGATCGGCGGGACTTATCTCGAGGAGTGGCGTGCCCGCGGCGGCAAGTATTTCGAGGTGCTGCTCGCAACCATCGCCGGCCTGCGCGACGCCGGTCTCGAGCCAAGCGCGGTGCTCTGGCATCAGGGCGAGCACAACGCCTTCGCCTTCTCGACGAACGGGGCGGAGGACGGCACGCATCTGCAAGTCACCCCGAAGATGAAGGAAGCGGGCCGGCTGTCGTATTTGCGAAACTATCTGGAGATCGTCGCCGGCCTGCGGGCGGCCGACGTGACGGCGCCGATCTTCGTGGCCACGGCGACGCTTTGCGGCAGCGTTCCCGACGAGATCATACGCTCGGCGCAGGCTGCGGTGCCGAACCCGGCGCTCGGCGTCCATCCTGGCCCGGATACGGATCAGATCGGGCTTACGCTGCGCCATGACGGCTGCCACATGAGCCGTGCCGGCACGGAGCTGCACGCCCGGATGTGGGCGGATCGCCTCGCCGAGTTCTGGAAGTCCGGCGCGAGGAGACCTTGACCGCAGAACGGTCGCTACCCCAGCCGCTGATCCCGCACGTCCTGCGTGGTCTCGCTCGCCGATTTCCTGGCGGCCTTCTCCGCGCCCTTCTCAGCGCCCTTGCGGCTCGCGATCGCAGCCACCTTACGGCCTGAGATCTCGCTGCCGGCGTCATCCGGCATCTGCCAGAACAGGATCGACGACAGCGCCGAGGTGATGGCGACGACAATGAAGGCGGGCGCGAAGGACGACGCGGTGAGCTGGCTCGCCCCGTGCATCCACATCGTGGTCTCCACCGAGAACGCGCCGACCGCGACGCCGGCGGAGATCGCGAGCTGCTGGTTGACGCTGGTGAGCGTGGTGGCGCGGCTCATTTGCGCAGTCTCGACCTCGGCATAGGCGACGGTGTTGATCGCGGTGAACTGCAACGAGCGGAAGAAGCCGCCGACCACGAGAATGATCAGGATCAGCAGCAGCGGCGTCGCCGGCGTGAACAGCGCGCAGGCGGCGAGGAAGACCGAGCTGACGACGGCGTTGACCGTCATCAGATGGCGGAAGCCGAAGGCGCGGATGAGGCGCGCGGCCAGCGCCTTCATGCCCATCGCGCCGGCCGAGGAGCCGAAGGTGACGAGGCCGGACTGGAACGGCGACAGGCCGAAGCCGAGCTGCATCAAGAGCGGCAGCAGGAAAGGCAGTGCGCCGATGCCGAGCCGGAACATGAAGCCGCCGACGATCGAGGCGCGCAGGGTCGGCAGTCGCAGCAGCGAGAAGTCGAGCACCGGCGAGTTGGTCCGCCAGGAGTGGCGGACATAGAGCGTCATCGAGATCGCGCCGATCGCGCCGAGACTGCCGACCACCGACCATGGCAGCAAATTGAGGCCGGCGACGGAGAGGCCGAAGGCGAGACCGGCGAGGCCGATGCCCGCCAGCACCATGCCGGTGAGATCGAACGGCTCGGGGTTCTCGCTCTTGATCGGATCGATGAAGCGCAGCGCCATGATGATGCCGACGATGCCGATCGGGATGTTGATCAGGAAGATCCAGTGCCAGGAGAAATAGGTGGTGATGAAGCCGCCGACCGGCGGCCCGATGACGGGACCGATCAACGCGGGAATGGTGACCCAGGCCATCGCGCCGACCAGCGCGCTCTTGTCGACGGAACGCAAGAGAACGAGACGCCCGACCGGCGTCATCATCGCGCCGCCCATGCCCTGCAGGATGCGGGCGAACACGAAGTTCTCGACGGAGTTGGCAAAGGCGCAGCCGATCGAGCCGATCATGAACACGGCGACCGCGCTGGAGAACACGCGTCGCGCGCCGAAGCGGTCGGCGGTCCAGCCGCTGGCCGGGATGAACACCGCCAGCGACAGCAGATAGGAGGTGATGGCGAGCTTCAGCGTCAGCGGGCTGGTGCCGATGTCCCTGGCGATCGCCGGCAGCGAGGTCGCGATCACCGTAGAGTCCATGTTCTCCATGAACAGGGCGGTGGCGACGATCAGCGGAATGACGCGTTGCTTGTTCATCGGAGGTCGGCAGCGGGAGGACTAGGGCGGGCGCTGGGGCTTTAACACCCTGCGACGAACGAGGCCATTGCGCTGCTGGCATGGCCGCCTAAATGCAGCGCGACGCTGTCGCGTCCCCGCTTCTTGGAGATGTGCCGATGATCTACCTGCTCGCCGCTCTGGTGCCGCCGCTGGGCCTGCTGCTCAACGGGCAGCCGTTTGCGGCGGTGTTCAACTTGCTGCTCTGCGTGGTGTGCCTGGTCCTCGGCCTGTTCTTCCATGTGCTGCTGCTGCTGCCCTCGGCGCACGCTTTGATCGCCGTGCACATGCGGCGGGAGGACCGGCGGCACCGCGAGGTGGTCGACGCGATCCGGCGCTACGGCCCGCCGCCGGGCGCTTGGCGCTGAGGCCGGCGGGTCTGGAGGCGAGCGGAATTTCTGCTCCGGATTCAGGGTATTCACGATCTTTTATTGCGCGCGGCGCGCGAATGAGGGCCGTTGTCAGCCCTTCCTCGCAATCGCGGGAGGATGGTGGATCGGCCCTTTGATTCGTCACAGGCCCATGCTATCGACCCGCGTCAACCCCCCCGATGGGCACCGATTCGACGGCGAGGCATGGTCTCGACGGCGGCGTCGCTCATCCGTACCCGCATCGCGGCCGTTTTGGCCGCAGACAAGGAGTTGACGATGGCGACCGTCCAGACACTTCGCGAAGCCTTCACCTTCGACGACGTGCTCCTGAAGCCGGGCCTCTCCGATGTGCTTCCCTCCGAGGTCGACATCCGCTCGCGCGTGACGCGCGAGATCCCGCTCAACATTCCGATCATGGCCTCCGCCATGGATACCGTCACCGAAGCGCGCATGGCGATCGCCATGGCGCAGGCCGGCGGTGTCGGGGTCATCCACCGCAATTTCGATCCCGAGGGCCAGGCCGCCCAGGTGCGCCAGGTCAAGAAGTTCGAATCCGGCATGGTGGTCAACCCGCTGACCATCTCGCCCGACGCGACGCTCGCCGACGCGCTGGCGCTGATGAAGGATTACGGCTTCTCGGGCATTCCGGTGGTGACCGGCGGCGGCAAGGGCATCCCGGGCAAGCTGGTCGGCATTCTCACCAATCGTGACGTGCGCTTCGCCACCGATCCGCGCCAGAAGATCTCCGAGCTGATGACGCACGAGAACCTCGTCACTGTGCGCGAGGGCGTCGGCCAGGACGAGGCCAAGAAGATCCTGCACAAGCACCGCATCGAGAAGCTGCTGGTCGTCGACGATCAGTACCGCTGCGTCGGCCTGATCACCGTCAAGGACATGGAGAAGGCGGTCGCGCATCCGCTGGCCTGCAAGGACGGCCAGGGCCGGCTGCGTGTCGCGGCTGCGACCACCGTCGGCGAGGGCGGCTTCGAGCGCACCGAGCGGCTGATCGAGGCCGGCGTCGACCTCATCGTGGTCGACACCGCGCATGGTCATTCCTCGCGCGTGCTCGAGGCGGTCAACCGCATCAAGCGCATCTCCAACGCCGTGCAGGTGATCGCCGGCAACATCGCCACCCGCGACGGCGCGCAGGCGCTGATCGATGCCGGCGCTGACGCCGTCAAGGTCGGCATCGGCCCGGGCTCGATCTGCACCACCCGCATCGTGGCCGGCGTCGGCGTGCCGCAGCTCACCGCGATCATGGATGCGGTCGAGGCGGCCAAGAAGGCCGATGTGCCGGTCATCGCCGACGGCGGCATCAAGTTCTCCGGCGATCTCGCCAAGGCGCTCGCCGCCGGCGCCGACGTCGCCATGGTCGGCTCGCTGCTCGCCGGCACCGACGAGACGCCCGGCGAGGTGTTCCTGTGGCAGGGCCGGTCCTACAAGGCCTATCGCGGCATGGGTTCGGTCGGCGCGATGGCGCGGGGCTCGGCCGACCGCTACTTCCAGCAGGACATCAAGGACACGCTCAAGCTCGTGCCGGAGGGCATCGAGGGCCAGGTGCCGTACAAGGGCCCGGTCGGCAACGTCATGCACCAGCTCGCCGGCGGCCTCCGTGCCGCCATGGGCTATGTCGGCGCCAAGGATCTCGGCGAGTTTCACTCCAAGTCCGAGTTCGTCCGCATCACCGGCGCGGGCCTGCGCGAAAGCCACGTGCATGACGTGACGATCACGCGCGAAAGCCCGAACTATCCGGGCGGGGTGTAAGCGACGCTTGCTCTCTCCGTCATTGCGAGCGAAGCGAAGCAATCCAGGGCGGCGCGTGAAGCCCTGGATTGCTTCGTCGCTTCGCTTCTCGCAATGACGGCGCCCGTGGGGCTACCAGCATCGACCGTCACAACCAACAAAAGAGGAAACATCCCATGTCCCAAGCCAAGCGCATCGTTCTCGCCGCACGTCCCGTCGGCGAGCCCAAGCCGACCGACTTCCGTCTCGAGGAGCACGCCGTCCCGACGCCCGGTGCTGGCGAGGTGCTGCTGCGCACGATCTGGCTGTCGCTCGATCCGTACATGCGCGGGCGCATGAGCGACGGGCCGTCCTATGCCCAGCCGGTGCCGGTCGGCGGCGTGATGGAAGCGGGCACCGTGTGCGAAGTCGTGGCCTCGAACAATCCCGGCTTCAAGGCCGGCGACATCGTGCTGGCGCGCGCCGGCTGGCAGACGCATGCGATCTCCGACGGCAAGGGCCTCGCCAAGGTCGACCCGGCGCTGGCGCCGATCTCGACCGCGGTCGGCGTGCTCGGCATGCCCGGCATGACGGCCTATACCGGCCTGCTCGACATCGGCCAGCCCAAGCCGGGCGAGACGGTGGTGGTCGCCGCAGCCTCCGGCGCGGTCGGCTCGGCCGTGGGCCAGATCGCCCGGATCAAGGGCGCCCGGGCCATCGGCATCGCCGGCGGCAAGGACAAATGCGACTACGTTCGATCCGAGTTCGGCTTCGACGACTGCCTCGACCATCGCGATCCCGATCTCGCCGCCAAGCTCAAGGAAGCCTGCCCGAAAGGCATCGACGTCTATTTCGAGAATGTCGGCGGCCCGGTGTTCGAGGCGGTGTTCCCGCTGTTCAACGCCTTCGCCCGCATGCCCGTCTGCGGCCTGATCGCCCATTACAACGACACCCAGTCGGTGGCGCCGAAATGGGCCGGCGCCCTGATGCGCAACGTGCTGACCAAGCGGCTCACCATCCGCGGCTTCATCGTCTCCGACTTCGCCTCCCGCCATGGCGACTTCCTCAAGGACATGTCGGCCTGGGTCCGCGACGGCAAGGTCAAGTACAAGGAGTACGTCACCGAGGGCCTGGAGAATGCGCCGTCAGCGTTTATGGGCCTGCTGAAAGGTGCCAATTTCGGCAAGCAGCTGGTGCGGGTCGGGCCGGACAAGGCCTGAGCCACTCCTGATGTAATTCTTAAGCCTTTCCGCAAAAACATGGGAACCATGGACGCTTTTCGGGAGTCCTGAGGGAACCGGTTCATCCACGAGGGCCCGGCATCGCGCCGGGCCTTCGACATTCGTGAGGGGGATTCTCATGTCGCTGACCATGGTGCTGCTGCCCGTCTTCGTCGAGGTCGGGCTCACCTTCGCGCTGCTGTTCTGGAACAGGACGCGGGCGCAAGCCACTGACGCCGCCGACGAATTCGGCCTGCCGACCCTGTTCTACGCCCTGATCGCCATTGCGCTGCCGCTGCGCCACGCCGATCTGGTGATCGTGCTGCTGTCCTGGGTGTTCGTGGTGACCCGCTTCGTCAATGCCGGTCTCGTCAGCGGCGCCAAGGACAGCCGCCAGCGCGGGCTCGCCTGGACCGCCTCGGCGCTGGTGCTGCTGGCGATGTGGCTGTATTTCGCCCTCAAGATCCTTCTCCTGATCTAGAACTGGACCCTGAATGACCCCCGCCGCCCGGCTGTCCGCCGCCATCGACATCATCGAAACCATCGAGGCCGACAGGGCGCCGGCGGCCAAGGCGCTGAAGGACTGGGGCACCAGCCACCGCTTCGCCGGCTCCGGCGACCGCGCCGCCATTGCCGGGCTCGTGTGGGACGTGCTCCGCCGCCGCGCCTCCAGCGCCTATGTCATGGAGGACGACACTGCGCGCGCCCGCGTGCTCGGCATGCTCAAGCTCGAGCGCGGCCTCGATGTCGCGACCATCGGTGCGATGTGCGACGGCAGCCGCTTCGCCCCGCCGCCCTTGAACACGCAGGAGGAGAAGGCGCTGGCCTCGCGCACCACCGACGGCGCGCCGCCGCCGGTCGCCGGCGACTATCCGGACTGGCTCGACCCGTATCTCGCCGCCGTGTTCGGCGACGACCGCGTTGCGGAAGCCATGGCGATGGCCAGCCGCGCGCCGCTCGATTTGCGCGTCAACACGCTCAAGGCGAAGCGCGACAAGGTGCAGGCCTCGCTGAAGCATCTCGGCGCCGTGCCGACGCCATGGTCGCCGATTGGCCTGCGCATCACGCTCGGCGCCGACGCCCGCAATCCCGGAATCCATGCCGAGGAGGATTTCATCAAGGGCGCGATCGAGGTCCAGGACGAGGGCTCGCAGCTTGCGGCGCTGTTCACCGCCGCCAAGCCCGGCGAGCAGGTGATCGACCTCTGCGCCGGCGCCGGCGGCAAGACGCTCGCTTTGGCCGCGATGATGGGCGGCAAGGGCCGGCTGATCGCCACCGACCACGACAAGCGCCAGCTCGCGCCGATCCACGAGCGGCTGTCGCGCGCCGGGGTCCACAATGCCGATGTGCGCAGCCCGAAGGGCGACGCCGACCCGCTCGCCGATATCAAGGCCTCGGCCGATCTCGTCGTCATCGACGCCCCCTGCACGGGCACGGGGACCTGGCGCCGCAACCCCGACGCCAAATGGCGCATGCGCCCCGGCGCCCTCGAGATCCGTCTCAAGGACCAGGCCGAAGTGCTTGATCGCGCGGCCTCCCTGGTCAAGCCCGGCGGCCGCATCGCCTACATCACCTGCTCGGTGCTGAACCCGGAGAACGGCGACCAGGTCCGCGCCTTCGTCGGACGCCACCCTGAGTTCTCCATCCAGCCCCCGGAGCAAACCGCCACCGTCCTCTGGGACAAGGCCGAGGCCTTCGCCGAGGCCGCGCTGAAGACGCCGGAGGGCTGGCTGATGACCCCGCGCCGGACGGGTACGGACGGGTTCTTCGTGTCGGTGCTGAAGAAGCAGGCGTAGCCGCACCCACGCCGCCGTAGGGTGGGCAAAGGCGCTGCCGCGCCATGTCCGCGCACGACAATGGCAATGGCGCCGTGCCCACCGTGTCGCCGCGGTGAACGCCGCCCGACGGTGGGCACGGCGCGCATCAGCGTGGACCAAACGGAAGGCCTGCCGCGCGCCTTTGCCCACCCTACGGCCCCCCGCCACGAACATTCCCCGCTGTCGTCCCGGGCAAGCCCGCGCGCGTAGCGCGTGGGGCGCCGACCCGGGACCCATACTCCGCGGCCGTCGTCTGGCGCGAGCTGTGGCCACAGCGTGCCCGAGCCCCGCGTCCTGTGGCTATGGATCCCGGCTCGGCGCGAACTGGCGCAATGCTGCGCATTGCCCCAGTCCGCTTGGCCGGGACGACAGCGGTGGGTGGGGTACGCACCGGTGAATCGCTTGCTGGCAAGGGTTGCGAGTCCTCCCGCCGCGGCGTAATTGCTTGCCATGACAGCCCAGCCCAACACCCCCGCCAGCGCCGCCGCCGACACCTCCGTGGCCGCGCTCCACGACAAGATCCTGATCGTCGATTTCGGCAGCCAGGTCACGCAGCTCATCGCGCGCCGGGTGCGCGAGGACGGCGTGTATTGCGAGATCGTGCCGTTCCAGAAGGCGGAGGCCGCCTTCCGCGAGATGCAGCCCAAGGCCGTGATCCTGTCCGGCGGTCCGGAATCGGTCCATGAGGAAGGCTCCCCGCGCGCCCCGCAACTGATCTTCGACTCCGGCGTCCCCGTGATGGGTATCTGCTACGGCCAGATGACGATGGCCGCCCAGCTCGGCGGCACCGTCGAGGGCGGCCACCACCGCGAGTTCGGCCGCGCCGACGTCGAGGTGAAGACCACGAGCCGCCTGTTCGAGGGCGTCTGGCAGACCGGCGAGCAACACCAGGTATGGATGAGCCATGGCGACCGCATCACGCAGATGCCGCCGGGCTTCTCGGTCGCCGGCGTCTCGCCGAACGCGCCGTTCGCCGTGATCCAGGACGAACAGCGCAAGTACTACGGCCTGATGTTCCACCCCGAGGTGGTGCACACGCCCGACGGCGCAAAACTGATCCGCAACTTCGTCCGCAACATCGCCGGCCTCGGCGGCGACTGGACCATGCACGCCTTCCGCGCGGAGGAGATCAAGAAGATCCGCGCGCAAGTCGGCAAGGGCAAGGTGATCTGCGGCCTGTCCGGCGGTGTCGATTCCGCCGTTGCCGCGGTGCTGATCCACGAGGCGATCGGCGACCAGCTCACCTGCGTGTTCGTCGATCACGGCCTGCTCAGGCTCAACGAGGCCGAGACCGTCGTCGATCTGTTCCGGCACCACTACAACATCCCGCTGGTGCATGTGGACGCGTCAAAGCTCTTCCTCGGCGAGCTCGCCGGCGTCACCGACCCGGAGCAGAAGCGCAAGACGATCGGACGACTCTTCATCGACGTGTTCGAGGCGGAGGCCAAGAAGATCGGCGGCGCCGATTTCCTGGCGCAGGGCACGCTCTATCCCGACGTGATCGAGAGCGTCTCCTTCACCGGCGGCCCCTCGGTGACGATCAAGTCGCACCACAATGTCGGCGGCCTCCCGGCCCGCATGAACATGAAGCTGGTCGAGCCGTTGCGCGAGCTGTTCAAGGACGAGGTCCGCGTGCTCGGCCGCGAGCTCGGCCTGCCCGACGTGTTCGTCGGCCGCCACCCGTTCCCGGGCCCCGGCCTCGCCATCCGCTGCCCCGGCGAGATCACGACAGACAAGCTCGACATCCTGCGCAAGGCCGACGCCATCTACATCGACGAGATCCGCAAGGCCGGCCTCTACGACACCATCTGGCAGGCCTTCGCCGTGCTGCTCCCCGTCAAGACCGTCGGCGTCATGGGCGACGGCCGCACCTACGACTACGTCGTCGGCCTGCGCGCCGTCACCTCGACGGACGGCATGACCGCGGATTTCTATCCGTTCGACATGAAGTTCCTGGGCAACACGGCCACGCGCATCATCAACGAGGTGAAGGGCGTGAACCGGGTGGTGTATGACGTGACATCAAAGCCGCCGGGGACGATTGAGTGGGAATAATTCGCAGCTAGCCAGAGCTAATCGGATCTACTCAAATCTACGCCCTAACTGCCTGAAACGAAAAATAAAATCTGCCGGCTCCTATCGCGAACTATCGTTGGACCAAGGTCGCCAGTGCCGGACTGTTTGACGGCATCGGCTTCCTTATTCCCACCCCGTTTTGATCGATACCGTCAGCTCGAAATGAGCCCTGACGGTATTTTTTTTGGTCCAACCAATTGAAATGGCGTCGCTTTCCTTCAGATCCGCGGCCGAAATCGGCGTGACGGTATCGAACCCAGAAGGCGGACAAATGCTGACCGATGCTGCGCTTAAGCACCTGAGACCAAAGGAAAAGTCCTACAAGGTCACCGATCGGGACGGCATGTACGTCCTTGTCAGTACGAAGGGCTCGATCTCGTTCCGGCTCGACTACAGGATGAACGGACGCAGGGAGACCATCACCTTCGGCAAATACGGTCCGGCCGACCTGTCGCTTGCACGAGCAAGAGAGCTCTGCATCGACGCGAGGCGCGCCATCAAGGAGGGGCGTTCGCCAGCCATCGAGAAGCAGCGCGCCAAACGGCGTCTGATGGAGGCCAAGGCATTCGGAGAGTTCGGTGAGAAGTGGCTCACGGCGGCTCCGATGGCTGACAGCACCCGGGCTATGCGCCGTTCAATCTTCGAGCGGGAGCTCCTGCCGCCCTGGCGCAAGCGACTCTTGTCCGAAATCACGCCAGACGATTTGCGAAAGCACTGTGCCGCGATTGTCGACCGTGGTGCGCCGGCAACCGCGATCCACGTCCGCGATATCGTCAAGCAGATCTACGGCTTCGCCATTCTGCATGGCGAGAAGGTCGCCAATCCAGCGGATGACGTCGGCCCATCGTCCATCGCGCAGTTCGTACCGCGCGATCGCTCGCTGTCGCCGGCAGAAATCCGCATCATGCTGAAGCAGCTAGAACACGTTGCGACGCTCCCGACCATCCGGCTGGGCGTCAGGCTCTATCTTCTCTCCATGGTGCGAAAAAGCGAATTACAGGATGCGACCTGGGATGAGGTCGACTTCGAGAATGCCGTCTGGACCATCCCGAAGGAGAGGATGAAGCGCTCGAAGGCACACAATGTCTACCTCTCGCGTCAGATGCTCGATATCTTCATCGCGCTGAAGACCTGTGCTGGTAACTCGCGATATGTGCTTCCATCCCGGTACGATGCTGACAGCCCGATGTCGCGCGCCACATTCAACCGGGTCACCACTGCGGTCATTGAGCGCGCCCGTAAGGAGGCGCTGCCGCTCGAACATTTCACGGTCCACGACCTCAGGCGGACAGCGTCGACGCTGCTCAACGAGCTTGGCTTCAACAGCGATTGGATCGAGAAGTGCCTGGCGCACGAGGATGGCCGCTCGTCACGCGGAGTCTATAACAAGGCGGAGTACGAGCTGCAGCGCCGACACATGATGCAGGAGTGGTCGAACATCATCGACGCGTGGGTCGGTGGTCAAAAGTACGCGCCAACCCTCATTCCGCCTTCGATGCCGATCTTCGAGCCCGATCCTGCCCTTTGACCGGGCGGCTTCGTCGCAGCTTTACGTCTGGATGAGGAGCGCGGGTGAGGGGCGCGCTCCGCCGCAGCAGGAGCCATGCTTCTACCTCGCTCAGGTCCCACACCACGCACCGAGGAGAGAGTGCGAAGCGTCGCGGAAATTCGCCGCGCTGCTCCATTTCGTAGATGGTGCTGTCGGCGAGAGGGACCATTTCGCGGAGCTGGTGCCGCCGGATCGTTCGTCTCAGTACCGTGCCTTCCTGGCGAGCCATGATCGATTTCCTTGTGCGAAACGCAGCAATTGAAGCCGATCGAACTCGAATGAAACAGGCATACGCCTGTCGGTAGGACAATTTGAAAGATTCGCCAGCGAATGGAAGCAATAGGGTACTCTAGCGTACCCTGAGGTCAGACTTTGTAACTACGAATCTGAGGGTCGGACGTTCGAATCGTTCCGGGCGCGCCATTCAAATCAAGCACTTAGCCAAAATCACCGTTTGAGTTTTGAAAACTAAAACGGTTTTTCAAACGGCTTTTTCTCTTTCAACAATCACATTGCTCGTGGTGCCCTTTAGTGTGCTTAGGAGTCGCGTCAGGCTCATAACCTGAAGGTCATAGGTTCAAAATCCTATCCCGCAACAAAAATTTAGAAGTAAAATCAACGGATTAGCCCGCCTCTGGCGGGCTTTTTCATGCCTTACCAATCTCTCCCAACCAGTACAAAATAAATCTAAGTATTTTCAATTGGTTACGGGAATTTCGGCGAGAATTACCAATTGCTCCCAGATTCTCCACGGCACAAAAATGGCACAAAATCCTTTGACCGACGGTTTGAGAAAGCCCTCACATATCAATAGTAGCTTGATATATCTGGACTTTTTCAAACTGGATTTCGGTTTGAAATTGTACTATATTATCAAGCATGGATAGACAAAGAGGCAAACTTTTAAACCAGCTCGCCGACATGCTCCCCGAGGGGATGCTCGTCGATGCTGCCTGGCTAAAGGCCCATGGCTATTCCCCCCAGTTGCAGCATCAGTACGTGAAGTCGGGCTGGCTTGAGCAACCCGCTCGCGGAGTCTTTCGGCGTCCGCGCGGCTCCCTGAGCTGGCAACAGGCCGTGATCTCGCTTCAGACAATCCTGAACTTTTCGCCCCTCGTTATCGGGGGCCGAACCGCACTCGAACTTCAAGGCTATGCACACTACCTGACGCAGTCGACGATACGCGTCCATCTCTACGGCCCGAAAGCGCCCCCGGCCTGGCTCCACAAGTTGCCGCTATCGGTCACGTTCGTCTATCACAACGACCGGCGCCTCTTCAAAAACGATCCCGTGGCCAAGGGCATAAGCAGCGTTCGCTGGAACGTCGAGACCGGGCAGATGACCGATGTCACGGCCTTCCGAGGCGGCGATGTTACTCAGCTGAATTGGGGCCAGTGGGATTGGCCTTTGACTCTCTCGACGCCAGAGCGCGCTCTCTTCGAACTGCTTGATGAGCTTCCCAAGGACGAAAGCTTCGACCAAGTTGATGCCTTGTTCGGCGGCCTTGCCAATCTACGCCCCGACCGGCTGCAGAAACTTCTCAATGACTGCGCAAGTGTAAAGGTCAAGCGACTGTTTTTCTACTTCGCGGATCGCCACAAGCACGCCTGGCTCAAATATCTCAAGAAAGACACGGTTGACCTCGGCCATGGCAAGCGCATGCTCGTAAGGGGAGGCGTTCTCGATCCCACCTACCAGATAACGGTGCCGGGAGATCTCCATGGCGTTCGCTGAGATCTACAGAAAGCAGGTCGCCCTGCTGCTCCGCGTTCTACCCATCGTCACGGAAGAAGATTGCTTTGCCCTCAAGGGCGGTACTGCGATCAATCTGTTCGTGCGCGACATGCCGCGTCTTTCGGCCGATATCGATCTGACTTACGTCCCCGTTGCGCTGCGACCAAAATCGTTGGCCGCCATCGACGCTGCGATGAAACGCATCGCGGCCAAGATCAGACAAACCATACCGGGTGCGCAGGTTCACGAGACGCAAAAAGAAAATGCGACGATCAAGCTCGTGGTCAGATCGCAGGGAGTCCAGATCAAGATCGAAGTAACCCCGGTCCTGCGCGGTTGCGTATTCGAGCCGGTCCTTGCTCCTGCTACCCATGCCGTCCAAAACCAGTTCGGCTTTGCGGAGGCCCGGATCGTATCCTTTGCCGATCTGTATGGCGGAAAGATCGTGGCGGCGCTCGATCGTCAGCATCCCCGAGACCTGTTTGACATACGCGACCTCCTCGCGAATGAGGGCGTGACGGACGATCTCCGCAAAGCTTTCATCATTTATCTGTTGAGCCACGATCGGCCAATGTTCGAAGTGCTCGGATCATCGGCCAAGGACATCAGCGACGAATTCCTGCATGGCTTTCAGGGGATGACCAATGAGGCGGTTTCAAAAGACGAGCTCCTTGCTGCGCGAGCGGCTCTCGTCGCGGCAATCCTAGACGAAATGCCCGATGACCACCGAAAATTTCTTGTTGCGTTCGAACGGGGTAAGCCCGACTGGGATCTGCTTGGTGTTCCGGCCGCTCCTGATCTGCCGGCCGTAAAATGGCGCCAGCAAAACCTCAACAAGCTGCCCCAAGAAAAGCGCGATGAACTCGTTGCCGGCCTTGAGCGCGTACTGGCTTCCAAATAAGGTCTGAGGCGCTTCCGCCGCCTCTAGTTCGGCCGGTGAACGCGTTTATCCTGGCTTGCTATGAAGTCAACGAGCACCGATGTGCGTGCACACAGGACTGACCCAAGTCTGAACACGGGCAACTTCGAAGTTTCCGCCAAATGGTAGACCTTGCGGCGGTAACGATGCCCGTCCGAGCCGAAAAGATATGAGGCGATGGCAGCTGCTCCCTTGAGGATGTCGTCAGCCAAAGGTTCTGTTGTCACCTCCTGTAGCACCATGCGCCCTCCACGTTCTTTTCGAATTCATACGTAACCTGCAAATCCCCTGGTTCAGTCTCGTGCCGCGTTGCTGCGGTCTATTATGCTGCCAATAAAAGGTAGTTCCTGTGATCGTCTGCTTGAAAACCTCTGGCTGCAGAAGTCCTATTGTCATTTTTGGGTAGGTGTGGAGTCAAACTTAAAATGGTGCAGTGCGGAACGTTCACAATCATTCCGCCTCAGTAATAATCTTGATGCTGACGCGCTTCCACGGTGAGACATGACGCTCCTTACATGTCAGGGGTAGCTATTAACAGACTTTCTCAAAGATTCCGCGTTTCGGGCGCTTGCAAACGACAAGCCGGCAAAGTCTAAAGGCTCCTCCTTTCATCGAGCCGTTCGGCTGCTGCCTTCACGAGCTCTGCCTACCAACGAATACCAATCATTTCGTGGGCGTTGGCATCTCCTTGCGAGTACTAGAGGTCAGTACCGTCACGATTGATGGTGACGACCTGTTCCGAGGGAGAGCGCAATGTGGGAGCCGCTGACAGCAACGGGCGAGCCGAACCGTGGTGTCACAGCCGCGCAGCGGGTTGAGATCGAGCGTTCTCAGGCCTGGGCTTACTATATCAACGGCGCTGGCGGTGCGATTGACTATTTCGATGGGTACAGGTGGTACGAAATGGCCTGCCGCCATATCGCCGATGATGACGAGCGGCGTCGCGAGCGATCACGCTGACAACGCTCTATGTCGCGGATGAGACCGCATCTACCAGAGATTCTCAGCCATTCCGCTACGATTCCCAATCCTTCCGATGGGGCGTTTGTGCTGCCTTCAGTAAGCTGATCTCCACCAACCACAACCAAGGAGATCATCATGAAAGTCATCACGATCGGCAAACGCCTCGTTCCCGTCGAACAGATCGCTTACGTAGAACCGTTCGATCCCGCGAGCAATCCAGACTTCAAGAAGGAGTTCAAGGGACGAGTGGTCCTGCTCAACCGCGAGATGATTCTCACCGAACAGACGCCGCAAGACTTTGCGGTGGAGCATGCACTGCATCTGTTCACGGAGGACAGTGTCGCGGTCAACAAGGCGATCCACTTCAAGATCGAGACCTTTGAGCCAACCGAGCGCTTAAAGCCGGCCAAGCCGTACCAGACGCGCCTCAAATGGCGGGACCTCGCCGGCGAGGAGCAAAGTAAGCTGCTCGTCACGTCTCCCGAGATCGTCATCGCGGAAATACTGAGCGCCAAGGTGGCGATGGCGCCCGTCCCAAAACGGTCACCACGCCGTCCGCAAAGAGGCCGAAACGGCTCTCGCTGGATGGAAGGGTTTCAGGCCTGAGGTCGGACGAAACCTGAAGCATCGAGTGTAGAGCGCCTCTGCCGAAAGCTCCGGCAGAGGCGTTTTCTCTATGGGTGTCAGAAATGCAGGTCTCGTATGGTCATCACCCGCCATATATTGTCGAGAGAGGTAAGGGCGGTCATCCTGACAGCCGTTCCAGGCTCGAGCCTGGTGAGCCCCCGCTCAAGGCCTTCCGCCAGCCGGCAGAGCTCTTCGCGGGTCAGCAGCATCAATTCGTCGATTGTCCAAAGTCGCATCATCGCCTCCATCGTGCGGCCGCGCTAATCGCGGCCTTGGACGGAGGGGCTTGCGCCGGAGGAGGCGGATGCATCGCTGGCGACCGCAACGAAGTGGAGGAGCGTCCCTTTAGGTGCGCTTGCATCCTTGAGCCGACGGCCTGCTTGCAGGCGAACCGGCGCGATCAAGCCGTAACAAGGCGCACGTTGGCGAGGACCGGAGCCTTGACGCTGGACAAACGGCCGAAATCTTCTTTGCGCCTGCCGAATCTTCTTGCAGGATGACCCAATGACAACCGCAGGTCGTTCTTCCGCCATGGCGTCGCCTGGAGATTCCGCCGCTTCACGCGTCCGCTCGATCCTAGCTGCCGTCCGGCCGCTGGCAGCCGAATATTACGCGCTCACAGGCAAGCCGCTTGGCGTGACCGGCGAGGTTGCCGAGTTCGCCGCCGCAGAGTGTCTCGGTCTTGAACTCACGGTTGCCCGCACAGCCGGATATGACGCTGTACGCCAAAGCCCCCGGGGTCCCATTCGTATCCAGATTAAAGGACGTGCTCTCACCGAAGGCACCAATCGGAGCCAGCGGATCGGGCGCATCAAGCTCGATTCCGACTGCGATGTCGTGCTGCTGGTGCTGCTCGACGCTGCCACGCTCGAGCCGAAGGAAATGTGGGAAGCCCCGTTCAGCTCGGTTGCGACGCGGCTGGCCGAGCCAGGCTCGCGGGCCCGGAACGAACGCGGCGCTCTCAGCGTCAGCGATTTCAAGCGTCTGCTCGGTGCCGCCCAAGTGTGGCCGCGAACGGAGACGACCGCTCAACATGGACGAAAGAACAACTCTCATGACCGACGCGCACGCCAAAGATCATTCAGAGGCGCCTGGACGGCCGGAGCGGCCGATCGATAGTCAGGAGCAGGATGTTCTCGGCCGAATGAACTTCGTCCGGCGGCTCGCGGATGCGCTTATCGACAAAAAAACTGGGAAATCACGTGGTATAGCCATCGGAATTACCGGTCCTTGGGGAAGCGGCAAGTCGTCGATCCTAAATCTTCTTCGCGAGCACCTGAAAGCAAGCTTTCCTAAAGCCGTAGTGGTGCGCTTCGATCCTTGGCTCATTTCTGGCCGCACAGATCTGATTGCGGAGTTTATACGTGAGCTGATCCGCACCATCGGTACGGAATCGTGGGCGAGCGCCCAACTCAAAAAAGTAGGGGATACTTTCGCTGTCTATGGCGACTATATCGCGCCCATCGCCACTCTCGCGAACCCGATCTTTGGTACCCTGCTAAGGGGCGGTGCGTCCGCTTACAAGGAGCACGCGAAAAACCGCGAGAGTCTGAGCGCCTTGAAGTCCCGTCTCATGAAGGAACTGGTTGCTCTTGATGTGCCCATCGTGGCTCTCATCGATGAACTCGACCGGGTCGAGGACGAAGAAATCCGGACAATTGCCCAGCTGGTCCGATCCGTCGCTGATTTTCCGGGAATCTCTTACGTTCTTGCCTACGATCAAAAGCGCGTCGTTCAGGCGCTCGGCGTCGGCCAGAGTGGCGCGAACGCTGAGGAGCGCGGCCGGGCCTATCTGGAAAAGATCGTCCAGCTGCAGATACCGCTTCCGACGATTTTTGCGAACGAGATATCAGAACTTCTGACCGGCGAGATCCGGGCACTCAAGGACGAGCTAGAGTTGCCGGATCAATTCGAAGACCTAGATCGCTATCGGGAGCTGTTAAAGCTTTTGTCCGAGCAGGTTCTCGATACGCCCCGCGATGTCTCCCGCCTGATCGGAACGTTTCACGCCATCGCTGGCATGCTGCGCGATGAGGTGGACTGGATCGACCTGCTTGGTTTCACTGCGTTGCTTACAAAGGCGCCGCAAGCCGTCGAATTACTGCGATCGTCCCCCGACGATTTTACGCAGGAGATCTTCTCTGAAGCCGCCATAGTTCGACGGATAATAAATCGGCTCGACAAAAACGAAGAAAAAAAGGAAGAGCGGATCAACAGGCTACTCCCCGCAGAAGAGTATTCCGACGGTATCCGAGCTCTTGTAGGTTTCATGTTTCCTGTCGTGTCCATCAGAGCGAGCGGGACTAGCGGAAATGAAAATCGGCCCGATGCGATCTACCATCGGCGACCATTTCTCACCACAATGCGATTGGGCTTGCCCCCCGGCGAGTATTCCCGGACGAGTATTTTGGCGTTCATTGCTGCCTCGCCGAGAGCTGCCGCGGACATTCTGCGGACCGCTTATGATGCTAGGTCAATACGCGCCTTTATCGACCGCTTTGATGACATCTACGCCCAAACGCCGGACGTCGATCACGTCAACCTTTGGCTTGGAATCGCACTTTTCGCCAAGAAGCCCGACTGCGAATGGATGCGAAGTTACAATCCCATGCATGAAATTCTGCAAAAACTCAGTGACATACTTATGGATCGCGTTAAACGCGATCCAGCGTTTAAGGAAACAGCTACGAAGATCTTCGTTAATCTCAAGAGCCAGGGTGACGGCGTCCTCACAGCACTTTGGCTTCGGCGACATATCTCTGGCTACGGGCTTTATGAGCAGGAGAAGCAGCAGGAGAAGGCATTGTTTCTCACGGCCGAGCAAACAGAAGCCATGACCAAGGACCTGTCGCACGGCTGGCGAACTGAGCATCTGTCCGGGCGGCTGATCCCATGCCGCTGGGATTTGATGCCTATTTATACCATGATCAACACTGGCATTTGGGATGAGCCCTGCCGCAAGGCGCTGGATGAGCAGCTCGAAAAAAGTGAAGCCGTCGACGGTCTGACGCTCATGCTCTATGGCAGTATCTACTCGACCGAAAAGGAAATCGTTGCCAAGATATGCGATTATGAGAATTACCGCAGCAAGGTCAAATCGCGGCTCGCCAACGAAGATCTGGATCTCACAGTTCGCGCGGCGTTGAACAAGGCTCTTGGTAAGCGAGGATAGAGATCAACACCGCCTAGTTGTGATCGCCGGAGAACGCTGCCGCTATTGCTGGCGAACGGTTGCGCTCCTCCAGATAGAGCAAGATCTTGTCGAGCTCCCGCGGCGTCGGGGTGTGTCCCAGAAGCTCACGAAGCGATCCGGTTAGAGAGGTGCATTGCCGGCAAAAAGCAGCATAATCGGCGTCGATATCAGTCCGTACCGCAGATCCCCTCCGACGAGGCTCCTTCACCGGCTCGCGCGCAACGCGGCGTGCCCGCGTGTCGTAGATGAAGAAGAGACCAGGACAATGAAAATGCAGATACTTTGACGCGAATGAGCGATTTTCCATGCCGGTCAGCGACTTGAAAAGGTCGAGCAGACGGCGATGGACGACCAGCGTGAGGTCGGTCGTCGGCTTATTGGCGGTGCGTAGCGATCGAAGCCACTCATCGATATCAGAGCGTATGAGCCCTTCAGCAACCTTGACGTAAAAAGTGTCCGTGGATTCCTCACCTGCATTTCGGCGGCGCTCAAGCTGCGCGGCATAAACGCGGCCAACGATCATAAGCTTGGAAATGATGACATCGACCTGTTTGTGTTCGGGGTGATCGCGACAAAGATTGTAGAGAATAGTGTTCGTGAAGTCCCAGATGCTCTGGCTCTGAAGCGCGGTGTCGATCAGAGTCAAGGTTGGAGGCTGCGGCCCATGTTGCTTCATGAAGCGACCCTATAGATCGGTTCGGTCGAAGTTGAACGAAACAATGTAACCATTGGGCCCGAGCTCGCTGATGGCGTACACTTCCTCCGCCGTCCAGGCTTGCAGGTCAGTGGGCTCTCCGGCCTCGTCGTAAAACACCAGATAAAAATAGTAATTATCTTTGGCGTCGGCAGTTCGCGAGACCCTGTGCTCGGTGTCGGATAGGAAGAACCGATAGCCTTGAGAGGTCCGAAGCTTCCCGGCCGACTTCACTTCGATGAAACGCTCCTTACCCGGTTCCGAGTGTGACAGAAAATCATAGCCGCAACCCGGCCGGTCGCGGCAATCCTTGATCTTCTTGACCAGCTTCGCGTGTCCGGCACCATGCAGGCGTTCCTTCTCCCATCGGAGGGCGTAGGCTTCGCTCAACTTTCCGATGCGGTTGCGGTTCTCCAGCATCTCGTCGATGTTGACGCGGCGGTGATGCACCTTGCGCAGCCGCCCGACATGCTTCTGTTCGCTCGGCGTGCGAAGATAGGTGTTGTAGAGAAAAGTCATGAATTTCGGATTGCTCCAGGATTGCGCGATCCTGTTGTCGAGTTTGGCCTGGAGCAAGCGGTGCTGCTTTTCACTGGTCGGGAGGTCGCCCGGAATATCGAGTTCGTCGCTCAACGCATCGATATGGTCCCGGCTGCACACATTGAGATAGATATCGGGGAAATAGAGGCTCAGGATCTTGGCCTTGAAGTTCTGTGAAATCTCGATCGTCGTCGACGACATCGAACTGCCGGGACCGGCCAGCCTCAATCAGGTCGAGAATGTTCCGCTTTACGGCGGCGAACGCCTGCTCCTTCGTTCCGTATCGCTTGTGAAAGCGGTACTTCATCGTGGGATCGCCCTTGATCTTCCCGAAATAGATGCCGAACTTGATCGCGGTGGCGCCGAGGATGTTGGCCCAGGGTTTCGTCTTGGCTTCCACATAGGTGCAGAAAGTCGGCGTCTGCTTTCCCATGACGTAGTCGTCGAGTTTCAGAGACTTGAGCCGGTTCAGCGGAAAGGCCCGCAAAAACGCGCCCCGGCTCTGGGCTGCTGTATCTTCGTAGGAGGTGTCGAAACGCTGCGAAAAAGCCTTGAGCTTCTCGTCGTAAGTCGCCGCCATCAGTCAATCTCATAAATAGAATTGAAAGCAGATTCATAGGCGATTTGTGGTTGCTTCGGCAATTGGCGATGACGGTGGCGTCCCGCGCATGGCGCGGCCGGGCTGTCGTGAACGGAGCCGCAAGCGTCTCCGCCCTGCGGGCTTCCATCCCTGACGCAAGGGCTTTGGAGTGCCTCGCCGGGGGCACTCGGTCCCGCGTGCCGCCCTCGCTAGCGCTCGGCCGTCGCTATGCTCACGCTCCTGCGGGTGCCCTGTTAACCGGTCTCGGCACCGGCGAGTTGCCTCCGCTGCGCTGCGGCTGATACGCCATGTCTCCGGGCGATGCGCCTCTCGGCGCACGCGGTTTGACTGCGTCAGTTCTCGCTGGGCCAACCATGATGACGCAGGAGAAGCTTGTATCCGCTCTCGCTGAGCCAGCGGGCGCGTGCCATGTGGCTTTCATAAGCCTGACGGGCTCGAGGTGGCTCCCGGACAGGATCGATATGCAGGACGATTTCCGCCACCTCTCGCCAGTCCGCGCCCTCAGCGTCCGCATCCAGCAGCCGCAGATAGGTGATCGCATGCGCGTGATCGTAGGGCGTCAATGCGTCATCTGCCGGCGCGAGATCGTCGCAATCGGGATCGAGCGGCACGTTTTCCCTGGGATCTCCTGGCCAGCCATGGCGAAGCTCGCCCGAGAGTTTGATCAGGCTGTGACGGTCCGGCAAGCGGTGACGATGCGGTAAAGTAAATCCTTTTCACGCCGCTGCCGCGGCAGTTCTTAGGGCGCTGCCCTCGGCGCGGCGCAAGGGCGGGGGCAAGAGGTTTTTGGCGTACCCGGTGAACTCTGGCCTGCTGCTGCAGCTCACGAACAAAAAGCCGATCCGGGCACGCACGAGCTTGCGGCGCATGCCGCGCAGATGGACGTAAGATCAGCCGAGTAGACCAGGTGTGCGCAGTCCCGAAATGCGGTATTATCAAGGTGGCCGCCTTAAAGCCGTGGCTGAAACCCTATGCAGCACATTGAATGGCTAAGAACGGCAACCGAGACGATTTCTCACAGGCAACGAAGAACCGACTTGCCAGGCAGGCTCGGTATCATTGCAGCAATCCCAGCTGTAGGCATCTGACATACGCACCCACGAGCGACGGCGCCAAGGAAATCAACATTGGTGTTGCCGCCCATATTTGCGCTGCAGCGCCAGGTCCTGGCGCGCGCCGCTACCGCTCCGACATGACGCCTGAGCAGCGGATGTCGCCCGACAACGGCATCCACCTTTGCCAAGACTGTGCCAAGACTATCGACTCTGACGATCCCGCATTCTCGGAGCGGGTCTTGCACGGTTGGAAGCGCAAGCACGCCGAAGACATGTGGAGAAGCATTGTCGAAAAGACCCCGTTCGGGCCGACAATGCCCCCTACCGTCGGGGAGATCGGTGCCCTCCTGCAAGCTGCAGCGGCTGCAGATCTCGAAGTGTTCAAGCGCTCCGGCAAAGGGCCACAGACCAACGTCAGTCTAATGCTAAAGGTCGAAGGTCAGCCTGAGCCGGTGCTCGCGAGCGTGCTGGGTCAAACACTCGGCATCCTGGACGATCTGGTGATCGTGGCCCCACCGGGCACCGGCAAAAGCACCGTTCTGTTTCAGATGGCCGAGGGGTGCGTTAGCGCCAAGAGCGGGACGCCTTTGGTCATTTCCCTATCGGACTGGTCAACCGGTGGGCTCTCGCTGGTCGAGTCCATTTTGCGTCGGCCGGCCTTCCGCGGATTAACCGAAAGTGATTTGCGTGCGGTGGCCGAGCAGCCCGGCGTTGTGTTCATGTTCGACAGTTGGAATGAACTCGGCGGTGACGCGCGACGACGCGCGCGGAGCGAAATTCAGGCCCTGCGGGCCGAATTGCCGGCAGCGACATTCGTCCTTACCACGCGTCCAGAGAGTTCTACGGTCCCGTTCGAAGGCCAGCTCTTAACTGTGCTTGAGCTCAACGATCAGCAACAGATTGATATCGCTCGCGAGCTCAAGGGCCAGGAAGGTGTGCGGCTTGTGGATCAGGCATGGCGCACGCCGGGTGTACGAGAGCTCGTCACGATACCTCTCTACCTTACGACCCTGCTTTCCCTACCAGAGGGGCGACCGTTCCCAAATACCAAGGAAGAGGTGCTGCGGCGCTTCGTCGAGGCTCACGAAAAACAGCCCCAGCACGCCGAGCCGCTGTGCGCCGTCACGCATGGACTCCAAACGGCGTTCTTGAGCGATCTGGCCGTGACAGCTACGCGGGCTGCCAACACCTCGATCCCGGAAAGCACCGCCCGCCGATCCGTCTCAAGAACGGATGACGTGCTCGTCAGTGACGGCCAACTGACGATCAAGCCGCAACCGAACGACGTGCTCGATGCCCTTGTGAAACATCACCTGCTCCTCAAGACAGGCGCACCTACGAGCTATCGCTTTCAGCATCAGCAGTTTCAGGAGTGGTATGCCTCGAAGGACGTCGAAAGCGCGATGCTTTCAGCCATTAGGGACGTGCAAGCGCTGCAAAGGCTCAAAGCCGACATACTGAATGCCAAGCCTTGGGAAGAGGCGATTTTGTTTGCTACCGAGCGTATGTCCCGCGGTGATGACAGCCAAGTGAAGGCCTGCGCAGTGACAATCCTTGCTGCTTTTGACGTAGACCCCGACTTGGCTGCCGAAATGATCTACCGTTCGACCGATGCGGTATGGGCTCAAGTTTCGCCCGAGATTTGCGATCGCGTTCGGCGGTGGCATAGGCCAGAAAAGTACGATCGGGCCGTGCGGTTCATGATCACGTCCGGCAGGCCCGAGTTCCGGGATCAGGTGTGGCCGCTCGTCACTCATGACGATCAGCAGCGGAGCTTACCAGCACTCCGAGCGGCTCGGCGGTTCCGTACGTCTGTTCTTGGTCCCCATGCGGCGAACGACATTCTGGCATTGCCCTCAAAGAAGCGCGAGACGATCGTTTCCGAGATTGCCTTCCGGAGCGGCATGGACGGAATCGATCTTGCCGCCCAGATTGCAAAGAGTGATGCAGACCCCGCGCTGAAAGCTGCTGCTGTTGAGGGAATGGCCTGGCGGCGCGCGGATCACCATATCGCTGACGTTCTAAGCACAGCGAACCAGGAGACTTTCGACCTTTTATACACAGAGGGCTATCTCGAAGAGATTGACGACAAAGCCGTCCAGGATGGTCTCTCAGCGGCGCGTGCGCGCGCCGAGAAAGAGTTGTCGGCCTATGAGAGGCTTCGTGCCGCATTGTATTCAAGCGACGGCAAAGACCATGTAGCGGAACTCGTTGAACTGATTGCCACTGTCGACATCAAGAGCCAACAGGACTCGCAGGCTGCGCTGATTTACGAAGCAAGTAGACGCTACAGCGAGACAGTCGGCCAGGGGCTACTGAGACGCCTCAAGGACGGCCGAGAGCTGTTCTATGGCGCTGACGACATTTTAGCCGCGTCCGGTATCGTCATCGAAGACGATACGCTTGTCGAGATGGCACTGGCGCCACCAAAAAGAAATGACTTTCGGGCCGAAGCCGCTGCCTCCGTGCTCGGCCCTGCGAGCGTTAGTAAGTTGATCGACGCGAAACTCGCGCTGAACGCTGAACTGAAAGCACTTGGAAGATATGACGAGGGCTTAGCGAACCGCTATTACGGGTTGCGCGAGCTCATCGCCCACGCGCCCGGCGCCAGCGTTCTCATCGCGGTTCAACAACGTGCTGCCTCAGCCAATAACGACGCCATCCATGAGTTGTCGAAGTTGCTCTCCCGCAAACAAGAGAACGGTGCACGGGCACGCCCCTTACCGAATAATGCACACGCTGAAGTCGCGAAATTGGCGACCGAATGGGGCGAGCGCTTGGTTGCCAGCGGTGATACGGCAACACGAGAGCAATTTGCCGCTATCGCAGACCTTATCGCGCAGTTCCCAAGTGTTGGATTGCTGTCGATCCTTCACCGACTTCTGGAGGTGGAGCTGACGAAGTATCGCACCCTTCGAAAGGAGGCGGCAACCGAACAATGGCAAGGGCCGGCCGCGAACGGGGCGAGAATGAACCACTTTCCGAGCTATCAACGTGCGTTCGCGGCGATCCGCTCGTCAGAAACAACCGCGTTGATGGTCAGCTATTTATCGGATGAACATTTTGGCGACACGGCTGCCAACGTTCTCCAGAGTCAGTGGGCCGACTTGCACGAACCGAAGTTGGAAGGCGCTCCCGGCCATAGCAATGAGTTTTCCCGCGTTGAGGACGCGCGGAAAGCTCGATTTAGCAGCTCCAACGCTTCCACGCCAGAAGCTGATGCAATCTTCGCGGCAATCACCCCGCTCATCGGAGAAGGCGCTACCGAATTACAAAAGCAGCATGCTGTAAAGCTGGCGATTCACGGGGGCAGACTGCCTCACGGTGATCGGTCCGACGTGATTAAAACCCTCTTGGAAATCGCGCCGCAACAGGCCCGAGCGGTCATTGTAAGGAATCTCATCCTCTCTGGTGGAGCGGTCCCGTTGGACGTCGTAAAAGTCGGGATCAAAGATGTCTTTGAGGATGCGAAAAAGTACCCGTGGATATTGGATGAAGGATGGCAGCTCAAGGCCTGGCTCTCACTACTGCCGTTTACGGACCATCCCGAAAAGCTGCCCGAGACAATCGCCGATTTACCAGAGCGTTTCCGCAGCCCACAGTTTCTGGAGGAAATGCTCCGCGTGACGGAGCACGTCGAGTCCTCCGCGATCGAGTGCGCACTGTTCGATCTGGCCGATAATGACGCGGCGTTCCTCGACAGTCAGGTATGGCGTGAGGCCATCCGTCTTCGCGGTACACTGACCTCAGCCCGGCGCTATCTTGATCTGGTATTGGAAAACAAGATTGACATGCGGGACGGCTGGCAAAGCTCAGAGCACCTTGCCGAGCTGCTGAATAAACACTCTGAGTTGCGGACATATGCTTATAACGTGTTGAACGACGGGGAGGCGCCGAAGGTGGCTCTATTGGCGAGAGCCATCGCCGAGGGCAGCGATCCGGATGGGCTTATCCAACTTGTTCAGCTGGAAAACAAGCTCGGTCAACGGTTCATCACCTCGCGGACCATACAAAGAGCGGTGACGGAGCATATACCCTCCGACATAGCGCGGGGAGCGTTTGAGATGTTACCAGTCGCGGCCACTGAGCTGCGGCTGAAACTATTGGCTCTCACGACGGATGGCGGTCAGGCTGATGCGGCGGCTCGCGTGCTTCGCGAAATCGATCGCCTTCGGGATGAATTCGGCGCACCGGAAGACGAGCCGCGGCACCCCGATCTGGCGTCGGGCAAACCTTGGCCCATTCTTTCCCCAGACTCTGACACGGTTTCGGGCTCGTAATTCTCGAAGTCCGGGTCGAGTGGCGGCTTGAGCATCGGGGGCGCCTGCTCACGACGATGCCTGATGGTGTTCGGACACGGCTGGGAGTGAATGAGGGGCCTGCGGCCCCCTGTCCGTCAAGGCCGAGGCCGCGTGAAGAATGCGGCGGAAAACGGCGGACCGTGTAGTCGCCGCGCGATGCGCGGCTCCGGCCCGCACCAGCTCCGCTCGTTTTCCGGCCTGTGACGGCCAACCCCCGCTCATTGGCGCTGGCCTAGTTCCGGTTGCATGCGCAACCGGCAATTAGGAAGGCCACAAATGAAAACGGATATCTATCAGAAGATTACCGACCAGATCATCACCGCTCTTGAATGCGGCGTGCGACCCTGGCACCAGACGTGGAACGCCTCGCACGCCGAAGGCCGTATAATCCGGCTCCTGCGCGCTAACGGAGCGCCCTATACGGCATCAACATTCTGATGTTGTGGTCTGCCGCTATTCAGTATGGCTATAGCGCTCCCATCTGGATGACCTTCAGGCAGTCCGCCGAACTCGGCGCGCATGTGCGCAAGGGCGAGAGCGGAACCCTAGTGGTCTATGCCGACAAGATGATCCGCAAGGATCTCGACAAGGAAACCGGCGAAGAGGCCGACCGCGCTATCCCCTTCATGAAGGGCTATACGGTCAATGTCGAGCAGATCGAAGGACTGCCCGGCCAGTATTACGGCAAGCCGCCGCAGCCCATCGAAGCCGTTCAGCGTATTTCCCGAGCCGATGCTTTCTTCGCCGCAGCCGGTGCGTCCATCATCCATGGCGGCAATCGCGCCTGTTACGTCCCTGCGACCGACGCCATTCATATGCCGCGCATCGAGTTCTTGAAGATGCGATCAGCTATTGCGCGACGCTCGCCCACGAATGCACACACTGGACCCGTCACGAGACGCGCCTTAACCGCGACTTCGGGCGCAAGAGGTTCGGTGATGAGGGGTACGCGATGGAAGAGCTTGTGGCCGAGCTCGGAGCCGCGTTCCTTTGCGCCGATCTGGAGCTCATTCCTGAGGTGCGCGACGATCACGCCGCCTATATCGCGTCCTGGATCAATGTGCTGAAGAACGATAAGCGCGCGATCTTTTCGGCAGCTTCGCATGCACAGCGCGCGGCAGACTTCCTGCACGCCCCTAGCGCTGAAAAATCCGCCGCGGCTTGAGCCGCGGCGGTATCCCACCGGCACGGAAAGTGCAAGCTCGACCGGCCGTGGCGCGAAATCGAGAGGGGCTCAACGGCGGCTGAGATGCCGGTGCGGAACAGCGCCCCCCTGCTCACGACTCCCAAATCTGCGGCTTTCATACAAGGCATCGGTCGTCCGTAGCGAGGCGGCACCGCGAGGTCCGCTGGCCTGGTTGGCGAAAGGCTCCAAGCCGAGGCTTATTGCCTCAAATCCTTTCCAGCTCAGATGGGCAGCGAACAAGTCGATTAGCCACCACCCCCCGTCCGGTAACACGAGCCACGCGGCGCATGCGATTAATACGCCGCCGATGGCGCAGGAAAAGATGGCTCGTCCGCTCATGACGATTAAGCGTGCGAATTTCGCCATGCGGTTGATACTGCTCATGTTGACCCTTCAGAAGAATTTGACCAGATCGTCACACTTTACCGGGGCCGGCGGCGCGAGAAACGGCACGGTCTGGTAACTGTTGGAATTGTCGGGCACTGAAGAGCCTCGCGCAGAACCGGTGACCGCTCCGATACTGGCATTCGAGATTCATCGGCATGACGAGTTCGACCGAACCGGATAACATGCCGCCCGCATGACGCGAGTCGCCGCATGAACCTGTCTGATATCTTGCCCGATGCCGAAGTGGTTACCGCGCTGGAGCCCGAAGAGCTCGGCCTGCGCATCCTTCAGGTGTTGCGCCACTGGCCGGATCACCTTCAGCATGCCGAACTGGGGACCTTCGTTCGGTCGGCACTGGGTCCGCTGGGGGTCCAGAACGGCGCCTATCCACCCAATCAGAGATCCGAACTGGAGCGGGCGATCCGCGAGGCCTGGTACTGGCTCGAAGGGGCTGCGCTACTGATACCGCACCCGGGTTATCATGAACCGAATACACTTCGTATCCTGAGCCGTAAGGCACTACGTCTGACCGAGGAGCCTGACCCCGCTCAGGCCGCCGGCGCCCGCCGTCTGCCAAAGGACATTCTCCACTTGTCCATACGCGAGGATGTTTGGGCGCTCTACCACCGTGGAAAGTACGATACGGCGGTCTTCGAGGCTATGAAGGCGGTTGAGGTCGCCGTTCGTGACGCCGCCAAATTGCCCGCCCGTGACGTCGGTACTCACCTTATGCGGAAGGCATTCGATCCAGAGACCGGGCCTTTAACAGATCTCAATGTCGAGAAGGCCGAGCGCGAGGCTCGTGCCAGCCTGTTCAGCGGTGCTATGGGCTCCTACAAGAACCCGCACTCTCACCGTAATATCGCGCTCGATGATCCGGCGGAAGCCGCCGAGATCATTCTACTGGCAAACCATCTGCTCCGTATCGTCGATGCCCGCATCCAAGCAACTGCAGGGTCAGCGCCCTGATCGTATTGTTACGAAGCTTCCCGACGAGCCTCGATGACGGCGCGGTCACACGAAGCCGACGAGTGGAAAACCAGGCCGAGGAAAGGCGTCCGTCCATAAAAGGTCAGGAGCCAGACCGCGTGGATATCTTCAACCTCGATCACAGCGTAGCGATACTCAAGGATATCGGCTTCCGCATGCGCGGCGGTCATCTCTTCGAGGAACGCGTCCGGAATGACGAACCGGTGAATATCCGCGAAGACCTGGTCATCAGACACGGGGGATAGCAGGCCGTGATGATAAGAAAGCCCTCGCACGACTTTTTTCACGATCCGAAGCACCCGCTCATCTCGTCCCGGATAGATCATGTGGCGAGGCCCCCCGGAGGTCTCGACCGGCTCGATCTTGCGCGCGAGATCCCTGACACGGCGGAGGCCATCGGTATGGTGAAAGCTTCGCCAAACCTTGCTCTCCCAAAGTTCCCGAACTGCTGCGTTCGGATCGCCTGCGACCATCAGCACGTTTCGGAAATGGGGCTCGTCATCGACCCAGCCACCATTGCAGGCACTACAGGCGGGCACCTTGATTCGTTGAAAACGAGATTTCGCCTTTGAGGCGGGATAGAGCGCTCGCGAGACGACATGGTCGTATGTGGCGGCATCCTTGCCGCAGTATGCGCAGCTTTCCTTCACGGTCTTCATTATTCGCCCGCTTTAGAGTTTCGACTCAGGAACTCGTTGATCGAGTCTGCCATAGGCTTTCAGAGCGCTGACTGGCATGGGTAGTCGCCAATCTGCGACGGCTTTGCGGATATGCAGAATGCGGCAGTATCAAAGGCGGCCGGGAAAGCCCTCGGTAGTCCATTTCGATTCGATGTCATCCGCAACAGATTGGAGTACAGGCGGCGGAGGGCTTCCGTCGAAGTAGTGCCGGAAATCCACGTGAACTTTCATGTTGTCTGGCCGATAAGCGGTGATCCGGTCATAGAGTAAGACTTCTGTCGCCTTGAAGCGATCATAGACGGATTTGTGCATCGGGGAGTTCGAGAGTCCCGTCGCTTCATCGGTTGGAATAGTCCGGATGCCGAGCTTGAGGAAACCGCCCGCCTGCTCATTATGCTGCGGCCCGGCGGGGTCGGGCGAGAGGCGCAGCACGCTGCCGTCATGCTTCAGACCATCGGGTATCATGGAAGCCCCGGCGAGCATCCAGTTGAGGGCGATATCCGACAGGCGCGCCTCGTTCTCCAGGTAGCCGCCGCCGATATCAGCATGGACGCCCGGAAACCAGACCTGCTCAAAGAAGATATTGCCTTGAGCATCGCGCGTATAGGTCCGCGAGCTGTCCAGGGGATTCCACTTCACGCGCGCAAAGTCGGCGCGATTTTCATCGATCGAGATCGCGTGCTTGGCGTAAGGCACATTGGGATTCAGGGTCGTATCGTAGAATTTGTGCTTCGGCGGCGCAAAATGCACGGTAAGCAGCCGTTTGAAGAAGCTATAGCCCGGCAGCGAAGGCGCCATCTTGAGATAGTTCTTCAGGAAGAGGGCCCCAGCCGTCGCCATACCGAGATAGCTGACATCGCGGATCACCCGGCCTGCCCACGGCCACGAGGGCTCCATCCATGAGCCGAGCCCATGGAGGCCGAAGAGAACAGCAGTCCCAAGCAGAAACACGACGGGGCCAAGATATTTATGGCCGAGGGCCGCAACTGTATCGAACGCACCGATGAAGTACGGGAAGACATTCGCCTGCTCAACTCCGTTCACGGTCGCCGAACTGCCATACCGCTCGCGGAACTGGCGCGCGATGGCGCACCTGGTTTCGAGAAGAAATTGACGATACCAATGATGCGGCGTCCGCGCATAGGATGGACAAAACTGGTAGACATCCTTCACCGCATGCTCGGCGAGTTTTTGCAGGTTGGCGGGGTCCCGCTTCAGCGTTGACCCGTCCGGCATATGGCGAGGGATGCCGCATTGCGCGATCACACCGGCGAGCGACCGGACCGTGTATGCGCCACGGCTGAAGCCGATCAGGAAGATGCGGTCGCCTTCGGCGTAGAGGCCTAGGATCGCGGCATAGCAATCGACGATGTTGCGGGTGATCCCCAGGCCGGTTGCCATGCTGAGCAGATTATAGACCCAGCGCATCCAGCCGACCTTGAAGTGGCCGCCATCCGCCGCCGAGCCGAGGCCGGGGTCGTAAAAGGCCACCTGCTCGGCCGGATTGATTTTGGTGTCGGGTCCCACGCGGGACGCACGGTAGAGCTTATAAACATTCGTGCGGGCTTCATCGAAATGAATGCCGCCGGCTTGGCCGGTGCCGTCGGAAAAGATCACGATATTCTTTGCCATTCCGCCCTCGCTGCGTGCGACCTTCTGCTTGATCTAATCGTATTGTTCGAGAATCCGGTCGACGCCGGCAAGGAGAAGGAAGACCGCCAGACCAAACAGCGAGACGGTGATCGTGATGATCTTTCCGATTGTGAAGATGCTTGCGATCGAGGTCTCCATCCGGCCGACCTGCCGATCTGCGCGTAGGAGACGGATAAGCGCGATATCTTCCGCCACGTCGAGGCAAAGATAGAGAAGCGAGGCGGTCCAGCCGACCCAGGTGAACAGCGGATACGCCGGTAGGTGCGGAGTCACAAGGCTCCAGACCAACGCGCTGAAGAGACAAAGGCCGACGGCAAAGCCGAGATCCATTGACAGCACTTTACCGCGGTACAGATCGAGGATCGTCCGGCCGCGATCTGTTGAGCAGCTGGTCGCCTTCGCGATGAAGGCCGAAAGCTGATGGGCGTCGTAACCGCGCCTCATGCGTTCGGGAATACAGAGGGGGGCCATCGCGCGATCAACGATCGACCGGGATCTGCGATTCAAAAAGTGAGTTGCAACGGTCAGGATCAGACTCACTATCAACAGTACCTGATCGTCGCCCCCGAAATGCGCGGTGGCCATCCGAGTCTCCACGAAATAGGACGATCTTAGCCGCCGGCCCTCTCATCCACGGTGAACCGGACGACGATCTGCCGGTTTTCCACAGTTTAAGGTTTTATCATGCGGCCGCGCTCCTCAGGAGAGAGTGGTCGTGAAAGGAAGCGTGAGGGGGATCATCAATGCCACTCGGCCGCCGTTCAATGCGGCGTGCTTAAGGCGTCCCTCAGAGTGCTTGTCAAAATCTGGTTGCTGATCGCGGTGCCGGACGAATTGCTCTTGCTCAGATCAGGGCGGCCGAAGGCGATAATGAGCGTGTTGGTATCCTTGCGGTTGACCGAGGCGAACGTACCCGAAAGTGGCGCCGTGACTCGTACTAGCTTCCAGCTCGGCGTTACGCTTCCGCTCGACGTGATGTAGAAGTTTATGGTCTGCGACACAAGATCCAGCGGGTCGTAAACGAGCGGCGCGCTTGGCGGATCAGGTACATTCGGACAAAGCTTCAATTGCTTGATCACGTCTGAAACAACCTTCTCGAGATCAGCCACCTTTTGATCAAGGGCCCGACGGGCGTCATTTGAAGCGCCTTCGCTCGTAGCGCGATCAACCTCAATCTTGTCATTTGAGACGAGCGCAGCCTCTATAATCGCCTTATTGCGTAGCTGAGTAACCGCTTTAACGCACCCTGGATAGACAGAAGCCAGAACGTCAGTGACGGGCTTCACGATGTTGTTGATGTAGGCTTGCGCCTTTGTCTCCTGTTGTGCGGCAGCTAGCTTGTTGTCGTCGATGACATGCTGCAGTTGGATGGCGTCATCGTTTAGCTGAAAAAAGTCTTTTGTCTTTGAGTTTTGTCGGAAGAGCTCAACCTCGTTGGGTGAGAGACGCGCGGTCGGGCTCGGCTTCTTGTCCCTCATCTGACTAAAGATCTTCTCAAGCTCCCGATAATCGGGTACCTGATCGGGAGGGGTTGCCGGCGGCGAACTTCCCGCAAAGCCCGGATGGATGCCGACTCTCAGCGTTCCCTTCTTTACCGGTTCAAGCGCTCGATCAAAAAGATCGTCGAGTTGAAGATCACTCTCCAAAAGCAGCCCCTTCGGCCGGGCGCAGTATCCTTCCACAAGGCCGGCGGCCGCGGTCCGGTTATAGTCGTCCCGTAATTCAGGAAACGACATGAAGAACTCATAGTCGGTGGTCGAGATCGCTTCGCTCGAAATCCCCGCACCCAGCCCGAGGCTACGCGACTGGCTTCCGCTCAGCGGCTCAATCAACGTGGCGCCGGGATTTAGCGAGCCGGTCAAGTCAACAGCCAGGGTCATGTGAACCTTTGCGCCCCAGCCAGCTAGAAAATAATATGGGTTTGCCCGTGGGTTCCGCTTATCGGTCGGAAACTCGTTCATTTTGCGCGCGACGACCTTCCAGATGTCGCACTTTACGCGCCAGGCAATATCGTCCAGCGAAACATTCGCGGCACCGTCGATCCGCGGCACCACGGCACAGCTTCCAGAGATCGCGGATATAAGGATCACGAGACAGGCTCGGACAGAACGAAATGGAGAAATCATGAGTCTAGACCTTCAATAGGCGTGCCCATGTCATCCCGCGTGATCCGCAGGAGCTTCGGAGAGACCTGATTTAATAGGGGCGGTTCGATCGCCGTGTAATTACTCGTAGCCGGCGAACTGAGAGAACCGCTCATCTATCAGTGTTGGATGGCAGGCGGTAGTGTATTGTCTCCGCCAATTGCCAAAGGAATGCTCGACGAACAGACGCATAACACCCACCCCATTAAAAGTTTGAAACTCTATCCAATACATGCCGGTTGTAAATGCCGGAGAACTCGACCGCGCAGTTTTTTTAGTGTGTGCACCGCGGCCAGGAATTCGACGGGCACTTCCACGCTTCCTATAGATCCGAATTTGCTAGCTGGAGGGGGCCGGTCAATGAAGAGTTGTATTAGCTGCGCTCGGAAAAATCGTCCCTGAGCTTCGCCGCCTCGGCTTCCCAGCGTCGGTCCTCGGCTTCAATCCGCTTCTCGAGATCGCGCCGCTCGACTTCGAGAGTCCCAAGCCGCTCATCGTGCTCCTGCTGTGCGGCATCCAGCGCCGCTTGCGCCTTCGCGATCAGCTTTTCGCGTTTAGCCCGTTGCTTCTCCCTAACAGCCTCGTCTTTGCGCCGCTGGGCGTCTCGACGCCGCTGTTCGCGCTCGAACTGCGCGGCGGCCTTCCGCGAATCTTCAACGCTAGCGTTCGGGGCTGCTCGCCGCTTTGCCTCTGGACGTTTGGCCTTCTTTTTCGGGGTACTTTCCTCATCATCCAGATCGGGCAGTTCGGACTGCTCGGCAAATCGTCCTATCGACCCGGCCGGACGCTTCAGGACCACTCCCGGCTTCGCCATGGTGGCGGCAACGACGTCCGGATCTTCGGTCTCCGTTGCGGCTCCCTGGTGAAAGAGATTGCTGCCCGCGCCCCATGCCTCCAGCGCTGCCTTCATGGAGGGAGCCGCGATCGCGAGATAGTAGAAGCCAAGTGAGGTCTGATAGGTCTTCAGCTTACGCGGCACCGGAGCTTACCTGCGCGACCGTGAGACTGCAGCATACCACGCGGCGTAGGGAGTGTTCCGTGCCATGTGACGGTTCAGATCGGGCGAGCCGTCGCTCCACCAGACCGGCCCCCGCTCGCCCAGCGCTCTCTTGGCTTGATCCACGGCGCGGTGGGCTGCGGCTTCGGCATCCGGATCTTTCGCCGCTTTGGCGGCCCGAACTGCGCGCCTTGCCGACATGAGCTGCGTGGTCAGCTTAGCTCTTTCGTCCTCGCTGATCGCAGGATCGGTCATGCGCCAAAGACGCCCGCGGACGACGAAGTAGCGTCCGTCCGGAGTTGCGGGATACTTCAAGCCGACTTCCGCTGCCGACCGGACGGCGGCTTCTTCGCCGACGCCTCCTTGCCGGCGGTCTTCTTGCCTGCGATCGGCATCAGCATCTCTTTCTGGCCGGCAGCAGCTTTCTTCGGCTTCTTCGCCGGCTTGGCTGCCACCTCCGTCGGTGGCGCTTTCTGCCCGATCGACCGCCGTAGCGCCTCCATCAGATCGACGACATTCTCGCCCTTCGGCCGATCCTTGGGGCGGATCGTCTTACCCGAACGCTTCTGATTGATCAGGTCGATCAGCGCAGTCTCATAGTGGTCCTCGAACTTCTCCGGCGCGAAGGTGCCGGCCTTTTGCTCTACAATGTGCCGCGCGAGATCCAGCATGTCCTTCGTGATCTTCACATCCTGAATTTCGTCGAAATACTCCTGCTCCGACCGCACTTCGTAGGGATAGCGCAGCAGCGTGCCGACCAAGCCCTTGTCCATCGGTTCGAGCGCGATGATGTGCTCGCGGTTGGTGAGCACGATCCGGCCGATCGCGACCTTGTTCATCTCCCGGATGGTCTCGCGGATCACGGCGAAGGCATCGTGCCCGACCTTGCCGTCGGGGCGCAGGTAGTAGGGGCGGATCAGATAGCGCGGGTCGATGTCGGCCTTGTCCACGAACTCGTCGATCTCGATCGTGCGCGTGGACTCGAGGGCGATCTCCTCGAGCTCCTCCTTCGAGACCTCGATGTATTGGCCCTTCTCGAGCTCATAACCCTTGACGATGTCCTCGTTCGAGACCTCCTCGCCCGTGTCGGCGTCGACCTTGACGTACCTGATACGATGGCCGGTCTGCTTGTTCAGCTGGTTGAACGAGATCTTCTCGGACTCCGACGTGGCCGGGTAGAGGGCTACCGGGCACGTGACGAGCGACAGACGCAGGAAGCCTTTCCAGTTGGCGCGGGGGGCCATTTACGCGGAACTCCGAGGTTGAAGTGGTCCGGATTCAAGACGTTTGGACGTTGTGAGTTCCGACACCATTGCAGCGAGCAGGGGGGACTGGGCCTCCAATTCAATTGGGAAGGAAGAGACTTTGCCGTTTTGAAACCGGGATATCGTGTCGCTCGCCGGAGGCACTCGGGCGAAGGCCGCCTCCGCATTGCTGCGGCGCCGCTATGCTGCCTTCGCGCGGGTGCCTTGTTACCGGTCTCGCGACTGCACTCGGTCCCGGGTCCCTCCGCTCACGCGGCGGCCGCTATGCTGACCCTCCTGCGGGTGCCTTCTCTGCCTTCGCTCCGCTTCGGCTCGACCTCGGTGATTCTCCGGATCGCCGTTTCATCATCGAGCAAAAATCGAATTGAGGCGGCTGCCTTCTTTCGGCTGTTGCTGTGTTTCAGTAGCTTTCGCGTACGCGAGCAGATGAAAGCGAAGCGAGTCACGCGAGCGGAAGTCTCTATGGCCTAGGAATTTTACGATAGGTCACATGGGCTGTCGCGAAAGGAAGACCGGCGCGGCCCGCTGATCCTCGAACGATACAGGCGTTGTCCTCGATCAGATAAAACCAGTCGTCAAAGTTCAGCTTCGTGGTCTTGCCGTCGGACTGCGGTGTGTCCCTCGTGTAACGCCAATGGAATGCGCAGCCGGCCTGGTCGCCCTCCGCCTCTCCGTCGAGGCGTGGCTCAAGGCCGTTGTACTTACCTGGACCGAGCTTTTGGATCATCCAGTTGAGCGTGTCCTCGTGTCCATCATCGAAACGATACGTCTCGACGAAGTGAACGACCTGCTTCGCTTCGTCCCATCGGCCCTCTGCTGTGATCGTCGCCCGCTTCAGCAGACCGCCAATTAGGCTTTCAAGTACGGCCCACCCTTCAAGCCGCCCGTCGAAGAAGCGCTCGGGCAGAAAGATCGGCGTGGTGCCGTCGAATTGTTTGATGGACATCGGCTGCTCCCTGGATGGGACGAACCACGCAGAAGACGTCAGGTTCCGCTACATCCGCTAACACGATGAGGGTCTCGGGAGGTGGCCCGTACGCCAGAGGAAGAGTGCAGGCCGGGTTGGCCGTGACGGGTTGGAAGCGGCGAGAGAGTTCCGCCGCGCCCGTCGCGGAGATCCGCGATGCAGGGACGGAGAATTGGAGCGCGCACCGGCGAGGGCCGGGCGAGCCTTTATGAGGAGATTACGGGGAAGATCATCGGCGAGCTGGAGGCCGGCCACGTGCCCTGGGTTCAACCATGGGGGACACAAGCGGCGAAGGCTCAGTTGTCACTGCCTAGGAATGCCGCGACAGGACGGGCGTATTCCGGGATCAACGTTCTGATCCTATGGGGAGCGGTGATCGAGCATCGGTTTACCGGCCAGAGCTGGTTGACTTTCCAGCAGGCGCTCTCGGTTGGGGGCCATGTGCGCAAGGGCGAGCGTGGTGTTACGGTCGTCTATGCCGATCGCTTCGTGCCATCGGATGAGCGGCAGCGTGCCTGCGAGACCGGTGAAGAAGCACGGGCGATTCCGTTTCTGAAGCGCTTTATGGTCTTCAACGCCGATCAGTGCGCGGCTCTGCCGGCGGACATCGCGACCGCGGTGCCGCCACCGCCGCCGGGGGCGATCGAGCCGGTGGTCGAGTCGCTGATTGCGAACAGTGGTGTCGACTTCCGGATTGGCGGCGATCGGGCATTCTATGCTCCAGTTGAAGATTTCGTGCAGGTGCCACCGCCAGCAGCGTTCTTCGAGCCAATCAACTGGCACCGCACGGCCTTGCATGAGCTCGCCCATGCGAGTGGACATGCGTCGCGGCTGAACCGCGATCTGTCGGGCCGGTTCGGCAGCCGCAACTACGCCTTCGAGGAGCTGATCGCAGAAATCGCGTCCGCCTTCAGCTGCGCCGCGCTCGGCATCGTGCCGACCGTGCGCCATGCGGACTATATCGGCTTCTGGCTCGACGTCCTGCGCGAGGACAATCGCGCCATCGTGCGGGCGGCGAGCCAGGCGAGCCGTGTGGCCGATTATCTCCTCGGCTTTGCACCGGATGTGGCTGGCCTCGCTCAGGCGATCGGACCGGATTGCGCCGCTGCCTGAGAATAACGCTCTGGACGAGCTCAGGAGAGGAAGAGGGCGAGAGGTGCTCTGCGACGGGGTGAAGGCCTGAGAGAGAGGCTCTGGGCCGCCCGTTGTGGAGAACCAAGACATGACCAAGGCTGTCCAGAAGATCACTCTGTCGCCGTCGCGCGACATTCCTTTCAACAAGTTGGTGCTGAGCCAATCCAACGTGCGCCGGATGAAGGGCGGCGTTTCGATCGAACAGCTGGCGGAGAGCATCGCTGAGCGGACGCTGCTGCAAAGCCTGAACGTGCGCGCCGTCCTCGATGGGGAGGGCAGGGAGACCGGGATGTTCGAAGTGCCGGCGGGAGGCCGCCGCTACCGGGCGCTGGCGCTTCTGGTCAAACAGAAGCGGATGGCGAAGACGCAAGCTGTGCCCTGCGTGGTGCGGGATCAGGGCTCGGCTCTAGACGACTCGCTCGCCGAGAACGATCAGCGGGTCGGCCTGCATCCCCTCGACCAGTTCCGCGCATTCCAGGCGTTGCGTGAGAGCCGTATGACCGAGGAGGAGATCGCGGCGCGGCATTTCGTGACGGTTGCGGTCGTCAAGCAGCGCTTGCGGCTGGCTGCCGTCTCGCCAGCGCTGCTCGATGTCTACGCCGCCGACGGCATGACGCTCGAGCAGTTGATGGCGTTTACGGTGACGGCGGATCATGCGCGCCAGCAGGAGGTCTGGGACAAGGTCAGCCGTTCCGGTTGCGATGCACCCTACCAGATCCGCCGGTTGCTCACGGAACAGACGGTGCGGGCTTCCGATCGCAGGGCCCAGTTCGTCGGGCTTGCAGCCTACGAGGCCGCCGGCGGCGTGGTGCTGCGGGATCTGTTTGAGGCCGATGACGGTGGCTGGCTGCAGGATGTCGCGCTGCTCGATCGGCTCGTTGCTGAGAAGCTGCAGACGGAAGCGGAGCGGATCGGCGCCGAGGGCTGGAAGTGGATCGCAGCCGCCGTCGATTTCCCGTTCGGACATACGCATGGCCTGCGCGAGCTTCACGGAGAGCCCGCCGAACTCACCGCCGATGAACAGGCGGCCATCGAAACACTGCGGACCGAGCAGGCCAAGCTCGAGGCTGACTATGGCCAGGCCGACGAATTGCCCGAGGACGTCGATCGGCGTCTCGGTGAGATCGAGGCGGCGCTGCAGTCGTTCGATGAACGGCCGATGATCTACGATGCCGCCGAGATGGCGCGGGCCGGCGCGTTCGTCAGCATCGACTCCGAGGGCGGCCTCCGTGTCGCCCGTGGCTTCGTCCGTCCGGAGGGATGAGGTCGCGGCGACCAGCGACGAGCCGAATGCCAAAGCTGGTGCCGACGGCGATCACGGGACCGGCGTTCCTGACGTGGCGGGCAGGGGACCGGCGCCGACGATCGTCATCGGTAGCGGCGAGCAGGATGGGACTGATGAGGACGGGGAGGATGTCGAGCGCCCCTTGCCCGACCGGTTGATCAGCGAGCTCTCAGCCTATCGCACGTTCGCCCTTCGCGATGCGATCGGCCAGGAGCCCTCGATCGCGTTCCAGGCGGTGTTGCACAGCTTCGTGCTGGCGACATTCTATCCGTTCGGTTCGACGCTCAATTGCCTGGATATCTCGCTGCGTACGCCGAGCTTCCCGGCGCAGCCGCCCGGCCTGCAGGACAGCGCTCCGGCAAAGGCGATCGCCGCCCGTCACGCGGCCTGGAAGGCGAAACTGCCGGCCAGCGACAAAGACCTCTGGGCAGCGTTGACGGCGATGGACGGAGCGGCCCAGGCCGAACTGTTCGCCCATTGCGCCTCACAGGCGGTGAACGCGATCTTTGAGCCGGCCAGCCGGATGTCTCAAGGCCGCATGTCGGCCCAAGGCGTCCGCGGCCGCCTCGAACAGGCTTGCCGGCTGTCGCATGCCGTTGGGCTCGATATGGTCAGCGCCGGCTGGAGGCCCTCCGTGGACAATTACCTCGGTCGGGTTACCAAGCACCGCATCTTGCAAGCGGTGCGCGAAGCGAAGGGCGAAGCTTCGGTTCAGCTCATCGCGCATTTGAAGAAGCCGGACATGGCGCGCGAAGCCGAACGGCTGCTCGAAGGCAGCCGCTGGCTGCCGGAGCCGCTGCGTGGCGCCGAGGCGGACATGACGCCGGCAGTCGAAGGCGCCGATGCCGACAGTCTGCCGGCGTTCCTCAGCGAGGATGAGGAGGCGACGGAAGGCGCAGACCAAGTCGAGGAGATCGTTGCCGCGGAATAAGCCGCGCGGCGGAGGATCGCCCTGGGCCTTGAGAAACCGTTGATGGAAGCCCGGCCAAATCGGCCGGGCTTTTTTCGTTGAGGTCACCGTCTCCTCGAGCGGGTCGAGAGGAAGAGAGGCGGAGCAGGGCGGGTGAGGCCGCCGGACAAGAGAGAGCATTCGGCGGCGCTCTTCCGCATCCCGCTTTCTCTGAGGTTCCTCGACATGATCACCGAGACGAGCTGCCCGACAGCATCCTTTGCTCTGCTAGCGCGCGCCAAGGCCGTCCTTCGTGCGGCCAAGCTGCTCCTGCCAATCCTCGCCCGCGGCGAGCGCATCGATGCCAGGTGCCTCCGCCTGGTCATGCAGACCGCGTTTGGCGGCAGTGATGCCGAGGGCAGCTGGGATTGGAAGACGGCGTACGAGGCCTGCGAGGTCGCTTCTGTTCTGTTCCTGGCCAAGTACGGTCCGGCGATGATCAAGGCGAGCCATGGCGTGCCCTCGGCCATGCTGCCGATGGTCGCAAAGATCGCAGCTCTTCTTCCGAGCCATACCAGGCGCTCACTGGAGAGCCAGAGTTTTCAGCAGTTCTCGACGCCGTTGCCGTTGGCGCTCGCCGCGGCCGCGGCGGCGCAAGTGACATCGGCCGATCGCGTGCTCGAGCCTTCAGCAGGGACGGGGAGCCTGGCGGTCTTCGCGGAGCTCGCCGGCGGCTCGCTCCTGCTCAACGAGCTAGCTGCAAGCCGCGCCGCCTTGCTCGATCTGGTGTTTCCGGGTGTGAGCGTGACGCGTTTCGATGCTGCGCAGATCGATGATCATCTCGATGCCGCTCTTGTCCCAAGCGTCGTCCTGATGAATCCGCCATTCTCGGCGACCGCGAATGTGGATCGCCGTCTGGCCGATACGACGTTGCGCCATGTTTCTTCGGCGCTCGCACGGCTCGGAGATGGAGGACGGCTGGTCGCAATCACTGCCGCAAGCTTTGCGCCGGACAATCCGACCTGGACGGATGCTTTCGTGTGTCTGCAGGAGCGGGGCCGCCTCGTCTTCTCTGCTGCGATCGATGGCGCTGTCTATGCGCGGCAGGGGACGACGACGGCCACCCGGCTGCTCGTGATCGACAAGCAGCCGGCGCGAGATCCTCATGTCTTTCCGCAGTCGGCCGGGATCGCGCCCGATGTGAGGGCCTTGCTTGGTTGGATCACGGCGCTCGTGCCGCCGCGGCTGCCCATGGCGGGCCGCTTTGTTGTGCAGGTGGACGTGCGTGCGGGTCGGCGGCCGAGAGACCAGCGCGCATTGGCCTCTAGCTGCTCCTCTCCCCCGTCGACCACGCCCGAGCCTGCGGGCTGTGAGCTCGCTTACGAAGTGGTGGATGATGTGCCCGCGGAAGGACCCCGCCTGACTGAAGCGCTGTACGAGGCGTATCAGCTGCAGTCGATCCGAATCCAGGGAGCACAGCCGCATCCGACGAAGCTCGTGCAATCCGCCGCCATGGCGTCGGTCGCTCCGCCCAAGCCGGCGTATCGGCCGCATGTGTTGCCCCGGCTCGTAACCGATGGCGTGCTGTCGGACGCACAACTCGAGAGCATCATCTATGCCGGCGAGGCGCATAGCGGGTTCCTCGCGGGCTTCTGGACGGTCGAAGAGACATTCGACCAGGTCCGTGCGGCCAGCGAGGACGCCGACGGCGCGGTACGCTTCCGGCGCGGCTGGTTCCTGGGCGACGGCACCGGTGCGGGGAAGGGGCGCCAGGTCGCAGGCATCCTGCTCGACAATTGGCTGAAGGGCCGGCGCCGGGCGATCTGGGTCAGCAAGTCCGACAAGCTGATCGAGGACGCCCAGCGCGACTGGGCGGCGCTCGGCATGGAGCGGTTGCTGGTCACGCCGCTGTCGCGCTTCCGCCAGGGAACGCCGATCCGGCTCGATCAAGCCATCCTTTTTACGACCTACGCCACGCTACGGACCGACGAGAAGGCCGAAAAGCTTTCACGCGTGCGTCAGATCGTCGATTGGGTAGGGCGGGATTTCGACGGCGTGATCATCTTCGACGAGAGCCATGCGATGCAGAACGCCGCGGGCAACAAGGGCGATCGGGGCGAGCAGGCGGCCTCACAGCAGGGACGCGCCGGGTTGAGACTGCAGCACGCGCTGCCCCAAGCTCGTGTCGTCTATGTCTCGGCAACCGGTGCAACCACCGTCCATCATCTCGCCTATGCCCAGCGGCTCGGATTGTGGGGCGGCGCGGACTTCCCATTTGTAACGAGGGCGGATTTCGTGGCGGCGATCGAGGAGGGCGGCGTCGCGGCCATGGAGGTGATGGCCAGGGATCTCAAGGCGCTCGGGCTCTATGCGGCACGGTCGCTGTCCTTCGAGGGGATCGAATACGAGCTGCTCGAGCACCGGCTGACGGACGAGCAGGTCAGGATCTATGACGCCTATGCCGAGGCCTTCGCAATCATTCACAACAATCTCGACGCCGCGATGCGCGCGGCCAACATCACCGGCGCAACCGGCACGCTGAACGCGCAAGCGAAGTCTGCTGCGCGCTCGGCCTTCGAATCCGCCAAGCAGCGCTTCTTCGGGCACCTCCTGACCTCGATGAAGACGCCGACGCTGATCAACGCGATCAAGCGTGATCTCGAAGCCGGCCATGCCGCAGTCATCCAGATCGTCTCGACCGGCGAAGCCCTGATGGAGCGCCGCCTGGCCGAGATCCCGACCGAGGACTGGGGCGATGTCCAGGTCGACATCACGCCCCGCGAATATGTGCTGGACTACCTCGCCCATTCCTTCCCGGTGCAGCTCTACGAGCCGTTCACCGACGGCGAGGGTAATCTGTTGTCGCGGCCAGTCTATCGTGACGGCCAACCGGTCGAGAGCCGCGAAGCGGTCGCGCGCCGCGACCGGATGATCGAGCATCTCGCCTCGCTTGCCCCGGTGCCCGGTGCACTCGACCAGATCGTCCAGCGGTTCGGCACCGATATGGTCGCCGAGGTGACGGGGCGATCGCGAAGGATCGTCCGAATCCATGATCGGCTTGCGGTCGAGACGCGGGCGGCCTCTGCCAATCTCGCTGAAGCCGCCGCGTTCATGGATGACCAGAAGCGTATCCTCGTGTTCTCGGATGCCGGCGGCACCGGCCGCAGCTACCACGCCGAGCTCTCGGCCAAGAACAAGCGGCTGCGGGTGCATTATCTGCTGGAGCCGGGCTGGAAAGCAGATGCCGCGATCCAGGGGCTTGGGCGGACCAACCGCACCAACCAGGCACAACCGCCGCTGTTTCGCCCGATCTCCACCGACGTGAAGGCCGAGAAGCGCTTCCTCTCGACGATCGCGCGTCGGCTCGACACGCTGGGAGCCATCACCCGCGGCCAGCGCCAGACCGGCGGGCAGGGGCTGTTCCGCCCGGAGGATAATCTCGAAAGCCCGCATGCCCGCGATGCGCTGCGTCAGCTCTATGGGCTACTGGTTCGTGGCCAGGTCGGAAGCTGCTCGCTGCAGCGGTTCGAGCAGGCGACGGGATTGAAGCTGACGGACGACAACGGCTTGCGTGACGAGCTGCCGCCGATCACGACATTCCTGAACCGGCTTCTGGCGCTGACCATCGAGCTGCAGAACATCTTGTTCACTGTGTTTGAGCAGTTGCTGGCAGCGCGGATCGAGGGAGCCATCGCATCAGGGACCTACGATGCTGGCCTGGAGACGCTACGCGCCGAGAGCTTCGTCGTCACGGAGCGGCGCACGATCTACAGCCATCCGGCGACAGGCGCCGAAACGCATCTCGTCACCATCACCCAGCGCGATCGCAACCGGCCCATGCCGCTGAACGAGGCTGTGGAGCGGCTGCTGCAGCGCCGCGCTGTTCCGCTGCGCAATGGTCGTTCGGGGCGGGCGGCGATCCAGGTGCCGGCGCCGAGCTGGCTGCTCGACGATGGCGAGATCGAGCCACGGGTTCATCTGATCGGACCGATGGGACGCCGCACTGTGCCGCTGGCCAAGCTCGCCGAGCAGGGTTGGGTCGAGGCCGATCGCGAGCAGTTCAAGGCCGGCTGGAGCGCGGAGCTCGCATCCATCCCAGAGTTCACGACCAGCACGATCTACCTCGTCACCGGGCTTCTGCTGCCGATCTGGAAGCGCCTGCCTCAGGAGTCGACGCGGGTCTACCGCCTCCAGACCGATGCAGGCGAGCGCATCATCGGCCGGAAGGTCCCGCTCACTTGGGTCACGGCAATGTCGGCGGAGAGACCGGCGCTCGCAGCTGAGGACGCGTTCGCGGCACTGCTGCGCGACGGCCATGTGTTCGATCTCGCCGAAGGCCTGCAGCTGCGGCGAGCCCGCGTCATGGGCGCCAATCGGATCGAGCTATTGGGCTTCACCGAGGGGCTCAGAGATTGCCTCAGGACCTATGGACTGTTCGGCGAGATCATCTCCTGGAAGCTGCGGATGTTCGTGCCGACCGATGCAAGCGGTGCAGCGATTCTGGCGAAGGTTCTGAAGCGCTTTCCGATTGCGGCGGTCCGTGGGCGGGAGCGACCGTGATGGCAGGTGACGCGTCCGAACTGGCGCGCCGCCTCGCGCGTGAGGCCGAGGCGGTTTGCCGTCACTATCTCTCCAACGGCAGGAGGGAGGGGCGGTACTGGCTAGTAGGGGATATCAACAACACGCCCGGCCGCTCGTTGTTCGTCCGGCTGCATGCCTCGTCGAAGGGGCCGGCCGGCAAATGGACCGATGCCGCGACCGGCGAGCATGGCGATCTGCTCGACCTTATCGGGACAACATGCGCGCTGCGCAGCTTCCGCGAAATTGCCGACGAGGCGCGGCGATTCCTGAAGCTGCCTCGCTGGCAGCGTGATCCGCCGATCGCGCCGCCCAAGGCTCCCCGGCTTTCGCGCGACCCGATCAAGGCGGCGCGCCGGCTCTTTGCGATGTCTCAGCCGCTGATGGGGACGCTCGGCGAGGTCTATCTGCGCAATCGAGGCATCGATCCGCCTGCCAACGCTGTAGCACTCCGGTTCCATCCGCAATGCTTCTATCGCCCGGATGACACCACAACGGTCGAGACTTGGCCGGCCCTGATTGCCGCCGTGACCGATCTCGATGACTGCATCACCGGTGTCCATCGCACCTGGCTCGATCCTGACGGCTTTGATGATCGACGGCTCGGCAAGGCGCCGATTGAGACGCCGCGGCGGGCGATGGGCGATCTCCTGGGGCATGCCGTTCGCTTCGGGACTGCTGATGACGTGCTGGCGGCCGGTGAGGGCATCGAGACCATGCTGTCGTTGCGGACGGTGCTGCCATCCCTGCCGGTTGCCGCCGCGCTCTCGGCTAACCATCTCGCCACGCTGCTCTGGCCGGTCACGCTGCGCCGGCTGTATGTCGCTGTCGACGCTGACGCTGCCGGGATCAATGCGGCACAGGCGTTGACGGTCAGAGCGCTGGACGCCGGTATCGAGGCGATCGTCCTGTGTCCTCGCCTTGGGGACTTCAACGAAGATCTGCGCGCATTCGGGAAAGCCCAGCTCCGGGATATGCTGCGCCATCAGCTGTTGCCGGAGGACGCCACGCGCTTCCTGGACGTGATCTCGGCCTAAACGTCGGTCTCACGTCGGGGGGGCTGCTCTGCGATCGCAACTCGTGGGTGGGCGAGAGGATCTCATCTGAGCCTCCGAGAGCCGCGCCGGGGCCTTCTTCAGAGGCGATCGGACGGCAGGCGGTCCGGTCCGGCAATGGCGGTGCGCGGCTATTTTCCGCCGGCCCGTTTGCGGGCCTTTGCATCGCGAAGCAAAATAGCCGCGCACCGCCATCCTCCGCTGTCGCTCCGGCCCGCTGCTCGAAGTGATCAGCGGGTTCTGGTCCGGTCCGCCCGCCGTCTTGGAGATCGCTATGGAAGGCCGCGATCGGCGCGGTCAGAGATCACAGACGGGATCCCCATGTCCGACCACCACGACGAGATGCGTGAGCCGCACGACACTAGGTCGACGACCGACGACGCTTTGGCCGAACTCCAGTTGCACGGCTACCGGCCCTTCGACGACGAGCCTGATCCGCGGCCGCTGCCGGAGGGCAGGGCCATCACTGGTGCGGTCGCCGACATCTTCGACGCCCTGGTGGCGACTCTCTCCGACACCCGCCTCGAGCCTGAGCTCAAGGATCTCTTGTGGTCGACGGTCAACCTGTTCCACCGCGCCACCATGCGCATCGAACGCGAGCTCGACGACAACGAGCAGGCGCAGCGCTCGAGTCAACGCGAACAGAACGGCTCGGAGGTCCGTTCCGTCGAGCTCGAGCGGCTGACATCGGAAGGAGTGTCGCTGGTCGAACGCCGCAACGTCATGGAGCTGTTCCGCGACCTTGCCGCGGAGGCCTTCGAGCTGCATACGCGATCGCCCTGGCGCCCGCGATCAGGCTCGCAGGTCAACCATCGCACGCTGACGGCTGCCATGATCGACTCCCGCGACTTCCTCGCCGCCAAGCGACGCGCCGAGACCGAGATCATGCTGCCGCAGGGGCCGAAGATCGCACTCACCGGCGGGGCTGACTTCAATGACGTCGCGCTGGTGTGGGACCGGCTCGACAAGGTTCACGCCAAGCATCCCGACATGGTCCTTCTGCACGGCGGTTCGCCAAAAGGCGCCGAGCTGATCGCCTCCAAATGGGCCGCGAACCGGAAGGTGCCGCAGATCGCCTTCAAGCCCGACTGGACGAGGCACAACAAGGCAGCACCGTTCAAGCGCAACGACGCCATGCTGGAGACGCTTCCGATCGGCGTGATGGTCTTCCCCGGTTCGGGGATCCAAGGTAACCTCGCCGACAAGGCCCGTCGCCTCGGCATTCCCGTCTGGACCTTCGGGAAAGGCGGCGCGTGAGCGCCGTCAGCTCCTCGACGTTCCGCCGATCTCACAACGCGTCGGACGCTGCTCCAGCGCCGGCATGACTCTCCGCAACTTTGTCCAGATCACGATGCATATTGTTCGGATCGCGCCGCGGTGGTGGTGGAAGGCGCATCCCGTCATAGCTTTGCACGGAGGCCACCGCCATGCCCGCGATTGCTCTCATTTTTGCACTGTTCAGCGTCGGACTATTGTGCCGCGCGCTGTTTAAGCTCATTGTTCACGCTCTCCCGTTCTTCGTTGCGGTCAGCACCAGCATGGCGGTCCTGAGTGCAGGCGTCGGGATCGCCGGGGCATTTTTGGTCGGCCTCACCGCGGCGGCTCTCACCCTGACCGTCGGCCGAATTCTGTTCGCAACCTCACGATCCCCGCTGATGCGCGCCTCCGTGGCAGCAGCTTTTCTCGTCCCGGCAGCAATGGCCGGCCGTCATACGGCGCTGAGTGTTGCCTTGCTTGCTGGGCCATCGCCGCTCTGGCGCGAGATCATCGGTTTGTTGGGTGCGTTCCTAGCGGTCGGTTGCGCTCTGCACGAGTTGCTCAGTCACGATCTGCCCCGCCCGTCGCAGTCCGGCTAGGGCGGCGATCGGCCTCTCCACTCTTCGCGGCTGTGAACCTGGACTGGGCAGTCTGGCCGCCTAGACCTCGAACGGTCGACGGCGTTGTTCGCAAGCACGAATGTGCTCAGCTGAGCGAAGGCGAGCCACACCCCGAACTGGAGCTTGCGACCCACCGCAGAACGATCTCACCGGCGCAAGGCATTGGCTGAGCGGCTCAAGGCATCTCTCTGGAAACGGGACTGAAATCGTCACGCGCTTTTCTTGTCGCCGGCTTCTGATCGTACGCTTGGCCTGTCCGCCGTCTTGTGCGGCCGCGGCTCACC